>NZ_JBVIZC010000008.1:0-371427 GCF_055591945.1 Streptomyces sp. NPDC041191 | reverse complement strand
AGGTCCGGCCGGACGGGGTATCAACTAATCTGGCGTTGATTTTTGGCACGCTGTTGAGTTCTCAAGGAACGGACGCTTCCTTCGTACTCACCCTCGTCGGGCTTTCCTCCGGGCTTTTCCCTTCGGTCTTGCGTTTCCGACTCTATCAGATCTTTCCGATCCGATTTCCCCGGTGCTTTCCGGTCCCGTTCGCTTTCGCTCCGGGCCCTTCCGGCGGTTCCGACTCTATCAGATCCTTTCGGCGTCTGATTCCCGGTCAGCGGGAGTTGTCTTTCCGGCCGTTGGGCCGTTCCGACGAGTGAGACTTTAGCGGATTCCCCGCCTCCGACGCTAATCGGGGGCCTGCGCCCAAACCTTCGAACGCGGATTCCTCATTTCGCAAAAGCTCACGGAAAACGCGACGGCGCGGCAAAGCGCTGTCGGCTTCTGGAGGTCTTGCGGAATGGCTGTCCGGGGCCGACCGGGGTCGGTGCTCACGTCGGACAACTCGGAGAACACTACGGAGACCGGTATGCCGTGTCAACCTCGGTCCGGGAGGCCCGGTGACGGAAGGCGTTGCGGTAGTCGCGGGGGCTGGTGGAGAGGTGGGAGGCGAAGTGCTGGCGCATGGTGACCTCGCTGCCGAAGCCCGCGCGGCGGGCCACCTCGGGGAGGGCGTGGTCGGTGCGTTCGAGGAGCTTCTGGGCGGCGGCCACGCGCTGGGCGACGAGCCAGTGCAGAGGCGTGGTGCCGGTGGTGGCCCGGAAGTGGCGCGCGAAGGAGCGGGGGGACATGCCGGCGAGGGCGGCCAGGCTCGCGACGGTGTGGGGCTCGTCGAGGTGGGCGAGCGCGTGGGCGCGTACGGCGGCGAGGGCGTCCGCGTCGCGGTCGGCGCGGGGGGTGGGGCGCTCGATGAACTGGGCCTGGGTCCCCGTACGGAAGGGAGCCGTGACCATGGAGCGGGCCACGGTCGCCGCCGCTTCCGCGCCGTGGGCCGTACGGACCAGGTGGAGGCAGAGGTCGATGCCCGCCGCGGTGCCGGCCGAGGTCCAGATGCCGGAGTCCTCCACGTAGAGGGCATCGGGTTCGACCCGTACGGCCGGGTGGCGGGCGGCGAGGGTCCCGGTCAGGTGCCAGTGGGTGACGGCGCGGCGGCCGTCGAGGAGTCCGGCGCGGGCGAGGACGAAGGCGCCGGCGCAGAGCGAGGCGACCGGGACGCCGGCGGAGTGGGCGCGGCGGAGGGCGTCGAGGACGGGGGCCGGGAAGTCGGCGTCCGGGTCCTCGACGCCGGGGACGACCACCAGGTCCGCGGAGGTGAACCCGTCCAGCCAGTCGAGCGGGCGGTCCGGGGCGAGGGAGAGGCCGCCGCGCAGGGGAACGGGGGCGCCCGGGTCGGCGGCGGCGCGGTGGAGCGCGAACGGGGGGACACCGCGGAGGGTGCGGTCGCTGCCCCAGACCTCGGTGATGACGGCGACGTCGAAGGCCCGGACGCCCGGGAAGGCGAGGAGGGCGACGCGCTGGGGGCGGGTCCCCGGTGATGACGGCATGGACGGCGGCATGCCTGGCAGTAAACCATCGATCAGTGGCATGCGGCCTTCTGGGAAGGGGCCGGGGACGGCGGCAGGATCGGGAGCATGGAGATCACCGAGAACGCCGCGCTGGTTGTCGTCGACGTGCAGAAGGGCTTCGAGGAGGAGTACTGGGGAAAGCGGAACAACCCGGCCGCGGAGGAGAACATCGCGGCGCTGATCGACCTGTGGCAGGAGACGGGCCGTCCGGTCGTCTTCGTGCGGCACGACTCCGCGGAGGGGGCACGGTCGCCGCTGCGGTCCGGATACGAAGGAAATGACTTCAAGGACTTCGTGGCGGAGCGGCGGGGGAAGGGGAGCGGTCCGGAGCTGCTGGTCACGAAGTCCGTGAACTCCGCCTTCTACGGGGAGCCGTCCCTGGACGCGTGGCTGCGGGGGCGGGAGATCGGGCAGATCGTGATCGTCGGCATCCAGACGAACATGTGCAACGAGACGACGGCCCGGATGGGCGGGAACCTCGGGTACGACGTGGTGTTCCCGCTGGACGCGATGCACACCTTCGACCTGGAGGGGCCGCACGGCTGGGCGGCGAGCGCGGACGAGCTGACGCGGGCGACGGCGATCTCCCTGCACGGGGGAGGGTTCGCGAAGGTCGTGACGGCGGAGGACGTGCTGCGGGGGGCGTCCGCCGGGGCCCGGTGACCCCGGCGGGAACGGGTCAGCCGTTGCCGGAGGCCAGCTCGCGGCTGCGGTCGCGGGCCGCTTCGAGTGCGGCGATGAGGGCGGCCCGTACGCCGTGGTTCTCCAGCTCGCGGATGGCGCTGATGGTGGTGCCGGCCGGGGAGGTGACGGCCTCGCGGAGCTTGACCGGGTGCTCGCCGCTGTCGCGGAGCATCACGGCGGCGCCGATGGCGGCCTGGACGATGAGGTCGTGGGCCTGGGCGCGGGGCAGGCCGAGGAGGATGCCGGCGTCGGTCATGGCCTCGACCAGGAAGTAGAAGTACGCGGGGCCGGAGCCGGAGAGGGCGGTGGCGGCGTCCTGCTGGGACTCGGGGACGCGGAGAGTCTTGCCGACGCCGCCGAAGATCTTCTCGGTGTGGGCGAGGTGGTCGGGGGTGGCGTGGCTGCCGGCCGAGAGGACGGACATGCCCTCGTCCACCAGGACCGGGGTGTTGGGCATGACCCGGACGACGGGGGTGCCGGGGGTGAGGCGGTCCTCGATGAAGGAGGTGGGGATGCCCGCCGCCGCGCTGACGACCAGGTGGCCGGTGGTGACGTGCGGGGCGAGTTCCTCCAGGAGGCGGCCCATGTCCTGGGGCTTGACGGCCAGGATGAGGGTGTCGGCGCGCTCGGCGGCCTCGGCGTTGGTGACGGTCTCGACGCCGTAGCGGGTGCGCAGTTCGTCGGCGCGTTCGGCGCGGCGCGCGGTGACCAGGAGGTTTCCGGGGCGCCGGCCGGCGCGGATCATGCCGCTGAGGAGCGCTTCACCGATCTTGCCGGTGCCGAGGACTGCGACGGTCTGGGTCATGGCTCTGTTCACCTCGCCGGAGGGGGTACGGGGCGTCATCCTCGCACCGGGGCCGTGCCGGTGCGGCGGGTGTCCGAGGGGCGGTCAGCGGCCGGCCGGGGCGGCGGGAGGGGGGCGGGGTCAGCCGCGCCGGGGCTTCCTGCGGGCGGACGGGTTGCCCGCGCGGGAGGAGCGGCGCTTCTCGTACCGGGCGAGGGCCGCCTCGTACTCGGCGCGGCGCAGTCCCTCGCCGGGGGCCTCGGTCAGGCAGCGGACGCCGTAGGCGAGGAGCGAACCGACGAAGCCGATCGTCCTGAGGCTGCGCAGGGAGTCTTCGCGGGCCGGGTCGTCCGGGCGGCGCCGGAAGCCCTCCCAGGTCGCGCGGCAGGCGAGGGCGCTGCAGACCGCGAACATGACGATCACCAGGCCCTCGACGAAGCCGCCGGTGTCCGCGATCCGCAGCCCCTGGAAGGCGAAGCGCAGCACGAGGCAGGCCGCGACGGCGGTGGCGAACGAGCCGGCGGCCAGGCCGGCGCGGCGCAGCGCGTAGTGGCCGTCGTGGTCGACCCAGGTCGTGCCGAAGAAACGGATCTCCTCGGGCCGGGGGCCGCCGGTCGTGCCGTCCGCCGTGCGGGCCGTGCGGGGGTTCTGCTCGTCGTCGCTCACGGGACCGATTATCCCGGTCGTCCCGGTCGTCCCGGTCGTCCCGGTCGTGCTCGTCGTCCCCGTCGCCCCGGAGCGCCGGGGCGGGTCAGGCGCAGCGCGGTGCCACGAGCCCGTCGCTGCCCGTGCGCACGTACGCGTCGGAGACGTACTCCCCCGGCGCGACGCAGTCCCAGATCCGTGTGGTGCCGTACGGGCCGGTGATCCACTCGCCGTACTTCTGGCAGGAGATCGCCACCGTGGCGCCCAGGGGCAGCGAGCGGACGATCGGGTACTGGGTCCCCGGGCCCGACCGCACGTTGACCCGGTAGCCCGGCGCGACCGGGTAGCGGGTGGTGCTCGCCGCCGTGACGGTCGCGGTCGTCACGGCCGCCGCCGTACCGTCCGACGCGTCCTTCGTGCCCACGGCGTCCGTGCCGTCCATGGTGTCCATCCTGGTCCTCCCCCTTGGCGCACAAGCGCTCCGCCGAGTCTCACTCTCCGCGACGCGCAGGCTAGCAAGCCCCACCGACATCGGAGGCACCATCGACTAGGCTCCGTCGCGTCGCGCACGCGGGCGCGACGCGACGGGGAATCACACGGGGGTGGGCGATGCCACCGTTGCGCGGTACCGGTGCCGGCCGGGAGGACCGGGAGGCGGAGGAACCCGAGTACGCGGGGGACTACCGCCTCCAGGCGTGTCTGGGCTCCGGCGGCATGGGCGTCGTGCACCTCGCCTCCTCGGCCTCGGGACTGCGGCTCGCGGTCAAGGTCGTGCACGCGCGGTACGCGGAGGACCCGGAGTTCAGGGCGCGTTTCCGCCAGGAGGTGGCGGCCGCCCGGCGGGTCAGCGGCGCCTTCACCGCACCGGTCGTGGACGCCGATCCCGATGCCGTGCGGCCCTGGATGGCGACCCTCTACGTCCCCGGTCCCACCCTCGCCGACCAGGTGAGGCGGAACGGCCCCCTGTCCCCCGCCGAGCTGCGCCGGCTCACGGCGGGGCTCGCGGAGGCGCTGCGCGACATCCACCGCGCCGGGGTCGTCCACCGGGACCTCAAGCCCAGCAACGTCCTGCTCACCGACACCGGGCCCAAGGTCATCGACTTCGGCATCTCCCGGCCCGTCGACAGCGACCTGCGCACCGAGACGGGCAAGCTCATCGGCTCGCCGCCGTTCATGGCGCCCGAGCAGTTCCAGCGGCCGCGCGAGGTCGGGCCGGCGGCGGACGTCTTCGCGCTCGGCTCGGTCCTGGTGCACGCGGCGACCGGGCGGGGCCCGTTCGACTCCGACAGCCCGTACGTCGTGGCGTACCAGGTCGTCCACGACGAGCCCGACCTGACGGGCGTGCCGGAGGAGCTGGCGCCGCTCGTCGCGCGCTGCCTCGCCAAGGAGCCCGCCGAGCGGCCGGACCCGGCCCAGATCATGCGGGCGCTGCTGCCGCCCTCGTACGCGGCGGAGGCGTTCATACCGGCGCAGCGGCGGCGGCCCGTCCTGCCGGAGGCCGGGTCCGGGGGCGGCCGGGACGACGGCGGGCCGTCCCCGGCGGGCGCGTGGGACGCGGACACGCCGGTACGGGCCTCCGCGCCGGCCGTGCCCCGCCGGCGCGGGCGGTTCCGGCCGCGCCCGACGATCGCCGTCGCCGCCGCGCTCGCGCTCGCCGGGGCCGGCCTGTACGCGACGCTGCACTCCTCGACGGACGGCGGGCGCGTGGCTCCGCCGCGCCCGGACGAGGTGGCCACCTCCTTCGCGGGCTGGCACACCACGCTCCGGACGCACGGCCCCGCGTCCGCTCCCGCCTGCGCGGACGGCGGGGGCGCGCTGTACTGCGCGGCCCGGGGCGTCGGCATCGCCCGGCTCGACCCCGTGACGGGGAAGGTCCTCTGGTCGCGGGCCGCGCCCGTGGAGGAGGAGGCGCCCCGCGCGCCCGTGCTCCTCGCGGAAGGGCTGGTCGGCGCCGCCGCCCCGACGGGTCCGCTGCGGGCGTACGCGGTCGGGGACGGCGCTCCGGGGTGGACCGCCCGCGCGGACCGCCCCGAGACGTACCGGCCGGCCGGGTCCGCCGTCGTCCTGGCCGACGGCACCGGCGGCGTCCGGGCCGTCGACGCCCGGAGCGGCGCGGTGCTGTGGCGGCGCGTCCCGAGCGGCTTCCGGGTGCCGCGCCCGGGTCCGTACGACGCCCGCTCCGGTCTGCTCGCGGTCTCCGAGACCTCGGCCGACGGGACGCGCACGCGCGTGGGCGCGCTCAGGCCCCCGACCGGCGAGGTGGTGTGGCGGCGGGACCTGGCGGGCGACCTCGACCCGCTGGGGCACACCGGGGACGGTTCGCCGGTCCTCGCCTCCCGCCGCAGGGACGGGTCGGTGGACTCCCTCGTCCTGCTGGACGCCGGCGGCGGGGCGGCCGGTCCCGTGCGCAGGCTCGCCCTGCCGCACCGGTTCGACCTCCGGGGCGCCGCCGTGCGCGGTGCCGTCGTGTACCTGCTCGACGCGGGCGGGCACCTGACCGCCTTCGACACCGCCGCGCGGAAGGGGCGGGCGCTGTGGGACCTGGAGACGGCGGCGGGGAACGTCTCCGAGCCGGTCCTCGGCCCCGGCGACCGCCTGTACTTCTCCGTCCAGGACGGGCGGCTGCTCGCCGTCGACACCGCGCGCGGGACGCTCGCCGGCCAGACCCGGCCGCGCCTGCTGGACGGGCGGCTCGGGTACGCGTCCCTGGTGCCCGCGCCGCTGGCCGCCGGGGACCGGGTGTTCGGGACGGCGCCGGACGGTTCCGTCTTCGCGGTGGACGCGCGCGACCCGGCGTCCTGGTGAGCGTCCGGCCCGGGACCGGCGGGCCGGAAACGCGCGGAGGGGGAGCGGGTCCGGGACCCGCTCCCCCTCCGTACGCGCGCGGGGCTCAGCCCAGCTTCGTCACGTCCCGGACCGCGCCCTTGTCGGCGCTGGTCGCCATCGCCGCGTAGGCCCGCAGCGCCGCCGACACCTTGCGCTCGCGGTTCCTGGGCGCGTACACGCCGCCGAGGGCCTCACGGCGGGCCGCGAGGGTGGCGTCGTCGACGAGGAGTTCGATCGAGCGGTTCGGGATGTCGATGCGGACGCGGTCGCCGTCCTCGACGAGCGCGATCGTGCCGCCCGAGGCGGCCTCCGGGGAGGCGTGGCCGATGGAGAGGCCCGAGGTGCCGCCCGAGAAGCGGCCGTCGGTGACGAGGGCGCAGGTCTTGCCCAGGCCGCGGCCCTTGAGGAAGGAGGTGGGGTAGAGCATCTCCTGCATGCCGGGGCCGCCCTTGGGGCCCTCGTAGCGGATGACGACCACGTCGCCGTCCTGGACCCGCTTGTTCAGGATCTTCTCGACGGCCTCCTCCTGCGACTCGCAGACGACGGCCGGGCCCTCGAAGGTCCAGATGGACTCGTCGACGCCGGCGGTCTTCACGACGCAGCCGTCGACGGCGAGGTTGCCGCGCAGGACGGCGAGGCCGCCGTCCTTCGAGTAGGCGTGGGCCACGTCGCGGACGCAGCCGTTCGCCGCGTCCGTGTCGAGGGTGTCCCAGCGCTCGGACTGGGAGAAGGCGGTCGCCGAGCGGACGCAGCCGGGGGCCGCGTGCCACAGCTCGACGGCCTCCTCGGAGGGGGAGCCGCCGCGCACGTCCCAGGTCTCCAGCCACTCCTTGACGGAGCGGGAGTGGACGGAGTGGACGTCCTCGTCCAGGAGGCCCGCGCGGTAGAGCTCGCCGAGGATGGCCGGGATGCCGCCCGCCCGGTGCACGTCCTCCATGTAGTACGTGCGGTCCTTGGCGACGTTCGGGGCGACCTTGGCCAGGCAGGGCACGCGGCGGGAGACCTCGTCCATGTCGGTCAGGCCGTAGTCGAGCCCGGCCTCCTGGGCGGCGGCGAGCAGGTGCAGGATCGTGTTGGTGGAGCCGCCCATGGCGATGTCGAGGGCCATGGCGTTCTCGAAGGCCCCGCGGGTCGCGATCGAGCGCGGCAGGACGGAGGCGTCGTCCTCGTCGTAGTACCGGCGGGTGATGTCGACGACCGTGCGGGCCGCGTTCTCGTACAGCGCCCTGCGGGCGGTGTGGGTGGCGAGCACCGTGCCGTTGCCGGGGAGGGAGAGGCCGATCGCCTCGGTCAGGCAGTTCATCGAGTTGGCGGTGAACATGCCGGAACAGGAGCCGCAGGTCGGGCAGGCGTTCTCCTCGATGCGGGCGATGTCCTCGTCCGAGACGTTCGGGTTCACCGCGTCGGAGATCGCGTCGACCAGGTCGAGCGTGCGGACCGAGCCGTCGACGAGCGTGGCGCGGCCGGACTCCATCGGGCCGCCGGACACGAAGACCGTGGGGATGTTCAGGCGCAGGGCGGCCATCAGCATGCCCGGGGTGATCTTGTCGCAGTTGGAGATGCAGATGAGGGCGTCGGCGCAGTGCGCCTCGACCATGTACTCCACGCTGTCCGCGATCAGGTCGCGGGAGGGCAGGCTGTAGAGCATGCCGCCGTGGCCCATCGCGATGCCGTCGTCGACGGCGATCGTGTTGAACTCGCGGGCGATGCCGCCGGCGGCGGTGACGGCCTCGGAGACGATCCGGCCGACCGGCTGGAGGTGGGTGTGGCCGGGGACGAACTCCGTGAAGGAGTTGGCGACGGCGATGATCGGCTTCCGGCCGATGTCCGCGCCGGGTACACCGGAGGCACGCATCAGGGCGCGTGCGCCCGCCATGTTGCGGCCGTGGGTGACAGTGCGGGACCTCAGCTCGGGCATCGTCGCTCGCTCCTCGTGACGGGTGTGCTTGCTTCCGAGCGTACGCCGGTGGACCAAGATCTGGACAGACCGTCCGCATGCCGGACGGGCCGTCCGCCTTCCGGCCGGGTGCCGCAGGGGCGCCCGGGCCCCGGGTCACGGTCGCTCGGGGGCGGCGGACCGACCGTCCGCTCCCGACCCCGCGCCGGGACGGGCCCGGACCGGTCACGGGCGCGGGGTCGGGACGTGGCGTGGTGGATCGTCCGGCCGGCGCGGCCGGACCGGTCACGGGCGCGGGGTCCGGGAGGGGCGGTCCACGGGGGAGGCGAGGTGGAGGCGGGTGAAGGCGAGCGCTTCCGCGAGGTCGGCCTCGCGTTCGGCGGCGGACATCGCGCGGCGGGTGTTGACCTCGATGACGACGTGCCCGTCGAAGCCGGTGACCGCGAGGCGTTCGAGCAGTTCGGCGCAGGGCTGGGTGCCGCGCCCGGGGACCAGGTGCTCGTCCTTGGCGGACCCCTTGCCGTCGGCGAGGTGGACGTGGCCGAGCCGGTCGCCCATGCGGTCGATCATGGCGAGGGCGTCGGTGCGGGCGGTCGCGGTGTGCGAGAGGTCGATGGTGAAGTGCCGGTAGTCGTCCTTGGTGACGTCCCACTCGGGGGCGTACGCGAGCATCTCGCGGTCCTTGTACCGCCACGGGTACATGTTCTCGACGGCGAACCGGACGGGGGTCTCGTCCGCCATCCGCCAGATGCCGGTCACGAAGTCCCGGGCGTACTGGCGCTGCCAGCGGAACGGCGGGTGCACGACGACCGTGGAGGCGCCGAGCTTCTCGGCCGCCGCCCGCGCGCGCTGGAGCTTGACCCACGGATCGGTGGACCAGACGCGCTGGGTGATGAGGAGACAGGGGGCGTGCACGGCCAGGACCGGGACCCCGTGGTAGTCGGAGAGCCGGCGCAGCGCCTCGACGTCCTGGCTGACCGGGTCGGTCCACACCATGACCTCGACGCCGTCGTAGCCGAGGCGCGCGGCGATCTCGAAGGCCGTCGCCGTCGACTCCGGGTAGACCGAGGCCGTGGACAGGGCGACCTTCGCATCCGGGACGCGCACCACTGGTTCTGCCACCTGGACAGGGTACGGGGCGGGGCCGGGGGGCCGCGGGGGGCCGGGGGGTGGTTCCGGTCACGCCGGGGGACGCGCGCGGGGCGCGGGGCGCACGGCGGCCGGGAAGCCCCCGCCGCACGCGCGCGGGGCCCGGCGCCCGTCCCGCTACGCCTCCGGCAGGTGGTCCAGGCGGCGCAGGATGACGCCCTCGCGGAGGGCCCAGGGACAGATCTCCAGTTCCTCCACGCCGAGGAGGTCCATCGCGGCCTCCGCCACGAGCGCGCCCGCGAGGAGCTGGG
The DNA here is from genome assembly GCF_055591945.1 of Streptomyces sp. NPDC041191. NCBI lineage: Bacteria > Bacillati > Actinomycetota > Actinomycetes > Kitasatosporales > Streptomycetaceae > Streptomyces > Streptomyces sp. NPDC041191. The sequence goes on along the minus strand of NZ_JBVIZC010000008.1, from coordinate 361,644 downwards.
AGGCACGCCCCTCCGAGACGCCCGGCAGGGCCGCGCGTTCGGCGGTGGTCATCCCGGCGAGGCGCGGGACCCATTCCTCCAGGGACCGGCGGGACAGGAGCCGCTGGACGTGGAGGCCCTCGCCCGAGCCGGGGGCCCCGGCGATCCTGGCCAGCTGCTTGAAGGTCTTGGAGGTGGCGACGACGTGGTCGGGGCGGCCGGAGCGGCTGAACCCGCCGACCGTACGGGCGATCCGCGCGCGCACGTGGCGGCGCAGCTCCTTCACGTCGGCGCTGTCGGCCGGGTCGCCCGGCAGCCAGCCGGCGGTCAGCCGGCCCGCGCCGAGCGGCAGGGAGACCGCCGTGTCGGGGTCCTCGTCGATGCCGTACGCGATTTCGAGGGAGCCGCCGCCGATGTCGAGGAGGAGCAGCCTCCCCGCGGACCAGCCGAACCAGCGGCGGGCGGCGAGGAAGGTGAGCCGGGCCTCCTCCTCGCCGGTGAGGACCTGGAGGTCGACGCCGGTCTCGTCCCTGACCCGGGACAGGACGGCGTCGGCGTTGCCGGCCTCGCGCACCGCGGAGGTCGCGAACGGCAGCAACTCCTCGCACCCCTTGTCCTCGGCGGCCTGGAGCGCCTCCCGGACGGTCGCGACGAGCCGCTCGACGCCACCGGGCGTTATCGCTCCTTCCGCGTCGAGGAGTTCGGCGAGGCGCAGTTCCGCCTTGTGGGAGTGGGCGGGCAGCGGGCGGGCGCCGGGGTGCGCGTCCACCACCAGGAGGTGCACCGTGTTCGAACCGACGTCGAGGACTCCGAGTCTCATGGGCGGAACGCTACTGCGCGCGCCGCATACGCTTGACGGCGTGCCAAAGACGAAAAAGGCGAAGCAGGACAAAGACAGCGGCGGCGTCCGGGACGCGAAGGCCGGCGGGGCGGCCGGGGCCGCGAAGGGCGCCGGGAAACGGGGCGGGAGGGCGGTGCCGGACGAGAAGGGCCTGGACTTCGCGCGGGCGTGGGTCGAGTTCCCCGACCCGGCCGACGAGGAGCAGGTCTTCCGCTGCGACCTGACCTGGCTGACCTCGCGCTGGACGTGCGTCTTCGGCAGCGGCTGCCAGGGCATCCAGGCGGGCCGGGCCGACGACGGCTGCTGCACGCTGGGCGCGCACTTCTCCGACGAGGACGACGAGAAGCGGGTCGCGGAGCACGTGGCCCGGCTCACTCCGGAGCTGTGGCAGTTCCACGACGTCGGCACGGAGTCGGGCTGGGTGCAGCTGGACGAGGACGGCGACCGGCAGACCCGCCGCTGGGAGGGGTCCTGCATCTTCCAGAACCGCCCCGGCTTCGCGGGCGGCATGGGCTGCTCGCTGCACATCCTGGCCCTGAAGGAGGGCCGGGAGCCGCTGGAGACCAAGCCGGACGTGTGCTGGCAGCTGCCGGTGCGCCGGACATACGACTGGATCGAGCGGCCGGACGACACCCGGGTCCTCCAGGTGTCGATCGGCGAGTACGACCGCCGGGGCTGGGGACCGGGCGGCCACGACCTGCACTGGTGGTGCACCTCGGCCACGTCGGCGCACGGGGCGGGGGAGCCGGTCTACGTCACGTACCGGCCCGAACTGACCGAGATGATGGGCGAGGAGGCGTACGCGGTCCTGGCCGGGCTGTGCGAGGCCCGGCTCGCCTCGCGACTGCCGCTGGTGGCCCCGCACCCGGCGGACCCGGTGCGCCCGGCCTGATCTCCGCGGCGGGGACGGTCCCGCCGCCCCTCACGGCGAGGGCGCCGGGGCCGGTTCCCCGGCCGGGGGCGGGGTCGTGCCCGGGTCCGTGGTCGCCGGCGGGGGCTCCTGCGTGGTCGGCGGCGGGCCGGTCGGCTCCGTCGTCGCCGGCGGCGGGGTCGTGGCGGGCGGTTCGGTCGTCGGGGGCGGGGTGGTCGGCTCCTCCGTCGGGGGCGGCGGTGTCGTGGGCGGCCTGGTCGGCTCCGTCGTCGCCGGCGGGGGGTCCGCCGGCACCGGGGGCCGGGGGAAGCCGGGCGCGGGCCCGGCGGCGCGGGGCGGCTCGGCCCGGCCGGAGCCGTCGATGCGCACCACGGCGCCCGAGGGGTTCACCCCGATCCGCGCGCTCCACGCGCCCGCGGGCTCGCGGGCGTGGTCGACGCGGACCGCGACCGTGACCGTCTCGCCGGGGCGCAGGGTGCCGGAGGCGCGGCTCACGTAGAGCCAGGGCGCGTCGGTCCACAGGGCCCATCCGACGGGCGAGCCCCCGGCGGCGGTGAGCGTCAGGAGGGTCAGGTCGCCGTGGCCGCGCGCGCCGACCGTGATCCAGCCGGGGGCGGGTGCGCCGGGCCGCGACGGCTTCCCGGTGCCGGTGGGCCCGCCGGGGCTGACCACCTCGACGGAGACGTCGGGGGCGCGGCTGCCCCGGGTGAAGCGGGGCTCGGGGGTGTCCCGGGCGTTGCCCGCGTTCTCGTACCGGTCGTACGGGCGCCCGCCCGGTCCCGTCTCCTCGCCCTTCTCGGCCGCGCTGATCCCGCCCCCGTCGTGGGCGCTCGTCCCGGCGGTGTCCCGGTAGGAGGTCCACAGGGCGAGGACGGGGGCGGCGACCACGGCCGCGACGACGGTGGTGGTCACGGCGCGGGCCCGCATCCGGTCGCGGCGGGCCGCGTGGTCCTTGGGGTCGAGGGGGAAGCCGGTCGGCGCGAAGCGCGGGGCGCCGCCGCGCGCGCGGGGCACGTGCGGCGCCGCCGGGTACGCGGCGGCCCGGGGCGCCTCCACGAGCGGCAGCCGGCCCGGGGTGAGGGACGAGGCGCCGGGCCAGGGGGCCCCGGCGCCCACGCGCTCGGCCGCGCGGCGGCAGCGGGGGCAGTCGTCCACGTGCCGGACGAGTTCGGCGCGCAGGGCGGACGAGAGCAGGACGCGGTGGTCGCCGGTGAGCCGGGCGACGGTGGGGCAGCTGCCGGTCTCCACGACGGCGAGGGCGGCGCGGGTGCGTTCGACCTCGCAGGAGGCGGCGGCGAGGAGTTCGCGGGCGGCGAGCGGGTCGAGGGAGAGGACGGCGGCGATCTGGCGGTGGCTGAGGCCGTGCCGTACGGCGAGTTCGAGCGCCTCGCGCTGCTCGGGCGTGGTGCCGGCGGCCTCGGGCCAGGCCAGGAGGGCGAGTTCGGCGCGGTGGCGGGCGGCGGTCTCCTCGGAGACCCGGGGCGGTTCGGGCGGGGTGACGGCGGGGCGGCCGGTGTGGGCGCCCTGGCGCTTGCGGCGCTGCTCGCCGAGGCTGCGGAGACAGGCCCAGCGGGTGAGGGCGTACAGCCAGGCCGTGCGGCCGTCCTCGTCGGAGGGACAGCGGGCCCGGTGGCGTTCGGCCGCGGCGAGGGCGTCGCCGAGGACGGCGGTGGCCGTGTCGTGGTCGCAGAGCACGGAGAGGCAGTACGTGAAGAGGCCGTCGAGGACGTCTTCGTAACGGGCGGGGGACCGCCGGCCGAGCGTGCGCGGTCCCTGGTCCGTGGTGCGGTGCGCCCGGTGTGCGCCGGTGGTGCGTGCGGGGGATTCCAGCCTGCTGCTCGTCACCGGTCGACCCTAGGCAGGACGGAGGGCACTTTTCGTACCGGTCGCGCACTTCTCATCCTTACGGGTGAAGGTATCGCTCGAAAGGGGACAGGAATCCGGTATTCCGTGGACGGGTGGGGTCCGGGACGGGCGAGCGCCGAGAGGGCGGAGGCGGCGCCGCCGCCGGCCTCCCCCGGCGCCGGGCGGGGGCTGCGCCGGGGACGGACGGCCCGTTGTCGGTGGCGGCGGTTACGGTGGGGCGCATGGCTGCCCGTACGAAATCCACCAAGGACCGTCCGTCCTACCGCTGCACCGAATGCGGCTGGCAGACGGCCAAGTGGCTCGGCCGCTGCCCCGAGTGCCAGGCGTGGGGGACGGTGGAGGAGTACGGCGCGCCCGCCGTCCGCACGACCGCCGCGGGCCGGGTGTCCGCCGCCGCCGTCCCCATCGGGCAGGTCGACGGCCGGCAGGCGACCGCCCGCTCGACCGGCGTGGACGAGCTGGACCGGGTCCTCGGCGGGGGCCTCGTGCCCGGCGCCGTCGTGCTCCTCGCGGGCGAGCCGGGCGTCGGCAAGTCCACGCTGCTGCTCGACGTGGCCGCCAAGGCGGCGAGCGACGAGCACCGCACCCTCTACGTCACCGGCGAGGAGTCCGCGAGCCAGGTCCGGCTGCGCGCCGACCGCATCCACGCGCTCAGCGACCACCTGTACCTGGCGGCCGAGACCGATCTGTCGGCCGTCCTCGGCCATCTCGACGCCGTGAAGCCGTCGCTCCTGATCATGGACTCGGTGCAGACCGTCGCCTCCCCCGAGATCGACGGCGCGCCCGGCGGCATGGCGCAGGTCCGCGAGGTCGCGGGCGCCCTCATCCGGGCCTCCAAGGAGCGCGGCATGTCCACGCTCCTGGTCGGTCACGTCACCAAGGACGGGGCCATCGCCGGACCCCGGCTCCTGGAGCACCTGGTGGACGTCGTCCTGAGCTTCGAGGGCGACCGGCACGCGCGCCTGCGTCTCGTCCGGGGCGTGAAGAACCGGTACGGGGCGACCGACGAGGTCGGCTGCTTCGAACTGCACGACGAGGGGATCACCGGGCTCGCGGACCCGTCCGGACTCTTCCTGACCCGGCGCGACGTGGCGGTGCCGGGCACCTGTCTGACCGTCACCCTGGAGGGGCGCAGGCCGCTCGTCGCCGAGGTGCAGGCCCTGACGGTGGACTCCCAGATCCCCTCCCCGCGCCGGACCACCTCCGGCCTGGAGACCTCCCGCGTCTCGATGATGCTGGCGGTCCTGGAGCAGCGCGGCCGGATCAGCGCGCTGGGCAAGCGGGACATCTACAGCGCGACCGTGGGCGGGGTGAAGCTCACCGAGCCCGCCGCCGACCTGGCGATCGCGCTCGCGCTCGCCTCCGCCGCGAGCGACACCCCGCTGCCGAAGAACCTGGTGGCGATCGGTGAGGTCGGTCTCGCGGGCGAGGTCCGGCGGGTGACGGGTGTCCAGCGCCGCCTCTCGGAGGCGCACCGCCTGGGCTTCACCCACGCCCTGGTCCCCTCCGACCCGGGGAAGGTCCCGCCGGGCATGAAGGTGACCGAAGTGGCGGACATGGGCGACGCGCTGCGGGTCCTGCCGCGCGGCCGGCGCGCGAAGGCGCCGGAGACCGCGGAGGGGTAGGGCGCACCGGTCCGGTCCCGGGAAGGGCCGTCGTCGGGGCGGACCCGGGGAAGCGGGAGAAGGGCCGCCGCCGGACGGACCCGGGGGACTCGGGAGAAGCGGGGGAAGGGCCCGCCGGGCCCGGTCCGGAGGGACCGGGAAGACCTCCCCGAGGACCGCCCCGGAGGGATCGGCAAGGTCCTTCGGGGCGATTCCCGGGCACGCGGCGGGGTCCTCCGGGGCAACCTCAGGGGGTCCTGGGGGGTCCTTCAGAGCAACCCCGCAGGGTCCGGCGAAGGATCCTCCGGGAAGGAGAGGGGTGGGGTCCGCCCCGGAGCGGAAACCCCTTTCCGACCGCCCGCGATCGGTCGGGGGCGGAGGACGGCTGGGTGGTGTCGCTAGACTTTGCCCTGGTCTCGCCCATCCGTACGAGCCGGAGGAGTGCAGTGGCAGCCAAGGACGGGGCAGCAGCTCCCGGAAAGTCCGGCGCGGGCTCCGGCAACGAAGCGCTGATGCGCGCCGCCCTGAGCGCGGTCGCGCCGGGCACCGCCCTGCGCGACGGCCTGGAGCGGATCCTCCGGGGGAACACGGGCGGGCTCATCGTGCTCGGCCTGGACAAAGCGGTCGACTCGATGTGTACCGGCGGTTTCGTGCTGGACGTCGAGTTCACCTCCACGCGCCTGCGGGAGCTGTGCAAGCTCGACGGCGCGCTCGTCCTGGACAAGGACATCACCAAGATCCACCGGGCGGGCGTGCAGCTGGTCCCGGACGCCTCCATCCCCACCGAGGAGACCGGAACCCGCCACCGCACCGCGGACCGGGTCTCCAAGCAGTGCAACTTCCCCGTCGTCTCCGTCTCCCAGTCGATGCGGCTGATCGCGCTGTACGTGCACGGCGAGCGCCGCGTCCTGGAGGAGTCGGCCGCGATCCTGTCCCGCGCCAACCAGGCGCTCGCGACCCTGGAGCGGTACAAGCTCCGGCTGGACGAGGTGGCGGGCACGCTCTCCGCCCTGGAGATCGAGGACCTGGTCACGGTCCGGGACGTCACCGCCGTCGCCCAGCGCCTGGAGATGGTCCGCCGGATCGCCACCGAGATCGCGGAGTACGTGGTCGAACTCGGCACCGACGGACGGCTCCTCTCGCTCCAGCTGGACGAGCTGATCGCGGGCGTGGAACCGGAGCGCGAGCTGGTGATCCGGGACTACGTGCCGGAACCCACCGCCAAGCGCTCGCGGACGGTCGCGGAGGCGCTCACCGAGCTGGACGCGCTCACCCACACCGAACTGCTCGAACTCCCGGTCGTGGCACGGGCCCTCGGTTACAGCGGCTCGCCCGAGACCCTCGACTCGGCGGTCTCACCGCGCGGTTACCGCCTCCTCGCGAAGGTGCCGCGGCTGCCCGGCGCGATCATCGAGCGTCTCGTGGAGCACTTCGGCGGACTGCAGAAGCTCCTCGCGGCCAGCGTGGACGACCTCCAGGCCGTCGACGGCGTCGGCGAGGCCCGCGCCCGCAGCGTCCGCGAGGGCCTGTCCCGGCTCGCGGAGTCCTCGATCCTGGAGCGGTACGTCTGACGGGTCCGCGCGCGGCGGGGACCACCGGCCGGGGGCCGGCGCGCGCCCTTGCGGGAGCGCGGCCGGACGCCGTCAGTCCTCGGCGAGCGTGAACGAGACCGGGAGGATCTTCACGCCCGGCATCGTGGCCTCCACCAGGTAGGTGCCGGGGCCGACCCGGCCCGCCGGGGCGGTGGCGCACTGCGGGGCGCTGCGCACGCGGTCCCACTCCACGGTGTGGGTGACGGTGGCGCCGGCGGGGACCCGCAGCAGGACCGGGTCGCCGGGGCGCGGGCAGTGGGCGGAGGACCAGATCTCGCCCTGCTTGTCGACCGCGCTGATCGTCAGGACCGCGTTGCGCGGCCCGAAGTCCGCCTTGCAGGTGGTGTCCGAGGTGTTCCTGGCGACGAGACGGAAGCGGGGCTTCTCGTCCGCCTCGTAGGCGACGTCGACGGAGCCGAGCGTCAACCGGAGCGCGTCGGCGGGGCAGTTGGGGAGCGGGGAGTCCGCCGGGACCCGCTGTCCCGCGCCGGTGCCCGCGCCGCCGTCGCCGCCCGCGCCGTCGGTGTCGCCGTTCTTGCCGGCCGCACCGGCCGTACCGGCGTCCGCGGAGCCCGTATCGCCGTTCGCGGAGCCCGCGCCCGTACCGCCGGAGCCCGTACCGGCGTTCGCGCCCGCGCCCGTGCCGCCCGAACCGCCGGTGCCCCCGCCCACGCCGCCGGTGCCGTCACCGGAGGAGCCGCCGGTCGCGCCCGACTCGTCGCGCCCGCCCGGCTGTTGGGTGATCACCGGGCCCGAGCCCGAGGGGCCGGGGGTGATCGAGGGCGGCGTGGGCGACGAGCCGTTGGCCGAGTCGTTCGGCTTCTTCCCGCCCCCGCCCGCGGAGGTGACGACCCATGCGGTGAGCAGTGCGAGGAGCGCCACCAGGCACAGCGCCACCGCCCTCCGTCGCCAGTAGATGGTGGAGGGAAGCGGCCCGACCGGATTGCGCAAAGATCCCACGCCCCGAACCTTACGAGAGAACCGGCCCAACTCCCGCCCCACCCGCCGCCCGAGACCCCAAGTTTTGCCGATGATCACACCCGTCTCCCGGGAACTTTTTCCGGTGCCCCATCCGGAAACGGAAGAACCGCAACAAATTGCCGCACCCGGTTTCCGCCGGGGACCGCTCCGCCCCCGGGCCCGGGGGCGGAGCGTCCCGGATTCCGGTTAGCGTCGTCCCCCATGAACACCCTCCTCGGCTTCTCCGAGCGCCTGTACCTCGACGTCTCCGGCTTCGCCCACTCCACCCCCCACTGGTTCCAGTGGCTCGCCGAGGTCTGGACCGAGGCCGGACTCCTGCTCTTCGGCGCGCTGTTCCTGGCCGGCTGGTGGCGCTCGCGCGAGGGAACGGAACGGGCGATGGCGCTCGCGCTGCTCGCCCCGCTCGCCACCGCCTTCGGCTACGTGGTGAGCGAGGCGCTCAAGTCCCTGATCGACGAGGAACGTCCCTGCCGGGCGGTCTCCGGAGCACCCGTCCCACTCGTCACCTGCCCGCCGTACGGCGACTGGTCCTTCCCCAGCAACCACTCGGCCATCGCGGGCGCCGCCGCGATCGCGCTCGCCCTGTCCTGGCGCGGGATGGCCCGGTTCACCGTGCCGATGGCGCTGCTCATGGCCTTCTCCCGGGTCTTCGTCGGCGTGCACTACCCGCACGACGTGACCGTGGGCCTGCTCCTGGGCGCCCTCGTCGCCTTCCTGGTGATGCGGGGGGCGGCGCGGCCGGTGGAGTCGCTGGTGAGGACGGCCCGGTCGAGCCGGAGCGCGGCGGTGGTGTGGTGCGCGGGACGGGGCCCCGGGGCGGCGGCCCCCGCGCCCGCCGCGCCCCGCGCGGCCGGTCACGCCGCCGGCCCGTCGTACGACAACGGCCCGGCGTCGTACGAGGGCGGATCGACGTCGTACGACAACGGCCCGGCGCGGTACGAAGGCGGACCGGCGCGGTACGAGGACGGTCCGGCGCGGTACGACGCCCCGTCCCCGTACGCCCCGTCCCCGTACGCCCCGGCCGATCCGCGCGCGGCGGCCTCCCCGTACACCTCGCCCTCTCCGTACGCCCCGGCCGCCTCCGCCGACCCGTACGCCCCCGCCCCCTCCCCCGCTCCGGAGAACCCGTACGCCTCCCCCGGCCCGTACGCTCCCGGCGACCCGTACGCCTCCCCCGCCCCGTACGCCTCCTCCGACCCGTACGCCCCGGGCGCCCCCGTCGATCCGTACGCTCCGGCCGATCCGTACGCCCCCGGCGACCAGGCCGGTCCCGGTCCGCAGGGGCCCTCCGGGCCCGGGTGGGACCGGCGCGCCCCGGGCGGCTCGTACTGATCTCCCCTCGGTCGTGTCAGGATCGGAGGGCCATGACTTCCATCGACGCTCCCTCCGTCTCCGGGTCCCCCGCCGTCCCGGGGGTCCCCACCGACCCCGCCGCGCTGCACCGGCCCGTCCTCGCCTGGTTCGACCAGCACGCCCGCGACCTGCCCTGGCGCCGCCCCGAGGCCGGTGCCTGGGGCGTCATGGTCAGCGAGTTCATGCTCCAGCAGACCCCGGTCGTCCGGGTCCTCCCGGTGTACGAGCGGTGGCTCGCGCGCTGGCCCCGCCCCGCCGACCTGGCCGCCGAGGCCCCCGGGGAGGCGGTCCGCGCCTGGGGCAGGCTCGGCTACCCGCGCCGGGCACTGCGGCTGCACGCGGCGGCCGTGGCCATAACGGAACGCCACGGCGGGGACGTCCCCACCGACCACGGGCAGCTCCTCGCGCTGCCCGGCATCGGCGAGTACACCGCCGCCGCGGTGGCCTCCTTCGCCTACGGGCAGCGGCACGCCGTCCTGGACACCAACGTGCGCCGGGTCTTCGCACGGGCCGCGACCGGCGTCCAGTACCCGCCGAACGCCACCACGGCCGCCGAGCGGCGGCTCGCCCGCGCCCTGCTGCCGGAGGACGAGACGACGGCCTCCCGCTGGGCCGCCGCCTCCATGGAGCTGGGCGCGCTGGTGTGCACGGCGAAGAACGAGGACTGCGGACGCTGCCCGATCTCCGGGCAGTGCGCCTGGCGGCTCGCGGGGAAGCCGGCGCACGAGGGCCCGCCCCGGCGCGGTCAGACCTACGCCGGGACCGACCGGCAGGTGCGGGGCCGGCTCCTCGCCGTCCTGCGGGACTCGGCGGACCCGGTGGCGCAGGGGGTCCTGGACGCGGTCTGGGACGAGCCGGTGCAGCGGACCCGGGCCCTGGACGGCCTGGTCGCGGACGGTCTGGTCGAGCCGCTGGAGGGCGGCTTCTACCGCCTGCCGCTCTCCTGAGACCGCGCCTCGCCTCCCGGAGCGGCGGGGTCCCGCCGCTCCGGAGCCGGCGTCCGCCGGTGTTCCGGAACAACCTCATCCACTGTCCCGGGGGCCCCGCGTCCAAACCTCTTCCGTCCCGGCTGTTACACAATCGATGGACAGCCGTGCGTCCACCGACGGCTGCCCCGCACAGCCCCGTGACAACCGCTCCGTAGCGTCGTCCACGACACGAGGGACCAGCAGGACACGGGGAACGGGAGGCGGTTCGGATGAGGCACGGTGAGGTGCTCGACTTCGAGGAGTACGTACGGACCCGGCAGGACGCACTGCTGCGCAGCGCCCGCCGCCTCGTGGCCGACCCGGTCGACGCCCAGGACCTCCTCCAGACCGCCCTGGCCCGTACGTACGGCCGCTGGGACGGCATCGCCGACAAGTCCCTCGCGGACGCCTACCTGCGCCGCGTCATGATCAACACCCGTACCGAGTGGTGGCGCTCCCGCAAGCTCGAAGAGGTGCCGACCGAGCAGCTGCCCGACGCGAGCGTGGCCGACGCCACCGAGCAGCACGCCGACCGGGCCCTCCTCATGGACATCCTGAAGGTGCTCGCCCCCAAGCAGCGCAGCGTCGTCGTCCTGCGCCACTGGGAGCAGATGAGCACGGAGGAGACGGCGACGGCGCTCGGCATGTCGACCGGTACGGTGAAGTCGACGCTCCACCGGGCGCTCGCCCGGCTCCGCCAGGAGCTGGAGAGCCGTGACATCGACGCCCGGGCCCTGGGGCGGACCGGGGAGCGGACGGGCGTACGAGGGGACGAAAGGGGTCGGGAGCGGTGCGCGGCCTAGACGACGGAAGAGACGACGGCGGAAGCCGCGGTGCCGGAGGGGACGGTGCCGGGCGGGACGACGAGGGCTCCGGCGGCGGTTTCGGCCCCGGGGCCCGCTCCGGCGACGGCCCCGGCCGCGCCCCCGGGGACGGCGGGGACCGGCTCCCGGCCGGGCGCGGCCACCGGCGTCGTACCGTGAAGGCGGCGGGGGCCACGGCGACGGCCGGGATCGTCGCCGTCGGCCTGTCCCTGGCGGCCTGCTCCAGCGGCGGCACCGGCTCCCGCGACGAGGGAGCGGCGCGCACCGACGGGATCACCGCGGCGGCCCCCTCCTCGTCCCCGTCCGCCACCGGCCCGCGGGCGGCCGACCGGGTGGACCCGGTCGAGCTCCTCAAGTCCGACCCGAAGATCGGCGAGCGGTTCAAGGCGGACCTGAAGCCGTGCTCCGCGCGCTCGTACCCGGTGGACACCTCCTACGGGAACCTCACCGGCGCCCCCGCCCCCGACGTCGTCGTCAACGTGATGACCTGCGGCGACGCCATCGGCATCGGCACGTACGTCTACCGCAGGCAGAGCGACCGGTACGAGAACGTCTTCATGGTCGAGGACGCGGCGGTCTACGCCACGATCGACCGGGGCGACCTCGTCGTCACCAAGCAGGTGTACGCGAAGGGCGACCCGGTCGCGTACCCCTCGGGCGAGGACGTGGTCACCTACCGCTGGACGGGGAACCGGTTCACCCAGCACGACTGGGTGCACAACGACTACAGCCGGTCGGCCGGGGGCGCCGAGGCGCCCGCCCCGGCCGAGCCCCACCCCAGCTGAGCCGTACGCCGAGCACACCGAGCACGCCGCACACACCGAACACACCGACTCCGGGAGCCCGCCCCAGGAGAACGCACGACTCCGGAGGACATCCACGATGGCCGAAACCCATGTCCTGTTCGTCGAGGACGACGACGTCATCCGTGAGGCCACCCAGCTCGCCCTGGAGCGGGACGGCTTCCTGGTCACGGCCATGCCCGACGGGCTCTCCGGCCTGGACGCCTTCCGGGCGCGGCGGCCGGACATCGCGCTGCTCGACGTGATGCTGCCGGGCATGGACGGCGTCAGCCTCTGCCGCCGCATCCGCGACGAGTCGTCGGTGCCGGTGATCATGCTGTCGGCGCGCGCCGACTCCATCGACGTCGTCCTCGGCCTGGAGGCCGGGGCGGACGACTACGTCACCAAGCCCTTCGACGGCTCCGTCCTCATGGCCCGCATCCGGGCCGTGCTGCGCCGGTTCGGACAGGCGGGCGGCGAGGGCGGGGGCGAGCCGGCGGAGGGTGCCGGTCCGCTCGTCTTCGGCGACCTGGAGGTGGACACCGAGGGCATGGAGGTCCGCAGGGGCGGGGCGCCGGTGGCGCTGACCCCGACCGAGATGCGGCTGCTCCTGGAGTTCTCGTCCGCGCCGGGCACCGTGCTGTCCCGGGACAAGCTCCTGGAGCGGGTGTGGGACTACGGCTGGGGCGGCGACACCAGGGTGGTGGACGTCCACGTGCAGCGGCTGCGCGCCAAGATCGGCCAGGACCGGATCGAGACCGTCCGCGGCTTCGGCTACAAGCTCAGGGGCCAGGGCGGGTGAGGCCGTTCCCCCTGCGCACCGGGGTCCGCTGGAAGATCGCCGTCGCCATCGCGGCGGTCGGCGCGCTCATCGCCGTCACCCTGAGCGTGGTCGTGCACAACGCCGCCCGCATCTCGATGCTCGACAACGCGCGCGAGGTGCAGATGGAGCGGCTGCTCTTCGCGCAGCGGATGTACGAGACGTCGAAGCCCAAGGAGCCCCGCTTCGGCACCAAGATCAACGACTCGGCGCTGCCGCCCCAGCTCGACCGGCTGATGCGGTCCAAGCGGCGCGGCACGTTCGTGCAGGAGCACCGGCACGGCGGGCCGCCGGACGTGTGGGCGGCCGTCCCCCTCGCCAACGGCGACGTGCTCTCGCTGCACATCCCCTTCGCGGACCGCAGCGCGAAGATCATGCGGGACCTGGACCGGGCGCTCGTCGTCGGTTCGGTCTCGGTGGTCTTCGGCGGCTGCGCGCTCGGCGTGCTCATCGGCGGTCAGCTGTCGCGGCGGCTGCGGAAGGCCGCCGTCGCGGCCGGCCGGGTGGCGCAGGGCAACACCGACGTACGGGTGCGGGAGGCCGTGGGCGGGGTCGTACGGGACGAGACCGACGACCTGGCGTGGGCGGTCGACGCGCTGACCGACGCCCTGAACGAGCGGATCGAGGCCGAGCGGCGGGTCACCGCGGACATCGCGCACGAGCTGCGCACCCCCGTCACCGGGCTGCTCACGGCGGCCGAGCTGCTGCCCCCGGGGCGCCCCACGGAGCTGGTGCGGGACCGGGTGCAGGCCATGCGGACGCTGGTCGAGGACGTTCTGGAGGTGGCCCGGCTCGACAGCGCGTCGGAGCGGGCCGAGCTCCAGGAGATCGCGCTCGGCGAGTTCGTGGAGCGGCGGGTGCGGAACCTCGATCCGGAGATCGTCGTCCGGGTCGTCCACGACTCCTGGGTGAACACCGACCCGCGCCGTCTGGAGCGGGTCCTGGGCAACCTCCTCGCCAACGCGGCCAAGCACGGCAGGCCGCCGGTCGAGGTCACCGTCGAGGGCCGGGTGGTGCGCGTCCGCGACCACGGACCGGGCTTCCCCGAGGCGCTGCTGAGGGAGGGGCCGAGCCGGTTCCGTACGGGGACGAGCGACCGCGCGGGCCAGGGCCACGGCCTGGGCCTGACGATCGCGGCGGGCCAGGCCCGGGTCCTCGGCGCCCGGCTGACCTTCCGGAACGTGGCCTCCGAGAGGGCCCCGGGCGGGGTGGGCGGCGCCGTCGCGGTCCTGTGGCTCCCGGACCACGCCCCGACGAACACGGGGAGCTTCCCGGTGCTGCGGCAGCCGGAGCAGTAGGAGCGGCGGGAACGGGGGAAGAAGCGGGGCCCGCCCCGGGAGGGACCGGCCCCGCGGACCGTCCGGGCGGTCCGCGGGCCGCCCGGGACCGCCCCGCCCGGCCCGGCCGGGTCGCTCAGACCTTCTCGGCGGTCTTCGCCGGGCCGTCGCCGGAGGGCTCCTCTTCCGGGCCCGCGCCCGGTCCGGCGCCCCGGAGCGCCACCTCCTTGACGAAGAGGGCGAAGAGGAAGGCGAGGACGGCGACCGCCGAGGCGAGCAGGAAGGCCCCGTGGGTGCCGGAGGCCACCGCGTGCTGGTACGCCTCGCGGAGCTGCGCCGGCAGCTTGGCGAGGCTCGCCGCGTCGAGCTGGGCGGTCCGCTCCGTGAGCCCCGCCCCGCCGCGGGCCGTCATCTCGTCCTGGACGCGGGCGGTGAAGAGCGCGCCCATGATCGCGACGCCGAAGGAGGAGCCGAGCGTCCGGAAGAGGGTGGTGGAGGACGAGGCGACGCCCATGTCCTTCATCTCCACGCTGTTCTGGGCGACCAGCATGGTGATCTGCATGAGGAAGCCCATGCCGGCGCCGAGGACGGCCATCCAGACGCCGGAGACCAGCCGCGAGGTGCCGGTGTCCATCGTGGAGAGCAGGAAGAGGCCGGCCGTCATGAGGACCCCGCCCGCGATGGGGAAGACCTTGTACTTGCCGGTGCTGGTGGTGATCCGGCCGGCGACCAGCGAGACGACCATCATCGAGAGCAGCATCGGCAGGAGCAGCAGTCCGGAGTTGGTCGCGGAGGCGCCCTGGACGGACTGCTGGAAGAGCGGCAGGTAGAGGACCGCGCCGAACATCACGAAGCCGGTGATGAAGCCGATCAGGGACATCAGGGTGAAGTTGCGGCTGCGGAAGATGTGCAGCGGCACGATCGGGTCGCTCGCCCGGGTCTCCACCCACAGGAAGGCGAGGAGCGCGGCGACGCCCCCGACCGCGAGGCCGACGATGGTGGCCGAGCCCCAGGCGTACTCCGTACCGCCCCAGGTGGTGACCAGGACGATCGCCGTGATGCCGGCGGTCAGCAGCGCGGCGCCGGGGAAGTCGATCCGGGTGTCCGTGTTCCTCGGCTTCTTCGGCAGGTGCAGGACGGTGGTGACCATCGCGAGGGCGACCGCGCCGAGCGGCAGGTTGATGTAGAAGGACCAGCGCCAGCCCCAGTGGTCGGTGATGGTGCCGCCGACGAGGGGGCCGCCGATCATGGCGAGGGCCATCACGCCGGCCATCATGCCCTGGTACTTGCCGCGCTCGCGGGGCGGGATGAGGTCGCCGATGATCGCCATCACGCCGACCATGAGGCCGCCGGCGCCGAGGCCCTGGATCGCGCGGAAGCCGATGAGCTGGCCCATGTCCTGGGCCATGCCGCTGAGCGCCGAACCGATCAGGAAGATCACGATCGAGGTGAGGAAGACGCCCTTGCGGCCGAACATGTCGCCGACCTTGCCCCAGAGGGGGGTGGAGGCGGCGGTGGCCAGGGTGTAGGCCGTGACGACCCAGGAGAGGTGCTCCAGGCCGCCGAGTTCGCCGACGATCGTCGGCATCGCGGTGCCGATGATCATGTTGTCCAGCATCGCGAGGAGCATCGCGATCATGAGGGCGAGCAGGACGACCCGGACGCTGCGCGCCGGCGGTGCCTCTCCCTCGTTCGTTCCCACGGTCCGTCGCGTCGCCATGTCGTTCCCTTACTTGCCGCCCGGCTGGTTACTAGACTGGGGACGGTAGGCCCCTAACTTGTCGGCCGTCAAGTAAGTTCTTTGGAAAGTGGAGGGCACCCCCATGGCCCGCGGCAACACCCGTCAGCGCATCCAGGACGTGGCCCTCGAACTCTTCGCGGAGCAGGGCTACGAGAAGACCTCCCTGCGCGAGATCGCGGAACGCCTCGACGTCACCAAGGCGGCGCTCTACTACCACTTCAAGACCAAGGAGGACATCCTCGTCGGGATCTTCCAGGACCTGACCAGGCCGATGGACGAGCTGATCGCGTGGGCGGGGGACCGGCCGCGCACCCTGGAGACCAGACGGGAGATCGTGCGCCGCTACCAGGTGGCGCTGCTCGCGGCGGCGCCCCTCTACCGCTTCATGCAGGAGAACCAGGCGGCCGTGCGCGAGCTGAGCATCGGGCTCACCTTCAAGGAGCGCATGCTGGCGCTGACCGGGCTGCTGTACGACGACGACTTCTCCGTCAAGGAGAAGGTCCGCTGCGTCAGCGCGGTCTTCACGCTGCACGCGGGAACGTTCTTCGCGCAGAACATCGAGGGCGACCCCGAGGAGAAGCGCGAAGCCGTCCTCGAGGTCGCCCTCGATCTCGTCGACGAGGCCCACCGGGCCCCGTGAGTCCCCGGGTGGGTCAGATGCCCACGCCGTGGGCCCGCAGGAAGGCGGCCGGGTTCAGGGCGGAGCCGTAGTTCGGGGTGGTGCGGATCTCGAAGTGCAGGTGGGGGCCGGAGGAGTTGCCGGTGTTGCCCGAGAGGGCGATGCGCTGACCGACGCCGACCTTCTGGCCGATCTTGACCTGGATCTTCGACAGGTGGGCGTACTGCGAGTAACGGCCGTTGGCGTGCTTGACGACGATGGCGTTGCCGTACGCGGGGCCGTCGCCGCCGCCGTACGGGCCGGCCTTCACGACGGTGCCGGCCGCGGCGGCCTTGACCGGGGTGCCGACCGGGACGGCGAAGTCCTGGCCGGAGTGCTTGTGGGCCCACATGGCGCCGCCCTGGTTGAAGCTGGCGCTGAGGGTGTAGGAGCTGACCGGCTTGACCCAGGCCGGAGCCTTCTTGGCCGTGACGGCCTTCTTGGTGGCGGTCGCCTTGACGACCGTGACCTTCGCCTTCGCGGCGGCGGCCTTCACCTGGGCGGCGAGGTGGGCCTGCGTCTCCGCCTGGGCGGCGACGGCGGCGGACGCGGTCGCCGCGACCGGGGCGACCGCCTTGCCCTCGGCGGCGAAGGCGGACCCTGCTCCGGCCACCAGCGACGCTCCGAGGCCGGCGGCGGCGAGAGCGACGGCGGTGGCACGGGCGGCGGGGTTCATGACGCGCTTCGACATACGGGGGTGATCCTCCGGGGTGTACGGGACCCGACGTGTTCGCCGGGGGTGTGGGGCCCGACGCGCTTTCGGCGTGATGTCGGGCTTGCTCATCTTTGGTAACCCGGCCTCCCGCTCCGGCCAAAACACCCCATCTACGACATGTCCTCGTAGTGGACCCCGAGAAAGTTGACCTCTTGACTACCGGGAGGAGAGGACTCGGAGGCGGGCGCGAACCCCTCGCAGAGGCGGTTTAACCGCACGTCGCGGGGGCCCGAACCACCGAAGCCCCCGCCGTCCGCCCGGTCCGGCCCACCCCGGCCCCTCCGGGCCCGGACGCCGTGCCCGAATCATGCGATTTCACCCCGATCACCCCCACTATTCTGGTTAGTACCGGCCAAAACCCCTGTGCGCCTTGTCACCAGAGGGCCGTTCCGGATGAGATCCGGGTCACGCGAAAAGGCATTCCGCATGCGATCCGGGTCACGTGACCGGGGCCACGAAAAGGAATTCGAAGGGTGGGGAAAGGCGTCCGGAAGGGACCCGGGTCACACGTCCGGGCCCCCGGGGAACCCCCGCCCGTTACGCTGACCGCTCCGGGGAACCACAGGGGGTCACACATGGAACCGGCACTCATCGGCACCCGCCTCGCCTCCGCCGCGATCGGGCCGCTCCTGAAGAAGCTTCTGGTCAGCGAGGGCCCGGGGGCGGGGCTCGTCCGCAAGGACGCGGAGGTCCGGCTCTCCGGACTCGTCTCCTTCCGCGGCGAGAAGCGCACGCTCACCGAGAAGGACGTCCGCAGGCTCGCCGCCACCCTGGTCGAACGCTCCCGGCAGGGCCCCGGGGAGCCGCCGTTCCCGGCCGACGAGAGCGAGGCCGTCACCGACGCCCTCGCCGCGAACCTGCTGGCCCTCGGCGACCTCGACATGGACGACGTCCAGGCCGTCCGTCTCGGCCACCGCGACCTCGCCCGCCGGCTGCGGGCCGCCGCCCCGGCCCCCGACGGCCTCTCCACCGACTCCGTCCTCTACCTGGAGACGGTGACCGAGTGGTCCTGCCTCCACATCCTGGAGTTCTTCACCCGGCGCTCCGCCTTCGTCGCCCGCAGCCTCGTCGAGCAGACCCGCGCCCAGGCGGACGTCCTCGCGAAGGTGGACGAGGTGATCCGCCGGACGCCACCGGCGGAGGCACGGGACGCGGAGTTCGAGCGGCGCTACCTCTCCCACCTCGCCAAGAAGCACGGCCGCCTGACCATCCACGGCGTCGACCTGCGCCACTCACCGCACGAGTGGCCGCTGGACGCGGCCTACCTGTCCCTGGAGGCGACGGGCGGGGAGGACGCGCACGAGACGTCCGGCCGGCAGCGGGAGCACGCCTCCGGCCGCGCCGACCTCGCCCTCGCCCGCCACGAGAAGGTCCTGCTGCGGGGCCTCGCGGGCTCCGGCAAGACCACGCTCGTCCAGTGGCTGACGGTCTCGGCGGCGTCGGCCGGGGACGCGGCCCCGGAGGGCATGGCCTACCTGCGGGGCCGCGTCCCCTTCGTCCTGCCCCTGCGCGCCCTCACCCGCCACGGCGAACGGCTCCCCTCCCCCGACCGCTTCCTCTCCGCCACCGGCTGCCCGCTCACCCCGCCCGACGGCTGGGCCGACCGGGTCCTGGCCGCCGGCCGGGGCCTGGTCCTGGTCGACGGCATCGACGAGATCCCCGAGGCCGAGCGGGCCCGCGCCCGGGACTGGCTGCGCGACCTCCTCGGCGCGTACGAGGGCAACCGCTGGCTCGTCACCTCCCGCCCCACCGCCGTGCGGGACGACTGGCTGGCCCCGGACGGCTTCGCCGAACTGACCCTCGCGCCCATGGGCCGCGCGGAGGTCAGCACCTTCGTACGCCGCTGGCACGAGGCCGCCGGACCGGACGCGGCCGGGTACGAGCAGCCGCTCCTGGACTCCCTGCGCACCGACGGGCCCGTGGCCCGGCTCGCCACCAACCCCCTGATGTGCGGCCTGATCTGCGCCCTCCACCGCGACCGGCGCGGTTTCCTGCCCCGGGGCCGCAAGGCGCTCTACGAGGCGGCCCTCTCCATGCTCCTGTCCCGGCGCGACCGCGAGCGGGACATGGGCGCCCCGACCGGGGTCACCCTGGACGAGGCCCCGCAGATCCAGCTGGTCCAGCGCCTGGCGTACTGGCTGACGCTGAACGGGCGCACGCAGATGGACCGCGCCCGCGCCGGGGCGGTCGTCGCCGAGGCCGTACCGGCCGTACCGGACGCCTCCGCGTACTCCCCGGACGAGGTCTTCACCCACCTCCTGCACCGCAGCGGCCTCCTGCGCGAACCGACGGCGGACACGGTCGAGTTCGTGCACCGCACCTTCCAGGACCACCTGGCCGCGAAGGCCCTCGTGGACCACTGGGACATCGGCGTCCTGGTCCGCCACGCGGCCGACGACCAGTGGGAGGACGTCATCCGCATGGCGGTGGGCCACGCCCGGCCGCGCGAGTGCGCGGAGATCCTGCGGGAACTGCTGGGAGCGGCGGACGCGGCCGAGGACCGCCAGATCCGGCTGCGCCTCACCCTGCTGGCGGCGACGGCCCTGGACCACGCGACGGAGGTGCCCCCGGAGGTCCGCCGGGAGGTGCTGCGGCGGACGGCCGAGGTGGTCCCGCCCCGCACGCCCGAGGAGGCGCGGCAGCTGGCGGAGGTCGGTCCCCTGGTACTGGAGCTGCTGGGCCCGCCGGAGGAGCTGACCGACGACGAGGCGCGCACCTCGGTGATCACCGCGACCCGCGTCACGACCGACGCGTCGCTCCCCTATCTCGCCCGCTTCGCACGGCACCGGTCCCTGGGCGTCCGCTCGCAGCTCGTCTGGGCGTGGTCCCGGTTCGACACGGAGCGGTATGCCGAGGAGGTCGTCTCGCGGCTGGACCCGGACCGGCTGTTCTACACCGTGACCAACGACGAGCAGGCCGGCGCCCTGGCCTCCCTCGGGCTCCGCCCCGAACGCCTGGACCTCCGCTACAACGTCACGGAACGCGGCCTGGGGCTGCTGCGCCCGCTGCTCCCCCACGTCCGGCACCTCGACCTCTGCCAGAGCGAGGCGGCGCTGCTCGCCCACGTCGCCGACCTCGGTCTGCCGGGCGTGACGGCCGTGAACGTACGCGTCGCGTCCGACCGGCCCCCCTTCGAGACGCTCGCCCGCGCCTTCCCCGGGCTCCGGGACCTCCACCTCTTCGGCGACGATCTGCCCCCCTCGTACGACCGCTCCGTGCTGGAGCCCTTCGGGGAGCTGCGCACCGTCACCGTCCACCGCATCCGGAGCAGCTGGGCCCTCCCCGGACGATGAACGAGGGGCGGCCCCGGAACCAAATGGTTCCGGGGCCGCCCCTCGTCACGCTACGCGTTCGGCGCGGCGTCACGCGTCCTTCGAGAGGTTCGGGCCCGAGCCGCCCGCCGCCTCCACCGGAGGAGCGTCCGGCAGCGCCGACTTCTCCTCGCCGCGGAAGGTGAACTTGCGCTCCTCGCCCTCGCCCTCCGTGTCCACGACCACGATGTGACCGGGGCGCAGCTCGCCGAAGAGGATCTTCTCCGAGAGCGTGTCCTCGATCTCGCGCTGGATCGTCCGGCGCAGCGGCCGGGCACCCATGACCGGGTCGTAGCCCTTCTTGGCGAGCAGCTCCTTCGCGGACTGGGAGAGCTCGATGCCCATGTCCCGGTCCTTGAGGCGCTCGTCCACACGGCCGATCATCAGGTCGACGATCTGGAGGATGTCGTCCTGCGTCAGCTGCGGGAAGACGATGATGTCGTCCACACGGTTGAGGAACTCCGGACGGAAGTGCTGCTTCAGCTCGTCGCTGACCTTCGCCTTCATCCGCTCGTAGTTGGACTTCGTGTCGCCCTGGGCCGCGAAGCCCAGGTTGAAGCCCTTCGAGATGTCCCTGGTCCCGAGGTTGGTCGTCATGATGATGACCGTGTTCTTGAAGTCCACGACCCGGCCCTGGGAGTCGGTCAGACGACCGTCCTCCAGGATCTGGAGAAGGGAATTGAAGATATCGGGGTGGGCCTTCTCGACCTCGTCGAAGAGGACGACGGAGAACGGCTTGCGGCGCACCTTCTCGGTGAGCTGGCCGCCCTCTTCGTAGCCGACGTATCCGGGCGGCGAACCGAAGAGACGGGAAACCGTGTGCTTCTCGCTGAACTCCGACATGTCGAGGGAGATCATCGCGTCCTCGTCGCCGAAGAGGAATTCGGCGAGGGCCTTCGACAGCTCGGTCTTACCGACACCGGACGGACCGGCGAAGATGAACGAGCCACCGGGGCGCTTCGGGTCCTTCAGGCCGGCCCGCGTACGGCGGATGGCCCGCGAGAGGCCGATGACGGCGTCCTTCTGGCCGATGACGCGCTTGTGGAGCTCGTCCTCCATGCGGAGCAGGCGCGAGGACTCCTCCTCGGTCAGCTTGAAGACCGGGATGCCGGTGGCGGTCGCGAGGACCTCGGCGATCAGCTCGCCGTCGACCTCGGCGACGACGTCCATGTCGCCGGCCTTCCACTCCTTCTCCCGCTTGGTCTTCGCGGCGAGGAGCTGCTTCTCCTTGTCGCGCAGGGAGGCGGCCTTCTCGAAGTCCTGCGAGTCGATCGCGGACTCCTTGTCCCGGCGGACGTCGGCGATCTTCTCGTCGAACTCGCGGAGGTCCGGCGGCGCGGTCATCCGGCGGATGCGCATCCGGGAACCGGCCTCGTCGATCAGGTCGATCGCCTTGTCCGGCAGGAAGCGGTCCGAGATGTACCGGTCGGCCAGGGTCGCGGCCTGGACGAGGGCCTCGTCGGTGATGGAGACCCGGTGGTGGGCCTCGTACCGGTCGCGCAGGCCCTTGAGGATCTCGATGGTGTGCGGCAGCGACGGCTCGGCGACCTGGATGGGCTGGAAGCGGCGCTCGAGGGCCGCGTCCTTCTCCAGGTACTTCCGGTACTCGTCGAGCGTGGTGGCACCGATGGTCTGGAGCTCACCGCGGGCCAGCATCGGCTTGAGGATGCTGGCGGCGTCGATCGCGCCCTCGGCGGCACCCGCACCCACGAGAGTGTGGAGCTCGTCGATGAACAGGATGATGTCGCCGCGGGTGCGGATCTCCTTGAGGACCTTCTTCAGGCGCTCCTCGAAGTCACCGCGGTAGCGGGAGCCGGCGACCAGGGCGCCGAGGTCCAGGGTGTAGAGGTGCTTGTCCTTGAGGGTCTCGGGCACCTCGCCCTTGACGATGGCCTGGGCCAGGCCCTCGACGACGGCGGTCTTGCCGACGCCGGGCTCGCCGATGAGGACCGGGTTGTTCTTGGTACGGCGGGACAGCACCTGCATGACCCGCTCGATCTCCTTCTCGCGCCCGATGACCGGGTCGAGCTTGGATTCGCGGGCCGCCTGGGTGAGGTTGCGGCCGAACTGGTCGAGGACCAGGGACGTCGAGGGCGTGCCCTCGGCGGGGCCGCCGGCCGTGGCGGCTTCCTTGCCGCTCTGGTAGCCGGAGAGCAGCTGGATGACCTGCTGCCGGACCCGGTTGAGGTCGGCGCCCAGCTTCACGAGGACCTGGGCGGCGACGCCCTCGCCCTCGCGGATCAGGCCGAGCAGGATGTGCTCGGTGCCGATGTAGTTGTGGCCGAGCTGGAGGGCCTCGCGGAGCGACAGCTCCAGGACCTTCTTGGCACGAGGGGTGAAGGGGATGTGCCCGGACGGGGCCTGCTGGCCCTGCCCGATGATCTCCTCCACCTGCTGGCGGACCGCCTCGAGCGAAATCCCGAGGCTCTCCAGGGCCTTAGCGGCGACACCCTCACCCTCGTGGATAAGGCCCAGAAGGATGTGCTCGGTGCCGATGTAGTTGTGGTTGAGCATCCGGGCTTCTTCCTGAGCCAGGACGACAACCCGCCGCGCGCGGTCGGTGAACCTCTCGAACATCGTTAATCGCTCCTCAGAGCGGTCAGTCAGTTAGGGGTCGATCCCCTCCCTGTCCTTCCGCAGCTTAGTCCCGCGAGCGGGGACCGCTCATTCCAACTGCCGACATCCGTCCGGATCACCCCCCTCTTCGCGGGGAGACCTGCTGCCGAACAGCCGACAAATGCTCCAACCCGATGGTGCGAGACGATGTTCCCGCAGGCCAAGTAGTAAGCCGCGCCTTCAGTACGCCGATGGCGAACGCGAGACGCCCGGGTCCGCGGGGCCACCCCTCTCCACTAGGAATGTCTTACCCGTAAGTACGGACACTCCATGCGGGGAACCCCGGTTCCCTCCGCTACCAGCGAACACCCTTGCGTGCTCGAATGCACACGTACGCCTCATCCCGGACACGGCACGCGCCCGGAGGCGGACGGTGCGTCACGGAGCGGCGGCGTCGTTGTCGTCGTCGTCATCGTCTCCGGGTGCGTAACCAAGACGCGCCCGGAGGAGTTCCCCGGGCATGGTCCCCGCCGTCCCGTCCCCCCGTGTGCCGCCCGACGCCGGTCCGGCGCGGTGGTACGAGGACGCACTCGGCTGGACGACGGTGGCGGGCCCGCCGCTGGAACTGGTCACGGGGGTGTGCTTCGACGTCCTGGAGCTGCCCGCCGACGCCGGCCGCGGCGTCCTGCGGCGGCTGGGCGGGGCGACCGGGCCGGTGGCCCTGGCGGGGCACCGGATGGCGCTGCTCGTGGCCGAGGGGGGCGCGGAGGAGCTGCCGGGGCTGCTCGACTGGCTGGAGTGGGGCGGGATCGCGCTGGACCTCACCGCCCTCGGCGCCGGTGGCCGGATGACCGCGCCCCTCCCGCCGGGGCGGGGCGACTCCGGCGCGCCGGGCGCCGCCGTGTGGCTGCGGCCGCCCGTGCCGGGGCGCGGGGCCGCCGCCTCGCTCCCCGCCCTGCGGGCCGCGCCGCGGGACGGTGCGGACGCCCCCTGCCTGGCACGGCTCGTGGCCGCGGCCGCGGCCGAGTGCCACCGGGTGCGGCTGCTGAGTGCCCGGGCCCGGGGGCCGGCGGCTCAGCAGCTGCCGCCTCAGCGGTTCGCGTCCTCGTAGGCGGCCTTGACCTTCGCCGGAACGCGGCCGCGGTCGTTCACCTCGTAGCCGTTCTCCTTGGCCCACGCGCGGATCTTCGCGGTGTCGGCGTTGCCGCCGGCGGCGACCCGGCCCTTGCCCCGGGGGGCGGCGGCGCGGCCACCGGTGCGCCGGCCGCTCTTGGTGTAGGGCTCGAGAAGACCACGGAGCTTTTCCGCGTTGGCGGTGGTGAGGTCGATCTCGTAGCTCTTGCCGTCCAGCGCGAACGTCACGGTCTCGTCCGCCTCGACGCCGTCGAGGTCGTCGACAAGAAGGACCTGAACCTTCTGTGCCACCGGCTTTCCTTTCATCGAAAATGCAGTACGCGGAAAGGAAACCGCTTTTCCCTGCAAAACACAAACCCCCGGGAGGGGTTCAGAAGCCCGGGGACGCGGGAAACGTGCGCGTTTCGGACATAGGGTTCGGGCGGCGTTCGGGCCGGTTCCCCGTCACAGGTGCAGAAGCATCCGACTGTTGCCCAAGGTGTTCGGCTTCACTCGTTCGAGACCGAGGAACTCCGCGACTCCCTCGTCATAGGAACGCAGAAGCTCGCTGTACACATCCCCGTCGACCGGCGTCTCACCGATCTCGACGAAGCCGTGCTTCGCGAAGAAGTCGACTTCGAAGGTCAGGCAGAATACCCGCCGCACCCCGAGCCACCGGGCGGTGTGCAACAACTTGTCGAGCACCTGATGCCCCACGCCGGCTCCCCTGAACGTGGGATCGACGGCGAGAGTGCGCACTTCGGCGAGGTCTTCCCACATCACGTGGAGCGCCCCGCAGCCGACGACGACGCCGTCCTCGTCGCGTTCCGCGACCCAGAACTCCTGGATGGACTCGTAAAGCGTCACGGTCGCCTTGTCGAGCAGGATGCCGCGCCGGACGAAAGGATCGACGAGCCGGCGGACGGCGGTGACATCGGTGGTGCGGGCCCTGCGCACGGTGACGGCTTCGGAGGGGGCCGGAGAGGCGGACGGCGACATGGGGGGACGTTATCGCTCCCGGGTCCCGGTTCCGTCGTCGCCCTCCGCGGGCGGGGCGGTCTGCGGAGTGTCGCGCCGGACGATCCGAATGGCGTCGTCGAGCGCCTCGCGCTGCTCCTGCGACATCATCCCGAAGAAGGCGACGAGGGCGGCAGCCGGATTGTCGCTCCGGGACCACGCCTCGTTCATCAGTGCGGCCGCGTAGGCGGCCCGGGTGGAGACCGCCGTATACCGATAGGCGCGGCCTTCGACCTCTCTGCGGACCCAGCCCTTCTGGTGGAGATTGTCCATGACGGTCATGACGGTGGTGTAGGCGATGGAACGTTCCCGCTGGAGGTCCTCCAGAACTTCCCGGACGGTCACCGGACGGTTCCATTGCCATACGCGCGTCATGACGGCGTCTTCGAGCTCTCCCAAGGGACGGGGCACAGCGCCACCCTAATGCGCAAAACGCCAAAAAGGGTCGATTGACGACACCAGGGCGAACAAAAAGGACGCACGGCCTCGAAAGGCCGTGCGTCCCCGGTGTTCCGGAACCCCCGGGATCAGGAGGCGGTGGAGCCCTCCGGCCGGCGGGCGGCCTCGGCGCGGGCGAGGGCGGCGTCCACGACGGCGTCCTCCTTGGCCTTGTTCGGGCCGCCCTGGCTCTTGACGATCGTGACGACGAGGCCGATGAAGAACGCGGCCATCACGACGGGGGGCAGGAGCGCGGATACGTAGTCCATGACGACCAGGGTAGCTATCCGGCGGCCCGCTCCTCGGGCGGGGGCGGCGGAACGGGCCGTCGGCGCGGCGGGAACACCTCGGAGGGCTTGGGCACCGGCCGCTCCTCCGGGGCGGGCGGCGCGGGGCGGGGCCCGTCGCCCGCCGCGCGCCCGCCGGGGAGGGCGAGCAGCCGGGTCCGGGGGGCGCGGGCGGCGGAGGCGGTGGCCTGGGTGACCCGGGCCAGGCGCGCGCGCACGGAACGCTCGGCGAGGCCCTGGCAGCGGGACAGGAGTGCGGCGGCGGCCGGGTTGCCGCGCAGCGCGCGCAGGGCGGCGAGGTCGTCGGCGCCGGGGTCGTACCCGGCGGCCAGGGCCTCCCGAAGGAGCCCCAGGTAGCCGCCGAGGGAGCCGGGCAGCGCCTCGCGGTAGCGGGTCAGGTCGGCGAGGAGGAAGGCGCGCAGCCGATCGGCCTCGCGTACCGCCTCGTCCAGGGATGCGGTCAGGCGCAGACAGTCCTGGACGTCCTGGTCCTGGAGGGGGGCGGGGCCGAGGGCGGCGGCGAGGGCGCGGCGGAGCACGCGCAGCTCGTCCGCGCCGAAGGCCATGCCGCCGCGAGATCCGTATGGCGTGGGCATGGGCCGACGATACGCGCTAATCGGACAATTTCCGCTTAGCGCTCGTTTCGGCGCGCCGTCGGCCGGACGCCCGGAGGCGCGGACGGCGGCGTCCCCCGCGGCCCGCCCGTCACGCATCCGGGCCCGTCACGCACCCGGGCCTTCGCGCACCCGGGCCCGTCACGCACCCGGCCCCGGCGCGCGGGCCACCGGGGGCGGCCGGCGCGGCGGGGCCGCGCCTCACATCCGCGAGGCGTTCCGCTCGTACACCAGGCGCAGGCCGATCAGGGTCAGCCAGGGCTCGTGCTCGTCGATCTCCCGCGACTCGCCGAGGACCATCGGGGCCAGACCGCCCGTCGCGATCACCGTCACGTCGGAGGGGTCGCCGTCCGGGCCGACGAGCTCCCGCTTCATCCGGGACACCACGCCGTCGACCTGGCCCGCGTAGCCGTAGATGATGCCGGACTGCATCGCCTCGACCGTGTTCTTGCCGATCACGTTGCGCGGACGGGCCAGCTCGATCTTGCGGAGCATCGCCCCGCGCACGCCCAGCGCCTCCACGGAGATCTCGATGCCCGGCGCGATCGCCCCGCCCGCGTACTCCCCGCGCGCGGTGACCGCGTCGTACGTCGTCGCCGTGCCGAAGTCCACGACGATCGCCGGGCCGCCGTACAGCTCGACCGCCGCGGCCGCGTTGACGACGCGGTCCGCGCCGACCTCCTTCGGGTTGTCGGTGATGATCGGGACGCCCGTCCTGACGCCCGGCTCCACCAGGACCGCCGGCACGTCGCCGTAGTACCGGCGGGTGACCTCGCGCAGCTCGTGCAGGACCGAGGGGACCGTCGCGCAGATGGCGATGCCCTCGATGCCGTCGCCCAGCTCGACGCCGAGCAGCGGGTGCATGCCCATGAGGCCCTGGAGCAGGACCGCCATCTCGTCGGCGGTCCTGCGCGGGTCCGTGGAGATCCGCCAGTGCTCGACGATCTCGTCCCCGTCGAAGAGGCCGAGGACCGTGTGCGTGTTGCCGACGTCGATGGTGAGCAGCATCAGGCCCGCACCTCGCGCAGGTCGAGGCCGATGTCGAGGATCGGGGAGGAGTGGGTGAGGCCGCCGACCGCCAGGTAGTCGACGCCCGTCGCCGCGTACGCCGCCGCGTTCTCCAGGGTCAGGCGGCCCGAGGACTCCAGGACGGCGCGGCCCGCGACGAGCGCGACGGCCTCCGCGGTCTCGTCCGGGGTGAAGTTGTCGAGCAGGATCAGGTCGGCGCCGGCGTCCAGGACCTCGCGGACCTGGTGCATCGTGTCCACCTCGACCTCGATCGGCACCTCGGGGAACAGCTCGCGCACGGCCTTGAACGCCTCGGCCACGCCGCCGGCCGCCACCACGTGGTTGTCCTTCACCAGGGCCGCGTCGGAGAGCGACATGCGGTGGTTGACGCCGCCGCCGCAGCGGACCGCGTACTTCTCCAGGGCGCGCAGGCCCGGCGTCGTCTTGCGGGTGTCGCGGACCTTCGCCCGCGTGCCCTCCAGGGCGTCGGCCCACGCGCGCGTGGCGGTGGCGATGCCGGAGAGGCGGCACAGGACGTTGAGGGCGCTGCGCTCGCCGGTGAGCAGGTCGCGGGTGCGGGCGGTGACGCTCAGGAGCACGGTCCCGGCCTCGACGCGCTCGCCGTCCTCGACGTGCCGCTCGACCTCGAACTCGTCGGTGCAGACGATCGACAGGACCGCCTCCGCGACCCGCAGACCGGCCACCACACCCGCCTCGCGGGCGGTGAAGTCGGCGGTGGCGACGGCCTCCTCGGGAACGGTCGCCACGGTCGTCACGTCCACCCCGCCGTCCAGGTCCTCGGCGATCGCCAGGTGGGCGACGTCCTCGACCTGGACCGGGTCGAGGCCGGCCTCCGCGAGCAGCGCGGCGAGCGCCGGGTCGAGCCCGCACTCGAACTCCTCGCCGCCGCCGCAGCCGCAGCCGTCGCCGCAGCCGCCGGTCTCCCCGGCGGCCGGGGAGGCGCTGATCTGGATGAGAGGGACGTCCACGGGCTCGGGACGGGCTTCCTCGGGCGTGCTCACGACTGCGACTCCTCGGCTGTTCGGGCGGTGACGGGGGGAAGGTCCGCGGTGGCGGTGGGACGGACGGCGAGCGTGCCGCCGGGGGCGCGGCGCACGACCAGGTGGCGCCGCCACGCGTCGTCGTCGCGTGCGGGCCGGTCCTCGCGCCAGTGGCAGCCGCGGGTCTCCTCGCGGACGAGGGCCGCCGCCACCAGGGCGCCGGAGACCTCCAGGAGGTTGGCCGCCTCCCACGCCTCGGTGCAGGGCTCGGCGCTCTTGCCCGGGTGGCCCGCGGCGGTGTCCGCGCCCAGGGACTCCAGGGCCCCGGCCGCCCTGCGCAGGCTCTCCCCGGAACGCAGCACGCCCGCGTCCGCGCTCATGATCCGCTGGAGTACGGGGCGCAGCGCGGGGTCGGGCACCGGCACCGTCCGCGCCGGGGCGGCCGGAACCGGCGTCCCCTCGCGGTGCGGGCCGTTCGCGGCGATGTCCTCCGCGATCCGCTCGGCGAAGACCAGGCCCTCCAGGAGGGAGTTCGAGGCGAGCCGGTTGGCGCCGTGGACGCCCGTGCAGGCGACCTCCCCGCACGCGTACAGGCCGGGGACGGTGGTCCGGCCGTACAGGTCCGTGCGGACGCCGCCGGAGGCGTAGTGGGCGGCGGGGGCCACCGGGACCGGCTCGGTCACCGGGTCGATGCCGTGGGCGCGGCAGGCCGCCAGGATCGTCGGGAAGCGCCGCTCCCACATCGCGGCCCCGAAGTGGCGGGCGTCGAGGTACATGTGGTCGGCGCCCCGCTCCCGCATCCGGCGGGTGATCGCCTTGGCGACGACGTCCCGGGGCGCCAGCTCGGCCAGCTCGTGCTGTCCCCGCATGAAGCGGACCCCGTCGGCGTCGACCAGGTGGGCGCCCTCGCCCCGCACCGCCTCGGAGACCAGCGGCTGCTGCCCCTCGGCGTCCGTCCCCAGGAAGAGCACGGTCGGGTGGAACTGGACGAACTCCAGGTCGGAGACCTCGGCCCCGGCGCGCAGCGCGAGCGCGACGCCGTCGCCGGTCGAGACCGGCGGGTTGGTGGTCGCGGAGAAGATCTGGCCCATGCCGCCGGTGGCGAGGACCACCGCGGGGGCGTGGACGGCGCCGACGCCGTCGTGCTGCCCCTCGCCCATGACGTGCAGGGTCACCCCGGCCGTCCGGCCCCCGTCGTCCGTGAGGAGGTCCAGGACGAGGGCGTGCTCGACGGTGCGCACGCCCCGGTCGCGTATCGCCCCGACCAGCGCGCGGGAGATCTCGGCGCCGGTCGCGTCGCCGCCCGCGTGGGCGATCCGGCGCCGGTGGTGGCCGCCCTCGCGGGTCAGCGAGAGCTCGCCGCCGGAGGTGGTGTCGAAGTGGGCGCCGGTCTCGATCAGCCGGCGGACGGCGCCGGGGCCCTCCGTGACCAGGGTCCGCACGGCCCGCTCGTCGCAGAGCCCGGCACCGGCCACGAGGGTGTCGTCCAGGTGCTGCTCGGGGGTGTCGCCCTCGCCGAGCGCGGCGGCGATGCCGCCCTGGGCCCAGCGGGTGGAGCCGTCGTCGAGGGACGCCTTGGTGACCACGACCGTGCGGAGTCCGGCGGCGGTGCAGCGCAGGGCGGCGGTGAGGCCGGCGACGCCGGAGCCGACCACGACGACGTCGGCGTCGAGGGACCAGCCCGGTTCGGGGGCGTGCAGCCGGGTTCCGGTCACGTGGCGGCTCCGAGGACGAGGGGGACGTTGTCGATGAGCCGCGTGCTTCCCACGCGCGCGGCGACGGCGAGGACCGCCTCCCCGGTGTGGCCGTCCTCGACCTCGGTGAAGTCGGCCGGGTCGACCAGGGCCAGGTAGTCGAGGACGAGCGGCGGTTCGGCCGCCGCCGCCTCGTCCAGGACGGCGCGGGCCGCGGCGCGCACGGCTTCGGCGCCGCCGCCCTCGGCGGCCTGCGCGACCGCGTGGGCGTCGGCGGCGGCCCGCGCCTCGCCGAGCCGGGAGAGCGCTTCGGCCCGGTCCCGTACGCCGGGCAGGGCGGTGGCCCGCGCGCGCAGCGCCTCCTGGGCGGCGAGCCGCTGCCGGCCGGCGAACAGCGCGCGGGACAGCGCGAGGGCCGTACGGCGCTCCCCGGCCGACAGGTAGCGGTTGCGGCTGGAGAGGGCCAGGCCGTCGTCCTCGCGGACGGTCTCGACGCCGACGATCTCGACCGGGAAGTTCAGGTCGCGGACCATGCGCCGGATCAAGGCCAGCTGCTGGGCGTCCTTCTGGCCGAAGAGGGCCAGGTCGGGGCCGGTGAGGTGGAGGAGCTTGGCGACGACGGTCAGCATGCCGTCGAAGTGGCCGGGCCGGGAGGCGCCTTCGAGGCGTTCGCCCATGGGGCCGGCGGTGATCCGGACCTGGGGCTCGCCGCCCGGGTAGACCTCCTCGGCGGAGGGCGCGAAGACGACGCTCGCGCCCGCGCCGAAGGCCAGCTCCAGGTCGGCGTCGAGGGTGCGCGGGTAGCGGTCGAGGTCCTCGCCCGCGCCGAACTGGAGCGGGTTGACGAAGACGGTGACGACGACGAAGCCCTCGCTGCCCACGCGCGCGCGTGCGGCGCGGATCAGGGTGGCGTGGCCCTCGTGGAGCGCGCCCATGGTCATGACCACGGCGTTGCGGCCGGGGACGCCGTGGCGGGCGGCGGCGGCGCGCAGCTCCCCGGCCGTGGGGACCAGCGCGGCCGGCGCGTGGCGGACGGACCGGCCGGCGGCGGCGCGGTCGTCGTCGGGCCGGTCGGCGGCGCGGTCGCGGACGGGCGGGTTCATCGGTCGTCTCCTCGCGGCCCGTCGGCGGACCCGGTGGTGCCGGCCGCGCCCGCCGAGCCGTCGGCGAGCACCTCCAGCAGGGCTTCGGCGGGCTCGGGCTTGAGCAGGCCGTGCGCCAGCGCCCGGTCGGCGGTCGCCCGGGCCATCGCCAGGTAGCCGGCGACGGTGCCGGGGGCGTGCGCGCGCAGTTCGGCGACGTGGGCGGCGACCGTACCGGCGTCACCGCGCGCGACGGGCCCGGTGAGGGCCGCGTCGCCGGACCGCAGGGCGTTGTCCAGGGCGGCGCCCAGGAGGGGGCCGAGCATCCGGTCGGGAGCGGTGACCCCGGCCTTGTGGAGCAGCTCCATCGACTGGGCCACCAGGGTGACCAGGTGGTTCGCGCCCAGGGCGAGGGCCGCGTGGTAGAGCGGGCGGGCCTCCTCGGCGATCCACTCGGGCTCGCCGCCCATCTCGATCACCAGGGCCTCGGCGGCGAGCCGCAGCTCCTCGGGCGCGGTCACGCCGAAGGAGCAGCCGGCGAGCCGCTGGATGTCCACGGGGGTGCCGGTGAAGGTCATGGCGGGGTGCAGGGCGAGCGGCAGGGCGCCGGCCCGGAGGGCGGGGTCGAGGACCCGCGTCCCGTACCGCCCCGAGGTGTGCGCGATCAGCTGCCCCGGTCGTACGGCCCCGGTGTCCGCGAGCCCTTCGACGAGGCCGGGCAGGGCGTCGTCCGGCACGGTCAGCAGGACCAGGTCGGCGAGGGCGAGGACGCGGGCGGGCTCCACGACCGGGACGTCCGGCAGGAGTGCGGCGGCACGGCGCCGGGAGGCGTCGGAGACGGCGGAGACGGCGACGGGACGGTGTCCCGCGAGCCGGAGGGCGGCGGCGAGGGCGGGGCCCACCCGGCCGGCGCCGACGACTCCGACGGTGAGCCGGGCGGGTCGGTCCTCGGCCCGGGGCTCTGGCGCTGCTGGTGCGTTCACGGTGGGGACGGCCTTCCGTTCCAGTCCTCGGCGGGTACCGGACGATTTCTGGTCATGCTACGCCAGCGGTACGCGCCCCTCCGTGGCCGTCCACAGGGTGGGGACGGCGGTGTGATGATCGGCTCATGAATCCTGTGGAAGCCGGTGACCCCGTGAACACCCCCGGGGCCGCGAAGACCGTGACCGTGGACGCCCCGGGGGCCGGGGACGCCGGGGACGCCGAGGGGACCGGGGGAACTGTGGACATCGGCCGGACCGGGGACGCCCCGGCTCCCGCGGAACCGGAACCTGTGGAACCTGTGGACGAGCAGGCGGCCCGGCTGCACCGGGCGAGGGTCTGGGGCGGAGCCCGGCGCACGCTGTGGCGCTCCCCCGCGGACGGCACGGTCGGGGAGCGGCTGCGCGAGCTGGCCGACTGGGCGGAGGAGTCCGGCCACGGCGGGGCCCTCCCCGACACGTACGGGGACGCCCTGGTGGAGACGGTGGAGCGGCGGGTCGCCGAGGAGCTGGGCCTCCCCGACGCCGTCTTCTTCCCGACCGGCACCATGGCCCAGCAGGTGGCGCTGCGCTGCTGGGCCGGGCGCACCGGCAGCCCGGTCGTCGCCCTCCACCCGCTCGCCCACCCGGAGGTCCACGAGGGCGGGGCGCTCGCGGCCGTCTCCGGGCTGCGCACCGTCCACCCCACCGACGCGCCCCGGCTGCCCACGGCCGGGGAGGTCCGGGACCACCCGGAGCCGTTCGGGACGCTGATGCTGGAGCTGCCGCTGCGGGACGCCGGCTTCGTGCTGCCCACCTGGGAGGAGCTGACCGAGGTGGTGGAGGCGGCCCGGGAACGGGACGCGGTGGTCCACTTCGACGGCGCCCGGCTGTGGGAGTGCACGGCCCGCTTCGGCCGGGGGCTCGCGGAGATCGCGGGGCTCGCCGACAGCGTGTACGTGTCGTTCTACAAGTCCCTCGGCGGTCTGTCGGGGGCCGCGCTCGCCGGGCCCGGGGACGTCATGGAGGAGGCCCGGGTGTGGCGGCACCGGTACGGCGGCCAGGTCTTCCAGCAGTACCCGGCGGCGCTCTCCGCGCTGCGGGGCCTGGACGTCGAACTGCCCCGGCTGCCCGCGTACGCGGCCCACGCGCGCGTGGTGGCCGGCGCGGTCCGGGAGGCGCTCGCGGAGGCGGGCACGGGCTGGTTCCGCGTCCACCCGGAGGTCCCGCACACCCACCAGTTCCAGGTCTGGCTCCCGTACGCCCCCGACGACCTGACGGCGGCGGCCCTCGCCCAGACCGAGGCCACCGGCACCGCCCTCTTCCGCCGCTGGTCCGCCCCGGGCGCGGGCGGTCCGCCGGGGGTGGCCGTGACGGAGCTGACGGTGGCGGGCCCCGGCCTGGAGTGGACGGCGGCCGAGGTGCGGGAGGCGGTACGGGACTTCCTCTCGCGCGTCGGGCGCGTCGGGCGCTGAGGGGGCGTCAGACCGCGCCCCCGCCGCCCGCCCTGACCAGGCCCGACTCGTACGCGAGGACCACGACCTGGACGCGGTCGCGCAGGCCCAGCTTGGTCAGGATGCGGCCCACGTGCGTCTTCACCGTCGCCTCGGAGAGGACGAGCCGGGCGGCGATCTCGCCGTTCGACAGGCCCTGCGCGACCAGCATCATCACCTCGCGCTCCCGGTCCGTCAGGCGCGCCAGTCCGGTGTGCTCGGGCTCCCTGCCCGACGACGGCAGCAGGGGCGAGAAGCGGTCCAGGAGCCGGCGGGTGGTCGAGGGCGCCACCACGGCGTCCCCGCTGTGCACCGAGCGGATCGCGCCGAGCAGCTCCCCCGGCGGCACGTCCTTCAGCAGGAAGCCGCTCGCCCCCGCCTTCAGGCCGGAGAAGGCGTACTCGTCGAGGTCGAAGGTGGTCAGGATCAGCACCTTCGGGGCGCCGGGGGCGGCGCAGATCCGCCGCGTCGCCTCCACCCCGTCCAGCTTCGGCATGCGCACGTCCATCAGGACGACGTCGACCGCCGTGGACCGCAGCACTTCGAGGGCCTCGACCCCGTCGCCCGCCTCGGCCACCACCTCCATGTCCGGCTGGGCGGCGAGCACCATGCGGAAGCCGGTGCGCAGCAGCGCCTGGTCGTCGACGAGCATCACGCGGATGGAGGGCATAAGGGCGGTTCCTCGGGGTTCGGGGGTCGTCAGTGGGCGGGCTTGAGGGGGAGCAGGGCGCTGATCCGGAAGCCTCCGCCGGGGCGCGGTCCCGCGTCCAGGGTGCCGCCGACCATGCCGATCCGTTCCCGCATGCCGATCAGGCCGTGGCCCCGTCCGTCGGCGCCCCCGTCCTCGTACATCCCCTGGGGCGCCCCCCGGCCGTCGTCCTCGACGAGCAGGCCGAGGCCGTCGTCGAAGTAGACCAGCCGGACACTGGCGCCCGCGTCGGGGCCTCCGTGCTTGCGGGTGTTGGTGAGGGCTTCCTGCACGATCCGGTACGCGGTGAGCTCGACGCCGCTGGGCAGCGGGCGCGGGCTCCCCTCGATCGCGAAGTCGACGGTGAGGCCGGCGCCGCGGACCTGCTCGACCAGGTCCTCGATCTGCCGCACGTCGGGCTGCGGCACGTACTCCCCGGCCTCCTCGTGCTCCCCGGTGCGCAGGATGCCGAGGAGCCTGCGCATCTCGGCGAGCGCCTGCCGGCCCGTGCCGGAGATGGTCTCCAGGGCCTGCTTCGCGGTCTCCGGGGAGGTGTCCATGACGTAGGCGGCGCCGTCGGCCTGGACCACCATCACCGACACGTTGTGCGCGACGACGTCGTGCAGCTCGCGGGCGATCCTGGCCCGCTCGGCGGCGACCGCGACCTTCGCCTGGGCCTCGCGCTCCTGCTCCAGGCGGAAGGCCCGCTCCTCCAGCTGCGCGAAGTACGCGCGGCGGGTGCGCAGCGAGTCGCCGAGGACCCAGGCGAGGACGAACGGGACGGCCATGATGACCGTGAAGAAGATCCGGACGATCCACGAGCTGAACTCCGTGGACGGCCAGCGCAGCTGGGAGAGGGGAGAGGCGCCCAGCCCGCCCGCGAGGGCGAGGCGGGACGCCCAGCGCGGCCCGGCGTGCGCCGCGACCGTGTGGATGATCACGAGCATGGCGAAGTCCGCCACGAACGGGATCAGGCCGAGGGCGAGCTGGACGAGGCCGATCGCGACGGTGAGCAGCAGCATCTTCTCGGGGGCCCGCCGGCGCAGGGCCACGACCAGGGAGAGGAGCGCGGCGACGGTCCCGTACAGCACGGGGCGGTCGGTCGCCGGGTAGGTCGACCCCACCCACAGCAGGGAGAACCCGAGGAGGACGAGGGCCCAGAAGCCGTCGACGCCCGTCGGGTGTCTGCGGAGGAAGTCGTAGAGGCGCTGCACGTCACCCAGAGTAGGCAAAGGAGGCGGGCGGGGGATCAACCGTGGGGTCGATCCTCCGCTCCGGGCCCCTAGTCCCGGAGGTGGAGACTGGGGCGTGTGACGGATGAGACGTGTCGGTGGCGGGGGTGGCGGGAGGCCACGGAGCGGGCGCTGTACGGCCCCGGGGGGTTCTATCGGCGTCCCGAGGGGCCCGCGGGGCACTTCCGGACCTCGGTGCACGCCTCCCCGCTCTTCGCGGCGGCGGTGGCCCGGCTCCTGGGCGAGGTCGCCGGGGAGCTGGGGACGGACCGGGTGGACCTGGTGGACGTGGGCGCGGGGCGCGGGGAGCTGCTCACGGCGGTGCTCGCGGCGGTCGCCGGGAGCGGCCTCTCGGTGCGGGCGCACGCGGTCGAGCGCGCCGCCCGCCCGCCCGGGCTCGACCCCCGGGTGGAGTGGACGGACCGGCTGCCGCGCGGGACGCGCGGGCTGCTCCTCGCGAACGAGTGGCTCGACAACGTGCCGGTGGACGTCGCCGAGGCGGACGCGGCGGGCACGGTCCGGTACGTGGAGGTCCGCCCGGACGGCACGGAACGGCCCGGCGCGCCCGTCTCCGGCCCGGACGCGGAGTGGCTGGAGCGCTGGTGGCCCCTGCGGGAGCCCGGGGCCAGGGCCGAGATCGGGCGGCCCCGGGACGACGCCTGGGCGGCGGCGGTGGCCTCGCTCGCGGAGGGCCGCGCGGTGGCCGTGGACTACGCGCACCTCCGGGGCGCCCGGCCGCCCTTCGGCTCCCTGACCGGCTTCCGCGCGGGCCGCGAGGTGCCCCCGGTCCCGGACGGCTCCTGCGACCTGACGTCCCACGTGGCCCTCGACGCGTGCGCGGCCGCCTGCGGCGGGGCCGCCGGGGAGGACGTGGAGCTGGTCACCCAGCGCGAGGCGCTGCGGCGGCTCGGGGTGTCCGGGGAACGGCCGCCCCTCGCGCTCGCCTCGTCCGACCCCGCCGGGTACCTCAGGGCCCTCGCCTCCGCCGGCGCGGCGGCCGAGCTGACCGCCCGCGGCGGCCTCGGGGACTTCCTCTGGCTGACCCGGCGGGTGCGGGGGGCGGACGGGCCGTAGGGGGTTTCCCGTGCGGGGGATACTGGCCGCATGACGGAGACGACGGTCGGAATCGGCGGCGCGGCGGAGAGCACCGACATGGTGCTGAACATCGGGCCGCAGCACCCCTCGACCCACGGTGTGCTCCGGCTCCGGCTGGTCCTCGACGGCGAGGTGGTCCGGTCGGCGGAGCCGGTGGTCGGCTACATGCACCGGGGCGCGGAGAAGCTCTTCGAGGCGCGGGACTACCGGCAGATCGTCATGCTGGCCAACCGCCACGACTGGCTGTCCGCCTTCTCCAGCGAGCTGGGGGTGGTGATGGCCGTCGAGCGGATGCTGGGCATGGAGGTCCCGGAGCGCGCGGTGTGGACCCGTACGCTCCTCGCCGAGCTGAACCGGGTCCTCAACCATCTCATGTTCCTCGGCTCGTACCCCCTCGAACTGGGCGGCATCACCCCCGTCTTCCACGCCTTCCGGGAGCGCGAGGAGCTCCAGGCCGTGATGGAGGAGGCGTCCGGCGGGCGGATGCACTACATGTTCAACCGGGTCGGCGGCCTCAAGGAGGACCTGCCCGCCGGGTGGACGGAGCGGACGCGGCGGGCCGTCGCGGACGTGCGGTCGCGGATGGACGTGTACGACCGGCTCGTCCTCGGCAACGAGATCTTCCGGGGGCGTACGCGCGGGATCGGGGTCCTGTCGGAGGCGGCGGTCCACTCCTACGGGGTGTCGGGGCCCGTCGCCCGCGCCTCGGGCGTCGACTTCGACCTGCGGCGGGACGAGCCGTACCTCGCGTACGGGGAGTTGGGGGACGTCCTGCGGGTCGCGGTGCGGCGGGAGGGCGACTGCCTGGCCCGGTTCGAGTGCCTGCTCGAACAGACGCACAACTCCCTGGACCTGGCGGACGCCTGCCTGGACCGGATGGAGGAGCTGCCGCCGGGTCCGGTCAACCAGCGGCTGCCGAAGGTGCTCAAGGCGCCGGAGGGCCACACGTACGCGTGGACCGAGAACCCGCTCGGCGTGAACGGCTACTACCTGGTGTCGAAGGGCGAGAAGACGCCCTACCGGCTCAAGCTGCGGTCGGCCTCGTTCAACAACGTCCAGGTGCTGTCCGAGCTGCTGCCGGGGACACTGGTCGCGGACATGGTGGCGATCCTGGGTTCGCTCTTCTTCGTCGTCGGCGACATCGACAAGTAGACGGGCGGGGCCGGCCGCTCAGTCCTCGCGGCGCATCACGGCGTACGCGCGGCCCGGCGTGCCGGACGTCCGCCGGTCGGTGACGGCCCAGCCCCAGCGTTCGTACCGCTTCGTCAGTTCCGGCACGTCCAGGGTCATCAGGAGCCGGGACCCGGGGGCCAGGCCCGTGAGGAGCGCGTCGTGGAGGGCCCGGCCGAGGCCGGCACCCTGGTGGGCCGGGGCGACGACGAGTTCGGCGAGTTCGAAGGCGGGCTCCCGGCCGGTCAGGAGGGTGTCGGTCCAGCCCGCCGCGAACCCCCGCAGCGCGCCGTCGGGCCCGAACGCGGCGACGGCCCGGAAGTCGGGCCGCCCGACCGCCGAACCGAGCAGCCGCTCCACGGTCCGCACGGTGCCGGACGGCGGTTCGTGCCAGGGGGCGCCGCCGAAGGCCCGGCCGCACAGGTCGAGGAGTTCGTCCCGGCGGCGGACGGCCTCACCGGCGGGGAAGGCGGTGAGGCGGTGCGTCACGAGTTCACGGCCCCGCGCAGCTCCGCCACGTCGAGCTGTTCCGTCTCGTCGTGCGCGGTCAGGTCGATGACCTGGCCGATCGTCCGGGGCGGCGCCGGGCTGCGGGGAACGGCGGGGGCGGCGACCGGGGTGAGGGACGGGGCGCCGGGCACGGGACCCGCGGCCAGCACCTCCTCGCCCACGACGTCGGCGAGGTCCGTGTTCCGCACCGCCTCGATGGCGTCCGCCGTCTTCTGCGTGCCGAAGAAGTCGAAGCCCCCCTCGGGGCGCGGGACGGACCTGCGGGCCGTGTACGGGACGATCGCGGCCGCGACGGGCACGCCGACGGTGCCGACGGGCGGGAGCGCGAGGGCGGCCGGACGGACGCCCTGCCCGGTTCCGGCGTCCGCCGCGTGCTTCCCCCGCTGCTCCTCCGTCTCCCCGGCGCGCTCGGCGAGGTCACGGGCGCGGGCCGCCTCGGTGGTGCGGCGGGCCTGCTGGGCGGCCGCGTTGCGGGAGAGGTCGCGGAGCGCCCCGGCGGCGCGGCGGAACGTCTCCGGAGTGGGCGTGGAGCCGCCGGGCGGCAGCGCCCCGGGCCCCCCGCCGGACGTGCCGGACGAGCCGTGGGCCTCCAGGGCGAGGACGCGGCGGCCCTCCAGGGCGCTGGCCCGCTCGGTCTCGGCGGTGGCGTACCGGCGGAGCAGGTCGGCGTGCTC
Source organism: Streptomyces sp. NPDC041191 (assembly GCF_055591945.1). NCBI lineage: Bacteria > Bacillati > Actinomycetota > Actinomycetes > Kitasatosporales > Streptomycetaceae > Streptomyces > Streptomyces sp. NPDC041191. Next base: position 322,830 of record NZ_JBVIZC010000008.1, on the reverse strand, counting down.
GCCGCGCAGTCCGGCGAGTTCCACGCGCTTGGCGCGCAGCTTGGCGTCGAGGCGGGCGCGCAGCGCGCGGGCCTCCTCCAGGTCGGACTCCAGTTCGGCGACCCGTTCCTCGGCCTTCCACTGGTCGGCTGCGCGCGCCCGGGAGAGTTCGGCGACCCGCAGTCCGGCGCTCCGGTCCCAGCCGCGCATGAGGACGGCACCGGTGACGGCGGCGACCGCCGACGCGGCCGCGAGCAGCCGTACGACCGTCAGGTCGCCGGGCAGCCAGGCGACCGCGGCGCACACGACCGCGGTGCCGGCGACCGCGGAGGGCGGCAGCAGCTTGTGCAGAGGCGGGGAATGGCGGTGGCGTCCACGTGGCATGGCCTGAAATTTACCGTGCGTAGGCGCCTTGTGGGGGGTCGGCCCGGCAATCTCTTGGCCACTTCTCGTCACCGGAAGTGGATATCAGTCGTTCCGGTTCCGTTTCGGGCCGACTCCCCCGCTCCGGCGCCTACTTCTTGAGCAGCCCCTTCTTCGTCAGATACTCCTCGGCGACATCCTGCGGCTTCGCGCGCTCGGCATCCACCCTGCGGTTGAGTTCGGCGAGATCCGCTGTGGTCAGCACCTTGGTGACCCCGTCGAGGGCGGCGGCTATCGCGGGAGAACCGGCGTCCCGGGCGTTGACCACGGGCAGCACGTTGTCGGCGTTCTGGAGCTTCTTGTCGTCGGTGAGGAAGACCAGGCCGTAACTCTCCACCGTGGCGTCCGTGGTGGTCGTCAGGACCAGCTGGTCCACCCCGTCCTTGACGGCCTGCTTGGCCTGCGGGGTACCGACGCCCTTGGGGTCGATCCCGGCCACGTCGATCCCGTACGCCTTCTTCAGACCGGGCGCGCAGAAGGGGCGCACCGCGCATTCGTCACCGGCCGCGATCTTCACCTTCAGCTTGGCGGCACCGAGATCCGAAAGGGTCTTCAGGCCGTTCTTGTCGGCGAATTCCCTCGACACCGCGAAGGCGTTCTGGTCGACCGCCTCCCCGACCGCGAGCACCTTCAGACCGCGCGGCTCCGCGAGCTTCCGCAACGCCTCCACCGTGGCCTTCGCGTCGCCCGAGGCGACCGGCTTCTCCTCGGGCGCCTTCGGCCCGTTCGCCTTCGCGTTGAGGAATTCCGCGATCGTCGCCGCGTATTCCGGTACGACGTCGATCTCGCCGCTCTCCAGGGAGGGTTCGTACAGTTCGCGGTTCTTCACGGTGGTGACGGACACGGAGTACCCGGCGCCCCGCAGCACCTGGGCGTACAGCTCGGCGAGGACCTTGGACTCCGTGAAGGCGGCCGCGCCCACCACCAGCGACCCCTTGGAGTCGTCGCCGGAACCCCCCGGGCCCTTCTTCCTGCCGTCCTCCAGGCTGTCACCGCCGCACGCCGCGAGGGCGGCGGTCAGCGCCGCCGTACCCAGCAGCGCGCCCGCGACACGCGAGACCCTGTTCACGAGATCACCCATCCAGTCGGCTTCTTCGGTTGCTTCGGTTGCTTCGGTTCTTCAGGTCTTCAGGTCTTCGGTTCTTCAGGTCTTCGGCTGCCCGGTTCCCCGGTCGCCCGGGACTCCGGCCGTCCGGGGCTTCATGCCCCCGGCTTCTCCGGGGCCGCGAGGGGCGGGCGGGCGCGCCGCCGGGCCGTTCCGCGCTCCGCACCCGGCACCGGTCCCGCCAGGAGCCGGTTCGCGCCCACGAGCGCCCCCTCCACCAGGAGGGCGAGCAGGGCCACGAGCACGGCGCCCGCCACCACCTGCCCCGTGTCGTACGTGGCGAACCCCGTCGTGATGATCCGGCCCAGGCCGCCCTGGCCGACCATGGCCGCGACCGTCGCCGTGGCGACCACCTGGACCGCGGCCGAGCGGACGCCCGTCATGATCACCGGCCGGGCCAGCGGGAGTTCGACCCGCAGGAAGAGCTGGCCCCCCGTCATCCCCATGCCCCGCGCGGCCCGCACCGCCGCCGGGTCCACCTCCCGCACCCCCACGTACGCGTTGGTGAGCAGCGGGGGCACCGCGAACAGCACCAGGGCCACCACGGTCGGCACGTACCCGGCGTTCCGCAGGGGCGACACCATGAACAGGGCGAGCACCGCGAAGACGGGCACCGCCCGCCCCGCGTTGGACACGTTCACCGCGAGCGCCCCGCCCCGCCCCAGGTGGCCCAGCCACAGGCCCAGCGGCAGCGCGACCGCCCCGGCGATCAGGAGCGACACCCCGCTCACGTACACGTGCTCCGCGAGCCGCTGCCCGATGCCGCCCTCGCCCGTCCAGTGCGCGCCGGTGGTGAGCCAGCCCCAGGCGTCCGTCACGGCCCCCATCTCACCCTCCTCCCGGCACGGCCCGCACCCGGGTCCACGGCGTCAGCAGCCGCTGGAGTCCCAGGAGCAGCAGGTCGGCGACGACGGCGAGCAGCACGCACAGCACCGACGCGGCGAGTACCTGCGCCTTGAAGAAGGACGGCAGCGCGTCCTCGATCAGATTGCCCAGCCCCCCGCGCCCGACGACCGAACCGATCGTCGTCAGCGCGACCGTGGAGACCGTCGCCATCCGCACCCCGGCCATCAGGACCGGCAGCGCCAGCGGCAGTTCGACCGACCAGAGCAGCCGCAGCGAGCCGTACCCCATGCCCCGGGCCGCCTCCCGCGTCTCGGCCGGCACCGCGGCGAGCCCCGCCAGCGCGTTCCGCACGAGGATCGTCAGGGCGTACAGCACGAGACCGGTCACCACGAGCGCCGCCGAGAGCCCGAAGAACGGCAGCAGCAGCGAGAACATCGCGAGCGACGGCACCGTGTAGAGCAGGGTGGTCAGTCCGAGCACCGGCCCCGCGAACCGGGGTCTGGCCCGGACGAGCAGCGCGAGCGGCACCGCGACGACGAGCGCGATCAGCACGGACGCCACCGTGATCCCCACGTGCTGGAGCAGCGCCTCCGTCAGCTCCCCGCTCCGCGTGCGGAGGTACTCCCCGCAGATCCAGTCGTTCGTGACCAGACAGTTCGACCCGCTCATCGGCCCTCCCCCCGGAATCCCGTCTACCCCCACGCGCCCCTGGCGACACGTGGGACGACACTAGCCTCCGGCACCGACAATCCCCCGGGACCGCCACAAGGCGGCAACACGCCCTTCACACACCCCCGGTGCCGGGGGGACAGAATGGGGAACCATGATCCGGTTCGAGCACGTGACCAAGCGGTACGCCGACGGCACCACCGCCGTGGACGGCCTCTCCTTCGAGGTCGCCGAGGGCGAACTCGTCACCCTGGTGGGCCCGTCCGGCTGCGGCAAGACGACCACGATGATGATGGTGAACCGGCTCGTCGAGCCGACCTCGGGCCGCGTCCTCGTCGACGGCGAGGACGTCGCCGGCGTCGACCCCGTCGCCCTGCGCCGCAAGATCGGCTACGTCATCCAGCAGGTCGGGCTCTTCCCCCACCGGACCGTCCTCGACAACACCGCGACCGTCCCCGCCCTCCTCGGCTGGAAGAAGTCCGCCGCACGCGCGCGCGCCGCCGAACTCCTCGAACTCGTCGGCCTCGACCCCGCCGTCCACGGTCCCCGCTACCCCGCCCAGCTCTCCGGCGGCCAGCGCCAGCGCGTCGGCGTCGCCCGCGCCCTCGCCGCCGACCCGCCCGTCCTCCTCATGGACGAGCCCTTCGGCGCCGTCGACCCCGTGGTCCGCGAACGCCTCCAGAACGAGTTCCTCGCCCTCCAGGCCACCGTCCGCAAGACCGTCCTCCTCGTCACCCACGACATCGAGGAGGCCGTCCGCATGGGCGACCGCATGGCCGTCTACGGACAGGGCCGCATCGAACAGTTCGACGCCCCCGCCACCGTCCTCGGCGCCCCCGCCACCCCGTACGTGGCGGACTTCGTCGGCAGCGACCGGGGGCTCAAGCGGCTGGCCGTCACCCCGGTCACCGAGGCCGACCTCGACCCCGTACCCGCCGGGGACCCCGCCCAGGGGCCTTCCGGCGGCGAGAACGGCGCCCCCGCCCCCGTCCCCCTCGGCACCCCCCTCAAGGAGGCGCTGGCCGCGCTCCTCCAGCACGACGCCGGCCGCCTCACGGTCACCGGCGCCGACGGCCGCCCCCTCGGCGTCCTCACCCCCGCCGGCGTCCACCGCGCCCTGCGCCGGGCCACCCCCTCCCCGGGGCGGGAACCGGCCCCGGCCCCACCCGCGTGAGCGGAACCCCTGCCCCCGGCCGCCGGACCCCCGGCCGGCCGGAACGGCGCCCGGCGGCCCGCGGGAGCGGACGGCCCCCGGCACCACGGCCCGGCGCCGGGCCGGTCGCGGGCGGCGGGCCGGTCGCGGGCGGCGGGCCCCGCCCCGCGCCTCAGGTCGCGCTGAGCCGGCGGCCCATCCACACCAGCCCCGCCGGAATTTCCCGGTTCCACGTGTTGAAGTTGTGGCCGCCGCTCTCCAGAACGATCGACGAGACCCGCGCCGGCCTCTTCACCTTCCGGATGAACTCCTTCGTCGCCCTCAGGTTGTCCTCGCCCCGCTGCGACGTCGTCACCAGGAACGACGACCTCCCCTGCGGCAGGTGGTCCAGGCTCCACAGCAGGTCCGACCGCTTGCGCAGCCCGTCGTCCCCCCGGAAGAGGTCACCGGTCGTCACGTCCTCCGCCGCCCGGTAGTACGCCGAGAAGCCCGCCCCCGCCGCGAACCGGTCCGGACGGTGCAACGCGAACTTCAGCGCGCAGTACCCGCCCGTCGAGTTCCCCATGAACCCCCAGTTCCGGGGCTCCGTCCCCACCCGGTACGCCTCCGAGACCGCCTTCGGCAGATCGTCCACGAAGAACGTCTCCGTCCTCGGCCCCCCGGGCACGTCCAGGCACTCGGTGTCCCTCGGCGGCGCCACCGTCGGACGCAGCATGACCAGGACCATCGGCTGCATCCGCCCCTCCTTCGCCTGGAGGTACGCCGTCCGCGGGTACTTCAGCCCCTTGATCAGGTTCTCCGCCGTCCCCGGATACCCCGTGAGCACCACCGACGCCGGAAAGGTCCGCTTCGCGTACCGCGCCTGGAAGTACTCCGGCGGCAGGTACACGTACGCCGACGAGACGATCCCCGACCGCTCCCCCGCCACCACGACCTTCTGGATCTGCCCGCCCACCTCCGGGCGCCCCGCGCCCGGCACGTCCAGCGCCTGCGTCCCCACCACCCGCACGTCCTTCGAGCCGCCCGCGTGGTCCACCACCACACCCGGCTCCTGCTCCTGCCCGAACAGGTCCGCCCACGAGCCGTAGAAGAGGAACGACCGGTTCGCCGCCAGACCCACCGCCGCGAACAGGGCCACCTGGGTCACGAACAGCAGTCCCACCCGCCCCGCGACCGCGCGCCACCCACCGCGCGCCAGCCGCGGCCACAGCCACACCGTGGCCACGAACAGCGCCACCGCCACCACGACGGCCAACACGAGGACCTTGGTACTGGTGAGTCCCATGAGCCGACCGAGCCTTCTTTCCGATATTTTCCCGTACACCGATGAACCCGGCCCCCCGCGGCGCCGTCCTAGAAGGCGCACCGGCCGGGACGGCCCGCCGAGACCACCGCGGGAACCGACCGGGACCGAAAAACGCCGCGCAGGACCACGAGAAGCACGGGAAGCCATGTCTGTCACGGTAGATGGGGACAAAGCAGGATCGGTTCCGACCCGCGTACGCCGGATTCTCCGCGGCCCCCGGCCCGCGAAGGTCCCCTCCCTCGTCGGCACGGCCTGCACCCTCATCGGCCTCATCGACATCGCCGCCGGCGTCTTCCCCCGCTTCCGCGTCAGCCGCGTCCACGCCCTCGCCGAAGTCCTCCCCGGCACCCTCGGCCCCCTCTCCGCCGCCCTCTCCCTGAGCGTCGGCGTCCTCCTCCTGCTCCTCGCCCACGGCCTCAAGCGGCACAAGCGCCGCGCCTGGCGCGCCGCCGTCGTCCTCCTCCCCCTCGGCGCCGCCGCCCAGTTCGTCTGGCGCCACTCCGTCCTCGGCGCCCTCCTCTCCGTCGCGCTCCTCACCCTCCTGCTGCGCCACCGCGGCGAGTTCGCCGCCCTCCCCGACCCCCGCAGCCGCTGGCGCGCCCTCGCCAACTTCGTCGTCATGGGAGCCGGGTCCCTCGCCCTCGGCCTCGTCATCGTCAGCGCCCATCCGCGCCGCGTCCTCGGCAGCCCCAGCCTCACCGACCGCCTCGAACACGTCCTGTACGGACTCTTCGGCTTCGAGGGCCCCGTCGAATACACCCACGGCGTCGACTGGACCGTCGGCTACTCCCTCGGCGCCCTCGGCATGCTCACCGCCCTCACCACCATCTACCTGGCCTTCCGCCCCGAGCACCCCGCCGCCCGCCTCACCGACGACGACGAGGCGCGGCTGCGCGCCCTCCTCGCCCAGCACGGCGGCCGCGACTCCCTCGGCCACTTCGCCCTCCGCCGCGACAAGGGCGTCATCTTCTCCCCCAGCGGCAAGGCCGCCGTCTGCTATCGCGTCGTCTCCGGCGTCATGCTCGCCAGCGGCGACCCCATCGGCGACGTCGAGGCGTGGCCCGGCGCCATCGAACGGTTCATGGACGAGGCCAAGATCCACTCCTGGACCCCCGCCGTCATGGGCTGCTCCGAGACCGGCGGCCAGGTCTGGACCCGCGAGACCGGCCTCGACGCCCTCGAACTCGGCGACGAGGCGGTGGTCGACGTCGAGGACTTCTCCCTCTCCGGCAGGGCCATGCGCAACGTCCGCCAGATGGTCAAGCGCATCGAACGCAACGGCTACACCACCCGGGTCCGCCGGGTCCGCGACCTCGACCCCGAGGAACTCGAACGCGTCCGCCAGGCCGCCGCCGCCTGGCGCGGCACCGACACCGAACGCGGCTTCTCCATGGCCCTCGGCCGCATCGGCGCCCCCGGCGACGGCGAGGCGGTGATAGCGACCGCCCACAAGCAGGACGACGACGGCGCGGACTCCCCCTACGGCGACCTCAAGGCGATCATCCACTTCGTCCCCTGGGGCCCCGACGGCATGTCCCTGGAGCTCATGCGCCGCGACCGCACCGCCGACCCCGGCATGAACGAACTCCTGATCGTCGCCGCCCTCCAGGCGTCCCCCGGTCTCGGCATCGCACGCGTCTCCCTCAACTTCGCCATGTTCCGCGCCGCCCTCGCCCGCGGCGAGAAGATCGGCGCCGGCCCCGTCCTGCGCCTCTGGCGCGGACTCCTCGTCTTCCTCTCCCGCTGGTTCCAGATCGAGTCGCTCTACAAGTTCAACGCCAAGTTCCAGCCCCGCTGGGAACCCCGCTTCGTCGTCTACCGCACCAGCCGCGACCTCCCCCGCATCGGCTTCGCCGCCATGCAGGCCGAAGGCTTCGTGAACCTCTCCCTGCCCCGCCCCTTCGCCCGCCGGCGCCCCGCCCGGTCCCCCCGCCCCTGCGCCCACCTCGCCCCCGCCCCGGCCGAGCGGGGCGTCCACGCCGCCTGAGCCCCGCCCCGGCAGGCCCTACGCTGGAACCATGCGTACGACGACCGACCGGGGCACGGCCCGGGGCCTGCCGGAGTGGGACCGCTGCGCGGTCATGGGCGTGGTCAACGTGACCCCCGACTCCTTCTCCGACGGCGGCCGCTGGTTCGACACCACGACCGCCGTCAAACGCGGCCTCGACCTCGTCGCGCAGGGCGCCGACCTGGTCGACGTCGGCGGCGAGTCCACCCGCCCCGGCGCCACCCGCGTGGACGAGGAGGAAGAGCTCCGCCGGGTCGTCCCCGTCGTCCGCGGCCTCGCCGCCGAAGGCGTCACCGTCTCCGTCGACACCATGCGCGCCCGCGTCGCCGCCCGCGCCGTCGAAGCGGGCGCCACCCTCGTCAACGACGTCAGCGGCGGCCTCGCCGACCCCGCCATGGTCCCCGCCGTCGCCGCCGCCGAGGTCCCCTTCGTCGTCATGCACTGGCGCGGCTTCAGCCAGGACATGAACCGCCTCGCCGTCTACCGGGACGTCGTCGCCGAGGTCGTCGACGAACTCCGCGTCCGCCTGGAGGCCGTCGTCGCCGGCGGCATCGACCCCGAGCGCGTCGTGATCGACCCCGGACTCGGCTTCGCCAAACACGCCCCGCACGACCTGGCCCTCGTCGCCCGCCTCCCCGCCCTGCGCGCCCTCGGCCGCCCCCTCCTCGTCGCCGCCTCGCGGAAACGGTTCCTCGGCCACGTCCTCGCCGACGGGGGCGCCACCCCGCCCCCCGCCCGCGAACGCGACGCCGCCACCGCCGCCGTCTCCGCCCTCGCCGCCCACGCGGGCGCCTGGGCCGTCCGCGTCCACGAGGTCCGCGCCACCGCCGACGCCGTACGGGTCGCCCGCGCCGTCGAAGGAGCCGGATGACCCCCAGCACGGACGAAACAGCCGTCGAAGCCGCCAACACCGCCTTCTACGAAGCACTCGAGAACGGCGACTTCGAGACCCTCTCCGACCTCTGGCTCGCCGACGGCACCCCCGTCACCTGCGTCCACCCCGGCTGGCCCGTCCTCACCGGCCGCGGCGAAGTGCTCCGCTCCTACGCCCTGATCATGGCGAACACCGAGTACATCCAGTTCTTCCTCACCGACCTCCGGATCTCCCCGGCCGGCGACACCGCCCTCGTCACCTGTACCGAGAACATCCTCAGCGGCGGCCCCGCCGAGGACGGCGACGACCTGGGTCCCCTCGTCGGCCAGCTCGTCGTCGCCACCAACGTCTTCCGCCGCACCCCCGACGGCTGGCGCCTCTGGTCCCACCACGCCTCCCCCGTCCTCGCCGAGACCACCGGCCCGGACACCGGCGAACCCGCCCCCGACGACGCCGGACCACCCCTCTGACCGGCGGCCCCACCCTCCCCCCGCCCCCCACGGGCACCCCCTGTCGGTCCCCGCGGGTAGATTCGACGCTGGACACCCGGCCGTCCGCACCCGGCTGCGTGGCCACCCGAACTACGACAGCAGGAGTGATTCGCGTGGATCGTGTCGCGCTGCGCGGCCTCAAGGCCCGGGGCCACCACGGCGTCTTCCCCAAGGAGCGCGAGGAGGGACAGACCTTCATCGTGGACCTGGTCCTCGGCCTGGACACCCGTCCCGCCGCCGCCGAGGACGACCTCACGAAGACCGTGCACTACGGGATCGTCGCCGAAGAGGTCGTGGAGATCGTCCGGGGCGAGCCCGTCGACCTCATCGAAACCCTCGCCGAACGCATCGCCCAGCGATGCCTGGACCACACCGGGGTACAGGAGGTGGAGGTCGTCGTCCACAAGCCGGACGCGCCCATCACCGTTCCCTTCGACGACGTCACCGTCACGATCACCCGGAGCCGACGATGAAAGCGACGCAGAGCGACCCCACCGTCCAGCCCGTGCCGGCCTCCGTCGTGGAGACGGTCGACGCCGCCGACACCACCCTCTCCAACCCCCGCCGCGCCGTCATCGCCCTCGGCGGCAACCTCGGCAACCGCCTGGAGAACCTCCAGGGGGCCCTCGACGCCCTCGCCGACACCCCCGGCCTCCGGGTCAAGGCCGTCTCCCCCGTGTACGAGACGGAGCCCTGGGGCGTCGAGCCCGGCTCCCAGCCCCCGTACCTCAACGCCGTCGCCCTCGTGAAGACGACCCTGCCGCCCTCCTCCCTCCTGGAGCGCGCCCACGCCGTCGAGGAGGCGTTCCACCGCGCCCGCGAGGAACGCTGGGGCGCGCGCACCCTCGACGTGGACATCGTCGCGTACGCGGACGTGGTCTCCGACGACCCCGCCCTCACCCTCCCGCACCCCCGCGCCCACCAGCGCGCCTTCGTCCTCGCCCCCTGGCACGACGTGGACCCGGAGGCCCACCTCCCCGGCCGCGGCCCGGTCGCCGGCCTCCTCGGCACCGTGGGCCGCGAGGGCGTCACCCTCCGTGCCGACCTGGAACTCCGACTGCCCGAATAGTCGTTAGGCTCGGAGGCAGACCGACCGCGACCACACGAAGGACACCCGGTGAAACAACTGCGGCTCAAGGTGCTCGCCGGGCTGTTCCTGGCGGCAGGCGTCCTCTCCTGGGGCGGCGCCCGCCTCTGGGACTCGGTCGGCACCCTGCCGAGCGTGCCGGTCGCCGCGCCGGTCGTCCTCGCCGTGATCGCCGTCGTCCTCACCGCGACCGCCCTCTCGATCCGCGCCCGCCTCAGGGCCCAGCGCGAGCGCCGGCCCGGCGCCAAGGGCATCGAGCCCCTGATGGCGGCCCGCGCGGTGGTCTTCGGCCAGGCCAGCGCCCTGGTCGTCGCCCTCGTCGCCGGCATGTACGGCGGCACGGGCGTCTTCCTCCTCGGCTTCCTCGACGTCCCGGCCCGCCGCGACCAGGCCCTCTACGCGGCCCTCGCGGTCCTGGCGGGCCTCGGCGTCATCGCCGCCGCCCTCTTCCTGGAGCGCGTCTGCCGCCTCCCGGACGACGAGGACGACGACCGGCCCTCGGCGGCCTGACCCCCACCGGGGCTCCCGCTACCGGCGGGCCAGTATCAGGGACATGGCCTCGGCGCGCGTGGTGGCGTTGCGCAGCTGTCCGCGCACCGCCGAGGTCGTCGTCTTCGCGCCCGGCTTGCGGACCCCGCGCAGGGACATGCACATGTGCTCGGCCTCGATGACGACGATCGCGCCGCGCGCCTCCAGGATCTCCATGAGGGAGTCCGCGATCTGCGTCGTCAGGCGCTCCTGCACCTGCGGACGGCGGGCGAAGACGTCGACGAGGCGCGCCAGCTTGGACAGGCCCGTGATCTTGCCCGATTCCGCCGGGATGTAGCCGATGTGAGCTACGCCGTGGAACGGGAGCAAATGATGTTCGCACTGCGACGTCAGTTCGATGTCCTTCACCAGGACCATCTCGTCGTGCCCCAGGTCGAACGTCGTCGTCAGCACGTCCTCGGGCTTCTGCCACAGCCCCGCGAACAGCTCCTTGTACGCCCGCGCCACCCGCGCCGGCGTCTCCCGCAGACCCTCGCGGTCCGGGTTCTCGCCGACCGCGAGGAGGAGCTCCCGCACGGCGTTCTCGGCGCGCTTCTCGTCGTACACGCCGATCGTGCTCTCGCCGTCCAGCGTCACCGGGTCGGTCATCTGTGCCTCGTTCCGTATGAACCGATGCGCGAAATGCCGCGCCCTCCCAGGCTAGAACCCGGGAGGGCGCGGCGTTCATTCCGGGTCCGCCGGGCGGTCAGTCCTCCGGGGACGGGGGGTCCACCGGGGCGATGTCGATGCCCTTGGTGGTCTCCACCTGGGTGGACGAGCCGTTCGCGCTGTTCGTCAGGGCCAGCTCCTTGGGGGAGAGGACCGGCGGGCGCGTGGAGGGGGTGCGGCGGGACGAGCCGGTCCACGCCGGGCGGGCCGGGCGCTTCACGATGGGGCGGAAGATCTCGGCGATCTCCTCCTTGCCCAGCGTCTCCTTCTCCAGGAGGGCGAGGACCAGGTTGTCGAGGACGTCGCGGTTCTCGACCAGGATCTCCCACGCCTCGTTGTGCGCGGTCTCGATGAGCTTCTTGACCTCTTCGTCCACCAGCGCGGCGACCTCTTCCGAGTAGTCGCGCTGGTGCGCCATCTCACGGCCGAGGAAGGGCTCGGTGTTGTCGCCGCCGAACTTGATGGCGCCGAGCCGCTCGGTCATGCCGTACTGGGTGACCATCGCGCGGGCCGTGGCGGTGGCCTTCTCGATGTCGTTCGCGGCGCCCGTGGTCGGGTCGTGGAAGACCAGTTCCTCGGCCGCGCGACCGCCCAGCATGTACGCGAGCTGGTCGAGCATCTCGTTGCGGGTGGTCGAGTACTTGTCCTCGTCCGGCAGGACCATCGTGTAGCCCAGGGCGCGGCCGCGGGACAGGATGGTGATCTTGTGGACGGGGTCGGAGTTGGGCGAGGCCGCCGCGACCAGGGCGTGGCCGCCCTCGTGGTACGCGGTGATCTTCTTCTCCTTGTCCGACATGATGCGGGTCCGCTTCTGCGGGCCCGCGACCACGCGGTCGATCGCCTCGTCCAGCGCCTTGTTGTCGATCAGCTTGTGACCGCCGCGGGCGGTGAGGAGCGCCGCCTCGTTGAGGACGTTGGAGAGGTCCGCTCCGGTGAAGCCGGGGGTGCGGCGGGCGACGGCGCCGAGGTCGACGTCCGGGGCGACCGGCTTGCCCTTCTGGTGGACCTTGAGGATCTCCAGGCGGCCCAGCATGTCCGGGCGGTCGACGGCGATCTGCCGGTCGAAGCGGCCGGGGCGCAGGAGCGCCGGGTCGAGGATGTCGGGCCGGTTGGTGGCGGCGATCAGGATGACGCCGCCCTTGACGTCGAAGCCGTCCATCTCGACCAGGAGCTGGTTGAGGGTCTGCTCGCGCTCGTCGTGGCCGCCGCCGAGGCCGGCGCCGCGGTGGCGTCCGACGGCGTCGATCTCATCGACGAAGACGATGGCGGGTGCGTTGGCCTTGGCCTGCTCGAAGAGGTCGCGGACCCGGGAGGCGCCGACGCCGACGAACATCTCGACGAAGTCGGAGCCGGAGATCGAGTAGAACGGCACCCCGGCCTCGCCGGCGACGGCGCGCGCGAGGAGCGTCTTGCCGGTTCCGGGGGGGCCGTAGAGCAGGACGCCCTTGGGGATCTTGGCGCCGACGGCCTGGAACTTGGCGGGTTCCTGGAGGAATTCCTTGATCTCGTGGAGTTCCTCGACGGCCTCGTCCGAGCCCGCGACGTCGGCGAAGGTGGTCTTCGGCGTGTCCTTGGTGATGAGCTTCGCCTTGGACTTGCCGAACTGCATGACGCGGGAGCCGCCGCCCTGCATCTGGTTCATCAGGAAGAGGAAGACGACCACGATGAGGACGAAGGGGAGGAGGGAGAGCAGGATCGAGACGAAGGGCGACTGCTTCGTCGGGGAGACGGTGTAGCCCTTCTCGATCTGTCCGGCCTCGAACTTGTCCTGGAGCTTGTCGGCGAGGGCGACGCCCTGGCTGCCGATGTAGCTGGCCTGGATCTTGTCGCTCTTGTCGATCTTCTGGCCGTCGACGAGCTCGATCTTGATGAGCTGCTCGTCACCGGTGGTGATCTTTGCCTGCTTGACCTGGTTCTTGTCGATCGCCTGGACGACCTGGCCGGTGTCCACCGTCTTGTAGCCCTCGGACGAGCCGACGACCTGCATCAGCACGACCACGGCGAGGACGGCCAGCACGATCCACATGACCGGCCCACGGAAGTATCGCTTCACGTCCATCCATACGGAGCGATGACGCTCCGTCCCTCCTGCCCGTAGGAAAATGCTGCTGTGTGAGCTGCTGTGTGAAAAAGCTGTTCTTCGGACGGTACCTCAGCATCGTCGCCCGCGACCGCCTTCCCGTGGTTCAACGGTGGGAAGGCGGTGCGGGTTCCCCGTGCGGCCGTGGGATCAGCCGCCGTAGACGTGGGGGGCGAGGGTGCCGACGAAGGGGAGGTTCCGGTACTTCTCCGCGTAGTCGAGTCCGTAGCCGACGACGAACTCGTTGGGGATGTCGAAGCCGATCCACCGGACGTCGATGGCGACCTTGGCGGCTTCGGGCTTGCGCAGGAGGGTGCACACCTCCAGGGAGGCGGGTTCGCGCGAGCCGAGGTTCGACAGGAGCCAGGACAGGGTGAGGCCGGAGTCGATGATGTCCTCGACGATCAGGACGTGCTTGCCCTTGATGTCGGTGTCGAGGTCCTTGAGGATCCGGACGACGCCGGAGGACTGGGTGCCCGCGCCGTAGGAGGAGACGGCCATCCAGTCCATGGTGACGGGGGTGGACAGGGCGCGGGCCAGGTCCGCCATCACCATCACGGCGCCCTTGAGGACGCCGACGATGAGCAGGTCCTTGCCCGCGTATTCCGTGTCGATCTTCGCGGCCAGCTCTGCCAGCTTGGCGTCGATCTCTTCCTTGGTGATGAGCACCGACTGGAGGTCGGTGCCCATGTCCTTCTCGTTCACCCGGGTCACTTTCGTTGCAGCGTGCGTCAGCCTTGCCGGATGACCAGTCTGCCACCCTGGCGGCGGGCTTCGACGCGGCCGGGCAGGTTGATGGCGCCCTGGCCGCGCCAGCCGGTGACGAGCCGGTCGACTTCTTCGATGTGGCGCGCGAAGAGGGAGCCGGCGGGGGCGCCCTCGGCGATGACGGCCCGGCGCAGGACGCGGCGGCGTACGGCGGGGGGCAGTCCGGAGAGTTTGGCGCACTCCAGGGCGCCCGCTTCGTCGCGTACGGCGGTCTCGGCGTCGGCGGCCCAGGTGTCGAGGGCGTCGGCGTCGTCGCGGGAGAGCCGGGCCGTGCGGGCGAGGGCCTCGACGACGCCTTTGCCGAGGGCCTTCTCCAGGGCGGGGAGGCCCTCGTGGCGGAGGCGGGAGCGGGTGTAGGCGGGGTCGCTGTTGTGGGGGTCGTCCCAGACGGCGAGTTCCTGTGCGACGCACGCCTTGCGGACGGTCTGGCGGTCGAGCCGGAGGAAGGGGCGGCGGTAGCGGCCGGTGGCGCCGGAGACGGCGGCCATGCCGGCGAGGGAGCGGATTCCGGACCCGCGGGCGAGGCCGAGGAGGACGGTCTCGGCCTGGTCGTCGCGGGTGTGGCCGAGGAGGACGGCGGCGGCGCCGTGGCGTTCGGCGGCGGCGTCGAGGGCGGCGTAGCGGGCGTCGCGGGCGGCGGCTTCGGGTCCTCCTTCGCGGCCCACGGTGACGGCGACGGCCTCGGAGGGGGTGAGGCCGAGCGCGGTCATGCGTTCGGCGACTTCGGCGGCCCGGGCGGCGGAGCCGTCCTGGAGGCCGTGGTCGACGGTGATGCCGCCGGCGCGCAGGGGGAGTTTGCGGGCCTCGAAGGCGAGGGCGGAGGCGAGCGCCATGGAGTCGGCGCCTCCGGAGCAGGCGACGAGCACGAGGGGGGCGTGCGCGCCGGGTGCGGGGGCGGGGTCGGTCTGGTGCTCGGCGAGGATGTCGTGGAGTACGCGGCGGACCGCCAGGCGTATCGCCGCGACCGCAGGATGGGGACCCATGTCCGGTGCCCTTCGTGATGGGGTGGGGTGCCTCGGTCGGAGTCTTAACGGTCGGAAGGGGGGGTTCGGTCACTCAGAGTGCGTCGATGGTGACAGAAACCCGCCCGTCGACCGAGCATTGCACGCCTCGCCCCGGGGGCAGGGTCCCTCGGACGGGTGATTGGGGGGCGTCCGGGCGCGTTCCTCCCGCGGTCGTCGTGCCGTCCGTCCCTTCCGCCTCAGGAGTCCGTCCTGCCGTGGACCCGGGCGATCCAGTCGGCGGGGGCGGCGATCTCGGCCTTGGTGGGGAGCGTGTTGGGGGAGGTCCAGACGCGGTTGAAGCCGTCGGTGCCGACCTGGTTCACGACGGCGGTGACGAAGCGTTCGCCGTCGCGGTACTGGCGGAGCTTGGCGTCGAGGCCGAGGAGTTTGCGGAGGGCGAGGTCGAGGCGGGAGGCGCCCTGGGCGCGCCTGGCCTGGAACTTCTCGCGGATCTCGGCGACGGAGGGGACCACCTGGGGGCCGACGCCGTCCATGACGTGGTCGGCGTGGCCTTCGAGGAGGGACATGACGGCGGTGAGGCGGGCGAGGATCTCGCGCTGTTCCGGGGTCTGGACGAGTTCGACGAGGGAGGGGGAGGGGTCGTCCTCCTCGCCCTCGGGGCGGCCGCCGACGAGGGTCTGGGCGGCGTCGCGGAGGCGTTCGACGAAGGTGCCGGGGTCGATGTCGGTGGCGGCGAGGAACGACTGGATTTCGCCCCTGAGGTGGTCGCGGAGCCAGGGGACGGCGGTGAACTGGGTGCGGTGGGTCTCCTCGTGGAGGCTGACCCAGAGCCGGAAGTCGTGGGGGGAGACGTCGAGTTCGCGTTCCACGTGGACGATGTTGGGGGCGACGAGGAGGAGGCGTCCGCCGCCGGAGTCGCCTCCGGGGAGGTCGCGGGTGGCGGGGGCGAAGGTCTCGTACTGGCCGAGGATGCGGGAGGCGAGGAAGGACAGCAGGACGCCGAGTTCGACGCCGGTGACCTTGCCGCCGACGGCGCCGAGGACGGCGCTGCCGGGGACGGTGGAGCGGCGTTCCCTCATCTTGCCGAGGAGGGGGGTGAGGAGTTCGCGGAAGCCGGCGACGTTGGCCTTGATCCAGCCCGTGCGGTCGACCACGAGGACGGGGGTGTCGGGGGGTTCGTGGCCTTCGGGGATCATCCGGGTGTAGGCGCGGACGTGTTCCTCCGACGCCTTGGCGTGCCCGCGGAGTTCGGCGACGACCTCGCGGGCCTCGTCGCGGCCGATGTCGGGTCCGGGCCGCACGAGGCGGGTCGCGGTCGCGACCGCGAGGTTCCAGTCGACCATCCCGGATGTGCCTGCTCCACCGATGCTCGTCATGCGTCAACCGTACGGCCCCGGCGCCCGTTCGGTGCGTGTTCGGTTCGGTCGGGGCGGGGGCACGTCGGGCGGGGTGTGCCGGGTGCGCCCTACGGCAGGTCCTGGCCGGCGAGGGCGGCGGAGAGCCGGTCGAGGGCGGGTTGCGCCTCGTGGGGGGAGGGGGTGCGGCCCGCGAGGAAGGCGAAGGCGAGGAGGCGGCCGTCGGGGGCGACGACGGTTCCGGCGAGCGTGTTGACGCCGGTGAGGGTGCCGGTCTTGGCGCGGACGAGTCCGGCTCCGGAGGCGGTGGGGGCGGTGTCGAAGCGGTCGGCGAGGGTGCCGGTGAAGCCGCCGACGGGCAGGCCGGTGAGGAGGGGGCGCAGGGCGGGGCGGGCCGGGTCGGCCGCTCGGGTGAGGAGCGCGGTGAGGAGGGCGGCGGTGACGCGGTCGCGGCGGTCGAGGCCGCTGCCGTCGGCGAAGCGGGTTCCGGTGACGGGGAGGCCGAGCTTCGCGAGTTCGTCGCGCACGGCCTTTCCGGCGCCGTCGAAGCTCGCGGGGAGACCGTGGGCGAGGGCGGTCTGCCGGGCGAGGGCTTCGGCGAGGTCGTTGTCGCTGTGGGTGAGGGTGCGTTCGACGAGGTCGGCGAGGGGGGCGGAGTACGTGCGGGCGAGGGGGGCGGTTCCGGGGGCGCGGCCGGGGGCGGGGTCGCCGGTGACCCGGACGCCGGCGCGGGTGAGGAGGGCGGCGAAGGCGGTGGCGGTGTCACGGGCCGGGTCGTCACCCCGGGGCGCGGGTCCGGTGGCGCTGTCGTCGAGGCGTCCGCCGCGGGTCATGAGGGCGGTGACGGGGGCGATGTTCTCGTTGGGGCCGATGGGGTGGAGGCGGGGGCCCGGGTAGAGGCTCGTGTCGTAGGCGAGGCGTACGGCGGTGTGGCCGCGGGCCCCGAGGGCGCGGGCGGTGTCGGTGGCGAGGGCGCGCAGGCGGGCGGGGTCGAGGGTGGGGTCGCCGCCGCCGGTGAGGGTGACGGTCTTCCCGTCGGCGGTGGCGGTGACGGTGGTGGGGATGCGGTGGTCGGGGCCGAGGGCGGAGAGCGCGGCGGCGGTGGTGGCGATCTTGACGGTGGAGGCGGGGGTCATGGGGGTGGTGGCGCCCGCGCCGTAGAGCTGCCGTCCGGTGGCGGTGTCCACGACGGAGGCGGTGCGGAGGGGGCCGAGGCCGGGGTCGGCGAGGAGGGGGGCGAGAACGGCGGCGAGGTCGGCGGGGCGTCCGGCGGCGGGGCGTCCGGCGGGGGCGGCGGGAGCGGTGAGGACACCGGGGGCGCTCGGGGCGGGCGCGGGGCGCCGGGGCGCGGCGGGGGCGGGGTGCGGGGCGTGACGTGCGCCACCCGTCGCGGGGGCGGCGGCGCGGGTCCGCTCGGCCGTACGCTGGCCGGAGTCCCAGGGGCCGGCCAGGGTCACCGCCGTGGCGGCCACGGCCAGACCGAGGGCGGCGGAGCCCGCCGCGAGCTGCCAGTTCCTCGGCTCGGGCATTGCTGACCAGCCCCTTTCGCGATCACCCGGGTGCGTGAGGGACACTTAATCACCGCGCGTCGTCGCGAGCGTTCACTTGTGCTGATTCAGGAGGAGCCACCCGTGGAGTTCGACGTTCTCATCGAGATCCCCAAGGGATCGAGGAACAAGTACGAGGTCGACCACGAGACCGGTCGCATCCGCCTGGACCGTCGCCTCTTCACCTCGACGGCCTACCCGACCGACTACGGCTACGTGGAGAACACCCTCGGTGAGGACGGTGACCCGCTGGACGCGCTCGTCATCCTCGACGAGCCCACCTTCCCGGGCTGCCTGATCAAGTGCCGTGCGATCGGCATGTTCCGCATGACGGACGAGGCGGGCGGCGACGACAAGCTGCTGTGCGTCCCGGCCACGGACCCGCGCATGGAGCACCTGCAGGACATCCAGCACGTGCCGGAGTTCGACCGCCTGGAGATCCAGCACTTCTTCGAGGTCTACAAGGACCTGGAGCCGGGCAAGTCGGTCGAGGGCGCGGACTGGGTCGGCCGGGCCGAGGCCGAGGCCGAGATCGAGAAGTCGTACGCGCGGGCCAAGGAGCAGGGCGGCCACTGAGCCGGTTCGGCCGTGACCGTGTGACGGGCGGTGTGCCCCCGGGGAGTCCCCGGCGGGTGCACCGCCCTTCGTGCGTGCTGTACGCGCCCATACTGGAGGCCACGGTTCCAGATGTGCGAGGAAGTGAGGCGGGCAGAGTGGTGGCGGAGCCCGACGGCTCGAAGGACGTGCGGGAGAAGGCTGCCGAGGAGGGGGCGGAGGACCGGAAGCCGCTGTCGGACGAGGCGCGGAGCGCGTTCGCCCCGCCGGCCGGTGTGGAGCCGGCCGCGCCGCCGGAGGAGGAGCACCCGACCTCGGAGTTCGCCCTCCCGCCGGGGACGAGGACGGAGACGGAGCGGGAGCCGGAGGGTTCGGCGTTCGCGCCGCCGGCCACGTACTCGGCGAAGAACTCGCCGCCCGCGTTCACCCCCGCGTACGGGGTGCCCCTGGTGCGGCTGTCGAAGGACGCGCCGTGGCAGGACCGGATGCGGACCATGCTGCGGCTGCCGGTGAACGAGCGGCCGGTGCCGGAGGCGCCGCGCAAGGCGGACGAGGCCGGGCCCTCGGTGCCGCGCGTGCTCGACCTGACCCTGCGCATCGGGGAGCTGCTGCTCGCGGGCGGGGAGGGCGCGGAGGACGTCGAGGCGGCGATGTTCGCGATCTGCCGTTCGTACGGGCTCGACCGGTGCGAGCCGACGGTGACGTTCACCCTGTTGTCCGTCACGTACCAGCCGTCCCTCGTGGACGACCCGGTGACGGCGAACCGGACGGTGCGCCGCCGGGGGACGGACTACACGCGGCTCGCGGCGGTGTACCAGCTGCTCGCGGACATCAACGCGCCGGCGCACGACGACCAGGCGCACGAGGTGACGCCGGAGGAGGCGTACCGGCGGCTCGCGGAGATCCGGCGCAACCGGCACCCGTACCCGGGGTGGGTGCTCACGTCGGCGGCGGGGGTGCTCGCGGGGGCGGCGTCGGTGCTGCTGGGCGGCGGCGCGACGGTCTTCTTCGTGGCGGCGCTCGGCGCGGTCCTCGGCGACCGGCTGGCGTGGCTGTGCGCGGGGCGGGGGCTGCCGGAGTTCTACCAGTTCCTGGTGGCGGCGATGCCCCCGGCGGCGATGGGGGTGCTGCTGACGCTGCTGCACGCGGACCTGCGTCCGTCGGCGGTGATCACCGGTGGCCTGTTCGCGCTGATTCCGGGGCGGGCGCTCGTGGCGGCCGTGCAGGACGGTCTGACCGGTTTCTACATCACGGCCTCGGCGCGGCTCCTGGAGGTCGCGTACTTCTTCGTCGCGATCGTGGTGGGCGTGCTGTCGGTGCTGTACGTGGCGGTGCAGTTCGACGCGCAGCTGAACCCGGAGGGGGCGCTGCGGGCGGCGGAGCGGCCGGTGACGCAGACCCTGGCGTCGATGGTGCTGTGCGCGACCTTCGCGGTCCTGTTGCAGCAGTCGCGGGCGACGGTGCTGTTCGCGACGCTGAACGGCGGGGTGGCGTGGGTGGTGTACGCGTCGATCGCGGTGACGGCGGAGGGGTCCGCGGTGATGGCGACGGCGGTGGCGGCGGGCCTGGTGGGTCTCTTCGGGCAGCTGATCGCCCGGTACGAGCACACCTCGTCACTGCCGTACGTGACGGCGGCGATCGGGCCGCTGCTGCCCGGTTCGGCGACGTACTTCGGGGTGCTGGCGATCGCGCAGAACAACCTGGACCAGGGGTTCGCGTCGCTGGCGAAGGCGGCGGCCCTGGCCCTGGCCATCGCGATCGGGGTGAACCTGGGCGGCGAGCTGGCCCGTCTCTTCATGCAGGCCCCCGGCGCGGCCGCGGCCCGGCGGGCCGCGAAGCGCACCAGGGGCTTCTGAGCTCCGGGCCGTGGCCCGCGTGGCGTCACCGCTTGGCGTGGCGGCCCCGCGAGGAGGGGGAGTCCGGGGAGCCGGGACGGTCCCGGTCGTCCCGGTCGCGGGCCTTCCTGGACTGGGAGCGGGCCCGGAGGTACTCGATCACGATCGGGATCACGGAGATCAGGACGATGCCGACGAGGATCATCTCGATGTGCTTGTGCACGAAGTCGATCTTGCCGAGGGAGGCGCCGAGCAGGGTCACCCCGGCGCCCCACAGGAGGCCGCCGATGATGTTGAAGGTGATGAACGAGCGGTAGTTCATCCGGCTGACGCCCGCGATGATCGGCGTGAACGTCCGGACGATGGGGACGAAGCGGGCGAGGATCAGCGACTTCGGGCCGTGCTTCTCGAAGAACTCGTGCGCCTTCTCGACGTTCTCCTGCTTGAACAGCTTGGAGTCGGGGCGCGTGAAGAGGGCCGGTCCGACCTTGCGGCCGAAGAGGTAGCCGACCTGGTCGCCGATGATCGCGGCGGCCACGACCAGGGTGCAGACCAGCCACAGCGGCGAGTCCAGCTTTCCGGTGGTGACGAGGAGGCCGGTGGTGAAGAGGAGCGAGTCACCGGGCAGGAAGAACCCGATGAGGAGTCCGGACTCGGCGAAGACGATCACCAGGACACCGATCAGACCAAAGGTCTGGATCAGGTAATCCGGGTCCAGCCAGCTCGGTCCGAGGGCAAGCGTGTTCACGGGTTCCGGACTCCTGCGGTCGGTGGGGGCTCGGGGACGGCTGCCCCAAACTATCAACGCGGTCCGGCCGCCCCCGGTTCCACCCGGTCCCCACGGCTTCCCCGGGCCTCCCCGGGGCCCCTCCCCCGGGCTCCGTCCGGCCTTCCGGAGCCCCCTCCTGCCGGACCTTCCGGACCTTCCGCGCGGTGCGGACGGGGCGCGGACGGCGTGCGGACGCGGCGCGGGGGGCGGAAGGTGGGGTCAGGAGGTGCATGCCGATGGGCATCGAGGAGTACGGGGGCGGCCAGGGTCCGCATCCCGACGTGCTGGTCGTGACCACGAACGACGTGCCGGGCCACGAGGTCCGGGAGGTGATCGGCGAGGTCTTCGGCCTCACCGTGCGGTCCCGCCATCTGGGCAGCCAGATCGGCGCGGGGCTGAAGTCGATGATCGGCGGGGAGCTGAAGGGGCTGACGGAGACCCTGGTGGAGACCCGCAACCAGGCGATGGAACGTCTGGTGGAGCAGGCGCGGGCGCGCGGCGCGAACGCCGTGCTCATGTTCCGCTTCGACGTGACGGAGGCGGCGGACGTGGGGACCGAGGTCTGCGCGTACGGCACGGCGGTGGTGATCGCGCCGCATCCGTAGGGGGCGCCGGCCCGGCGAGCGGGCCGCACCCGTGGAAAGCGGCGGACCGGCGGGCGGACCGCGCCCGTGGAAGACGCCGCCCCGGCCCCCTGGACGCCCCGCCCCGTCCTGGGGGTTCGCGGGGGTTTCGGTCCTTATGGTGGGGCGGTGTCCAGTGATCACGCTCCGGCCGCGCCGTCCCCCGCCGCCGACGAGGCCCCGCTGCGGGTCCTGCTGCCGCAGATCCTGCCCGCGCTCGTGGTCGGCGTGGGGGCGGCCCTGCTGTTCCTGGGGATCAGCGCGCTCGCGGAGGAGTTCAAGGGCGTGCTCTGGGAGGACCTGCCCGGCGCCCTGGGCGTCGGCGCGTACTCCACGCTCTGGACGGTCTCCGTGCTCACGGCGACCGGGATCGCCGTGGGCCTGGTCGTGTGGAAGGTTCCCGGGCACGCCGGGCCCGATCCGGCGACCACGGGGCTCGGCGGGGCACCGCTCGCCCCGGGGACGGTGCCGGGGCTGCTGGTCGCCGCCACCCTCGCCCTCGCCGGCGGGGTCAGCCTCGGTCCCGAGAACCCGGTCATCGCCTCCGTCGTCGCGCTCACGTACGGGCTGGGCCACAGGGTCGCGCCCGCCGTGCCGGCCGTCGCCTGGGTGTCGCTCGCCTCGGCCGCCACGATCGGCGCCCTCTTCGGGACGCCGGTCGCGGCCGCCCTCGTCATCTCCGAGGCCCTGGCCGGGCACCCGGGCCCCGGCTCCCTCTGGGACCGCCTGTTCGCGCCGCTGCTCGCCTCCGGCACCGGTGCCGTGACCACCCAGCTGCTCGCCGAGCCCACCTTCGCCCTGGGGCTGCCGCCGCTGACCGACCCCGGCGGGGAGGACCTCCTGGCGGCCCTGGTGATCGCCTCCGCCGGGGCCCTCCTGGGCCTCCTGGCCGGTCACCTCTTCCCGTACGTCCACGCCGCCGCGCGGCGTCTGCGGCACCCCCTGCTGATGCTGCCCCTCGGCGGTCTGGTCCTCGGGCTCCTGGGCGCCCTCGGCGGGCCCCTGACCCTCTTCAAGGGCCTGGAGGAGGTCAAGCAGCTCACGGCGAACATCGGCGGCTGGTCCTCGGGCGAGCTGGCGAAGCTGACCGCCGTCAAGGTCCTCGCGCTCCTCGTCGCCTCCTCCTGCGGCTTCCGGGGCGGCCGGATCTTCCCCGCCGTCTTCGTCGGCGCCGCCCTCGGCCTCCTCGCTCAGGCGCTCGTCCCCGAGGTCCACCCGGCCGTCGCCGTCTCCTCCGCCGTCCTCGGGGTCCTGCTCGCCACCACCCGGCAGGGCTGGATCAGCCTCTTCGTCGGCGCCGTCCTCGCCGCCTCCCCCGCGATGCTCGCCCTGCTCTGCCTGGCCTCGCTGCCCGCCTGGCTGATCGTCACCGGCCGCCCGCAGCTCGAACTGGACGGGTCCGGGAAGCCGTTGCGGTGACGGCACGGGGGGGGCGCCGCGCCCGTGCCGGCCGGAGGCGGGCCCCGTCAGGTCGCGTACGGGTTCTCCTCGCCGTCGGCGAGCACCCCCACGAAGGGGGCGCCCTCGCCCGCGAACACGTACGCCCCGCCCTCGATCCGCCCGATCAGGCCGAGCGTCCACGCCTTGCCCGCGTCGGCCGAGGCGAGCCACATGTGCATGATCTCGCCGATGTGCCCGAGTCCGGCCGGGCCGTCCGCCGGCGTGTAGTACTCCGTGACGGAGGTCCGCCACTCGTCGAGCGCCCGCACCCGGCGGCGCAGGAGCTCCACCACCTCTTCGCGGGGCAGGTCGACCATGAAGCCGATGCCCGCCGACAGGACGTCCGTCCTCTGGTCGGAGGCGGTCAGCGCCTCGCGGAGCAGCGCGAAGTACTCCTCCGTGCCGGCTTCCGTCAGCTCGTACTCGACGCGCGGCGGGCCGCCGACCGTGCTCGGCGCGACCTCGTGGGCGTGCAGGAGTCCCTGCTTCGCCATCTGCTTCAGCGCGTGGTAGATCGACCCGGGCTTGGCGTGGGACCACTCGTGGGCGCCCCAGTACTCCAGGTCGTTGCGCACCTGGTAGCCGTGGGCGCGGCCGTGCTGCCGCACCGCGCCCAGGACGAGAAGACGGATGGCCGACATGCACGTACCTCCTGGTCGATCCCGACCAGGGTACGCGCGGCGGTCACGGCGTCCGTGCCTCCGCCTCCTCCGCGATCAGGTCGAAGGACCCCTTTCCGTCGATGGTCTCGCGGACAATGTCCGCGTGGCCGGCGTGCCGCCCCATCTCCTGGACGAGGTGGAGCAGCATCCAGCGGACGGTGACGCGCCCGTCCTTCGGGAACCAGGGCGCGGGCGGCAGCGGGAAGGTGTCGTCCAGGCTCGGCGCGGTGCGGACGAACTCCTCCGTCTGCTTCGCCACGTCGGTCCAGAACGCCAGGACCTCCGGGATCGTCTCGCCGTCCACGAGGCGGAAGCCGTCGCCCCAGGTCTCCTGGGTCCGCTGCCGCTCGTTGGGCCGCTCCTGGGCGAGCCGGAGCCAGTTCAGCTCGACCTCGGCGACGTGCTTGACCAGGCCGGAGAGGCTCAGCTCGCTGGCGCTGGGGGTGCTCGCCGCCTGCTCCTCGGTGAGGCCGAGGAGGGAGCGGCGGAGCGCGGCGCGCTGGGCCTCGACGAAGTCGAGGAGCGCGCCGCGCTCGTCACCGGGGGTTCCTGCGGGAACGAGGGCAACCATGGTGTCCGCCTTCTGTGGCTGGTTCTTCCGACACCGACCACGTTACGGAGACTTGCGGACAACCGCTGTCCTCAAGGCGGTTCGGTCAGAAGGGGAAGCGGCTCCGGCCGTACTGGACCGAGATCCACTTCTGGGTGGTGAAGGCGTCCACCATCGAGTCGCCGTTCAGCCGTCCGACGCCCGAGTTCTTCTCGCCGCCGAAGGGGACGATGGGCTCGTCGTGCACGGTGCCGTCGTTGATGTGGATCATGCCGGTGCGGATGCGCTTGGCGACCCGTACGCCCCGCTCGACGTCGCCGGTGTGGACGGCGCCGCTGAGCCCGTACGGGCTGTCGTTGGCGATCCGCACGGCCTCCTCCTCGCCGTCGAAGGGCACGATCAGGGCGACGGGTCCGAAGATCTCCTGGCTCAGGACCGGGGAGCCGGGGGCGATGCCGGTGAGGACGGACGGGGAGACGAGGTTGCCCTCGACGGTGCCGTGCAGCAGCGCCGTGGCTCCGGCGGCGACCGTCTGGTCGACCAGGGAGGAGACGGACTCGGCCTGCTGGGAGTTGATGAGCGGGCCGATGTGGGTGGCGGGGTCGGCCGGGTCGCCGACGCGCAGGGTCTTCACCTTCGCCACGAACTTCCCGGTGAACTCCTCCTCCAGGGAGCGGTCCACCAGGATGCGGTTGGCGGCCATGCAGACCTGGCCCTGGTGCACGAAGCGGCTGAAGACGGCCGCGTCGACCGCGTAGTCCACGTCGGCGTCGTCCAGGACGATCAGGGCGCTGTTGCCGCCGAGTTCGAGGACGGCGTGCTTGAAGTTCTGCGCGCAGACCGTGGCGACGTGCCGGCCGACCTTGTCGGAGCCGGTGAAGGAGATGACCTTCGGGACGGGGTGGGTCAGGAGGGCGTCGCCGATCTCCGCGATGTCGGTGACGACGACGTTCAGCAGACCGGCCGGCAGGCCCGCCTCCTCCAGGACCCTGGCGACGAGGGTGCCGCCGCAGACCGGGGTGTTCTGGTGCGGCTTGAGGACGACCGCGTTGCCGAGGGCGAGGGCGGGCGCGACCGACTTGAGCGAGAGGAGGAAGGGGAAGTTGAAGGGGGAGATGACGCCGACGACGCCGACCGGGACGCGGTAGACGCGGTTCTCCTTGCCGTCGACCGGGGAGGGCAGGATGCGGCCCTCGGGGCGCAGCGCGAGCTGGACCGCCTCGCGCAGGAACTCCTTGGCGAGGTGGAGTTCGAAGGCCGCCTTGAGCCGGGTGCCGCCCAGCTCGGCGACGATCGTCTCCGCTATCTCCTCCTCGCGGTCCTCGACGATCCGCAGCGCGCGTTCGAGGACGAGCCGGCGCGCGTACGGGTTGGTCTCGGCCCACGCGGTCTGGGCGCGTTCGGCGGCCCGGTAGGCGCGGTCCACCTCACCGATGGTCGCGACGGTGATCGACGCCAGCTTCTCCCCGGTGTACGGATTGAAGTCGATGATGTCCCACGAGCCGCTGCCCGGCTTCCACTCGCCGTCGATGTACTGGTGGGCCAGGTCGGTGAAGTGCGACATGGTGGAGACCCCTCTACCCGCTGCCTGAGGCGCGCCCGGTGCGCGACTGAGCACGACCGCCGTACGGACGGACGCGACTGGCGCGCGACCGGGTGCGACTGGTGTGCGACTGATGTGGCGTCATCGTACTGATGCTTCAGGAGAGTTGAAGGATGCCCCGGAGGATGTCCCGGCTTTCGGCCGGATCCGGTCCGTCCTGCTGGAGCCGCTCCATCACCCGCCGGTACTGGGCGACCTCCTCGCGCTTGTCGAGGTAGAGGGCGCTGGTGAGCTGCTCCAGGTAGACGACGTCGGAGAGGTCGGACTCGGGGAAGCTCAGCACGGTGAAGGCGCCGCTCTCGCCGGCGTGGCCGCCGAAGCTGAAGGGCATGACCTGGAGCGTGACGCCGGGGTGCTCGGAGATCTCGATGAGGTGCCTCAACTGGCCCCGCATGACGTCGCGGTCGCCGTACGGGCGGCGCAGGGCGGCCTCGTCGAGGACGGCGTGGAACCGGGGGGCGTGCTCGGAGACGAGGATCTTCTGGCGTTCGAGCCGCAGGGCGACCCGGCGGTCGATCTCGGCGCGCGGGGCGCCGGGCATGCCCCGGGCGACGACGGCCTGGGCGTACTCCTCGGTCTGCAGCAGGCCGTGCACGAACTGCACCTCGTAGACCTGGATGCGGGAGGCGGCGCCCTCCAGGCCGATGTACGTCTGGAACCAGCCGGGCAGGACGTCGCCGAAGCTGTGCCACCACCCGGCGACGTTGGCCTCGCGGGCGAGCCCGAGGAGGGCGTCGCGCTCGGCCTCGTCGGTGACCCCGTAGAGCGTGAGCAGGTCCTCGACGTCCCTGGCCTTGAAGCTCACCCGTCCCAACTCCATGCGGCTGATCTTGGACTCGGACGCGCGGATCGAGTAGCCGGCCGCCTCGCGGGTGATCCCGCGCGATTCCCGCAACCGCCTGAGCTGGGAGCCCAGCAGGATGCGCCGCACCACGCTCCCGCTCGCTCCGCCCGTTTCGCCTGCGGTCACGGCCCCAGCCTCCCCTTTGGTGTCGAACCCCCGTCCGGCCCCCCGTCGAGCCCCGGATTCTGCCACCAAACGCTCCGGGGCGTACACAGGCGATTACAGATGAGTGGCGACTTCTGGGTCTTCGTGAGCACAGTGCGTGCAGATAGCGGAAAGTTTCCCTCCAGGTCCGGATGACTTATGCATAGATTCAGCATGGGAACGGACAGGTCCGGCACATGCACGTGCATCTGCCCTTGCATCCCGTGGTCGCATTCGGAACCATGGGGCCCGCGCAGCCGCGTACTCGTTCGTGTTGTCGTGTTGTCGCACCACAGTCGCGATTCCCGGGAGTGCCTCGCATGGGGACGAATGGATCGACCGTGCTCGAGCCGTTACGGCAGGGCCTTCCGCCGCTCGATCCCGGCGCCGTCTCCACCTCCGCCTCCTGCGCGCTGCCCGCGCGGTACGAAGCGGTGCGCGGGGCACGGAAGTTCACCAGCGCGACGCTCGACCGCTGGGAGCTGTCCGAGCGCTTCGACGACGTGTCCCTCGTCGTCTCCGAACTCGTCACCAACGCCCTGCGCCACGCGGTGCCGGCGGAGGCGTGTCAGGACGACGACCGGAACCCGCCGGTCCGGCTGCATCTGATGCGCTGGGCCTCGCGCCTGGTGTGCGCCGTGCGCGACCCCAGCACGGAGAGCCCCGAGGCGCGCGACGGCGAGGAGGACTTCGCCGCCGAGTCGGGGCGCGGCCTGTTCCTGGTGGACTCGTTCAGCGACGGCTGGGGCTGGCACCCGCTGGCGGGCACGCTCCGGGGCAAGGTCGTGTGGGCGCTGTTCCGCGTCGGACCCGAGTAGCCCCCGGACGGAGACGGAGAAGGGCCCCGGCGGTCGCCGCCGGGGCCCCTTCCGTGCCGGACGCGCCGTCCGCGCTCACACGAGGTGGTCGAACTCCCCGTCCTTCACGCCCAGCAGGAGCGCCTCGATCTCGGCGGGCGTGTAGACGAGCGCGGGGCCATCGGGATGACGGGAATTGCGGACGGCAACGTTTCCCCCGGGAAGTTTCGCGAATTCCACGCACGATCCCTGGGAATTGCTGTGCCGGCTCTTCTGCCAGACGACACCCCGCAGTTCCGTGGCCGCCATGCCGTTGTACGCGTGATGCGCAGGATGCACTGGTAGCTCCCGGGTTGTTTGGTGCAGGTGTCAACTTCCTCGGATCATAGCCGTGTTCACATGCCGACGCGTGAGCAGATGCACGTGCACGAGGGGTGGCGTAGCGGCTACGCGACGGAGCGTGCGACCGGCCGTCGCCGCGCGCCCGCACCGGCTCCCACCTGGCCGCTTTCCGCCGCGCGGGCCCGGAACGGCGCCGTCCGTTCAGGACCCGCCGGAGGGGCCCCGATGGCTCCGGGCGGACGCCGTCAGGGCCGTCGTCAGGTCGTCCAGGGACTCCAGGAGGAGGACGGCCCCCTTGTGGAGCAGGAAGTGGTCCGGCGGCTCCCGCGACCAGGCCCCGACCGTCCCCCGCAGCTCGTCCCAGGCCGGGTCCTCCCGCTCCCGCACCTCCTTCGCGCCCCGCTCCGTCGAGCGGCGCAGGGACTCCGCGAGGACGGCGGCGTACGGGAGGGGTTCGGCGCCGTGGTCGGGCAGGTGCGCCTCCATGAGCATCGCCACCCGGCCGAACTCGCCGAGCGCCTCCTCGGCCTGCTCCACCGCCGCGTGCGAGAGGCCCCGGTGGCGCACCGGTTCGTGGGTGGCCCGGTCCAGCGCCTCCTGCCAGGCGACCCGGGCGTCGCGGGTCCCGAGCAGCGCCTCGCGGACGACGGGATCGGCGGGTCCGGCCGGGTCGGCGTACCCGGCGGCGACGACGGCCGCGTACCGCCCGATCGCCTCCAGCCAGTCCGCCAGCCGGCCGCGCAGCCGGGGCGTCTCCCAGGCCGGGTAGAGGGCGTACGCCAGCATCGCGAGGACCCCGCCGATCAGGGTCAGCAGCACCCGTTCCCGTACGGTCTGGTCCCCGCCCTGGCCGACCACGCCGAGCAGGAAGACGACGTACGCGGAGACGCAGACCTGGCTCACCGCGTACCCCGTGCGCATCAGCAGGTACATCCCGAAGGCGCACAGCACCGCGAGCCCGGCGGAGAGGTACGTGTCCGGGTGGGCCGCCCGCACGACCGCCGTCGCGAGGCCGACGCCGATCAGGGTGCCGCCGAACCGCGCCACCGAGCGGGCGTACGTCTGCGAGAAGTCCGGACGCATCGACATCACCGCGGCCATCGGCGCCCAGTAGCCGTGGCCGAAGGGGAGCGCCGTGCCCAGGAGGTAGCCGACGCCCGCGACCGCCGAGAGGCGGATCGCGTGGCGCAGGACCGGGGAGCCGGGGCGCAGTTCGGCACGGACCTCCGCGAGGGCGACCGGCGCGAGGCGGAGCAGGGTCGGCCGGGAGCGGGCCGCCGCCGCGTCGTCCGACACCTCCGCGTCCGGATCGACCGTCTCCAGGACGTCGTCGAGGAGCGCGGCGAGGCGGCGGGCGGCGCGGCGGGGCGGGCCGCCCAGGACGGCGCCGGTGTCCGGGGTGCGGAGGGCGGCGAGGGCGGGCGCGGGCACGACGACCGGTTCGCCGTGCCGGATCGCGTGCGCGACGGCGTCCAGGACGGAGGCGGCCGCGGCGAGCAGCTCCCGGACCCGGGCCCGCTCCGGCCCCTCCGGGGGGACGCCGACCGCCGGGTCGGCGAGCGAGGCCAGGACCGGCCGGACCCGCTCCGCGAGGCCCCGGACCCCGTGCAGCTCGGCCGGGCGGCGGCGCGCCTGCCGGGGCGTGACGGCGGCGGCGTTGCGGGCCGTCATGAACGGCGCGGGGTCGAAGGGGGCGACCGGGTCGTGGCGCAGCCGGCGGGCGTAGTCCGCCTCGGCGGCGAGCGCGTCCGCGAGGGCGTCGCGCTGGGCGCCCCAGCGGCGGGGCGGGAAGAGGACGAGGAGGACGGCCTGGACGACACCGCCCGCGAAGATCACGACGGCGTGCCCGGCGGCGGCGGCGACGGAGGTGGGGAGGGTGACCGTCACCAGCATCATCGCCACGTTGGAGGAGGCGATGAGACCGGCGATGGGCCCCGCCGCCCAGGCGAGCCCCGCGAGGAAGGTCCAGAGGAGGAGCAGGGCGAGGAAGAGGCCGTCGTGGGCGCCGGTGAGGTAGCCGAGGAAGGTGGACACGGCGAGGCTGCCGCCGGAGGCGAGGGCGAGGACGGGACGGGGCCGCCAGGAACGCTGGAAGGTGGCGATGGCCGCCTGGAAGGCGCCGAACGCGGAGGAGACGGCGACGGCGGGCCCGAAGAGGGCGAGCGAGAACCCGACGACGAGCGCGAGCCCCAGCGCGCCGCGCGCCGCCCCGGCGGGCTCCAGTCTCCGCCGCTCGACGGCGAACCCGGAGCGGGCGGTCTCCTTCAGGGCCCGGAGCCAGCTCATGCGGGAAGCGTAACCACGATCCGCACCGAATCGTCCGTTCGTCCCGTTCCGTCCCTCCGGCGGCCCCCGCCCGCCGCCTCCCGCTCCCTCCGGCGGCCCCCGCTATCTCCCGTCCCCCACCCGCCGCCGCTCCGGGTGGAGGGCCGCCCGGTCGGCCGCCGACGCGCCGTGGGTCCAGCCCGCCTCGTCCCAGGCCGCGCGGACGCGGGTCGTGCGGGTCTCCGGGAACAGCTCGTCCGTACGGGTGGTGACCGCCGCCTCCCGGGAGGCGAGGGCCGGGAGGAGCGTCGGGGCCTCGGCGGCCACCCGGCGGGACGTCGCCGAGAGCCGGGCGCCCAGCCGGTCCGCGTACGCGAGGAGGAAGGACTGCCGGAAGGACTTCGTGCGCTTCCGGCCGCCCGCCCGCTGCTCCGCCTCCACCCGCGTCATCGCCGCCGTCCCCTGCACCAGCAGCGACGTGTACAGCAGTTCCACCGGGTCGAGATCCGTCTCGAAGCCGATCACCGTCGAGAAGCCGTACGTCTCGTTCCACACCGCCCGGCAGTGGTTGGCGGTCGCCACCGCGTCGAGCAGGATCGCCTTCGCCTGCTCGTACGGCGGGTCCACCCCGATC
The DNA here is from genome assembly GCF_055591945.1 of Streptomyces sp. NPDC041191. Lineage (NCBI taxonomy): Bacteria > Bacillati > Actinomycetota > Actinomycetes > Kitasatosporales > Streptomycetaceae > Streptomyces > Streptomyces sp. NPDC041191. The sequence continues at coordinate 291,914 of NZ_JBVIZC010000008.1, read as the reverse complement.
CGGATCGCGCCGGGCGTCTCCGGGGACGGCGCCGCCGCCGCGAGCGTCGCCCCGTCGAGGCTGTGTCGGGCCATCAGCTCCTGCGCCTTGGCCGTCAGCGCCTCCGCCTCCTCCGGGTAGCCGGTCGCCTCCGCCTTCGCGAGCAGCGCCCTGATCCGGGTGAGCATCCGGGGCTCCCCGGCGGCGGCCGGGGGCAGCTCCTCCCCCGGCACCGGCCCCACCGCGTCCAGGCGCGGCAGCCGGACGAGCAGCCGGTACAGCTCCAGGACGGCCGTCGCGCGCGAGAAGCGGTCCGCCGCCCGGCCGGGTCCCGTCTCCAGCCCGTCCAGCTGCGCCCGCCAGCGGCGCGGCAGCCGCGCGTACCCCGCCGTCTCCGTCCCGATCAGGCCGGAGAGGAGCCGTACGTGCTCCTCCGCGAGGTCGCGGCGGGCCGCGCGGACGAGGTCCGCCGGCTGCCAGCCCCGCTCCCACAGGCTCCGTACGAACCCCTCGCCCCGCCGCGCCAGCTCCGCGTCCGCGCCCGGGTCTGCGGCGAGCAGCGAGGCCGCCGTGTCGAGCGAGTCGTCGTCGCCCGCGTACAGCGCCTCGAACGCCTTGTCGATGGTGGTGCCCACGCCGTCCTCGCGTCCCGTTCCGCGTCCTGCCGGACGCTCCGCCGCTCGCCGGGCGCCCCGGCTCCGTGGCGGCCGGCGCGTCCCCGTCCCTCCGATGGTCTCAGCCGCCGCCCCGCGTCCGCGCGGGGCCTCCGGGGCGCGGGGGGCACGGGGCGGCCCGGCCCTTCCCGCGTGGCGGCCGGCGCGCCGACCGGCCATGGTGGGACGACGGGGCGGTGACCGGGGTCGGAGCCGGGTCGCCGCCCCGCCCCCGGCGCGCGGGACCCGCGCCGCCGCCCCGCCCTGTCAGTGGCGGCTGCCAGACTCGCTCCCATGGGCGAGAGGTGGGCGCTGGCGGCCGAGGCCGAGGGGGACGGGGCGCTGCTCGCGCCCCTCGTCCCGGACGGGACGCCCGCCGGACCGGTGCGGCGCGAGCCGGACCTGGTGGCGGCCGTGCGGGCCCGCCCGGAGGTGACCCGCTGGGTGTGGCGGTCGACGGCCGAGGTGTACCCGGGACTGCTCGCCGCGGGGGTGCGGGTCGGGCGGTGCTACGACGTGGAGGCCGCCGAGCAGCTGCTCCTCGGGCACGAGGGACGGCTCGGCGAGCCCCGTTCGGCCGCCGCGGCCTGGGCGCGCCTGCGGAACGCCCCCGTACCGCCCGACCCCCCGCAGCGCGGGCCCGGACCCGGCCCGCAGGACTCGCTCTTCGAGCCGCGCCCGGCGGCCTCCGTGCCCTTCGAGGGACTGCTCGCGGTCTACGCGGAACAGGCGCGCCGCCACGACCGGGCCGAGCACCCGGGCAGGATGCGGCTGCTCACGGCCGCCGAGTCGGCGGGGACGCTGGTGGCCGCCGAGATGCACCGGGCGGGGCTGCCCTGGCGGGCCGACGTGCACCGGGAGCTGCTGACGGAGCTGCTCGGCGAGCGGTACGCGGGCGGGGGCGAGCCGCGCCGGCTCGCGGAGCTGGCGGACGAGGTGTCGGCGGCGTTCGGCCGCCGCGTCCGGCCCGACCTCCCGGCCGACGTGGTGAGGGCCTTCGCGGGGGCCGGGATCCGGCTGCGGTCCACGCGCCGCTGGGAGCTGGCGGAGATCGACCACCCGGCGGTGGCGCCGCTGATCGCGTACAAGAAGCTGTACCGGATCTGGACGGCGCACGGCTGGTCGTGGCTGGCCGACTGGGTGCGGGACGGCCGCTTCCGGCCGGAGTACCTGCCCGGGGGCACGGTCAGCGGACGGTGGACGACCAACGGCGGCGGGGCCCTCCAGATCCCGAAGGTGATCCGGCGGGCCGTGGTCGCCGACCCGGGCTGGCGGCTCGTGGTGGCCGACGCCGACCAGATGGAGCCGCGCGTCCTCGCCGCGATCTCCCGCGACCCGGGCCTGATGGAGGTCGCGGGCCACCCCGACGACCTGTACACCCGGCTCTCGGCCCGCGCCTTCTCCGGCGACCGCGACCACGCCAAGCTCGCGCTCCTGGGCGCGATCTACGGGCAGACCAGCGGGGACGGCCTGAAGAACCTGGCGGCCCTGCGCCGCCGTTTCCCGCGCGCGGTGGCGTACGTGGACGAGGCCGCGCGGGCGGGCGAGGAGGGCCGGCTCGTCCGGACCTGGCTGGGCCGGACCAGCCCGCGCGCGGCCGGCGCGGCCGACGCGGAGGAGGCGGGCCTGCCCCAGGAGGACGGCGCCGGACCGGACGCGGAGGACGGCGGGCCCGCCCCCGGGTACGCCTCCGGCAACGCCCGGGCGCGCGGCCGCTTCACCCGCAACTTCGTCGTCCAGGGCAGCGCCGCCGACTGGGCGCTCCTGATGCTGGCGGCCCTGCGGCGCGCGCTCGCCGGGACACGGGCGGAGCTGGTCTTCTTCCAGCACGACGAGGTGATCGTGCACTGCCCGGCGGAGGAGGCGGAGGCGGTCACGGAGGCGGTCCGCGCGGCGGGGGACGAGGCGGGGAGGATCGCGTTCGGCGACACGCCGGTGAGGTTCCCGTTCACGACGGCGACGGTGGAGCGGTACGCGGACGCCAAGTAGCGGGCGGGGGCGCGGGGACGGCGGACCCCTGTACCGCCGTCCCCGCGCCCCCGCCGTCCGTCCGGCCTGCTCGGCCTGCCGGCGTACTGGGCCTGCTGGGCCTGCTGGGCCTACTGGGCGTACTTCAGCCACTTCGGGCTGAGCGCGACGGCCTTCAGCTCCTCCACGCTCAGCGCGGGCTCGGCGCGCGTGGCGGCCTCGTGCTGCGCCCCGGTGTTGAAGGCGGAGACCACGACCCGGAAGCCCCCGGGCGTCAGGGTGTCCACGGTCCACTGGACGACACCGGCGCCGCCCTTCTCGCCGGCCCCCCGGGTGACCCCGACCATCCGGCCGTCGGGCAGCGTGGTGACGTCCCCGTCGGCGGACAGGTGGCCGGCCACGTCCTCCATGTGGGACTGGACGTTGATCTGGACGAAGCTCCGGCCCCTGCCGTCGTCGACGACGACGTAGGCGTAGCCGTCCTGGCCGCCCTGGTCCTTCACCCGCGCGTCCCGGGGCAGGAGGGAGCGCAGGATCGCCCGCGTGGCGGCGGCGTCGGGCCCGGCGGGCTCCCGGTGCGCGTCCGGGGCGGGCTTCCGCCGCGGGAGCGCGGGCAGCTTCGCGAGGAGCGGGCGCCAGGCGTCGGCCGTGACGAGGGCCTTGAGCTGGGCGGGTGTGAAGGGCGGATTCGGGCGGCTGACCGGGGAGCCCTTCTGGGCCGGGGCGTTGTACTCGCTCACGTCCACGAGGAACCCGTCCCCGGTGAGCAGGACCGCCCGCCAGTTCTTGGTGTCCTCGCGCCTGTCGGGGTACTCGTACCCCTGGAGGATCATGAGCCGGCCGCCGCCCGGCAGCCTCTCGGTGGCGCACCTGTCGTAGGGCGTGAAGACCTTGTCGGGGCACGTGACCCGGCCCTCGCCCGCTTCGCCGGAGCCGGCGGCGCGGTAGAGGCCGACGGTGACGGCCGCCTCGCCGCGGCCGTCGTCGTAGACGCCGCCGGCGCTCTGTCCCGTGCCGTCGGGGTCCTCGATCCGCCACGTGCCGGGCGGGGTGTGGGCCTGGAGGACGGCCGCGATGTCCTTCACCGGGATGCGCGCCTCCGCCGGGTCCCGGTCCTGGGGGGCGCCGGGGGCGGATGTCACCGGGGGCGCCGCCACGGTGGCGGTCGCCGTCCCTCCGGCGGGGCCGAGGAGCGAGCCGCCGTACACCCCGCCGGCGCAGACGGTGGCGAGCGCGAGGACGCCGCCGGTCACCGCGAGCCGGCGGCGCACCAGCAGGCGCCGGCCGCGCCGGAGCCCGCCGTCGGCCAGTTCGCCCCGGTCGTCGGCGGCGAAGCCCTCGCCGGTGCGGCGCAGCACCGCGCCGAACTCCTCCTCGAAGTCGTCGTGCCGGGAGTCTCTGGGCTGGTTCATGTCGGAATCACCGTTTCCGGTTCGTGGCGGGGAGGTGCGGGGAGAGGAGCGACCGGCCGGACCGCCGGAGGGAAGGGGGGTACGCGGGGCGGGCAGGGAGGGGGTACGGGGGGCCGGGCAGGGAGGGGAGTACGCAGGGCGGGGAGGGAGATACGCGGGGCGGGGAAGGAGCGCGGGGTTCCGGGCCGGTCAGCGGGCGGCGAACTCGGCGATGCCGCCGCCGAGCCGTTCCCGCAGCTTCGCGAGGGCCCGCACGGACCGGGTGCGGACGGCGGCGGAGCTGACGTGCAGCGCGTCGGCGGTCTCCTCGATGCTGCGGTCCTCCCAGTAGCGCAGGACCACGACCGCCCGGTCCTTGGGCGCGAGCCCGGCGAGCGCGTCGAGGAGGGCGATCCGGAGCGCCGGGTCCTCCCCGGTGTCGGAGGCGCGGTCGGGCAGTTCCCCGAGCGGGCGCTCGGTGGCGGAACGGCGCCTCCGGTGGCTGAGGAACGTGCGGACGAGCACGGTCTGGGCGTACGCGGCGGGGTTCCCGACCCGTGCCATGCGGCCCCAGTGGACGTACATCCGGCCGAGCGTCTCCTGCGTGAGGTCTTCGGCGAGGTGGGTGTCGCCGCTGGTCAGCAGGCACGCGGAGCGGAACAGGTGCCCCGTGCGTGCGGCCGCGAACTCCAGGAACGCGTCCGTGCGGGCCTGTCTCATGGTCCCCCCGTCCTCCGGCCGCCGGTGCGGCCGTCCTCCACCTCATCGACGCGCCGGGAGCCCGCATATGTTTCAGATAAATCCGAAGAGATGTCCGTCGAGCGCATCCAAAGAAGCGGAACCGGGTAATCCGTAGGCATGAACACTCTCAGCGCAGCAGAGAACCTGGCCGCTGGAGTTTGGCAGTCCGGCCTGGCACAGGTTCTCGGCGGTCTCGTCGTCGTCGCCGTCCTCATCGGCGCGTTCGCCTTCGGTATCCGGCTCCGCAACCGGGAACCGGCCCCGCCGAGGGCCGAGGAGCAGCCGCACCGGCCCGCCGACGCCGGCCTGCCCGGCGAGGCGACCGAGTACCGCAGGCCGACCGAGATGCCGCACACCGACAGCGAGCACCGGCTCATGCCCTACCAGCTCAAGGGCCCCGGCAGCTCGGGGTCGGAGACCTCCCCCGAGCCCCCGGCCGAGGAGAAGCGCAAGTGGGGCGGGATCTCCAGCGGCGGCTTCGGCAGCGGGGGCACCGGCCACGGCGACTGACGCGGGACGGGCGGACGGCCGGGAGGAGCGCCCGGACGGACCGCCCGCGCGGACGGTCCGGCGGCCCGGGACACGACCCGGCCGCCGGACTCTCCGTACCGCCACCGCCACCGCTCCCGTCCCTCCCACCGGTCCCCTCCCCGCTCCCGGCCCCGCCTCCGGCCTTCCGGGCCGGTGATTTTCCCTCCGCCGGGGTTCGTGAATACGCAGTGCGTATTCACGAACCCTGACGGCTCTTCTCCCGGGGTGCCCCGCCGGGCGAGAGTTCCTGCGTGAAGCGATTTCCGTGAGCGTAGGGACCCGGGAGGTATGGGGGCATGACCATCACGGCGCAAGCCACTGCTGGTATCGAGGAGCTGCGCACGCGGCTGGACCGGATCGACGAACGGTTCCTGGAAAATCTGCGGGAACGCATCGAGGTCTGTGTGGAGATCGCCCGCGTGAAGAAGGAGAGCGGCATTCCGATGATGCAGCCGCACCGCATCGGGCTGGTCCAGGAAAGGGCGGCGGCCTTCGGCACGGAACACGGGCTGGACCTCGATTTCCTGCGCCGGCTCTACGACCTGGTCATCGAGGAGACCTGCCGGGTCGAGGACCTCGTCATCGCGGGCGCCTCCCCTGCCCCCGGGTCCCCCGCCCCCACGACGTCCGGGAGCGCGATATGAGGACCCTGCTGATCGACAACCACGACTCGTTCACCTACAACCTCTACCAACTGCTCGGGGAGGTGAACGGCCGCCCGCCGGTCGTCGTCCCCAACGAGACCGACTGGTCCACCCTCGACATGGCCGACTACGACGCCGTCGTCGTCTCCCCCGGCCCCGGCCGCCCCGAGCGCGAGCGCGACTTCGGCATCAGCCGCCGCGCCATCCTGGAGAGCGGGCTGCCCGTCCTCGGCGTCTGCCTCGGCCACCAGGGCATCTGCCACCTCTTCGGCGGCGAGGTCGGCCACGCGCCGCTGCCGATGCACGGCCGGATCTCGTCCGTCACCCACGACGGCACCGACCTCTTCGCGGGCATCCCCTCCCCCTACGACGTGGTGCGCTACCACTCGCTGGCCGCCGTCCGGCTGCCCGACGAGCTGGAGCCGACCGCCCGGACCTCCGACGGCGTGGTCATGGCCGTGCGCCACCGCAGCCTGCCGGTGTGGGGCGTGCAGTTCCACCCGGAGTCCATCAGCAGCGAGTACGGCCGGGAGCTCCTGGCCAACTTCCGCGACCTGGCCCTGGCCCACGGCGCGCGGCGGGCCGAACGGGCCCGGCACGACGCGGCACGGCCCCGCGAGCCGTACCGGACGCACGTGCGGAAGCTTTCCCTGCTGCCGGACACCGAAGTCGCCTACCGGGAACTCTTCGCCGGCGGGGAACACAGTTTCTGGCTGGACAGCAGCCGGGTCGTGGACGGCCTTTCGCGTTTCTCCTTCATGGGCGACGGAACCGGCCCGCTTTCCGAATACCTCACGTATCAGGTGCTCGAACACACCGTCCGCGTGCACCGTCCCGGCGGCCGTGACGAACTCGTCGCGCAAAGCGTCTTCACCTATCTGGAGGACCAGCTCGCCCGGCGCCGCGTTCCGGTTCCCGAGGGCCTCCCCTTCGCATTCAACCTGGGATACGTGGGATATCTGGGCTACGAACTGAAGGCCGACAGCGGGGGCCAGGAGGCGCACAAGGCCGACACCCCCGACGCCGCCCTGCTGTTCGTGGACCGGATGGTGGCCTTCGACCACGCCGAGGGCGACACGTACCTGCTCGCCCTGTCCGCGGGCGACGACGACCACGACGCCCGCGCCTGGCTGGACCGCACCGCGGCCCGGCTGCGCGCCCTCGGCCCGGCGGCCCCCGCCGGACGGCCCGGCGGCCGGAGCGCCTTCGCCACCACCGGGATGACCGACCCGGCGCTCGACGGGCTGATCCGCATGCGCCACGACCGCGAGGGCTACCTGAGCCGGATCGCCGAGATCCACCGGGAGATCCACGACGGCGAGAGCTACGAGGTCTGCCTGACCAACCAGGTCGGGATGGACGCCCGGATCGACCCCGTGACGACCTTCTCCGAGCTGCGCCGGATCAGCCCCGTCCCGTACGGCGCGCTCCTGGACTTCCCCGGGGTCGCCGTCCTCAGCGCCTCCCCCGAGCGCTTCATGACGGTGGGCACCGACCGGACGGTCGAGTCCAAGCCGATCAAGGGCACCCGGCCGCGCGGCGCGACGCCGGCGGAGGACGAGCTGCTCAGGCGGGACCTGCTCGGCAACGAGAAGGACCGCGCCGAGAACCTGATGATCGTGGACCTGATCCGCAACGACCTCAACGTCGTCTCCGAGGTCGGTTCGGTCCACGTGCCCAAGCTGTTCGACGTGGAGACGTACGCGCCCGTGCACCAGCTGGTGTCCACCATCCGGGGCACCCTGCGCGACGACGAGTCCGCGGTGTCGGCGGTGCGGGCGGCGTTCCCCGGCGGCTCGATGACCGGGGCGCCGAAGGAACGGACGATGGAGATCATCGACCGGCTCGAAGAGGGTGCCCGGGGCGTCTACTCGGGTTCGCTCGGCTGGTTCTCGCTGGGCGGCGCCGCCGACCTGAACATCGTCATCCGCACGCTGGTCGCCACCGGTGACCGGGTCACGTTCGGCGTCGGCGGCGCGGTGATCGCGCTCTCCGACCCGGACGAGGAGTTCGAGGAGACGGTGGTCAAGTCGCGGGCCATGGTCCAGGCGGTGGTCGGCACCGCGCTGGAGCAACCCGCGACGGGGCGGGCCCGGTCCGCCGCCCTGGCCCCCGCCGGGAGTCCGGCGTGATAGGCAGCGCGGTGATCGCCGGGGGCCGCGGCGCGGTCGGCCGGCTGTTCGCCGAGAAGCTGCTGGGCAGCGGCGTCCGGGTCCGCGTCGTGGACCCGGCCGGGGCGGGCCCGCCCGTCCCCGACGGCGTCCGCGCCCTCCCCGGCGACATCACCGACCTCTCCCCCGCGCTGGCCGGGGAGCTGGGCGAGGCCGACATGGTCGTCCTGGCCGTGCCGGAACCGGTGGCGCTCGCCGCCGTCGAGGGGGTGGCCGCCGCGCTGCGGCCCGGCGCCCTGCTCGTCGACACGCTGTCCGTGAAGCAGCGGATCGACGAGGAGTTCCGGAAGCACCTGCGCGGGGTGGAGGGCGTGGGCCTGAACCCCATGTTCGCCCCGGCGCTCGGCTTCGAGGGGCGCGTGGTCGCCGCGTCGGTGTCGTTCGACGGGCCGATGACCGCCGCGCTGCTGAAGCTGGTGGAGTCCTGGGGCAGCCGGATCGTCCGGGTGGACGCGGCCGAGCACGACCGGCTGACGGCCGTGTCCCAGGCGCTCACCCACGCGACCGTGCTCTCCTTCGGGCTCGCCCTGTCGGGCATGGGCACCGACGCGGAGGAGGTCGCGCGGATCGCCCCGCCCCCGCACAAGACGCTGGCCTCGCTGGTGGCCCGGGTCTCCTCCGGCACGCCGGAGGTGTACTGGGACGTGCAGGCGGCCAACCCGCAGGCGGTGGCGGCCCGTACGGCCCTGGCCGAGGCGGCGCGCCGCCTCGCCGACACCGTCAGGGACGGCACCGAGGAGGACTTCACGGCGCTGATGTCCAAGGTGCGCGGGGCCCTGGGCGCGGAGCTCGACAACTACCGCGACCTCTGCGCACGCCTCTTCTCCTCCGTCTGACCACCCGACCGACCGTCCGTGCCGGGTCCCGGCACGGCCCTCCCGCACCCCCTCCCGCACGACACCCGGCACGGCCTCCCGGCCCGCCCCGGCGGGCCCTCCGGAAGGGCCCCGCCGCGCCTTCGCACCACCGCCGCGCACCCGCGCGCATCCCGACCTCCCCATCAAGAGAGGCACGACATGACCGACTCCCGCACGGGCTTCGCCGCGACCGTCCTCGACCCCGAGCAGCGCGCGGCACTGGCCGCCGACACCACCGTCGGCGGCGGCAACCTGCTGCGCTCGGCCCTCGCCGCGAGCCCGAGCCCCACGACCCCCTTCGTCCACTCCACCCGGCCGCTCACCAACCTGGAGGGCGCCGAGCAGCACGACTGGAGCCTGGCCGGGGTGGACCGGCTGGCACAGGCGTGGTCCGCCTGGTACCTCGCGCGGGGCGTCCGGCCCAAGGACCGCGTCGCGGTCTGGTTCGAGGACTCCTTCGCGTACTCCGTGCACTTCTACGCGCTGGCCCAGATCGGCGCCGTCGCCGTCCTCGTCAACAGCAAGGCCACCGCGCCGATCGCCGGGTCCCTCATCGAGCAGACCGCCCCCGTGGGCCTCTACGCGGACCGGGCCCGGCTCGCCGACCTGCGCGCCCACGGCGGGGTCCTCGACCGGCTCGCCTGGACCCAGGAGGAGGAGGACCTGCCGGCACCGCCGCCGGCGACGCTGCCCCCGGGCGCGTACTGGCAGCACGTGAAGGAGGACCCGGTCGTCATCCTCCACTCCTCGGGCACGACGGGCCGGCCGAAGCCGACGATCCACACGCACGGCACGATCGTCGCCGGTCCGCAGTTCCGGCTGGTGGACTTCGTGGAGCAGCCGAACTCGCTGATGCTGACGGCGCTTCCGCAGTCGCACCTGGGCTGCATCGCCTTCACCGTGTACGCGGTCCTGGCGGGGACCCCGATCGTCGCGCACAGCGACCGCAGCGGCGAGGAGCTGGCCGAGGCCGTGGCCGAGCACCGGCCGACCGCGGTGATGGCGTTCGCGCACTCCTACGCCGAACTGGCCGCGCTGGAGAACGCCGAGGGCCGCCTGGACAGCGTCGGCACCTGGGTGTCGATCGGCGACGCCGTGCACCAGGCGCACATCACCCGGACCCTGGAGCACCGCTCCCCGCACCTGCCGTCGGCGCAGTTCTTCGACCGGCTCGGCACCACCGAGCTGGGCTGGGGCGTGCTCCTGAAGGTCCGCACCAAGGAGACCGAGCGCAACGACCGCTGCGCCGGGCAGCCGGTCGGGGTCGCCGAGGTGACGATCCTGCGCGAGGACGGCAGCCACGCGGACGACGGCGAGGTCGGCTTCCTGGCCGCCCGGGGCCCGGCGATCACGCCCGGGTACTGGGGCGACTCGGAGACCACCTACCGCTACAAGCTGGCCGGGTACTGGCTGCCGGGCGACATGGCCTACCGGGACGCGAACGGCGACTTCTACCTGGTGGACCGGACCGCCGACCAGATCAGGACCGCCGCCGGACCGGCGTACTCCACGCTGATGGAGGAGGTCCTGCTCAACGACGTGCCCGAGTTCGACGACGTCGCGGTGGTCGCGGGCGGCGAGGGCGGGGCCCCGGTGCCGGTCGCCGTGGTGACCACGCAGGACACCGGGGCCGACGCGGAGAAGCTGCTGCTGCGCGCGAACGAGGCGCTGGCGGCGGCGGGCCAGCCGGCGCTGCGGCTCCTCGAAGTGGCGCGCGGCGCCGAGGACTTCCCGGTCGGGGTGACCGGGAAGGTGCTGAAGCGGAAGCTGCGCCACAAGTACGCCGACCTGGGGACGTACGCCGCGGAGGGCGCCGCCGCCGGGAAGGCGCTCGCCCTCGCGGCGGGCTGACGGACGGCCCCGTACCGGCCCGGCGAGGGGCGGGCCGGTACGGGGCGGGCACGGAAGCCCGGAGGGCCGGCTCCCGGCGGGAGCCGGCCCTCCGGGTCCGGGCACGGCGGAGGATCAGACGACCGACGGGACGAAGGAGGCGGCCACCGTGAGAAGGACGTCGTCGGCCTCGCGGGTGCCCAGGGTGACGCGGACGCCCTCGCCGGGGAAGGACCGGACCGCGAGGCCCGCGTCGGCGCAGGCCGAGGCGAAGGACTCCGTGCGGTCCGCCAGCGGGAGCCAGAGGAAGTTGGCCTCGCTCCGGGGGACCGCGAGGCCCCCGGCGCGCAGGGCGGCCGCGACCCGTTCGCGCTCCTCGACCAGCAGCCGCACCCGCTCCAGGAGTTCGTCCTCCGCCGCCAGGGAGGCGACGGCGCCCGTCTGGGCGACCGCGGAGACCCCGAACGGAACGGCGGAGGAGCGGATCGCGGCGGCGAGGGACTCGTGGGCGACCGCGTAGCCGACGCGCAGGCCGGCCAGGCCGTACGCCTTGGAGAAGGTGCGGACGACCACCAGATGGGGGCGGTCGCGCTGGAGCTCGACGCCGTCGGGCGAGTCCGGGTCGGTGACGAACTCGCGGTACGCCTCGTCGAGGACGACGGTCACCCCGTCCGGCACCCGGTCGAGGAAACGTTCCAGCGCGGCCCGGCCGACCACCGTGCCGGTCGGGTTGTTCGGGTTGCAGACCAGGACCAGCCGGGTGCGCGGGCCGATCCGCGCGGCCATGGCGTCCAGGTCGTGGGTGGCGTCCGCGCCCGACAGGGGCACCCGGACCGGAACCGCCCGGTTGACCTCCGTCAGGTGCGGATACGCCTCGAACGACGGCCAGGCGAAAAGGACTTCGTCGCCGTCGCGGAGCACGGCGTGCAGCAGGTGCTGGAGCACGGCCACCGAGCCGGCGCCGACCGCCAGGCGGGCGGCCGGCACGCCGAGGCGGCGGGAGAGGGCCGCCGTCAGGTCGGTGGAGAAGCGGTCGGGGTAGCGGTGGGCGCGGCCGGCCGCCCCGGCGAGGGCCGCGCGGACCGAGGGCAGCGGGGGGTAGGGGTTCTCGTTGGCGTCGAGCCGGTGCATGGTCGGGATTTCCTTCGGTCGGGGACGGTTCAGTCGATGGGGGGCAGGGCGCTCTCGCCCCGGCCCACGAGGTAGCCGAGCTGGAAGCGGTGCTGTGCTCCGTACTGGTCGCGCAGGCACGAGACGTGGCCCTGGACCGACCGCAGGCTGACCCCGAGCCGGCGCGCGATGGCCTTGTCGGAGCAGCCCTCGATGAGCAGCTTGCGGATGGCGAGCCGCATGTCCGGCACCACCTCGGAGGCGGCGCGCACGGCCCGCACCGGGCGGTAGGGGAAGGGTTCGGCCCGGTCCCACGCCTTCTCGAAGACGTCGGCGAGGAAGCCGGTGACCGCCCGGTCGCGGATCACGACGGCGGAGGCGCGGGTGTCGTCCGCGGGGATGAAGGACACCTCGCCGTCGATGACGATCAGCCGGTCGAAGAACTCGGGCAGGGTGCGGACCTGCGCGCCGTGCTGCTGGACCGCCTGGACGTAGCGCCGGGTCTCCTCGTGGAAGCGGGAGCTGTGCTGGTAGAGCGTGCGCATGGAGACGCCCCGGGAGAGGTGGTCCCGGACGGCCGCGTACGCCTCGTCGAGGACGGCGCCCGGACGGGGGCCGTCGGGCTGGGCGGTGAGGATCTCCTCGCGGGCCCGGCCGAGGGCCTCGCGGATGGCGTGCGTGATCCGGTCGGCGCCGTGGAGGTACTCGACCCGGGCCCGGCCGGGACCGGGCACGGGTTCCGGGGCCGGCTCGGGTGGCCGGGCCGGGGTGCGGGCGGCCTCGGCGGCGTACCGGGACAGGTCCTCCAGGGTGTCGGCCATCCGCCGGAGGGTGTCCTGCGGGGAGACCGCGGGCTCGGCCGGCGGGGGGACCAGGGCGAGGTTGCTGCGCATGCGATTCCTTCCGGAAGGGGGGAACGGGGCGGTGGAACGGGCGGAGGGCCGCGGGGAGTCCCGCGGCCCTCCGCCCGGCGCGGTCACGCCCCCCGCCGTCCGGGGGCGCCGGAACCTCCCAGCGCCGCCAGGACGAGCAGGGTGGCGAGCAGCGAGGCCCCGCCGAGGACGAACCAGAACGAGTGCCCCAGCTCGGTGAAGAGCCAGCCGCCGGCCACCGGTCCGACGGCCGAACCGAGGCCGAAGGCGAAGTGGAAGCTGCCGAGGTAGTGGCTCTTGAGGTGGGCGGGGGCGACGACGGCGGGGTACGAGAAGATCGCCGGCCCGCCGACGATCTCCCCGAGGGTCCACACGAGGGTGCCCGCGACGATCACCGCCGGGCCCATCGGCAGCCCGTACAGGGCGACCCCGGACCCCAGCAGGGCGAACGCCACCCCGATGGTGATCCGCACCGGCCACGCCTGGGTGACCCGGGTGAGCACCAGCTCGAAGGCGATGACCAGGAAGCCGTTGAGGGAGACCGCGACGGTGTACCAGAAGACGGCCAGGCCGGCCGCCGCCACGTCGAGCGGGAGTGTGGAGAGGTACTGGGCGTAGACCGCGGTGTGGACGAGGGTGGCGACCAGGTAGAGGGAGAACCTCCGGTCGCGCAGGACCGCGAGGTAGCTTCCGGTGGCCTCCCCGGTCTTCCGGGCGCCGCCGGCCCGGTCGGCCGGCAGGGTGCGCCAGGCGAGCACGGCGAAGGCCAGGGCGATCACCGCCTCCCCCCAGAACAGCAGGTCGTAGCTGTCGTGACCGAGGCGGAACAGCCCGAAGCCGACCAGCGGCGCGGCCATCGCGCCGAGGTTCAGGCCGAAGCGGTACATGGCGAAGACCATGACCTGACGGTCCTCGCCGGCCAGTTCGGACAGCAGCGCCGCGGAGGCGGGCCGGAACATCTGCCCGGCCAGGCCCGCGAGGACGACGACGGCCAGCAGGGTGGCGTAGTCGGCCAGGTAGAGCAGGGCGGCGGTCAGCACGGCCGAGGCCGCCATGCTGACGGCGGTGGTGTTGCGGGCCCCCATCCGGTCGGAGAGGGAGCCGCCGATGAGCACCCCGAGGACGGTCCCGGCCCCGTACGCGCCGAGCGCGAGGGTGGCCCGGCCGGAGGAGTGGCCGAGGGAGGTCAGGTACAGGACGAGGAAGATGTTCAGGAAGCCGCCGAGGCGGTTGATGAACACCCCGGCGAGCAGCGTCTTGACGGCGACCGGCGCCTCGGCGAACGTCCGGCGCGCGGACACCGCTTCCGGGGCGGCGTCCGCGTCCGGAGCGGCGACCGCGTCCGGGACGGCGCCCGGGTCCGGGGCGTTCGGACCCGGGGCGGTGTCCGCCGCCCGTACGGAGGAGGAGGGCCCTCCGGCCCCGTTCCCGCTCATCCGGCCGGCTCCGCGGGCGCGGTGCGGACGGTGACGGCCGCGCGGACCCTCGCCTCCAGGTCGTCCAGTGCGGCGGGCCCGGGGGCGTCGATGAAGAAGTTCGCCACCCGGTCCTCGCTGCTGTTCAGCGGGCCGACGTAGGAGCCCTTCTCCTTCTGGGTGAAGACGGCCCGCAGGGTCGGCGGGTCGTCGGCGCGGCCGCCGCGCACCTCGGGCCAGAGGTCGCCCTCGCCCGCCCACTCGACGCCGACGCCCGGCCAGTCGACGGAGACCTCCTCCAGGGTGCCGGGCTCGTGCTCCAGGTACACCTGGCGGGCGTACCGGACCGGCGCGGGGTACTCGGCGGTCTCGCCGAGGGCGATGCGGATGATCTCCGGCTCGACGGGCCGCCCGGTGGCCAGGTGGTAGAGGACGGTGAGGCCGTCCCCGGGGGTCCGGGCGGCGATCTCCATCAGACGGGGGCGGCCCCCGGCGTCCAGGCGCCACTCGGAGTGGGTCATGCCGTCCCGGAAGTCCAGCCGGCGCAGCAGGCGCTCGTTGACGTCGAGCAGCGCGTCGCGTTCCGGGCCGGCCTCGCCGGAGACGGTGTGGGACAGCTCCACGAAGGTGTCGGCGTGCGCGTCGGTGGTCTGCTTGACGGTGACGGAGCTCCAGACGGTCCGGCCGTGCTGGACGAGCGACTCGACGGAGAACTCCTGGCCGGGGACCTTCTCCTCGACCAGGATCGTCTCGTGCGCGGGGTACTCGGCCAGGGCCGCCGCCAGCGCGTCCGCGTCGGTGACCGTCCGCACGCCCGAGCTGGAGTGCCGGGTGGCGGGCTTGACGACGGCCGGGAAGGGGACGGCGGACAGGTCGGCGCCCTCCCGGCCGCCGGGCGGGACGACCAGCGCGCGCGGGCCGAACTCGCCCAGGTACAGCCGCTGGAGGTACTTGCTGCGGCAGACGCGGCTGGCGCGCAGCCCCGGGGACGGCAGGCCGAGGGCGTCGGCGACGAGACCGGTGGGTTCGACCAGGGTCTCCCCCGCGGCGTAGGCGCCGACGATCTCGTAGCGGGACTCCCAGGCGCGGACGGCGGCCACGACGCCCGCGTTGAAGGAGCCCTCGCGGTCCACGGAGCCCTCGACGAACGCGAAGTCGTCGATGGCGGCGGCCGGGTGACCGGGCTCGGACCGGGAGGCCAGGGCCTGGTCCCGCCACGCGGCGGGGGTGATCAGCAGGATCCGCAGGCCGCGCCGGGTCAGCTCCTCCAGGTAGAGCGGGGCGCGGCAGACGGCGAGGAAGGAGCCGGTGAGGAGGAAGGCGGCGGGCCTGCCGGACGCCGGGGACGGAGCCGTGGCCGTGGCCGTCGACGAGGCGGGGCCGGACGCCGGGACGGGGCCGGGCGGCGGAGTCGGGGCTGTGTTCATCGGTCGGGCCTCCACAGGTCGGCGGCCAGGAAGGCCAGGTCGAGCGCCTGGCCGCGGTTGAGGCGCGGGTCGCAGGCGGTGGTGTAGCGCAGGTCGAGGTCGTCGAGGGCCACCGGGTCGGTGCCGCCGACGCACTCGGTGACGTGGGCGCCGGTGAGTTCCAGGTGCAGGCCGCCGGGGTGGGTGCCCAGCTCCCGGTGGATCTCCACGAAGGCCCGCAGCTCGGCGGTGATGTCGTCGAGCAGGCGGGTCTTGCGGCCGTTGGGGGCGACCCGGGTGTTGCCGTGCATCGGGTCGGACACCCACAGCGCGGGCGAACCCGCGGCGGTGACCTTCTCCACCAGGCCGGGCAGCACCTCGCGGACGGTGCCCGCGCCCATGCGGGTGATGAAGGTGAGCCGGCCGGGCTCGTGGTCGGGGTCGAGGACCTCGGCGAGCGCGAGCAGTTCGTCGGCGGTCGCGGTCGGGCCGACCTTGACGCCGACGGGGTTGGCGATCCCCGCGGCGAACGCCACGTGCCCGCCGTCGAGCTGGCGGGTGCGCTCGCCGATCCACACGAAGTGGCCGGAACCGGCCCAGCGGCGGCCGGTCTCCTCGTCGGTGCGCACCAGCGGGGCCTCGTAGTCGAGGAGCAGCGCCTCGTGGCTGACGTGCAGCGGGAGGCCGTCCGGGGAGTCGGGCCCGCCGAGCAGGCGGATGCGGTCCAGGGTCCGGGCGGCGGTGTCGTAGGCGGTCGTCATCCGCCACGGGTCGGGGGTGCGCTCGGAGGCGGTGAACCCGAGGCCGTTGACGGCGTCACCCCGGTAGGCGGGGAGTTCGGTGCCGTCGCGCGTCTCGGTGGGACTGGAGCGCGGTTTGGCGTACTGGCCCGCCATCCGGCCGAGCGGCACCACGGGCACGGCGGCGCCGTAGGAGACGATCTCGGCCATCTGGCGCAGGGTGGTGGCGGTGCTCTCGGCCTCGCCGAGGGCGCGTTCGCCGAACTCCTCGGCGCAGTGGCCGCCCTGGAGCAGGAGGGCCTCGCCGCGGGCGGCGGCGGCCAGCCGCGCGCGCAGGGCGTCGCTCTCCGCGAGGGGGGTGAGCGGGGGGAGTTCGCTCAGGAGTCCGGCGACCGTGGCGAGACCCACGGGGTCGGGCCAGTCGGGCTGCTGTGCCGACTTCAGTGCCTCCAGGGCTGTACCGGTCATGAGGTGTTCGCTCCTCGTCTCAGGGCCCGGTCGGTCAGGGGACCGGCCGCTCCTGTGTAGTGGGCGGGTTCCAGCAGGTCGCGCAGTTCTTCCGGGCCGAGGACGCCGCGCAGCCGGGGGTCGGCGGCGAGGACGTCCCCGAGGGGCCTTCCGGTGGTGTGGACGGTGACGGAGACCTCGGTCAGCAGGCGGCGGGCCGCCGCCTTGCCGAGCCGGGGGGTGAGGACGGCGGCGATCCGCTCGGTCACGGGCAGGCCCCCGGTCAGGCCGAGGTTGGCCCGCATCCGGGCCGGATCGACGGTCAGTCCGGCGGCGAGCGCGGCGGCGGTGTGCGCGGCGCCGCCGGTCAGCCGGAGGCATTCGCGCAGGGTGTGCCACTCGCTGTGCCAGACGCCGGCCGACCGCTCGTCCTCGGTGACGAGGGCCTGGGCGAGGGTGCCCGCGAGGGCGGGGACGACCAGGGCGGCGGACCGGATCAGGGTGGCGAGCACCGGGTTGCGCTTGTGGGGCATGGCGGAGGAGGCGCCCCGGCCGGCCGGGGCGGGTTCCGCCGCCTCGGCGGTCTCGGTGCGCGCCAGGACCAGGACGTCCACGGCGAACTTGCCCAGCGCGCCGGCCGCGTGGGCCAGGACGGCGCCCAGGTCGGCGACCGGGGTGCGCAGGGCGTGCCACGGCAGGGAGGGCGCGCAGAGCCCGGTCTCGGAGGCGAACGCGGCGCCGAGCCGGGCGGCGTAGTCGTCCCCGGTCCGGGACGCGTCCGCGCCGGTGCCGCCGTCCCCGGCCGGGGGCGCGTCCGCGTCGAGGCGGGCGTACTCCAGGTACCCGGCCAGGGTGCCGGCCGCGCCGCCGAGCGACACCGGCAGCCGGAGGCGGTCGATGCGCTGGACGGCGTCGAGCAGCAGGTGCCGCCAGCCCGCCGCCTTCAGGCCGAAGGTGGTGGGGACGGCGTGCAGGGCGAGGGTGCGTCCGGCCAGCGGGGTGTCGCGGTGCTCGGCGGCCAGGACGGCCAGCGACCCGGCGGTGCGCAGCAGGTCGGCGCGGAGCACCTTCAGGGTGCGGGCGGCGACCAGCATCATGCCGGTGTCCAGGATGTCCTGGCTGGTGGAGCCCCGGTGCACGTACTCGGCGGCGGCGGGGTCGCGCTCGGCGACGAGCCGGGTGAAGGCGGCGACCAGGCCCACGACGGGGTTGGCGTTCTCCCGTGCGGCCAGGGCCAGCGCCCGGACGTCGAGCCGCCGGGCGTCGGCCGCCTCCGTGATCACCCGGGCGGCCTCCCCGGGCAGCGTCCCGAGCCGTGCCTGCGCCCGTGCGAGCGCCGCCTCGGCGTCGAGCATGGCCTGCAGCCAGGCCGTGTCGTCGGTCGCCGCCTCGGCGGGCGTGCCGGCCCGTACCGGCGACAGCAGCCCGGCGTCGGGCGCGGCGGGCGGGACGGGGGCCGGCGGGATCGCGGGGGCCGCCGGGGCCGGCGCCGGGTGCGGGGCGGGGCGGGGCGGGGCGGTCATGAGCGGGCCTCGGCGCGGGGCGCGTCCGCCGGCCGGGCGACGGCGGGGAGGGCGAGGGCCGCGTGGGCGACGGCGTCGGAGTCCTCCAGGGTCACCGAGCCGACGCCGGGCCGGATGCCGGCGGCGGTGACCCAGTGCACGCCCTCGGTGGGGACGCCGTAGGCGAACCGGCGCGGGTGCGGGGTGCCCGCCGCGTCGATCAGCCGGTAGGGCCGCTCGGAGACGGCGAGGCCGCCGGTCTCGTACACGGCGCCGTCGCGGCCGGGGACCGTGTACGGGCGGCACTGGCCGGTCTCCAGGAGTTGCGTCAGGAGCGGGTCGGCGGTACGGCGCACGTCCGGGTGCGGCAGCCGGGCCTCGATGAGCGCGGTCAGCCGGATGTCGTCGCCGTCCACCCCGTCGGCGGCGGCCACGAACACCGGGCCGTCGGGGCCCTCGGCCTCGGTGCGCACGCGCAGGCCGGGCCCGGTGAACTCGACGACGCCGGCCGAGGCCAGCGCGATCAGCTCGTCGATGCGGGAGACCGGCGGGCCGATGGAGAGGAAGGCGTTGAGCGGGGTGTACCAGCCGTCGAGCTCCTCGCGGTGCGAACCGGCCTCCAGGCCGCCGTGGTCGACGGCGAGCCGGATCTCGTTGCGCAGGTCGCGCAGGACGTCGAGGGCGGCCTTCAGCGGCCCGTTGACGTTGCCCTCCCGGGCCTCCTTGGCGTCGCGCAGCAGGTAGGCGAGCATCCAGCGGCGGAAGTCGTCGCGGTCGGTGAAGCGCAGGTCGCCGTAGGGGCGGGAGAGGGTGCGCCAGTTCCACCGCTCCTCGCCGTCGATGCCGGCCCCGGCGAGCAGGGCCTCCTCGGCGTCGTCGCCGGCGGCCAGGTAGCGGGCGGTGAAGTCCTCGATCCGGTCGGGCGTCCAGGAGCCGCCGCGCGCCGCGAGCAGCCGTTCGTAGTAGACGCTCTGCACCTCCTTGCGGACCAGCGGCCAGATGTGGACGCCGAAGTCGATCCAGTCGCCGTCCCGTGCGGCGGCGCGCATCGCCGCGACCCGCTCGACGGTGAGCAGGCGCGGCGCGTGGCGGCCGTGGGCACCCTTCTCGTTCTCGCCGCGCGCCTGGTGGGGGACGCCCCGGCGGGAGCCGACGTACATCCGGGGTTCGAGGCCGGAGGGGCGGTAGACCAGCCGTCCGTCGGACCGCCGCTCGAAGAAGCCGCCGCGGCCGTGGGTGAGCAGGGCCATGTAGTCGAAGAAGTTCAGTCCGAGGCCCCGCAGCAGCACCGGCCGTCCGGGGCCTATGGCGTCGAGGTCGACGTCCGCCGGGTTGGCGGGGCCGATGTACGTGAGGCCGTGTGCGGCGGCGAACTCCGCGAGGCGCCGCTCCTCGGGCTCCGGCGCGGCGGGCAGGTGGCCCTGGGCGAGGACGACGGCGGAGAGGCCGGTCAGGCGGGTGCCGTCGGCGAGGTCGAGGGTCTGCGGGCCGTCGGGGGCGTCCGCGTCGTGCAGGGCGACGGCCCGGGTGCGGTGCACGTGGAAGGCGATGTGCCCGGGGGCGCCCTCCAGCACCCTCTCGAACGCCCACTGGAGGTAGTGGCCGTAGAAGGCGCGGGTCGGGTAGGCGTCGGGCCCGAGCGCGCGGGCCTCCGCGAGGGTCTGGGCGCCGAAGCGGCGTTCGGTGGCGTCGGGGTCGGCGGTGATCCGGCGCGCCCACTCGTACAGGCTGGGCCCCTCCTCGATGGGCCCCTCGACGGTGACGCTGTCGTCCGTGTAGAGGGTGATCTGCGAGGAGACCGTGTTCATCAGCAGGTGGCGCGACTGGTCCGGCCGCCACACCGCGCCGGAGCCCGGTGGGGAGGGGTCTATGACGTGGACGGTCAACGCGTGGTGGGCCGGGGACTTGCGCTCCTGGGCGCAGATGCGCTCCAGGACGGACAGTCCCCGGGGCCCGGCCCCGACGAGGGCGATCCGGGCGTGGCTGTGCTGCGGCATGTGTTCCTCTCCCGCCGGCGGAAAAAGGTTTCTGGTGGTCTGGCCCGCGCCGGAACGGCCGGGCCGGGTCAGACGGACGTGTTCCAGCCGACGTCGGACAGCGCGCAGGGGGTGGGCACGGTCCTCTCCTCTCGTTCGTGGCCGTTCGCGGCCGGTGGGTCGTTCACAAGGGGTCGTTCACAAGGGGGCGTTCACGGGGGGCGTTCACGGGGGGGGGCCGACCGGTCGTGCGTTCGTGCGTTCGTGCGTGCGCGGCCGGCGGTCCGCGGCCGGCGGGCGGGTCGGGGTCAGTCGCGGATCACGGTCTTGGCGCGCATGAGGAACTCCGCGAGGTACCCGTCGTGCGGGAGCCCGGGTCCCATCCAGTACGTGGGGTGGTCACCGGCGTGGACGTTGCCGATGGAGGGCTCGTCGATCAGGTCCCCGAGGAGCCGCCGGTCGGCGGTGAGGGCGGTGACGACGAGGCTTCCGCGCAGCGGGGCGGTGCCGGCGGACCGGTCGTAGGGGGCCACCCACACGCAGGGGAAGGGGAGTTCGGCCCCCGCCTGCGGGGCGTCGGCCCGGTCGAGCTGGTGGACGGCCGGGCGCAGGACGGCGCTTCCGTCGCCGAGGTCCTCCGCGACGCCGTCCCCGCCGAGCCAGGCGCGGGTCCCGGCGGCCCGGGAGAGCAGGTGCGCTTCGAGGGCGCGGGCGCCGGCGGCGTCCCGCACGGGCAGGACGGCCCTCTCGTCCTCGGGCGGGAGGACGGGCAGGGCGGCGAGGCGTTCGGCGAGGGCCTCGGCCAGGGGGGCCGGGTCGCCCTCGACGAGGACGGCGGTGGTGTTGACGCAGCCGGTGCCGCCGTGGCCGGCGACGGAGGCGGTGATCGTGTCGAGGTGGTCGCGCCAGTCGGTGTCGGCGGTGACGAGGACCTTGCTGCGGCCGGGCCCCTGGGTCAGGACGCGCGGGTCGGAGCCGTACTTCCGCACGACGTCGTCGCCGCCGTAGACCAGGGAGCGGTCGGCGGCCCGCAGCAGGACGTCGGCCTCGGTGTGCCCGGTGGGCAGGTAGGCGACCTGGTCGTCCCCGAAACCGGCCGCGCGCAGGGCGGTGACCAGCCGGAACGGGGTGAAGGGCTCGCGCCGGGAGGGGCGCAGGGCGACCCGGTAGCCCAGGGCGAGGGCCTCGGGCCACAGGCTGTGGGTGCCGGGGTGGTTGCCGGCCGCGAGGACGGCGAGGGTCTCGGCGCGCCGGGTCCACACGGCCCGGCCGGTACGGGTGAGCGGGGAGCGCCAGTCCTCGGCCGCCCCGGCGGGGCGGGCCTGGGCGAGGCTGTCGTAGACCCGGGTGAGGCGGGCGCGGATGTTCCCGACGGTGGTGCGGACGACGCCCAGCGGGATGCCGCCGACACGGCTGACGGTGTGCTCGTACTCCGCCGCGCCCATCCCTCCGAGTTCGGCGGTGGCGAACAGCTCGGCGGCGCGGACGAGGGCGGCGATCCGCTCGTCGGGGGCGAGCGGGCGGGCCCGGTGCAGGGCCTTGACGGTGCGGTCGACGAAGAGGGAGGGGACCAGGCCGAGTTCGGCCACGGGCGCGCCGGAGACGTCGGTGACGACGGTGCGGCGGCGGGGCCGGAAGGCGCCCCGGGGGCCGAGCGCGTCCAGGTGGCCCGCACCGGAGGAGGGCCGGGGGGACGCGGGCCGCGCGGGGCCGGGGTGTACGGGTGCGGGGTGCGCGGGGTCGGGGTGTACGGGTGCGGGGTGTACGGGTGCGGGGCGCGCGGAGTCGGGGTGCGCGGCCGTGGACGGGGCGGGCATCAGTAGACCCCCTCGATCACGGCCTCGTTCTCGAACGTGGCCACGGGGGCGATGTCGGCGACGGCGTCGCCCACCCCGCCGGGGAACGGGATCCGGGTGGCCAGGTCGCGTTCCAGGTTGTTGGGGAGCAGGAACGTCTTGCTGACGTGGCTGACGACGACCCGGCCGCGCTCGCCGTACGCCACGGGCTCGCGGGTGTCCGGATCGACGACGGAGAAGGTGACGTAGGGGCTGAGCGGGTCGAAGACGCACGGGTCCTCGTCCGACAGGCCCGGACGCTCGCCCGCGAAGCCGAGGATCATCGTGCTGCCGTAGTTCCCGCAGAAGACGGTGTCCGGGAAGATCTCCGTCCGGTACAGGTGGCGGGAGTCGGGGTCGAGCTGGGTGCCGCCCCAGCGGATCGCCTTCACCTTCTTGTGGACCAGCTCCACCAGGTCCTCGCGGCCGGCCAGCCGCTCCAGCACCGAGGGGGTGATGGTGAGGACCTCGATGTCCTGGGTGGTGAGGACGAACTCCGCCTGGTCCAGGAGGTGTTCGGCGTAGGCGCCGGCGTCGGCGCCGCGCCCGGAGGCGATCAGCCTCTTCACCCAGCGCGGGTCGAGGTCGATGGTGAAGCCGCGGCGGCCGTGGGTGTCGGCCGAGCGGCGGAAGAACTCGCCGACGATGTGCGGGCCCGTCGGGACCAGGCCCAGCCAGTCGGCGCCGCGCGGGAAGCCGTGCGCGTCCAGGTTGGCGTTCGACCAGGCGACCATGCGGTCCAGCCAGTCGCGGGTGAGGACGACCCGCTTGGGCGCGCCGGTGGTGCCGCCGCTCTCGAAGACGCCGACCACGTCGGGGCGGGAGCCGTAGCCGCGCGGGACGAGGTCCGCGGCGCGGACGTGGCGCAGCTCCCCGGTGACGTCGGGGAAGCGGGCGAGGTCGGCGTGGGTGCGGATGTCGGTGCGCGGGTCGAAGTCCAGGGTCTCCGCGCGCCGCAGCCAGAACGGGGAGCCGGTCTCCGGGTCGAAGTGCCACGCCATCGCCGCCCGCAGGAACTCGTCGGGGTCGGGCCGCGCGTCGTACGGAAGGTCCAGGATCGGGTGGTCGGGCGAGGGCACGGTGTCTCCTTGTCGGGGCGCACGGCGGACGGACACGGGGAGGGCACGGGACGGCGGACGGACGGGGACGCCGGGCCGGGGGGCACGGCGGACGAGCGGGAGCGCCGGGCCGGGGGCACGGCGGACGAGCGGAGGCGCCGGGCCCGGGGCGCGGCGGACGGACGTGGTCGGGAGAGGTGCAGCGGGTACGCCGACGGGACCCGGCACGGGGGGTGGTTTCGGCCCCGTCGGCGTACCCGCTGGTCCGGGGGGCCGCCCGGGGTCCGTACGGCGGACCGGGGGCGGCCGGGCGGGCTGGGGCGTGTGTCGAAAGTGGCGTCGTCCGCCCGGAGGGCGGGCCCGCCGGGCGGACGGGACTTTCGACACACGCCCTAGACGCGGATCAGCGTGGCGCACCAGCGGCCCGTGGAGATGCCGCACAGGGCGACGAGGTCTCCGGGCGCCAGTTCGCCGCGTTCGAGCTGGAGTCCCAGCGAGATCAGCTGGTCGGCGCCGCCCATGTGCCCGTGGTCGGGCGCCAGGGCCGCGTTGGTCCGTTCCGGCGGGACGCCGAGCGGGGTCGCGACGGCGGCGATGCTGGTGGGGACGTCGTTGAGGTAGATGACGTGGTCGATGTCCTCCCGGCCGACGCCGGCGCGGGCGGCGGCCCCGTCGACGACCTCGACGAGCCGGGTGTAGCGCTCGCCGATGAACTTGCGCAGCTTGGCCGGGTCCCCGGCGAACTGCTCGCGCACCTGGTCGTAGGCGGACGGCGCGTCCGCGCTGGTCCAGCCGACCGGCGGGAGCGGGGCGACCGCGCCGCCGAAGTCCAGGCGCAGCAGGTCGCTGTACTCGGGGTCGGTGAACTGCTCGCTGGACAGCCACCGGTTGGACCCGTGGCCCCGGCTGACGACGACGGCCACGGCCGCGTCGCTGAGCACGGTGTTGATGACGTTCATCCGGTTGCGGTGGAACTCGCTGACCCGGTTGACGACCACGAACAGCGCGTGCCGGGCCTCGGGCTGCATCGCCATCGTCGAGGCCACGTAGAACAGGCCGTTGACGCCGGAGCCGCAGCCCTCGTTGAGCAGCAGCGTCTGGGTGCGCTCGATCTTCAGCTCGCGGGCCAGGGCCGAGGCGCTGTCCCAGTACGCGTACTCGGGCATGTCGGTGGTGGCGACGACCACGAGGTCCAGGGCGTCGGCGGTGAGGCCGGCCCGGTCCAGGGCCTGCTGCGCGGCCTCCCGGGAGAGGTCGGTGGCGGTGACCCCGTCCGGGGCCCGGTGGAAGGTGCGGTAGCCCCACTTGAGCACGCGGGCGGGGTCGGGCACGTAGTCGGCGGCGACGGCCGCGACGTCCTGGTCCTCGCCGAAGGCGTAGCCGAAGGCCGCGATGCCGATGTCCGGCGCGCCGCTCCTCGCGGCGGCGGTGTCCGGGGCGCTGGTGTCCGGGGCGCTGGTGTCCGGTGCCATCGTCACGCCGCCTCGGGAGCGGCCGCCGCGGCGGCGAGGCGGGCGGCGAGTTCGTCGGCGGCCTCGGCGAGGGTGCCGTCGAAGAGGACCATGATGTCGTACTCGTCGCCGAAGCGTTCCCGGGCGTACTCGCCGAGCTGGAGGGCGAGGGCCGAGTGGCCGCCGAGCTCCAGGAAGCCGTCGCCGGGCTCCACCTCCGGCTCCTCGAGCAGTTCGGCGACCCACTTCAGGGTCTGTGCGCGGATCTCCTCGGCCTGCGCGGAGGGTGCGGGTGCGGTGCTCATCGGGTCCGGCTCCTCTCTTCTTCCCAGATCCGGGCCACTGCGGCCCGGTCGACCTTTCCGTTGACGGTGCGCGGCAGGTGGGGCACCGGCAGGGCCCGGTAGGACGACGGGTGCATGTACGAGGGCAGCAGCTCCCGCACATGGCCGCGCAGGGCCCGCGCGCCGGGGTCCCCGGCGCCCTCGCCGAGGACGTAGGCGCAGACCAGCCGGTCGTCGCCGGGTTTGAACGTGTGGACCCAGACCACCGCGTCGGTGACGTCCGGGTGGGCCTGCACGGCGACCTCGACGTCGCTGAGCTCGATGCGGTGGCCGCGCAGCTTGACCTGGAGGTCGGCGCGGCCGACGTAGAGGTAGCCGCCGTCCGGGCGGGGGACGACCAGGTCGCCGGTGCGGTAGTGGCGGACGCCGCCGACGGCCGGGAAGCGTTCGGCGGTCAGCTCGGGGCGTCCCAGGTAGCCGTCGGCGACCTGGGGTCCGGCCAGCCACAGCTCGCCCTGCTCGCCGGGGGCGGCGTCGCGGCCGTCGTCGGTGACGACCCGGGCGGAGCCGGAGAGCAGCCGCCCGACGGAGAGGGTGTCGCCGTCGAGGTCCTCCTCGGTCACCGTGTGGTGGGTGCTGAGCACGGCCGCCTCGGTGACCCCGTACATGTTGACCAGGAACGGGGCGGTGAAGCCGAACCGTCCGGTCCAGCCCCGGAGCGTCTCGGGGGTGAGCTTCTCCCCGCCGAAGATCACGTAGCGCAGGGCCGGCAGCTCGATCCCGTCGCGCAGCACGATGCCGGCCATCGCGCCGAACGCCGTCGGGGTCTGGTTGAGCACGGTGACGCCCTCGTCGGCGACGAAGCGCGCGCACGCCTCGGGGGAGCGCGAGGTGCCCGGCGGCAGCACCACCAGGCGGGCGCCGGTGGACAGCGGTCCCCAGATCTCCCACACCGAGAAGTCGAAGGCGAGGGAGTGGAAGAGGAGCCAGCTGTCGTGCTCGTCGAAGGCGAACGGCCCCCTCGCCGCGTCCAGCAGGGCGGTGACGGCACCGTGCGGGACCAGGACGCCCTTGGGGCGGCCGGTGGTGCCCGAGGTGTAGATGATGTACGCGGTGTCGTGCGGCTCCGGGGCCCGCCGGTCCGGCGCGGCGGACGGCGGCGCGTCCGCCAGGGCGGCGACGCGCTCCCCGGGGACGAGCGGGACGTCGCCGAGGTCGCAGCCGTCCGGGTCGCCGACGAAGGCGGTGATCCCGCTGTCGGAGACGATGAACCGGTTGCGCGAGGGCGGGTTGCGCACCTCCAGCGGCACGTACGCGGCGCCCGCCTTCATGATGCCGACCATCGTCGCGATGGCGGCGGCGCCCGGCGGCATCCGCAGGGCGACCCGGTCCCCGCGGCCCACGCCCAGGCCCTCCAGGAGCGCGGCCACGGCGTCCGACCAGGCGTCGAGCCGGCGGTAGCTGTACGAGGTGCCGTCCGCGGTGAGCGCCGGGCGGTCGGGGAAGCGCTCGGCGGAGGCGGCGAACAGCGCGGGCAGGGTGCGCCGGCCGGCGGACGGCTCGGTGCGCGGCGGGCTGATCGTGGTCAGGGTCATGACGTCCTCCGGGGAGGTGGGGCGGTTCGGTTCGGGGTCGGGGCGGGGGCGGCGGCCGGTGGCGTCCGTGGTCGCGGGCGCCCTCACCAGTCGGCGATGTGCGAGGCGCGGATGTCCCGCTCGGCCCGGTCCGGGGCGGGCTCGGGCCGGGCGAAGCCCCGGTTGTAGTAGACGAGCGGGGTGCGGTCGCTCGTGTACGCCTCCTCGACGAAGCCGATGAGGATGCTGTGGTCGCCGGCGTCGACGACGGAGTGCATGGAGCAGGCCACCCGCACGCTGGTGTGGTGCAGGCCGGGCAGGCCCAGCTCGCAGCGCTCCATGGCGCCGTCGGCGAACCGGTCGATGCCGGAGGTCGCGAACCTGCGGGCCACGCCGTGCTGCTCCTCGGCCAGGACGTTGATCAGGAAGCGGCGCGCGGAGCTGAACGCGGCGTGCGTGCTGGCCTCCTTGTCCAGGCAGACCGAGACGAGCGGCGGGTCGAGCGAGACGGAGCTGAACGAGCTGGCCGTGAAGCCCCAGGGCCGGCCGTCGGCGTCGACGGTGGTGACCACCGTCACCGGGGCCGGCACCAGGGCCATCGTGCGGGTGAGCAGGGAGCGCTCCATGAGGGGTCCACTCTCCGATCAGGGTTGCAGTCGGGCGGTGCGCCACCGGGCGCCGTGCCGCGTGTAGGCGAGCCGGCGGTGCAGCCGGTCCGAGGCGGCGCTCCAGAACTCCGCCTCGGCCGGTGCCAGGAGGTATCCGGTGAAGCGGTCGGGGCGGGGCAGCGCCCGCCCCGTCTCCAGGAGCCGGTACGCCTCGGCGCGCATCCCCTCCGGGTCGTCGAGGGGGTCGCTCTGGCGGGAGACGACCGTCATGGAGTGCAGCGGGACCGGGCGGGCCGCCCACAGCGCGTCGGACTCGGCCGGCGCCAGGGGGGTGACCGGGCCGGAGAGGCTGATCTGCCGCCCGGTCTCCCGCCAGTAGAGGAGGCCCGAGGCCCAGCCGGTCTCGGCCAGTTCGCGGCCCTTGCGGCTGGTGCTGTGGGTGGCGAAGACCAGTCCGTCGCCGGTCTCGCGGATCACGGTGACGATCCGGTTGGAGGCGCGGCCCCCGGAGGTCGCGGTGGCCAGGGCCATCGAGCGGGGCTCGCGCACCCCGCGCCGTTCCGCCCCGGCCAGCCACCGCCGGACCAGGACCATGGGGTCGGCGGGCGGGTCGTCGTACTCGGGGAAGTCGAGGTCGGCGTCCCCGGAGAGGGACTCGAACCTGCTGGTGTCGACGGCGGGTGCGCCGGTGCTGGTGGTCATGGGGTGCCGCTCCCTAGACGTAGAGGGTTCCGCGGGCGACGACGGCGCCGTGGCCGCCCACCCGTACGCCGTCGGTCCGGTCCGCCGCGCCCCGCGCGACGGCGTGCATGCGGGACGGGCGGCCCATCTCCACCCCCTGGGTGATGTCGACGCGCCGGCCGTACGGGACCAGGCCGTGGCGGGCGAGGTGGAGGGCGAGCGGGCCGGCGGCCGAGCCGGTGGCCGCGTCCTCGACGACGCCGTAGGCGGGCGAGAACATCCGGGTGCGCCAGGTGGTGCCCCCGCCGGCGAAGCAGTTGGCGGCCATGTCGGGGAAGCGGGACAGGGCCCGGTGGTCGGGCCGGAGCGCGGAGAGCGCCTCGACGCTCTCCAGGCCCACGAAGACGTGGCGGGGGCCGTTGCGGTACGCCTCCACCGGGACGGTGGACTCCTTCACGCCGAGCGCGTCGAGGAGTTCCTCCGCGTGCTCGTACGGCTCCCGGGACGGGTACGGCTGGCGCATCTCCACGCCGACCGCGCCGTCGTCGCCCAGGGTGACGTCGAAGGGGACGACGCCCATCCCGGTCTCCAGGCGCAGCCGCTGCTCCTCGCCGGCGGCGCCCAGCGCCCGGCGGCTCAGCCCCAGGGCGACGGCGGTGCCCAGCAACGGGTGCCCGGCGAAGGGCAGTTCGTTGACGGGGGTGAAGATCCGGATGCGGGCGTCCGCCTCCTCCATCGCGGCCGGCAGGACGAAGGTCACCTCGGAGAGGTTCATCTCCCGGGCGATGGCCTGCATCCGTTCCGGGTCCAGGTCCCCGGCGTCGAAGAAGACGGCCACCGGGTTGCCCTGGAGCGGAGTGCGCGCGAAGGCGTCCACCACCGTGTAGTCATGCATCGGAGAGGGCTCCTCGGTCGTGTGCGGGGGCCGTGCCGGGGACGCCCGGGACGGCGGACGCGTGCCCGCCCGCCACGGCGGAGGCGACCTCGAACACGGAGCGGTGCGTCGGCGGCCGGCCGATCAGCTCGGCGGCCCGGTTGGGCGGCAGCGCGGAGTCGGCGGGCCGGTCGGTCCACAGCATCACCGCGCCCCACCGGTTGGCCGCCCGGTCGGACAGCCACAGCTTCAGGACCAGGCCGGGCACCCCGGCCCAGGCGTCGGTGCCCTCGTCCCGCAGGCGCGCGGCCATCGTGTCGACGTCCGGGTCCGTCCCGTCCAGGTCCCACCAGGCGATGTCCATCCTCATGACACCCGCACCCCCACGACGCCGAGGAGGGCCTCGCCGAGGATGCGCGGGCCGTCGACGGTGAGCACCGACTCGGCGTGGAACTGCATGGAGGCGAAGTGCGGGCCGCGCAGGGCGTGGACCTCGCGGGTCCGCCGGTCCCGGCTGACCTCGACGGTGCCGAGGGTGCCGGCGTCGAGCTCGTCGACCGCGCACCGGGCGGCGTAGGTGTTGTAGAAGCCGACCCGCTCGCGGTTGCCGAAGAGGTCGATCACGCGCTGCGCGCCCTGGTTGGGCACGTCCCTGCGGACCAGGTCCAGGCCGAGCCGGGTGCAGAGCACCTGGTGGCTCAGGCAGACCGCGACGAAGGGCCGCCGCTCGGCGAGGAGCCGCTGGGCCGCCGTGTGCAGCCGGACGATCCGCGGGTCCCCGAGGTCGCGGGGGTCGCCCGGTCCGGGCCCGAGGACCACCACGTCGTGGGCGGTGAGGTCGTACGGCTCGTCGAAGCGGCGCACGGTGACGGCGAGGCCGAGGGACTCCAGCTGCTGCCCGATCATCGCGGTGAAGGTGTCCTCCGCGTCGACGACCAGGGCGTTCAGTCCGGCCAGGCCCGGGACGGGGGCGCACGGCGGCCGGGTGGCGTCGCGCAGCCAGAAGTCGGCGATGCCGGCGTTCCGGGAGGCCAGGGCGGCGCGCACCAGGGGGTGCTGGGCGAACCGGGCGGGTCTGTCGGGCTCCAGGACGCTCAGCAGTCCGGCGGCCTTGGCGCGGGTCTCGGCGACCTCGGACTCGGGGTCGGAGTGCCGGACGAGGGTGGCGCCGACGCCGATCCGCAGGTGCCCGTCGGCGTCGATGTCGGCGGTGCGGATGAGGATGGCGGAGTCCAGGGTGCGCTCGCCGCCGGCGTCGCGGCCGATCAGGGCGGCGACGCCGCCGTAGTGGCCGCGTCCGCCGGGTTCGTGGCGGGCGATGACCCGGGCCGCGCTCTCCAGCGGGCTGCCGGTGACGGTCGGCGCGAACATCGTCTCGCGCAGGATCTCGCGCACGTCGCGGCGCGTGGTCCCCTCGATGAAGTACTCGGTGTGGGCGAGGCGGGCCATCTCCTTGAGGTAGGGGCCGGTGACCCGGACGCCCGCCCCGCAGATCCGGGACATCATCTTCAGTTCCTCGTCCACCACCATGTACAGCTCGTCGGCCTCCTTGCGGTCGGCGAGGAAGCGGGTGACGCCGTCGAGGGTGGGGCCGGTGGCCGGGTAGCGGTAGGTGCCGCTGATCGGGTTCATCACGGCGGTGCCGCCGTGCAGCGACACGTGCCGCTCGGGGGTGGCGCCGACGAAGGTCCGGCCGCCGGCGCGGATGACGAAGGTCCAGTACGCGCCCTGTTCGCGGGCGAGGAGCCGGCGGAAGAGGGTGAGGGCGGTGTGCGGCCCGTAGGAGTCGATCCGGGCCAGGTAGTCGCGCTTGACGACGAAGTTGGCGCCGGCGCCGGTGCCGATCTCGTCCTCGACGACGCGCCGCACGGTGGCGGCGTAGTCCGTGTCGTCGACGTCGAACCGGCCGCCGGTCAGGGTGACCGGGGTGTCCGCGATCCGCTCGGGCACCGCGTCCAGCGGCAGGCTGT
This sequence comes from Streptomyces sp. NPDC041191, assembly GCF_055591945.1. Taxonomy (NCBI): domain Bacteria; kingdom Bacillati; phylum Actinomycetota; class Actinomycetes; order Kitasatosporales; family Streptomycetaceae; genus Streptomyces; species Streptomyces sp. NPDC041191. The sequence continues at coordinate 261,346 of NZ_JBVIZC010000008.1, read as the reverse complement.
CCTGCTCGGTGACGGCGAGGGCGAGCAGCGGCGCGCCGTCGTCGGGGGCGGCGAACCCGCGTTCGGCGAGCTGCCGGTGGGGGACGAGGACGAGGACCTGTTCGGTGTCCAGGGGGATGCCGGCGAGGGTCTCGGGGCGGCTGACGCGGCCGGTGAGGACCGTGACGGTGCCCGGGGCGGCCTCGGGGCGGTGCAGCAGGGCGAAGTCCGCCACCTCGCCGGCCAGGACGCGGTCCAGCAGGTCGGTGCGGTGGGCACGGCTCATGCGAAGACCTCCTGGGCGGTGACGACGCTGCCGCAGCGCTGTGCGACGTAGGTCAGGGCGAGCATGTGGTGGGCCTCGGAGAAGTCGCCGACCGCGTCGGCGACGAGGAACGTCCGGATGTCGTGGCTGTACGCCTCCATGGCGGTGGCCAGCACCCCGACGTGGGCGTACACCCCGCACAGGAGGAGCTGGTCGCGGCCGGCCGCGCGCATCCGCTCCAGCAGGTCGGTGCGGAAGAAGGCGCTGTAGCGCCACTTGGTGAGGAGCCAGTCCCCCTCCCGGGGGGCCAGCTCGGGGACCACCTCGCGGTCCGCGGTCTCCGTCCGCATGCCCGGTCCCCAGAAGTCCTTGAGCAGGCCGCGCTCCTCGTCCGTCATCCGGCCCGGCTGCGCGGTGTACGCGACGGGCACGCCGAGGGACGCGGCCCGCTCGCGCAGCAGTGCGGCGCGCCGCACCAGGGTGGAGCGCAGCGGGTCGGGCAGGGCGGCGAGGAAGTAGCGCTGCATGTCGTGGACGAGCAGGACCGCGCGGTCCGGGTCCGGGGTCCAGCGGGCGACGTTCTCCGGCAGGGTCCCGGGGGAAGGCAGGGGGTAGGACTCCACGGTCGGCAGGCCGGCCATCGGGTTCTCCTTAGGTGGGGATTCCTTCGCGCCGGACCCGCGGGACGTCGATCCCGAGGGCGCGGAACTGGTTCGTGGGGTTCATGAACTCGCGCTGGAGCTTGATCCGCCCGTTCTCGAACTGGAACGAGTGGATGAAGTGGTTGCGGTAGTGGCCCACCGGGTAGCCCGGGTAGACGATCTTTCCCTCGCCCCGGCACTCGACCCAGAAGCGGTCGGGGTCCTGGGTGTCGTGGATCTCGATGTCGGTCCAGACCCAGTCGGGGAAGCAGCGCAGCGACCACACCGCGTGCTCGCCGAGCCGGTCGCGGCCGGTGATGGTGATCGGCTCGCCGGTCTCGGTGGTCCACAGGCCGCCGACGCCGTCCTCGGTGAAGAGGAGGTGGCGGCGCAGCCGGTCCTCGCCGCGGGTGTTCATGTACTGCTCCACGACGGCGCGGTTGCGGGCGCGCACCGCCTGCTCGTCCTGCGGGCCGGCCTGGTCCTCGGTGCTTGCGGGGTTGCTCACGGGGAGTGCCTTCCTCGGGCGTCGGGGTGGGGGCGTCGGGGCGGGGCCGTCCCGCCGGTCAGACCAGCAGGCTGATGTCGCGGGGGTCCTTGCCGACCAGCGCCCGGCCGTAGAGCTGGGCGGGGATGCCCATGCCGAAGCCGGCGTGGCGGCTGCCCACGTTGACGTCGCGCCAGATCCGCTGGAGCGGGTTGGACTCGCTGAACGCGGAGGAGCCGTAGGCGGTCATCAGCCGGTCCACCGCCTCGCGGCAGAGCTGGGCGACCCTGGTGGAGTTCTGCCGGGCGGCGGCCCGGGTCAGCACGTCGGGGAACTCGCCCGCGTAGGCGGCCTCGTCCACGGTGTCGGCGATCCGCCCGGCCAGCAGCCGCGCGGTCTCGATCGCGGTGGCGGCCTCGGCGAGGTCGAGCTGGAGGGTGGGCGACTCGGCCTGGCGGGGGAAGGTCGAGCCGGCGGCGGGCCGGTGGGGCGCGGCCTCGCGGACGAGGTCGAACGCGGCGGCGGCGCCGCCGACGAGGGAGCCGAGCAGGCCGATGGAGAAGAGTCCGACCAGGCTGTTGCGGTAGCGGTGGGAGGCGTCGACCAGGCCGTCGGTCTCGCCGTTGAGCAGCGGAGCGTACGGCAGCAGCCGGCGCTCGGGCACGAAGACGGAGGTGGCGACGACGGTGTTGCTGCCGGTGCCGCGCATCCCCGCGAAGTGCCAGGTGTCCTCGATCTCCACCTCGTCGGCGCGCAGCAGCGCGAAGTGGACGGCGTTCTCCCCGGCCGGGGTGGGCACGGCGATCAGCACGCCCACCCAGTCGGCGTGCAGCGAGCCGGAGACGTAGCCCCATTCGCCGGTGACGGTGACGCCGCCGTCGGCGGGCTCCACGCCGCGGGCGGGCCGGCCGAGCACCAGGGCGGTGCGGGCGTCCGGGTTGGCGCCCCACACCTCGTCCTGGACCTCGGCGGGGAAGAGGGAGGCCACGAAGTTGCCCGCGTTCAGCACGCCGGTGATCCAGGCGGCGGAGGAGCAGCCCCGGCCGACCTCGGTGGCGACGTCGAGCAGGGTGCGCACGTCCGCCTCGTAGCCGCCGAGGCGGCGCGGGGTCATCAGGCGCATCAGGCCCGCGTCGGTCAGGGCGGTGACGCCCCGCTCGGTGAGGCGGCGGGTCCGGTCGCTCTCCGCCGCGTCCTCCCACAGGGCCTCGCGCAGTCCGGCGGCCCTGGCCACCAGTTCGTCACGGCCGGGGACCTGGGTCCCGGGGGCCGTCGTGCCGTTCACCGCTGTCGTCAGCACGGTGCTGTTCCCTTCGCGTCGGTGGTTCGGGGTGGAGCCGGACGGGGTGTCAGGCGCCCTGGGCGGCGCGGGCGAGCGCGTCCCACTGCTTCCAGCCGGCCAGCCGCTCCTCGTACGAGGCGGTGACGGTGTCGAGCACGGAGGAGCCGAGCGGCAGCCGGAGCGGCGGGTTCGGGGTGTCGACCAGTTCGAGGACCGCTCCGGCGGTGGCGGCCGGGTCGCCGGGGGCGGCTCCGGCCGAGGGGGCGTGGGCGAACTCCGCGTACGCCTCGCCCGGTTCGGCCCAGACGGCGGAGGCGCCGCGCCAGTCGGTGCGGTACGGGCCGGGCTCGACGAGCGTGACGTGGATGCCGAAGCGGCCGACCTCCTGGGCCAGGGCGTCGCTCAGGCCCTCCACGGCCCACTTGGAGGCGTGGTACAGGCCGAGCATCGGCCAGGAGGCGAGGCCCGCGATGGAGGACATCTGGAGGATGTGGCCGCCGCCCTGGGCCCGCAGGACCGGCAGGACGGCCTGGGTCACCCACAGGGTGCCGAAGAGGTTGGTGTCGATCTGGTCCCGGGCCTGGGCCTCGGTGACGTCCTCGACGGCGCCGAACAGGCCGTAACCGGCGTTGTTGACGACGACGTCGAGCCGGCCGAACCGCTCGTGGGCGGCGGCGACGGCCGCGAAGGCGGCGTCCCGGTCCCGGACGTCGAGGGCGAGCGGCAGGACCGCGTCGCCGTACGCCGCCACCAGGCCGTCCAGGCTGCCGGTGTCGCGGGCGGTGGCGGCGACGAGGTCGCCGCGCTCCAGCGCGGCCTCGGCCCAGACCCTGCCGAAACCCCGGGACGTGCCGGTGATGAACCAGACCTTGCCAGCCACAGTCGAACTCCTTCTCCGCACGGCCCTTTCGGGTTTTCCGGACGTCCCGCAGTGCCTCTTATTCACCCCGAAGCGTGCGGGGGTGTCCATGTGTCCGCATACGGACAGACGGTCCGGCGCGCATTTCCCGGTGTCCGTCCGAGGAATTTCCTCGGTCGGACACCGGGGGCCCCGGAAAGTGGCGTACGGAACGGGGCGCGGAAACCCTCCGGGCATTCCTGGACGGCCCGGCGGCGCGCCATACTGCCGCGGATACCGCGAGCCACCGACGCCAAGGAGATCCGCGTGAGCGCCACGGAACAGTCCTTCGACTACGCCGCCGCCGACTTCAACGCCGTCTACACGGGCGGGGAGCTGCTCGAAGGGGCCTCCATCAAGGTCGTGCCCTGGGACATCGGCGAACCGCAGCCCGTCGTCGTCGCCCTGGAGGAGCAGGGCCGCTTCCACGGCGCCGTGCTCGACATCGGCTGCGGGCCGGGCGACAACGCCGTCTTCCTGGCCCGCCGCGGCCACCGGGTGACGGCGATCGACGCCGCCTCCGCCGCCGTCGAGCAGGCCCGGCTGCGCGCCGGCGACCTGCCCGTCGAGTTCGCCGTCGCGGACGCCACCGACTTGGCCGGGTACGAGGGCCGCTTCGACTCGGTCCTGGACAGCGCCCTGTTCCACACCCTGCCCCGCCCGGCCCGGCCGCTGTACGCGGCGGCCCTGCACCGGGTCACCCGCCCCGGCGCGCGGCTGAGCGTGCTGTGCTTCGCCGACGTCCCCGGGGGCATGCCCGCTCCCCTGTCGGTCTCCGGTGACGAGCTGAGCACCACGCTGACGGAGGCGGGCTGGCGGATCACCTCCATGGACCTGGCGGAGTACGCGGGCGTGGCCACCGGCATGGAGAAGTTCTTCGAGCGCACCGGCCGGCGCCCCGAGCTCGACGCCAGGGGCCGCACCCGGCTGCCGGTGTGGAAGGTCCTCGCCGACCGCGCCGGGGCCGACGGGGCGGCCGCGTGAGCGGGGCCGCCGGCGGCGGCCGTCCCCCGGCGCGGCGTGCCTTCCCGGTCCTGCGCACCCACCGGGTGGCGGCCACGGCCGCCTTCTACGAGCGGCTCGGCTTCGCGCCCGTCCACCGCCATCCCGCCGGGGGCGAGCCGGAGTTCGTCGCGATGCGCCGGGACGGCGCGGAACTCGCGGTGAGCCGGGACGACGACGTGCCGCGCGAACCGGCCGGCACCGTCGACCTGTTCGTCTTCGTCGGGTCCGTGGACTCCGCCGTGGAGGAGCTGCGGGCCGCCGGCACGCCCGTGCTGCGGGAGCCCGCCGACTCCCCCTGGGGCGAGCGGGTGGCGTACGTGCGGGACCCGGCGGGCAACCGGGTGGGGCTCGGCCGGCCGACGGCGTAGCGCCCCCCTCCCGCACGCCCCGCCCCTCCCGGGGCGTGCGGGAGGGGGTCTGGAGCACCGGAGCCACGGAGCCACGGAGCCACGGGAAAACCGGGAAGTGCCCCGGGACCGACGCGGTCCCGGGGCACTTCCGTGCGGGCGGGCCTACGCGGCCGGCGCGATGTTGAGGTTGCTCCGGAACAGGTTGCCCGGGTCGTACACGGCCTTCAGGCGGGTCAGGCGGGCGCGGGTCGCCGGGTCGTAGAGCTCGTCGGCGAAGTCGTCCGCGGAGCGCTCGCCGTAGACGAAGTTCAGCGAGCGGCCCAGCGTCCAGGGCCGCACGGCCTCGTCCAGGGCCGCGTGGGCGGCGCGGATGGCCCCGGCGGGCGCGTCGTCGGAGCCGGACAGCACCCGCAGGATGTACTGCGCCTCCCGGTACGGGACCGCGTTGGGCACCCGGGGCTCGCGGGACAGGGCCCCGCCGAGGTGGCGCAGGTCCACGATGCAGGGCACCGGGGCGGCGGGGCCGGCCAGGGTCCGCACGGCCTCCAGGACGGTGTCGTCGAGTTCGGTGAGCAGCACCGCGTTGCCGTCGTAGGCGTGGCTGAAGTCGGGTTCGGCGTAGATGGAGCCGACCTCGGTGAAGTCCATCTCGCCCAGGTGGTCGTGGAGGACCTCGACGCCGAACTCCCGCCAGGGGCGGGCCAGCTCGGGCCCGGCGGCGAGGTCGGTGGTGGCCAGCCGGACGTGCACCACGTGGCGGCCGCGCAGCGGCTCCGGGAAGACCGGGATCGGCGGGTACTCGATCATGCCGACGGAGGCGGTGACCGTCTCGGGCGCGGTCGCCGTCCAGGACTTGAAGTGCGCGAGGACCTCCGCCGCCCGGCCGGCGTCGAAGTACAGTCCGCCGCCGTAGACCCGGGCGACCGGAAGCAGGTCGATCTCCAGGGCGGTGACCAGGCCGAAGTTGTCCCGGCCGCCGCGCAGTGCCCAGAACAGGTCGGGGTCGGAGTCGGCGGTGACGGTGCGCAGCCGCCCGTCGGCGGTGACCACGTCCAGGGAGCGGACCAGGTCGGCGGCGTAGCCGAACTCGCGGGCCAGCAGGCCCAGGCCGCCGGCCAGGGTGTAGCCGACGACGCCGACGTGCCCGGCGGAGCCGCTGAGCGGGGCCAGGCCGTGCGGCGCGGTCCGCGCGACGACCTGCTCCCAGCGGGCCCCCGCGCCGATCCGCGCGGTGCGGGCGGCCGGATCGACGGTGATCTCGTCCAGGCGTCCGGTGGTGATCACCAGGCCGCCCCGGTCGAGGACGGTGATGCCGTGCCCGGTGGACTGCGCGGCGACGGGGAGCCCCCGTTCGGCGGCCCAGGCGACGGCGGCGCGCACGTCCTCGGCGGTGGCCGCGCCGACGACCACGGCCGGGTCGTGGCGGTATCCGGCCTGGAATCCGGTGAGCTCCTCCTCATACCCCTTCCGTCCGGGTGTCAGAACGGGTCCGGTCACCTTTTCCGCGAGGGATGCGATGTCGATCTGTGCACGGTCGCCAGACATCTGCCGTGTTCCTTTCATGGTGTTTCTCAATTGCTTCGCCCTGCATCAACCGACCTTTTCCAGGTCGGAATTCTCGGTGGTTCCCCCCGCTGCTCCCGGTGTTTCCGCACGGGCCTTTCCGGCCGGGTCGGAGGGCATCAGGAGACAGGCGACGGCGCCGACGAGGAGGACGGCGACGGGCAGCAGCAGGGTGGTGCCCGCGGCCCGGCCGAGGTCGTCGGGGAACCGCTCGATCCGCGCCTGCGTCAGCACGCCGACGGCGGCGGCGCCGATGACGCAGCCGACCTGCCGCACGGAGTTGTACACGCCCGCGCCGGCGCCGATGATCTCGACGGGCAGCGTGCCGGTGGCGACGTTCGCCATCGGCCCGAACGCCGCCCCGGTGCCGATGCCGGCGAGGAACAGGGCCCCGGCGGTCGGCCAGACGCCCGCGTGGGCGTCCATCGCGAGGGCGAGCAGGCCGAGGCCGGCGGCGAAGACCAGGAAGCCGCCGAGGACCACCCACTTGCCGGGGACCCGGTCGGAGAGCGTGCCGGCGAAGGGCCCGGCCAGGCCGCTGGAGACGGCGATGGGCACCATCAGCAGGCCCGCCTGCTGCGGGCTGAGCCCCATGACGTCCTGCATGAACAGGGTCAGCGGCAGGTAGAGGCCCGTGACGGCGAAGCCGATGGCGGCGGCGGCGAAGGCGGCGGAGCCGAAGTGGCGGCGGCGGAAGATCGACAGCGGCATCAGCGGCTCGCGCGGGTTGACGCGCTGCCACACGACGAACGCCACGAGCAGCACGAGGCCCGCGGCGATGACGGTGACGACGTCCAGCGGACCGGCGATCGTTCCCCAGTCGTAGTGCTGGCCGTTCTGCAGGCCGAAGACGAGGGCGAACAGACCGAGTCCGGAGAGCAGGGTGCCCGGCAGGTCGAAGCGGCGGTGGTTGCGGGGCTGGCCGCCGGGGACCAGCTTCGCGGTCATGACGAGGCCCACCAGCCCGATCGGCACGTTCACCAGGAAGATCCACTCCCAGCCGGCGGAGCCGGTGAGGAAGCCGCCGAGCAGCGGCCCCGCGGTGGTGGCCAGGCCCGCGACGGCCCCCCACACGCCGAGGGCGGCGCCGCGGCGCCGCGGCGGGAAGAGGGTGGTGACGAAGGCCATCGTCTGCGGTGCCATGAGGGCCGCGCCGAGCCCCTGGACGGCGCGGGCGGCCGTGAGCGTCCCGACGGTGCCGGAGAGCCCGCACCACAGGGAGGCGGCGGTGAAGACGGCCATGCCGGTCAGGAAGACGGGCTTGCGGCCGAAGCGGTCGCCGAGCCGGCCCGCGACGAGCAGCGGGACGGCGTAGGTGAGCAGGTAGACGCTGTGCACCCAGGTGATCCGGTTGAGGTCGGCGTCCAGTCCGGCCATCATGCCGGGGATGGCGACGGTCACGATGGTGGTGTCCATCATGATCAGGAAGAAGCCGACGCAGAGGGCCGCCAACGCGGCCCAGGGGTTGCCGGGGGCCGGGGCGGGGGCGGTGTTCGAGGCGACGTCCGTCATCTCATCATCTCTCGGGAGTGGTTACGGGTGGCGCGCGCCGCGCTGTTCCAGCTCGGTGGCTATGGCTTCCCAGTAGGCGGCGCAGGCACGGGCCATCGCGGCGATCTTCGGGGCCTGGTGGGCGGGGGCGCGCAGCGGCAGTCCGCTCTCCTCCTCGCGCACGATCCGGGTCTCCAGCCAGCGGATCAGCGCACGGCCCTCGTCGCTGTACTTGAGGGCGGGATCGCGCCGGAGCGAGTCCAGCACGGTCGGCAGGTCCGCCGGCGCCACCCGTCCGGCGCACCCGCGCGGCTCCCGCGCCCGCGTGCCCCGGGGGCCGGTGCCGCCGGGGGGCAGTGGCCCCTCGCCCCGGCCGAGCCGGTCGCGCACGTCGCGGGCGGTCTCCACGGAGATGCCGGCGGAGCGGGCGATCTCGCGCAGCGAGGCGTCGGGCCGCACGGCGAGGTAGTCCACGGCCCGCAGCCGCCCCTCGGTGGCGGTCAGCGGGCGGGCCCGGCCGTCGCAGCCCACGCGCACGGCGGGCGTCTCGCCGCTCCCGGCGTCGGCGCGGCGCAGCACGCCGACGGTCTTGCCGGACAGCCCCACCTTCGCCGCGACCGCCCGGTCGGACCACTCGGGCCAGAGGCGCAGGATGCGGCGCGCCGACGCGCGGCGGTCGGCGAGGGTGAGCGGCAGACCGTGCCCGTTGTTGGCCTCGACGGCCAGCAGGAACGCCTCCCGCTCGGTGCCGTCGAACCAGTGGACGGGGATCGTCTCGCGGCGGTTGAGGCGGGCCGCGTGCAGCCGGTGCACGCCGTCGACCACGCGCATCGTGGGGCGGTGCACCACGATCGGCGGGAGGGCGGTCTCCACTCCGGCGAGCAGCAGCACGTGGTCGTGGTCGACCCCGGCCAGCCGGGGGGAGTCCGCCTCCAGGAGCGCGTCGACCGGCACGTGGGCGACGTCCGCGGACGGCGCCGGCGTTCCGGGGGCGGGCCGCGGCGGCGCGAGTGGCCGCCGGGGGGCTTCGGAGGGGGCGGCCGCCGGCGGGTCCGCCGTCGGCACGGCGTCGCGGGCGGGGGCTTCCGCCGTCAGGACGTACACGTCGACTCCTCGGGTCAGAGCGCGGTCGGCAGGACGGAGCCCCGGCCAAGGAGCCGGTGGGCGGCGGCCGCCGCGACGAAGGTCATGTGGCGGTGCCAGCCGGGGAAGGAGCGCCCCTCGAAGTCGTGGAGCCCGCACTCCTCCAGGACTTCCAGGGGAAGCGCGGCGGCGCCGGGGCGGACGAGCGGGGCGGAGCCGCCGTCGGTTCCGGTGATCCAGTACCGCACCGGCCGCCCGGCCCCGGCGGTCCGCTCGGTGAGCAGCGCCAGCGGGACGGCGACGCCGGGCAGCCGGACGACGGCGGGGACGCGGCGCACCCGGCCCCCGGCGGGTCCGGGCGGGACGGCGCGGGCGGTCCCGGCCGGGTCGAGGCGGCGCACCAGGTCGGCGAGGGGGGCCGTGCGGACGGTCCGGTCGCCGGGCGGCCCGCACAGCGCGGGCGTGGCGGCCGGTACGGAGACGGCGAAGGAGAGGGACCGCCGGGCGAGGCCCGCGACGAGCCGGAGGGCCTCGCCCGGCGCCTCCGCGCAGGCGAGGACCGGGAGGCCGGCGGTGACGGGGTGGGCGGCAGCGGCGTCGACCAGGTCGAGGCCGAGCCGGCCGGGTAACCCGTCGCGGACGGTCTCCGGTATCCGGGCCCGCTCGCGCAGCGCGCCGTCCTCGCTCCAGCGGCCGGGCAGGCTCAGGCGCCAGTCGACGGGAACGGTGCCCCGGTCGGTGACGAGGAACGCCCCGAGGGCGAGCTGGCAGCTGAGGGACCGTCCGTCGGCCGGGTCGAAACGGCGGTGCACCCCGGCGGAGTGCTCCCCGCGCTTGGGGACGACGACCGGGGCCACCCGCAGGGCCCGCACCCGCGCCCGCTCCCCGCACCAGCCGGCCAGCTCGCGGCGGACCGGCTCCCACGCCCAGGGGCTGGAGTTGACGATCTGGTGCAGCGACTGGGAGGCGGTCTCGAACGCGCCGGCGGAGCGCGCCATGTTGCGCACGGACTTCCTGCCGGGCGTGGTGACCAGACCCGAGAGGTACGCGCCGGCCCAGCGGCGCTGGTCGGCGCGCGGCAGGCGGTGGAACAGGCGCCGGGCCAGCGGATCGACGGTCGGCACGGTCTCCGGCACGCGCGCGGCCTGCGGTACGGGCATGACGGGCTCCCTCCGGCGAGCGGGTCGTGTGGCCAGAGCCCAAGAATAGCGAGTGTTCTCTTTGTTTTGGGAGTCCGGGGACCCGGCCGGGCGACTTTGGCAAGTTCTCGCCGGAGCACCGCCACGGCCGCCGGGGAGCGCGCGACCGGGAAGCGCGCGGTGCGCCGGAGCGCGCGAAAGCCCTTGCCGGGCAAGGGACTTGCGACACGGAAACCCCGACGTGCGGGCCCCGCCGCGCGACGGGCCCGGTGCACCGGCCCACGCCACGACGGACCGCACGCCACCACGGATCGCACGACACGACGGACCGCACGGCATCCGGCACCGGGCATCGGACATCGGTCGTCCGGCGCCGGACATCGGACGCCGGGCGCCGGACGCCGGACGTCCGGCGCCGCGCGCACGGGAACCCCGGCCGGGTGTGTCACCCGGCCGGGGTTCCGGAGCGCGCCGGTCTCAGGCGGCGAGCTCCGCGAGCACGGAGTTCCGCCGCGCCAGGTCGGCACGGGTGCCGCTGTACAGGCTCTCCATCGGCAGCCAGCGAAGGATCACCGGCCCCTGGGGGGACCCGTGGTGACCGATCGCCGCCGCCGCCGTGTGGCGCGGGCCGGCCGGCACGTCCACCACCGACCACCCCTCGGGGTGCTTCTCGGTCTCCCACCCCAGGTAGTCCAGGGACAGGTCCCGGCCGAGGCCGGTGCCCAGCCCCTTCAGATACGCCTCCTTACGGGTCCAGAGCCGCCCGAACGCCGAGGTCCCCGCGCACGCGGGCACCTCGGCCAGCTCCGCGCGCTCCTCCGGGTGGAACGCCTGCGCGCACACCCGGGCGGTCTCCTCGCTCGGCGTCCTCTCGACGTCCACGCCGATCGGCACCCGCGCCACCCCGATCAGCACCATCCCGCTGCTGTGCGACAGCGAGAAGTGCAGGTCGGACTCGGGGTTCACCAGCATCGGCCGCCCGTGCCGCAGATCGCAGCACGGGCACGGGCCCCGCCCGAAGACGAGGTCCTTCGCGGGCTCGCCCACGTAGGCGGACAGCACCCGCCGCAGCGCGATGTGCGCCGCCGCGTACAGGTACCCGCCGGCCTGGCGACGGCAGGCCCGCGCCCGCTGGAGCTCCGCCTCGTCCAGCTCCCCCATCTCCAGGACACCGGTGATGCTGTCCGGCCCGGGCTGCCGCAGCAGCCACACGTCCGCGCCGGCCGGCGGCGCCAGGGTCGCGGTCATCCGCCATACCCGAGCCGGTCCACCAGCATCGAGGCCAGCGCGCGCGTGCTCTCCGCCGTCAGGATCTCCGGCAGTTCCGGCGCGTCGCCCAGCGCGTCCAGGAGCCGGTAGCGGAGTTCGCAGCCGAGCATCGAGCCGACGCCGACGCCGACCAGTGACCGTTCGGTGTCCAGGTCGGCCGGGTCGATGCCGACCGAACGGGCCACCTCCCGGCACACGTAGTCGAAGAGGATCTCCCGGCGCTCCGCCGGTCCGGCCTCCGCGAGCGTGGCCGCCGAGGGTGCGGTCACGTCCACGGCGAGCGGGCCGTCGGGTCCGGGCTCCGGGAGATCCCAGTCGGGATCGGTATTGAGCCAGTCGAGAACCGCTTGGTCCACGGTCATGATTCCTCCTTGTTGGGGTCGTTGGGGTCGTCGCGGCCGGCACGGTCGTCGCGGTCGTCGCGGCCGGCACGGTCGTCGCGGTCGTCGCGGCCGTCGCGGCCGTCGCGGTCGGCGTTTTCGTTCGGGTCGCCCTGGTCGTTCCGGTTCCTCCGGTGCGACCGGACGAGCGAGCGCACCCGGGCGGGGTGCAGGGGCAGGGCGCCGACGTCGCCGGTGAGCCCCAGGGCGTCCCGCACGGCGCCCGCGAGGACGGCGCCGCTGCCCGCGGTGCCCCCCTCGCCGGCGCCGCGCAGGCCGAGCGGATTGCCCGGTGCCGGCGCGTCCTCGTAGACCACCACCCGGATCTCGGGGAGGTCGGCCGCGCGCGGCCACAGGTAGTCGTCGAGCGTGGCCGTCAGCGGGACGCCGCGCCCGTCGTAGCGGAACTCCTCGGACAGCGCGCCGCCGATGCCCTGCACCGCGCCGCCGAGCAGCTGGCCCCGGACGGATTCCGGGTGGACGGCGCGGCCGACCTCGTAGGTCACCGCGTAGCGCAGCAGCCGGACCGCCCCGGTGTCCGGGTCCACCTCGACCTGCGCGAAGTGGGCCCCGTAGGGGTACGTCATGCCCTGCGCGGCGTACGTCGACCGCCCGATGAGACCGGGCTCGTCGCCGGTCGCCGTCCAGCGCGGCCCGAAGCTCGCGGCGGCGATCGCGCCCCAGTCCAGCCGGCGGCCGGGCTCTCCCCCGACGGCGAGCCCGCCGTCCCGGGGGACGAGCGACTCCGGCGCGGCGCCGAGCAGTTCGCCCGCCACCGCGCGCGCCTTCGCCAGGACCTTCAGGGCGGCCTCGCGCACCGCCGTCCCGCCGACCACGGTCGAGCGGCTGCCGAACGTGCCGCCCCCGTCGGACAGCAGGTCGGTGTCGGAGAGCACCACGTGCACCGATCCGGCCGGCACGCCCAGCTCCTCGGCGGCGATCTGCGCCATGACGGTCCGGATGCCCTGGCCGACGCTGGCGCCGCCCATGACCACCCGGACCGCTCCCGTCACGCCGATGTCCACCACCGCGCTGTCGTAGCCCAGGCCCGCCTTCTCCAGGACGACCGCGCACCCGGTGCCGACCGGCCGCCCGGCGGCGCGCGCGGCCCGCGCCTCCGCCCGCCAGTCCTCGTAGCCGACGTCGGCCAGGGCCTTGTCGAAGTGCTCCAGGTGGTCCTTGCCGTCGAGGACCATCGGGGAGCCGAAGACCGACATCGGCCGCCGGTGCGGGAGTTCGTCCGCCGTCAGCAGGTTGCGCCGGCGCAGCTCGACCGGGTCCAGGCCGAGCCGGCCGGCGGCCACGTCGAGGGCCTGCTCGCGCACGAAGTTGTGCTGGAAGCGGCCCGGGGCCCGGTAGGTGCCGATCGGGGTCTTGTGGGTCTTGACGATGTGCACCCGGGAGCGGCAGGCCGGCAGCCGGTACGGTCCGGAGATCATCAAGGCGGTGAGCGCGGCGACGACCGCGCCGTGCGTGCGGACGTAGGCGCCGTTGTCGAGCCACGCCTCGTCCCGCAGCGCCAGCAGGTTCCCGTCGGCGTCCAGCGCCAGTTCGATCCGGTGCTGCTGCTCGCGGGCGTGGTTGGCGGCGACCATGTGCTCGGCCCGGTCCTCGCTCCACTTCACCGGGCGGCCGGTGCGCAGCGCGAGGAAGGGGACGAGGAAGTCCTCGGGGTAGAACTCGCCCCGGATGCCGAAGCTGCCGCCGGCGTCCGTCTCCCGCAGGTGGATGCGGTGTTCGGGCAGGTCGAGCAGGGTGGCCAGGACCCGCCGGTTGATGTGCGGGATCTTGGCGGCGCCCCAGACGGTGAGCCGTCCGGTGTCGTGGTCGGGTTCGGCGACCAGGCCGCGCGGCTCCAGCGGGGTGCCGCTGTGCCGTCCGGTGCGCAGGTCGGCGGTGACGACGTGGGCGGCCCCGGCGAAGGCGGCGTCGACGTCCCCGTATCCGAACTCGACGGTGCCGACCCCCTCGCCGGGGGGTGCGGTGCGGGCGTCGAGGACGGGCTCGCGCGGGTCGAGGTCGAGCCGGACGAGGTCGGCGGCGTCCTCGGCGAGGTAGGGGTCCCCGGCCAGTACGGCGGCCACGGGCTCACCGGCGTAGCGGACCTCCCCGGTGGCCAGCGGCGGCTGGAGGTGGGGGGTGAAGTCGAGTCCGGGATGCGGCTGGCGCACCGGTATCCGGATGCCGGGCGGCAGGTCGTCCGCCGTGATCACGGCGACGACGCCGGGAAGCGCGGCGGCGCGCGAGACGTCGGTGCCGAGGAGCGCGGCGTGCGCGACGGGCGACCGCACGACGCGCATCCACAGCTGCCCCGGACGCACGACGTCGTCGTGGAAGCGGCCGCGTCCGCGCAGCAGCCGGTCGTCCTCCAGGCGGGGCACGGACCGTCCGAGGGCACTCATCGGCCCGCCGCCTCGATCGCGTCGATCACGGGCTGGTATCCGGTGCAGCGGCAGAGGTTCGCGGACACGCACTCCCGGACGCGCGCCCGGTCCGGGTGCGGCTCGCGGCGCAGCAGGGCGGTGCCGAGCATGAGGAAACCGGGAGTGCAGAAGCCGCACTGGAGCGCGAAGTGGTCGCGGAACGCCCGCTGGAGCGGGCCGAGCCCGCCGTCGTCCCCGGCGAGGGACTCGACGGTCTCCACGCGCTGCCCGTCGGCCTGCACCGCGAGCACGACGCAGGACCGCACGGGCTCCCCGTCCAGCAGGACGGTGCACGAGCCGCACACCCCGGTCTCGCACCCGACCGGCGTCCCGGTCAGGCCCAGGTCGCGCCGCAGCACGTCGGCGAGGCTGCGCCGGGGCTCGACGTCGAGGGTCCGGGGCGCGTCGCCGTTGACGGCGAGTCCGACCGGGACGGTACCGGGGGTGCTGCCGCCGGGCGGGGGCGCGGTGACGCCGTCGTGCGCGGGCGCGGTGACGGGCGGGGTGCCGTGGTTCACGCCGCCACCGCCTCGGGACGGTGCGCGACCGCCGCCGCGCGGGCCCGGACGGCGGACCCGGCCAGGGCGCGGCGCAGCAACACCTCGGCCAGTGAGGCGAGTTCACCGCTCTCGAAATGACCGCCGGGCGGACCGGAGGAGTCGTCGAAGGAGTCGCCGTACGTCCCGGAGGAGCCACCGGACGGCCCCCCGGCCCCCGCCGCCGCGACCGCCGCCCGGGCCGCCGCCGCGAAGGCGTCCGGCTCCGGGCGGGCGCCGGTCAGCAGGGCCTCCGCCGCGTGCGCGCGCACCGGCGCCTCCCACGGGCCGGCCACCGCGATCCGGGCCGCCGCGATCCGCCCGTCGGCGCCCAGGGCCAGCGCGGCGGAGGCGGCCGCCTCCGGCAGCCGGCCCGTCTGGACGCCGTACTCGACGAGGACGGCAGCCGGTTCGGCGTGCGGGAAGCGGACGGCGGTGAGGATCTCCCCCGCCCGCAGCGCGGTGCGGTGGCGCCCCCGCAGGAACGCCGACGCGTCCAGCGTCCGGGTGCCGTCCGGCCCGAGCAGCGTCAGCTCGGCGTCGAGCAGCACCGCGAGCAGGCACCACTCGGCGCACGGGTCGGCGTGCGCGAGACTGCCGCCGACCGTGCCGCGCGCCCGTACGGGCGGCTGCCCGATCAGGGCGGCGGCCTCCGCTAGCACCGGCAGCCGGTGGCGCAGTACGGGGTCGGTGCCGTGCTCCAGTACGGCGTGCGGGGTCGTCGCCCCGATCCGTACGCCGGTCCCGTCCGCCCGCACGCCGGCGAGGCGGGGCAGCCGGCCGAGGTCCACGAGCAGGTCGGGCCGGACGAGGCGCCGGTTGAGCAGCGGGACCAGGGACTGGCCGCCGGCCAGGACCCGGGCCTCGCGGCCGTCGCGGGCCGCCGCCGCGAGGTGGTCCACCGCCTCCCCGGCGGTGCGGGGGCGGACGTAGGAGAAGGGCGCGGGTCTCACGGCCGGTCCACCTCGGGCACCCGCAGTTCGGTGTGGCCGTACTTGCGCATCAGGTCGGCGAGGTCGAAGTGCGCCGAGCGCTCGATGACCTTGTCGCCGCGGAACCGGTCGATGCCGAGCGCCGCGAAGGTGGCCCTGCGGCCGCTCGGGGGCAGCCCCCGGAACGGTCCGAGCTGGGTGGCGGTGCACTCCACGCGGGTGATGACCGTGTCGCCCTCGGCCCACTGCTCGACGACCCGGTCGACCATGTCGGGGAAGGCCGTCCGGAAGGCGCGCACCCACTGCCGCACCCCTTCGGGCCCGCGCAGCCCGAACTGGGGCCAGGTGAAGTCCTCGTGGAACAGCTCGTCGGCGAGGTCGAGGTCGCCGTGGGTGATGATCCGCTCGAAGAGCAGGGCGATCCTCTTCTTGCGCGCGTCGGCCGTGTTCCCGGCCGGGACCTCGGGAAGCTCCCGGGCCGGGTCCTCGGCCGGGACCCCGGCGGGGGTCTGCGTCGGGTGCCGCATGTCATGCCTTTCCGGTGGTCTGGGGAACGGGGGCGGCGGGGGCGGCGGGCGCCGCCGGGCGGGGCAGCGAGCGGGCGGCCGCGGCCGCCACCAGCACCAGGACGAGCCCGGTGCCCGCGACCCAGCGCAGCGCCTCGGCGTGGGCGGCGGGCCCGGTCCGGCCGTCGAGGACGGCGAAGAAGACGGAGCCGATCAGCGCGACGCCGACCGCGCTCGCGAACTGCTGGGCGGTGGTGAGCACGCCGGCGGCGGAGCCGGCCTGGCCGGGCCGTACGCCGGACAGCACGGCGCCGGTCAGCGCGGGGACGGCGAGTCCGTTGCCGAACCCGATGAGCACCATCGGCGGCAGCAGCCGGGCGAGGCCCGGCTCGCCGGGCAGGGCGAGGAGTTCGGCGAGGAGGGCGAGCAGCCCGGTCGCGGCGACGGCGATCCCGGCCAGCACGGTGCGGGTGCCCTTGCCGGGCGGGACGCGCCGGGCGGCCATGGAGGCGGCGGAGAACGCCAGGCCGAGCGGCGCGAAGGCGAGGCCGGCGCCGAGCGGGGAGAGCCCGAGGCCGGACTGGAGCACCAGGGTGAGCGCGAACAGGAAGCTGAAGAAGGCGCCGAAGACGGCCCCGCTGACCACCAGGCCCCGGCGGAAGGAGGCGGCGGAGAACAGCGACAGGTCGAGCAGCGGGGAGCCGCCGCGCCGCCCGAGCCGCCGCTCCCACGCGAACGTCCCGGCCAGGACGGGCACGGCGGCGGCCAGGCAGATCCAGGACCACGCGTGCCACCCGCCGGTCCCGCCGGTCATCAGCGGGACGAGGGCCAGCGCGAGGCCGGCCGGGACCCCGAGGGCGCCGACCGGGTCGAGGCCGGTGCCCGACCGCACCTTCGGCGGGCCCGGCACGACGAGGCGGGCGAGGAGGAGGGTCAGCAGTCCGGCCGGCACGTTGACCAGGAAGACGAGGCGCCAGCCGGGCCCGGTGGAACCCGCCTCCAGGAGCGCGCCGCCGAGCACCTGCCCGGCGACGGCGCCGATCCCGACGGTGACCCCGAACCAGGCCAGCGCGCGCGGGCGTTCGTCCGGCCCGAACACGCCGGTGATCAGCGCGAGCACCTGCGGCACCATGGCGGCCCCGGCCAGGCCCTGGAGCAGCCGGGCGGCGACCAGCTGCCCGGGGGTCTGGGCCAGGCCGCACAGCAGCGAGGCCGCGGTGAAGGCGAGCGTCCCGCCGAGGAACATCACGCGGTTGCCGTGGAGGTCGCCGAGCCGGCCGCCGGTGATCAGGCCGCCGGCGTAGGTGAAGGCGTAACCGGCGACGACGAGTTCGAGGGCGACCGGCCCGGCGCCGAGCTGGTCCCTGAGGGTGGGGGCGGCGACGTTGACGACGTAGAGGTCGAACTGGGCCATGAACAGGGCGGCCAGGACGACGGGGAGCATCAGCCGGCGGCGCTCGTACGCCGCCGCGCCGCCGTTCACCGCGTCCTCGCCGCGACCAGCGAGGCGGTGCTCTGCGTCCGGTCGCGCTCCAGCCGCCAGTCGATGGCGGCGTACTCCTCGGCGGCCAGCGCGAGGGCCTCCTCGGCGGAGCGGACGGGGGCGAGTCCGTACAGCACGGCGATGGTCCGCAGCCGCTCGGCCCGGTCCGGTTCCGCCACGACGTGGTGGGCGAGGCCGAGGCCCTCCAGGGTCCGCAGCAGCATGTCGTCGCAGAACGCGCGGAAGGCGGGATGCATCCTCCGGTGCCCCTCGGGCCTTCCGGCGGCGCCCGGCGGGGCCACCAGGTGCACGAAGCCGTCGTACGTCTCCCGCACGTGCTGCCGGAAGGCGTGTCCGAGCTGGTCGACGGCGTCCGCGAAGAACTCCATGGCGGCGGAGCGCGGGGGGACCGGGGCGGGGGCGGCCGGGTCCATCCCGAACCGGACGCGGGCGGCGGCGTAGATCCACTCCTGGAGCGAGGAGCCGTCGGAGATCAGCCGGTCGCCGAGCCGTGCCTCGTTCGCCACCCGCCCGGCGTGCCGCCGGACCGCGATCTGGAGGTACTCGGCGGGGGTCACCTCGGCGAGCGCCCGGCCCGGCACCGCGTCGGGCAGGATCTCGCGGACGGAGCGGGCGGGCGCGAAGGGGATGCCGGTGTAGTGGGAGAGCGCGATGGCCGTGGAGGTCTTCCCCGCGGCGTAGGTCCCGGAGACGGCGAGACGCATCTGCTGGTGCTCCTTGGTCGGTGGGTGTACGGGGGTACGGGTCGTTCCACGGGAGTACGCGAGGGGGCACCCGGCCCGGCCCGGGAACACGGCGCGCGGCGCGCGGCGCGTCCCGGGCACGGGGGGGCGTCGGGCCCGGCGAGGGGGAGGCGCCGGGCCCCGGTACGGGGGGCTCCGGTACGGGGGACTCCCGTACGGAGGGCTCCGGCGGGGCCGGGGCCCCGGAGCCGGGGTCAGACCGCCCTGGCGGCGGCCTCCGGCGGGAGCTCGTGGGCGAAGGAGCAGCGCAGGCCGATCCCGGCCAGGCCCGCCTCGATCTCGACGCTGCGCCAGATGCCCCCGCGCAGTGGCAGCAGCCGCTTGGAGAGCAGCCGGGCCGTGGCCCGCCCCGGCTCCGAGGGGTCGGTCGGCAGCGGCGGGACGGTGTCCGCCGCGGTCAGCACCGTCTGCATCATCCACAGCGTGTTGCTGTTCGCCCGGTCGATCCGGTCCAGCTCGTACATCAGCACCTGGACGAGCTGGAGGTTGACCACGAACGCGTCCACCGGCGACACCGCGGGCTCGGTGGCCGCGTCCACGCCGAGGGCCACCCCGCCGGCGGGCCGGTCGTCCCGGAAGTGCACGTCCGCCCCGGCGGTCAGCTCCTCCATGTCGACCTCGACGTTGCCGATGACGTGCCGGCGCCGCTTGAACCCCTCGCCGTAGAAACGGAACCGGCCGTCGCCGAGGCCCTCGTCGAGGCTGTCGAAGCGGCCCTCGCCGGTGGCCCGTTCGCCCGCGTCGTGCTCGATCTCGCAGCGCACCCGCAGGGAGCCCACCGCGCCGTCGTGGACGGAGAGGAACCGGCCGGCGGCGCCCGGCACCTCCTCGGTGCGCACCAGGCGCGAGGAGGCCGGGATCCCCAGCAGCTCCTCCTGCGGCGCGCCGCCCGCCCGCAGCACGACCGCGCGCAGCCGCATGGTGGAGCGGGCCGCGCCCCGCAGGCCGTACGCGTGGACGAGGTGCAGTTCGGCGAGCTGGACGCCGAGGACGAGCGCGTCCACGGTGCTCAGGTGCGGACGCAGGTCCGTGCCGTCCTTCTTGCGGGACCAGTCGGCGGGGTAGCCGACGTCCACGGTGGCCCGGACGCCGGGCCGTTCGGTGCCGAGGGGGGTGGCGACGACGTCCCGGACCAGGTAGGTGGCCCGCTGGTACCCGCGGGAGAAGAACCGGCCCTCACCCGGACCCAGGTAGTCGTCGATCGACTTCAGGGTCAGTGCGGAAGTGGCGACGGACACGGCTCACGCACCCACCGTCGCACCGGTCGCCGCCCGCTCCAGCGCGGCCTCGTAGGCCCCGACCAGCTCGCGCAGCGTGCGGACCTCGGTGATGGAGAGCTGCTCGCCGAACGGGTCCACGCCCAGCTCGGTCTCCAGCTGTATCAGCAGCTGCGCCAGCATCAGGGAGTTGACGCCGGACTTGAGCAGCTCGTCGTCCAGCGACAGCTCCTCCTGGTCCGAGCTCAGCACCACGGACTGGATCTCGCGCTCGATGATCTCCTTGACGTTCTGGTCGTTCAGCATGTGATTCCTCCGTCGATGACCAATGACTGACCGGTGATGAAACGTGCCTGTGGGGAGGCCAGGAAGAGCACCGCGTCCGCGATCTCCTCCGCCGTGCCGAGCCGCCCCAGGGGGGTGCGGTGCTGGATCTTCTCCCGATTGCGATCGGTGACGTCCGAGGTGAGTTCGCTGTCGAAGAAGCCGGGGGTGACGGTGTTGACCCGGATGCCGACCGGCCCCAGTTCCCTGGCGAGGGCGCGGCCGAACCCCTCCAGGCCGGCCTTGGCCGCCGCGTACACCCCGACGCCGCGGTAGCCCCGGACGGCGTTGATGGACGAGATGTTCACGACCGATCCGCCGTCGCGCATCATCAGCCGCACGCACGCCTGGGTCAGATGGACGGGCGCCGTCAGGTTGGCGGCCAGCAGGTCGTCGATCCTGCGGGGGGCGATCGTCGCGAAGAGCTCCTGGTGGAGCACGCCCGCGTTGTTGACGAGCAGGCCGAGCGAGCCGAACCGTTCCTTCACGGTCTTGACGAACTGCCGGAGCGCCGGGGTGTCGTGGAGGTCGACCGACTCCCACAGGAAGTCCTCCGGGTGCTCCCGCGCCGTCGTCTCCGTGAACCCGTTGGGCTTGCGGCTGAACGTCGCCACCCGCCAGCCCTCGGCCAGCAGCCGCTCCACCAGCACCCGGCCCAGTCCGCGGCTGCCGCCGCTGACCACCGCGACGCGGGTCCCGCTCACGCCGCGACCCTGATCTTCTTGAAGCGGTCCGAGTGCGTGTCCGTCTCGGTGACGTCCACCACGACCGGCACCTTGAACGCCTCCAGGCGCCGCGCGCAGTGCTCGCGCACCCGGCGCGCGGTGACCCGCGGGTCCTCGCAGGGGCCGGTGAGCTTGACGACCGCCTTGACGACCTGGCCGGTGACGTGGCTCGGGCGGCCCGAGACGACGGCGTCGGCGACGTAGTCGAGCTCCAGGAGGACGTTCTCGACCTCGTTGGGGTAGACCTTCTCCCCCGCGACGTTGATCAGCTCGGACGTGCGGCCCAGGATGCGGACGTACTCGCCGTCCGTCTCCACCGCGTCCTGCGTGTTGAAGTAGCCCTCCTCGTCGAAGGGCGCCGGGGCGTTGAGGTAGCCGAGCATCGCCATGTCGGAGCGGATCCACAGGGTGCCGTCGACGATCCGGTACGAGAACCCCTCGCCGCCCAGCTTCACCCACAGGCTGCCGTCGTCGCGGGACTTGGTGGGCATGATGCCGAGTTCGGAGAGTCCGTAGGTCTGCTTCAGGCGGACGCCGGGCAGCGCCTTGGCCAGCCGGGTCAGGGTGCCCTCGGGCATCGGCTCGGTGCCGTAGGTGATCAGCTTCAGCGAATCGAGGTCGTACCGCTCGTAGGCCCGGGATATCAGCAGCATGTTCAGGAACGTCGGCGTGGTCGGCAGGATCTGGATGCGGCTCCGCTCGATCTCCGCGCAGACGGTCTCGGGGGTGCGCTCCCCGACGGTGACGAGGGCGCCGCCCTGGCTGAGGGTGTGCAGCAGGGTGTTGATGCCGCCGATGTGGTCCAGGCTGAGGAAGCCCAGGGTGCGGGCGGGCCGGGTCGGCGGGCCGTACTTGGCGAGCACCTTGGAGAAGTCCAGGACGCTGGCCTTGCTGCGGCCGGTGGTGCCGGAGCTGAAGAGCACCAGACCGGGCACGCCGTCGGCGCGGAGCCGGCCGTAGAGCTCGTGACCGGCCTCGCGGCCGGTGGTCTCGACGCCGCGCCGCCAGTGCGTGGAGTCGATCGAGATGACCGTCTCGACCTCGGCGACCTCCAGGAACTCGGTGCGCTTGGCCTGCGGCAGGGGGGTCAGCGGGACGACGATCGCGCCGCGTCCGATGAGCGCGAGCAGCCCCGCGCACGCCTCGACGCTGCTGATGCCCTCGATCGCGACGACCCGGCCGGGCCGGATGTCGTGGCGGTCGAGGAACCGCTCCCAGTCGCCGGTGAGCCGCACGAGTTCGGCGTAACTGTGGGTGACGCCCTCGAAGACGATGGCGTCGGCGTCGCCGAAGCTCCGCATCCGGTCGAAGAACCAGGAAGTCATACGCTTTCCACCTCTTTCACCTCGTTCGTCACGGCCGCCGGGAAGCCGGTCGGGCCGGTGTGCCACAGCGGCAGGTCGAGCGCCGGCGGGACCGGCGCGGCGGGCAGCAGGGACCACCCGTTGATGCGTGCGTGGGTGCGCAGGACCTTGTCGCCGCCGACGACCACCGCGGTGCCCGCGGCCCGGAGCATCGGCAGGTCGGAGACGTGGTCCCCGTACGCGATGCAGCGCTCGGGCGTGGTGCCGTGCGCGGCGGCGACGTTCCGGAGCGTCTCGGCCTTGAGGGCGGAGAGCATCGGGGGGCGGTACAGGTTGCCGGTGTAGCGGCCCCAGACGATCTCCGGCTCGGTGCACCAGACCTCGTCGGCGCCGAGGTGGTCGGCTATGGGGTCGAGGACGGCGGGGAAGGAGCCGGAGACGAGGACGATCCGGGTCCCGTCCTGCTGGTGGCGGCGCAGGGCCGCGACGCCGTGTTCGTGGAAGAAGCCGCCGGCGCGCAGTTCCTCGCGGAACCAGTCCTCGGCGAGGATGTTGACCTCGGCGGACCGGGCGCCCTCCAGGTTGGCGAAGTAGGCGCGGTTGGTGGCCTCGCGGGGGCAGCCGATCTCGTTCATCGCCTTCAGCTCGCGGCGGCGGCCGACGTACTCGTGGGGCGGGTGCCCCCGCGCGGAGAGGTAGTGGCGCAGGAAGCGGAACATGCTCGGGACGGTGGTGAGTGTGCCGTCCACGTCGAAGAATGCGGTGCTGTGGCCGTTCAACTGCGTCCTCCAACCTTTCCGGGCGGGGTCGGGCCGGGGGCCCCGGCGGGGCCGGGGCCCCTGGCCTCGGTGGGAGTGGCCCTGCGCACCGTGCCCCTCCCCCCGCGGGGGTCTGTGGAGGGAGGGGCCGTGCGACGGGCGTCCGGCGCGAGGGGGAGCCGCGTCAGACGCCTTCGGTGACGGCCGGGGCCGGTTCGGCGGTCACCGGGCTCGCGTCACCGGCGGCGATCCGCGTCGCGGCCGGCTTCTTCAGGCCGAGCGTCGCGAGGAAGGTCAGCGCGATGCCGGCGGCGGTGGCCCAGGTCGCGACGAGGATGCCGTCGGTGAGCCGGGCGGGGTCGGTGGTGTCGCCTCCGGCGGCGGTGGCCGCGACGGCGATCAGGACGGCGAGGCCGACGGCGCCGCCGATCTGCTGGCCGGTGGTGGCGATGCCGGAGGCGATGCCCTGCTCCTCGTCGGCGACGCCGGTGGTGGCGGCGGCGAACATGGCCGTGAAGATGACGCCCTGGCCGAGCGAGAGGACGATCAGCGGGGCGGCGATGACGGCGTACGAGGAGTGCTGCGTCAGGGTCAGCGCGAGGGCGACGGTGCCCACCAGGCCGACGGTGAGGGCGAGCAGCAGGGTCTTGCGGGCGCCGTAGGCGTTCATCAGCTTCCCGGCGGCGACGGTTCCGATCAGGACGCAGCCGGAGGGGAGCAGGAAGGCGAAGCCGGTGGCCCAGGCGCTGTAGCCCTGGACGACCTGCCAGTACTGGGTGAGGAAGTAGGCGTAGGCGCCGAACGTCGCCATGAAGAGGAAGGTGACCGACGTGCCGACCGTGACGTTGCGGTTGGCGAAGAGGCGCAGCGGCATCATCGGCGCGCGCGTCCTGGACTCGATGCCGAGGAAGAGGGCGAAGAGCGCCAGGGAGCCGATCAGGCTGCCGACGGTGGTGAGCGAACCCCAGCCCGCCTCGGGCCCGTTGACCAGGGTGAAGACCAGGAGGGTGGAGGCGACGGTGCCGGTGACGGCGCCGGGCAGGTCGAAGCCGCGGGTGCTGGCCTTCGCGGTCTTCGGCAGGGCGCCGATGCCGTAGGTCATGGCCGCGCCGGCGGCGATGACGTTGACCCACATGACCGCCTGCCAGCCGAACCAGTCGGTGAGCAGGCCGCCGAGGATGGCGCCGAGGACCATGCCGAAGCCGCCGGCACCGCCCCAGACCGCCAGGGCGCGGTTGCGCTCGGTGCCCTCCGCGAAGAGGGTCGTGACCAGGGACAGGGTGGCCGGCGCCAGGAACGCGCCGCCGAGGCCCTGGACCACCCGGGCCGCCACGAGCAGCCAGGACTCGGTGGCGAGGCCGCCGAGGACCGAGGAGGCCGCGTAGAGGAAGAGGCCGAAGAGGAACATGTTCTTCCGGCCGAAGAGGTCCGTGGCCCGGCCGCCCAGGAGCAGGAAGCCGCCGAAGGCGACGGAGTAGGCGGAGATCACCCACTGGAGGTTCTGGGCGGAGAATCCGAGGTCGCTGCCGATGTCGGGCAGTGCCACGAACATGATGTTGTAGTCGATCGCGATGATCATCTGGGCGAAGGCCAGGAGGCCGAGGATCGCTCCCAGACGACGCGGCTTGGCCTGCACGCTCGTGGGCACGCCGGTTTCCTTCCGGTCGGGTACGGGTGGGGGGGGTGGATCAGTAGCGGAAGGCGTAGGCGAGGCGGCGTCCGAAGGACTTCCGTCGCTGCGCCTCCATGTAGGCGAGGTTCGCCTGGAGGTCCTCGATGTCGGCGGCGACGCGTCGCTCCGCCTCTTCGATGGCCTCGGGGATCGGGACGACGACCGGCAGGCCGAAGATCTCGACGATCTTCTCGATCCGCTCGGGGATCGGGCCGCCGACGACGCGGTAGGGGATCTTGATCTCTTCCAGGGCCTCGACGAGCAGGTCGTCGGAGAGCCGGCGGAACGGCTCGGACACCGGGCGGTGGCCGTCGGCGTCCATGTCGAACTCCACCGG
Organism: Streptomyces sp. NPDC041191; assembly: GCF_055591945.1. Taxonomy (NCBI): domain Bacteria; kingdom Bacillati; phylum Actinomycetota; class Actinomycetes; order Kitasatosporales; family Streptomycetaceae; genus Streptomyces; species Streptomyces sp. NPDC041191. The sequence goes on along the minus strand of NZ_JBVIZC010000008.1, from coordinate 236,533 downwards.
CAGGTGCACGTAGGCGTCGTACGAACGCTTGGCGCGGTCCTTCTGTATCTCGCCGAGGGTGTCCGTGTACTTCTGGTAGAAGCGCTTGGACGTCACGCCCATGGCCTTCTTGACGCCCTGGAACCACCACGGCATGCCCGGGTTGATGCCGACCCGCATGCGGGCCTCGAAGTACACCCACTCGTGGAAGACGCCGCCGTCGGATATGAAGGCCCCGGTGCCGGACTCGTTGGCCAGGCGCTCCTCGTAGCGGCGCAGTCCCAGCTTGACGAGCTCCATGGCGTTGAGCTCCATCACCGTCTTGCCCGGGACGAGGTCCACGAGCAGTTCGCGGGAGGTCTTGGCGTGCGTGCGCGGTATGCCGGTCGCGATCGAGAGCGCTTCCGTGGTGGTCGACTTGCCGGACGAGTACGTACCGGATATCGCCAGCTTGAGATCGGGCTTGTCGCTCCACTGGGGAACATCGAGCTTCATTTCCTCGTGCCTTTCTCTGGTGGCGCTTCGAGTGCTTCGAGTTTTTCGAGGTGACTGGAACGGAGCCGTGACTACTTTCCCTGTACGGCGTCGAGCGCCTTGTCGATGTCGACGACGGCGGGCAGGCCGGTGATGTCGAGGATCTTCTGGAGACGCTCCGCGGGCGTGCCGGTGATCGTGTGGACGGGAAGTCCGGTGTCCGCGAGGGCGGGCAGCAGGACCTCGTCGGAGAGGGTGCGGAAGATGTCGTTGATCGGCGGGTTCTGCTCCGACATCGGGAATTCGATCGGCAGGTGGAAGAACGCGTCGTACGCCGTCCTGGCGTGCCGCACGGCCAGCCTGCCGATGTTGTCCGCGACGTCCTCGTAGGCGGCGGTGACCTCGTCGCGGAAGCGGCTGTCCACGGGGGCCTCGGTGCCCGGGGTCGGGCCCGTGACCAGGCGGAGCTTGGCGAAGATCCACTCGTGGACGATCGAGCCGTCGCTGATGAAGCCGGCGGGGTGGGCGGCCTCGTTGAGGGTGCGCTCGGCATAGCGCTTGACCGTGAGCTGGAGGAGCTCCCCGGGGGTCCAGTTCCAGATGTGCTTCCCCTCGCCGCCGATGGGCTCGCGCATGGCGGTCCCCTGCGTGTAGGGAAGTCCGGTCGCCTCGGAGAGGGCTTTGGCGAGGAGCGTCTTCCCGGAGCCGTAGGCGCCGACGATTGCGATTCTCTGAGTCATGCCGAAATCATTTCAGCAGAACTGCCGACGTCCCAGCCCTTATTGGTGGTGCCGTTGCGGCACCTATTGCCGCCGACAACAGGACGCACAGAAAAGCGAACACACGGAGGCCCCGGCCTCGACAATATCAAGGCCGGGCAAAAAGAAAGGAAAATCGATTGCGTATTTCACGTCATGCGCGGAGTTCTTCCAGCGGTTCCCAGCGGGCGGTTCCGGATTCCCCGGACAGCCGTCCGAAGACGACGTCGGAGAAGTGGTTGGCGAAGGCGAGGGTGCCGGGCGCGGCCAGCTCCGCGAGCATCGCCCGCCGGGTGGCGACGCCCTGCTCGGGCAGGGCGTCCATGGAGACCTTCCACTCCGGCCGGGCGAGCTGCGCCGGGGTGTGGAAGACGTCGCCGAAGGCGATGAGCCGGCCCTCGTCCGTGTCGAGCACGTACGAGGTGTGACCGGCCGTGTGGCCGGGGGTCACCCGGGCCGTCACCCCGGGGAAGACCTCCTCGCCGTCGGTGAGCACCCGGACCCGGGGCGAACCGTCCACCGGCTGCGGCCAGTTCGCCCACTCGGGGGCGGAGGCGGCGAACACGGCCGAGGTGAAGGGGGACGCGGCGCCCTGGCCGGGACGGAAGGCCCAGCCGAAGTGGTCGTCGTGCAGATGGCTGAACGCGATCAGCTCGATGCCGTCCGCCCGCACGCCGGCGCTCTCCAGCGCCGCGGGCAGCTTCCCGCCGACGAGCACGCCGAGGGCGGGGTGGGTGTGCGCGGCGGGGATGTCGTGGGGCCCGAAACCGGCGTCCACCAGCATGGCCCGGTCGCGGTACCGGATGAGCAGGGCGCCGATGGAGGCGGCGAGACAGCCCTCGGGGTCCAGCAGTCCGGCGTTCTCCCGGGCCCAGTCGGCGGCCGTGGTCTCCGGCAGCCAGCGGCGCGGGTCGAGCTGCACGAAACCGTCGGGGAGCCAGGTGACCGTGTGGTCCCCCAGCTTCAGCGAACGGACCGTGCGGGCCGGGGTGTTCCACGGGGTGGCCATCGCCATGGCGGACGACTCCTCTGTCGGGCTGGTGGTGCTCGGGTGTCGGGCTGGTGGTGCTCGGGCTGGTGGTGCTCGGGCGGGTGGTACGGGGAACGGCGGGTGGTACGGGGAACGGCGGGTGGCGCTCGAGCCGGAGGCGCTCGCCCACGGGGCACGGACCGGCGTTCCCGGATCCGGGAGTTCGCCGTTCGGGAGGGTCCGGCTACCTCACGGTGGCGGGCCGTTCGGGTAGGGACCGGCCGGTCGGAAGCCGCTCGGGTAGGGACCGGCCGGTCGGAAGCCGCTCAGGTAGGGACCGACCGGACGGAAGCCGTTCGGACAGGGACCGACCGGACAGGGACCGACCGGACAGGAGCAGTTCGGGCAGGAGCCGTTCAGACATGAGCCGGCCGGACGGAAGCAGGACGGACGGGGACCGTCCGGACGGGAGCCGATCGGACAGGGGCCGGCGGGACGGGTCCAGGTCCAACAGGGGCCTGAGAGGCCCACAGTTCGGTCAGTTCCGCAGTGTCGTACTGCGGGGTCAGTAAGATCACCTGCACCCCGGGGCGGCCGCCCACGCACATCGAGACCCGGGTGAACTCCAGCTCCCCCAGGTCCGGATGGCGCACCGACTGGGTCTCCCCGCCGCTCTCGGCGACCAGGTGCCGGGCCCACAGCGAGGCGAACACCGGGCTGCGCTCGGCGAGTCCGCGCACCAGCGCGGCCAGCCGGGCGTCGGTGAGCATGTCCCCGCTCTGCACCCGGAAGGCGGCCACCGCGGCGGCGGCGTCCCGTTCCCAGTCCGGCAGCCGTTCGCGCGCGGCCGGGTCCAGGAAGAGCGCCTCCAGGTAGTTCGGCCGCTCGCCGGCCAGGCCCAGCAGCCGGGTGGCGGAGGAGTTGGCGACCATCACGTCCCAGTAGGGATTGAGGACGTAGGCGGGGTTGGGAAGGAACCCGTCCACGATCCTGAGGAGCAGCGGGAGTTCGTCGTCCGCGCAGAACTGCGGGCGCCCCGCGCCCGCGTACCCGGCGAGCCGCAGGGCGTACTGCTGCTGGGCCTCGTCGAGCCGGAGCACGCCGGCGATGGCGCCGAGGATCTCCGGGGAGACGTTCTTGGCACGGCCCTGCTCGATCCAGGCGTACCAGGACACCCCGATGCCGGCCAGCATCGCGACCTCCTCGCGGCGCAGTCCGGGTACCCGGCGGGCGGCTCCGCCGGGCAGTCCGACCTGCTGCGGGGTGACCTCGGCGCGGCGCTCCGCAAGGAAGTTGCCGAGTTCGGCCAGCTTGGGGTCCACGCATCTCCGGGGCCGCGCGACAGCGGCGGAGGGCGCCGGTCCGTTACGAGTCATCGTGCATCTCCTCCTCACTCCAGCAGAAGCGTAGAGAACGCTCGCTCTTTTTTCTACATCATAGAGAGTACTCTCTTTGTTTTTCTGGGATGCTCCTTACACATGAGGACCACGGCCGGGGGGCCGGAAGGACGCCGACCACCGTGAAGGGCCACGCATGACGAACTACGGTCGATCAGCAACGAAGCAGGAGCGGGGCGGACGCACGCGCGCGCTCCTCATCCAGGCAGCGGGCCAGGAGTTCGCGCTCCGCGGGTACGCGGGCACCTCCCTGACCCGGATCAGTCGGGCCGCCATGGCCACCATCGGCGCCCTGACCTTCCACTTCCCCGCGAAGAACGAGCTGGCGGAGGCGGTGTGCGAGCGCGGCTGCGCGCTGACCCGGGCCGCCGTCGCGCGGGAGGTCCGCGAGGCCCCCTCCCCCGCCGAGGGGATCGCGGGGATCACGGAGGTGCTCGCCGTCCTCCTGGAGGAGGAGGACGTGGTGCGGGCGGCGGCGCGGCTCTCCCGCGAGCTGCCGGTGGAGCACGACTGGCGCGACTCCTGGGCGCCGGCCGTGCGCTCGCTGCTCTCCGCCGCCCACCGCGACGGCGAACTGCGCGAGGAGGACCTGGAGACCGTCGGGGTGTTCGTCGCCTGCGTCGTGTCCGACCTGGAGGTGTCGGCCCTGCGCGCGCACCGGCCCCCGTCCGGGAGCGGGAACCCCGGCGGCGCCCCGGAGGCGGACCGGGGGAACGACGGCCGCGCGGGCGGCGGCACGGGCGGGAGCGGCCGGGGCGGAGACGCGCCCGCGGGCGCCCCGCGTCCGGGCGCCGGGCTCCCGGGCATCGGGCTTCCCGGCGTGGACGGCGCGTGGAGCGTGCGGGGCCGGCTGGCCAAGGTGTGGGAGGTGGTCTGGTCGGGGCTCCCGTCCCGGCACGGCCACCCCCGGCCGGACGCGCCGGGGCCGGGACGGCACGGCCGGACCCCGCCGGAGGGCGCCGGACCGGGACGCCACGGCCGGACCCCGCCGGAGGGCGCCGGACCGGGACGCCACGGCCGGACCCCGCCGGAGGGCGCCGGACCGGGACGCCACGGCCGCTCCCAGCCGGATCCGTACGGGCCGGGACGGCACGGCAGCGCGCCGCCGAACCCGTACGGACCGGGACGGCACGGCGACGCCCCGCCGGAGGCTCCCGGGCCGGGGCGGCGCGGCCGGAACCTGCCGGAGGCTCCGGGGCCGGAATCCGGGCCGGGGACGGGCCCCGCGAGGCGCGCGCCGGAGGGCGCCCTGTTCCCCGGCGGACGCGACGGCGGACCCGCCATGGCCTGAAATCCACCGTCGAACACCCCGGGATCGCTCACGTTCCCCCAACTCCGCCCATGCTCAAGGGAGTTGGCGTACAGGGTACGAGCGGTGCCGCCCGGGGCCGGTGTCCAGGCCCCCGGGCGGGCCCGGTCAGGAGCTCTTCGCGGAACTCTTCCGGCGGGTCTCGACGACTTCGCGGCCGCGCAGGTCGAGGCGCTCGATCACCTCGGGCGTGGCGACGGAGGGCAACAGGTAGCGCCAGAGCGCGGCGATGCGCTCCATCAGGTCCTCCCGGCCCGTGGTGATGTTCGACATCAGCTGGGTGCCGGTGTAGGCGCCGACGAGGATCTCGGCGAACTCCGTCGTGTCCACCCCCGGCAGCAGCTCGCCCCGGCGCTCGGCGGCCTCCAGCTGGCCCCGGAACATCTCCGCCCACAGCTGGTACGGGGCGGCGTCCCGCATGCCGAAGTCGCCCTGCTCGACGGCCAGCCGGACGCCGGCGCGGAAGAGCACGTTGGTGCGCATCTGGTGGGCGACCTCGAGGTTGATGTCGAAGAGCCGCTGCAACCCGTCCTCGCCCTCGGGGAACGTCAGGTCGGACGCCTGCTCGCTCATGACCGTCTGCGCGATCTCCTCCTTGGACGCGAAGTGGAAGTACATCGCGCCCATGGTCGTCTCCGCGCGGCGCATGATCTTGTTCATGCTGGCCCCGGAGAAACCGCTCTCGTCGAACACCTCGGCGGCAGCCCGGATGATCTTCTCTCGGGTCAGGATGGCGCGGGTTTGCCTTGGCTGCGGCACGATCACTCCAACTACCACTGGGTCGACTGTCTGACGGCCCCCCGTCCAAAAAAAGCGAACACCCGCTATGTTATGCGAAGGGGTCGCCCGAGGCCCGTCTGACGATCAACGCATCCTCCGGCAGTCAGATCAAGCCACTCTCGGGTTTCGATCGTTCCCCCCTCGACAAACAAAACGAGCACTCTCTACTTTAATCCCGAGCAGCCAGCCACGAGGGGCTCCCGGAACCCGCCCCCCGTCCTGTCCGGCACCACGCCTGTGCGACGGCCGCGCACCACGAACTGCGCCGCCCGGCACATGCTCCAGCACCCGGAACAGCACCCGCACCGCGCCAGCTTCTGTACTGGATTTGTACCCGCGTCCGCACCTGCCGTCCGCACCCGTGCTCGAACCCGGCCGCCCTCGCGGCTTCCGGGCCCCGTCTCGTCCTTCCCGAGCGCGTCCGTGCCCACGCCTGTGCCACCACACATCTTCCAGGGGGATCACATGGAGATCGAGTACGCCCAGCACGCGTCCAGCACCGCCCTCCGCGCCGCGTTCGGCGGGCCGGCCGAGCCGCCGGCCACCGTCACCACCACCGTTCCGCGCGAGTACGTCCACAAGGCCGCCCTCGCCGAGGTACTGCTGACGGGCTGGTACCGCACCGGCGAGGACGCCTTCACGGTCACCGCCCAGTGGCCCCGCGCGCACAGCGTCCTCCGGTCCCGGCACGGCGTCCACGACCCCATGCTGTTCGCCGAGACGGTGCGCCAGGTCTTCCCCCTGCTCTCCCACGCCGCCTACACCGTGCCGTTCGGGCACCACCTCATCTGGGAGCACTTCAGCTACGCCGTCGACCCCGCCGCCGGGGGGCTGCGCGCGGGCCTGCGGCCCGCCGAGATCACCCTCGACATCGCCTGCCACGACATCGTGCGGCGGCGCGGCGGGCTGGCCGCCCTCTCCCTGCGCGTGGAGGCCCACCGCGACGGGTTCCGCCTGGGCAGCGCCGAGACGCGTTTCACCAGCCACTCCCCGGCCGTCTACAACCGGCTGCGCGGGGCGTACGCGGACAAGGAGGCCGCCCTGGCGGCGGCCGTCCCCGTCCCGCCGCCCATCCCCGCCCACCGGGTCGGCCACAAGCTGCGCGAGAACGTGGTGCTCGCCGCCACCCGCACCCCGCGCCGCTGGCAGCTGCGGGTGGACACCTACCACCCGGTGCTCTTCGACCACCCCGTCGACCACGTCCCGGGCGCGGTGCTCCTGGAGGCGGCCCGCCAGGCCGCCCACGTGGTCGCCGGCCCGGTGCCGACCGTCGCCACGGCCATGGAGACCCGCTTCACGCGCTTCGCCGAACTCGACTCCCCCTGCTGGGTGGACGCCGAGCCGGAGGCGGACACCGGCCGGGTGCGCGTGACGGTCCACCAGAACGGCCAGGAGCTCTTCACCGCGTCCGTGACCACCACCCGCCTGACGACGGACGCCCCCCTGGTCTCGGCCACCCGCCCCGTGTACGCCCACTCCTGACCCGAACACCCCACCCCGGTGGGCCCGGCCCGGCGACCACCGGGCCGGGCCCACCGCCGGGAACACCCCGGCCGAGCGGCCCCCACCGGCCGGAGGGCATGAAAAAACCCCAGGTCACGGCGAGTGAGTCCTGGGGTCATTCCGAGCCGCCTTCGGGATTCGAACCCGAGACCTGGGCATGACGAGGGCCCGCAAGATCATCCTGGCTGATGTCGGACGATGCCGCTGAATCCCGTTTCCCCAACTCAGAGGCGTCCGACCGCGATCACCATGACGCTGGGTCCACCCTGGTGCCACCCAGTCCGCTCACGCAGTGCTCACGCATCAGAAGGCCCTTGCAGCCGCCCTGAAACGGTTGGCGAGAGTCGTCAAGCTGCGATCCATGCTTCTGTAACGAGTCGCCCCTACTTGAAACCAGATGCGATCAGCTGCGTAATCGGATAGTGACTACGCGATACCAGTCATCGGGAGGAGCTGAGGTGTCCCAGCAGACGCCGGGGCAGCAGCGGCCGTGAATCCACTCTCGGGGACGGCTGCAATTGCCTCCTCAGCCGTGGCCAGGTAGCTGGGGGACACGTCGATACCGACGAAGCGCCGTCCGAGCGCGCGGGCCGCAACGCCAGAGCGGCCGCTCCCGACGAACGGGTCGAGCACCAGGTCATTAACATCCGTGCTTAGGGCGATGCAGCGACCGGGCAAGGCAGTGGGGAACTGAGCACCATGCCCGCCCCGACCGCTAGACGTAGGCAGGACCCAAACGTCTGACAACTTGTCAGATTCCCAGCCAATGTTACGCCCACCCAACGCGGGCCCCGTGGTGCGGTAAGCAAGTTTGTTGAACTTGGGGGTACGGGTCGTCGACAAGTGAAGGATGTACTCCATCCCCCTGCTAACACGCGAGTTCTGCGGCTCGGGGGTGCTGCTCGTCTTGACCCAACTGATGACGCTCTTGACATAGTAGCCAATCCGGCTGGCCCGCTCCGCTACTTGCGATGGAATCATGCACTGTTCCCCGTCCTTGAGGTACGAGTGCCCGGCGCTGTAGCGACGGCAGTCATAGTCACCCCAGGACCGGCCATCCTTGCCTTGCATCGCCTGAAGCGTCTCAGCCGCGTTGCTGCGGATCTGAGTGCGGGTGTTGTAAGTGTCACCCAGGTTCCACCAGACCGAGCCGTTAGCACTTACCCGAGAGTGCAAGTGATGCAGGATCTGTACCGTGTGACGGACGAAGGCTTCAGGAGTCTGCTCGTGGCCGTACACACACACCTCGCCATCGGCCCAGACGACCATGGTGGCGTCTTTGTAGACTCGCACCCCCCAATACGGAGACGACGTTACAACACACTGCACGGAACCGGCCGGCAGGCGATCCAGGTGGTCCAGAACACTACCTTCGATGAGCTCGTAGGTCTGCGGCTCGACGACGTCAGGCGTCGGAACCGACTCGGCACCGGCGGACACAAGGTACGGAAGGACCATGCTGCGTGGGACGAAGGTCTCACTAAACGCGTCTTGATCCAATAGCAGCAGGACATCGTCGACCGACAGGTCGCCACCGTGCCCCACAGCCCGCCGAATGAACACCGGAGACATGCCCACGACAGGAGCAACCTCCTTGGCGGAGAACCGCTCGGTGCGCTGCGCCCAGGCGGAGCGGTCCAGCGCAGCTACAGGCGTCTTCGGCTTGATGTCGGGCAGCCGAGGGCTTGAGGCGGTAGCCACGGGATTCCCCTCCGTCATATTTGTGGTATCGGTCGTCGAACCCTATCGCAATGCATGAGCCGACCAGGATAAGGTCGCGACATCCTCGCTACCCTGTGTCAACGTGACGCAGCAGCGCTCCTGCGACCCGGGGTAGCTGTGTACAACTGAGACGAGATCGACTGCCGTATGACTGCGGCCGGACACGGGGAGAGATGTTGCGCTGCTCACAGAAGGCATTGGAGCAGGCCCTGCTCCAGCTCGCCGAGCACGCCGGGGACAACAAGCATCGGTCGAACTGGATGTCCACGTTCCTGGCCGCCTGCTGGGGCGAAGCCGCGGGCTACCCGAGCACGATCAATGGCGTCAACCAGGCCGTGAACGACCTCTTCGTCCTGCTGCCCGACAACCGGAAGCATGGTCGCATCAACCCGTTCGTGCGCTCCAGCGCCTCAGGCCGCTGGCTGAAGATCACCGACTCTGGGCGTTCCACAGTCTGGAACACCGGAACCCGCAAGGGGACACAGAGGGTCCTGTTCAACCAGGAACACTTCAAACATGGGCTACGGCCAGATGCCATCGACGTCTTGCTCGAAGGGATCGGTGACGACGCACCGCTGCCCCGCCGGGACGCGCTGGCCGTCTTCCTCACCCGCGACCACCTCTGGGATGCCGAGCCTACCCGAGAGCAGCTACACAAAGAGGCCAGCCAGAAACTCGGCCTGAGCACATACAAATTTGCACGAATTACTGCAGATGGGAAGCTTGGCTGCCCGGTACTGGGGGACCCCGAATGGAGCCCCGAGCTGATCGAGCACTCCGCGCTTCGCCCTCCGGCTCCCAGCCGCCTTCAAGAAGAGCCGCCGCAGGAACAGACACCTCTGTTGCCAGTTGAGCACGAAGACGCGCTCGAGCAGCAGAACGACGAGGGACTCACCTGGACACAGGATGTGTGCCATTACTCCTTGCGCGATGTAGACGTCGATGCCCTGACACACCAAGTTCTGGAGAGTCTTGCAAATGCCCATATGGCGCTGCCAGATGCCGAACGCTTGGTGCGGCGCTGTGTCAACGCCCTCCTTATAGGAAACCTGATACTCCAAGGACCGCCGGGTACCGGCAAGACCACGCTGGCGCGTCTACTCGCCGACGCCTTCGAGGTCCAGCTGGTAGAGACCACTGCCACCAGCGAATGGTCCCCCTATCACGTCGTCGGTGGTTTCCGCCCGGCCGCCGATGGTGGGCTGAGCGCAACCCACGGCGCTGTTACCCGTGCCGCCCTGCAGTGCGCCCAAGTCGTTCGGCAGGACGAAGAGGAGGAGGTCGAGGCGGAAGCGAACGACGACTCTCTGTCCGGCTATCAGGCTTCCTGGCTATTCATCGATGAATTCAACCGAGCAGACATCGACAAAGCGATCGGTTCCTTGTTCACCGTGCTGTCCTCTTGCGATGCCCGGCACCTCCAGACGACACCAGTGGACCTGTGGTTCGAATCCACGCCAGCCCGCCGGAAGCTTTGGGTTCCAGCTCGGTTCCGGATCATCGCGACAATGAACGACCTGGACACTTCCTTCGTCAACCAGATGTCACAGGGCCTGACCAGACGATTCCAATTCGTAACTGTAGGAGTGCCCACGGAGCGTGCAAGCGCAGATCAGCCAATAACTGAAGAGTTGCGCCAGGCGCTCGCATCAGCCCATCGCTGGCTCCAGGACACGTACAGCCATGACCTGCCCGCCGGCTCTCTTGAGGAGGCAAGCCAGGAGTGTGAAGGGGAGCTAAAGCGTTTGCAGAACGTGGTCGATGGCTTGCGGCAGCCCGACACAGGACCGGGATGGCCGATGGGCACTGCACAGATCGTTGACGTCCTCCGACTGATGCTGTTGCAGCGGGCGAGCAACTCAGGCGTCGACTTGGCGGCCGTGATCGATGACGCTGTGGCCGACCGCGTTGTGCCCCAGATGGCAGGTGTGGGCAATGAATGGCACGCGTTCGCTGGGCTTTTCGAAGCCCAGGGCTTCGCTACCGCAGCCCACGCGCTTCGCCACTTGGCCGACCCTCACAACATGCCGTGAACACCCTCATGCCTGCTGGCGATGACAACGGGGGGATCGCGCGGAATGGTGGAGAGGACGGCTCTGCAGGACGAATCAGCCGCGGCGGCGCTCTGAGCCCGGCGGCACGGCAGGCTGCCATCGCCACAGCGATTTCGGTTGTCGGCCGTTACTTCGTCACGGGGAATCAGCCGCTGACTCCGCAAGCTGCGCTTGGCCATAAGGACACCAACGCCGCAGGTTCGGGCATCGAGCAGTCCCTAGACACTTTGCTAGATGCGCTACGGCTGCGGGTCGCTCTCGCCGCTGCACGGCGAATCGGGCTAATCCTCAACCAAATCACCGGCCGGTCGACCTTCCGTTACGAGCTACGGCCAGAAGAGAGCACTGGGCAGGTAGCTGGACAGCTCGACGTTAGCCGCTACCTAATGCGGCTTGGCGCGGTCGCAGATGTGCCGACGTACCCGGTGCTAACTGTCCGGCGAACCGAACACACTCCAGAAAACGTCCTCGCTGCCTATGCCATCCGATGGCTGCTCCGCGAACTGCAGGCAAGCATGGCGGCAGTCCGAGTGCCCCCCACCGGCCCCGAGCATCGTCGTTACGTGGAGGAGCGGAAGTCGCTGGAGCGTGCCCTACGTCTGCCATGGCTGATGGCGTGCATCCCTGCATCGGCCCAAGTACGACACCACCGAGCTGAACGCGACCTAATTACGTCGGTAAAGCGGCGGCTCAACCGCCGCGAGATCGCTAACGCTGCGCCCTACACCGAGCTGGTCCAATGGGTTGAGCGTGTCTTGGCCGGCGAGCCCGTAGTCGACTCCGGCGACCTGGAGTGGGACTTCTATGGTGACCAATTTGACACCCGTTTGTTTGAATTGTGGTGCCTTAGGGTTTTGGCAGTCGAAATCTCACGGCAACTCGTGGCGCCCGTGCCAGATCTAAACCCAGGTTGGCGGGACGAGGAGTCGGCGTATACATGGCACCAATATGCGGGCACAATCGAGCTCTATTTTCAGCGATCTCTTCCCCGTGTGGCCCCTGAACGTCGAGCGCGTTGGCGCCGCGATGACGGCGTGCCACTCGGGGGCATACCCGACATGATCATCCGGGCGGTTCGACACGGCGATCCGGCCTCCGAACGATTCGCGGTAATTGATCCGAAGCTGCGCCACCGTGGCGGCCCTCCCACTGAAGAGCTGTACAAGATCCTCGGCTACCTAGAAAATTTCGGTCTGTCCAGCCACCCGCTCGGCGCGATCCTGTTCCAGACCACCGACACCGACGGTCTAACCGGCTACTTGTATCGGGCAGGTGGTCCTGGTGTTGACGAACCTGACGCTCTCAGCGACGGCGCGCTGCACGCGGTCCGGCTAAACCCTGCCGCACTCACTGCGAGCATGAGTGCTCTAGCGCCGCTTGTGACAGACATCCTCAGCATGCTCAGCATCCCTCGCTTGGACCTCCATGCAGACGAGGAGCCCAATAGCGACGAACCTGAGCGCTTCTACCGCGCAAAGCAGGCGGAACTTCGTGCCTACGCAGGTACGATCCCGCCCCATCTTCTCAACCAGTCACGTCATCGAGTCCGCATGGCGTTGGGCGACACACGCTGGCAGGCCCTTGGTGAACAAGCGCAAGCCATGCTTGCTACCGCGGAGTATATAGGCTTTGCTCTGCTCGCCGACTCTGAATCATCGCCAGAGATGATCGACGACTACTCCGGCCCTGTGATCGGGGTGTGCGCCAGCATCGAAAGCGTCTTGCATGACTGGGTGATTACCCCTGCTACAGCGCATGACCCGGCTCTCCAAGAAAGCTGCGGGAAAGCAACTTTTGGAGCAGCCATCAGCCTCATCGAAGATAGCCTTAAGGGGATCAATAATCCGCAGCCTAAGCATCTAGCGGTCCGGGCATATCTCGAAGGCTCTGGCTGCAATATGAGTATTGTCAGTGCACTCATCCTTCCACTAAGGCGAATCAGCCAGAATTTCCGCAATCCGGCCGCACACCGTCACGTCCTGCAACAGCAAGCTTGGACGAAGCTATGGCAGCTTGTGGTGAGCGAAGACAGAATTCTGGCGCAGGTAATCGACGCTGTGTGCCCACCTGCCGAAACCGCCGACGACGCGAGTGACGGTGCAGGAAACCTCCCGTAGATGCCAGGCACCACCCCGACTTTCTCCCTACCTGTTGTCGAGGGGCGGAGTCGGCTGAACCATTCTCGATCTACGAAGTTTCAGAACTAACTCGGATAAGGGCTTAATTCAGCCAAGTTGTGCGCTATCGCCGTGGCTGTACTGCGGGAGGGGGTTTTAAGGTCCTATCCTGGCGCAACACGTACACCGAGACGATGCGAACGCGAACTTGCGCCCTGCATACCTGCCTCAACTCAGCAGACTTATAGACCAGGAAGTAGAAATAAATCGCATGAGTGCTCTGGTTGAGGGATGGGCGGTACAGGTCGCAGAGATTGAGCTGAGCAGCACGCTTCCACGGAGGTGGGCACATACCCAGGGGGTGGCCAAACGCGCGGTCGAAGTAAGTCAGGTTCTCGGCCAGGACGCCGACCTCCTCGTCTCCGCTGCCACGCTTCACGATGTCGGGTACGCGCCACGCTTGGCCACGACTGGGTTCCACCCACTGGACGGGGCCCGATTCCTTCGCGACGAGCACGGGACCGACGAGCGGCTGACGCGGCTGGTCGCGAACCATTCATTCGCGCTCCTGGAGGCTGAAGAGCGGGGGCTGCGGGAGGAGCTCGCGAGCGAGTTCCCCTTGCTGGAGGAGCCGCTGCTGGTGGACGCGCTCGTGTACTGCGACATGACGACCACGCCCGGTGGCGGCCGGACCACCGCCGAGGAGCGGGTCGCGGAGATCCTTGGCCGCTATGGGGACGACAGCGTGGTCGGGCGATTCATCCGGCGGGCGGCGCCGGAGATCTTCGCCGTCGCGGGGCGGGTGGAGGCGGTGCTGGCGGATCAGCCGAGGTAGGGGTAGGTGCCGGCGAGGTAGTCGCCGATCTGCTGGCGCATGCTGGGGTGGATGTCGTACTGGTCGAGGTCGGCCGGCTGGACGAAGCGGACGCCGTCAGCCTCGTCGTTGATCGTGGGCTCGCCACCGACGGGGCGGCCGATGTAGGTGTTCTCGTACTGCTGGCGGATCTCGCCGTCGGTGTACGCCACGATGTGGTGCGGGTTGGTGTAGACGCCGAGGAAGCCGGTGATCTCGGCGACGATCCCCGTCTCCTCCCGGCACTCGCGCACCGCGCACTCGGCGGCGGTCTCGCCGATGTCCTGGGCACCGCCGGGCAGCGCCCACTGCCCGGTGTCACGGCGGCGCTGGAGCAGGACGGCACCGCCGTCGTCGACAACCAGCAGATTGCTGGCGGGGACGAGGGTGTTGGCCTTGGGGGCGTCCGGGTCGTTGTAGTACTCAGTCCTGCTCATGTGCGGCGGTTCCCTCGTGATTGGGTGTCCAGGGCCGTGCGCCGGCCCAGACGGCGTCGAAGCTCTGAGCGTAGTTGTCGAACCAGCCGGTGGCGTCCACTCTCCGCAGGTGGAACAGGGGGTTGGCACTTGCCGGCTGGCCCCAGACGTGGGGGTTGACCAGGAGGTCGTCGTCGTACCGGAAGAGGGAGTTGTAGAGCGTGGTGTCGTGGAGCCTCACCTCACATCCGGCTTCGGACAGCAGCGGCCGGTAGTAGGTGAGGGAGGCCCGGATCTTGGCAGCGAGGGTGTCGCCGATGCCCTCCTCGCGGCCTCGGGTGGCGGCTGCGTTGCCGCTCGGATCTCCGAAGCAGAGCCGTACGCGCACCCCGCTGGCCGCGCGCTCGGCGAGCATCTTGGCGACGTGCGGGTTGGTCTGGGCGAAGAAGGTGCCGGAGAAGATCAGGACATCGATCTGCCGCTGGGTGCCCTGGAGAAGAGCTAGCCATGTGTCTCGAGGGACGCTGGCCCGGTTCTGGTAGGTGCCGATGATCTCGCTGCTGCCTAAGCCGGTGCCAGGCCGACCGCTGCGCGACAGCGGTGCGGGCCAGAGAAAGGTCTCCTCGACACGCAGGTGCTGGGCGACGTTGAACCGGTGCCGTGGATGGGGGACGCGCCCGCCGAGCCAGCGACCGACGGTCTTGGGGTCCACTTCGCAGGCTTCGGCGAGCGATTCTGGAGATACACCACGCTGGGCGAGTACGGAGTGAAGTCGCTCATTCACGGACTCAATACAAGCCGAGTCGCAAGGGGGAGGGCAAGGACGTCGTGGGACGTTTCCACGGGACGGAGCGACATCGAGCCAGTGTTTACGCTGGCGGTATGCAGCTCAGCGTCCTGTGGGACATCGACCACACGCTCATCGACAACGCGGGGGTGAGCAAGGAGATTTACTCTGCCGCGTTCACCACGCTGGCTGGCTTCGCGCCGACCGAGCCCGCACGTACGGAGGGGCGTACGGATCGCCTGATCATGCGGGAGCTGTTCGTTCGGCACGACCTTCCCGAGCCGGAATGGGGCCGGGTTCAGAACGCCCTGGTCCGTGCCGGGCAGGAGCGGTTCGCAGAGCTGCGGGTGCGCGGTACAGCCCTGCCGGGTGCCTACGGCGCGCTCAAGTGCGTTGCGGAGAGGAAGGTGTGGGTGTCCTCAGTGCTGACGGGCAACATCGCGGCGAATGCCGAGATCAAGCTCGCCGCCTTCGGCCTCGACTCTCTGCTCGACCTCTCCGTCGGCGCCTACGGGGCCGACGGGGTCCAGCGTCCTGATCTCGTGGCGGTGGCGCGAGAGCGGATCCGCCGCACCTATGGAACGGAGCAGGACGCCCCCGTCGTACTCGTGGGGGATACGCCGCGAGACGTCGAAGCCGCGCTCTCCACGGGCTCTCACATCGTCGCTGTTGCCTCAGGCATTCACAGCCAGGAGGAACTGGCTGCGGCCGGTGCGACGGTCGTGCTGCCAGACCTCTCGGACACCGCAGGGCTGATGAGCCATTTCGAGGGCATCGTCGGGCGTTGAAAACGTCCCAGGACGTCCTCGGACCGTCCGCCTACGCGGTGACGCCGTCCACACTCTTACGACCACGATCGGGTCCTCCCCGCCAGTCAACTGACCTAGGAGGCCCGAGTGATCCACGACGTCACCGGAATCCGCAGGATCCGGATGTTGTACTTGCAGCTGCTGTACCGCTGCAACTTCTCCTGCCTGCACTGCTTCCACGGCGAGCGCCTGAAGCAGGCCGACGCCTTCACCGCCGAGGAGGCGGTCGGACTCACCCGGCTCATGCGCGAGGAGTACGACACCGAGGCGGTGACCCTGCTCGGAGGCGAGCCCTTCCTCTACAAGGAGCTCGCGCAGGTCGTCCGCTACACCCGGCAGGGGCTGGGGATGCGGGTGGAGATCTGCACCAACGGCTACCGGATCGAGCGTCGCCTCACCGAGATCGCCCCCTACGTGGACCTGCTGCGGCTCTCGTTGGAGGGCGTCGCCAGCACCAACGACGACATCCGCAGGCAGGGCAGCTACCACGCCGCGCTCAGCACGCTGACTCTCGCCCGGAAACTCGGCGTCACGACGGCCGCGACCATGACCGTGACCTCCCGGAACATCGACGAGGTGCTGCCCCTGGCACGGGTCATGCAGAGGTTCGGCGCCGGGCAGCTCAAGCTGCACTGCCTCCGCCCGGTGGGCAACGCCGCCCATCATCCCGAGCTCTTGGTCGGCGACCCGACCGCCTACACCCGCCTCCGCGAGGACCTCCGGACGGCCGGACTCTCCATTGAGGTGATCCTCGACGAAGACCTCGCCGAGGGCGGGGCTCCGGAGATCTGCGCGCCGGCCGGCGGCCCTCGCGAGATCGAACGGATCGAGGCCGACCCGCGCGGCGCGCTCACCATGTCCTGCAAGGCCGTGGGCAAGGACTCGCACGCCTTCTGGTACGAGAAGACCGCCAACCGCATCGTCCACCGGCCCTCCGCCACCGACGAGCTCACCCTCGCCGTCCCGGACGTGGTGTACGCCCGTGCCTGACCGCCCACTCTTCGAGGCGCTCGAAGGGTTACGAGGAAGCGGGAAGTCCACCGTGGCGCCCTTGCTCGCGGCGGCCAGGGGCGCCGCCCTGGTTCCCACCGTGCCGGTCTTCTACCAGCCGCTGCGACGGCAGGTGGATCTACGCGAGAGCGTCGACGCCCGTCTGTGCTTCTATCTCTCGGCTCTGTTCACGGCTGCCGAGGAGATCCGGGAGCACCTCGCCGCCGGCACCCCCGTTGTCGTCGAGAGCTACTTCGCCCGGTGCCTCGCGAACCACCACGCCTTCGGGGCCCGCCTCGGTGTCACCCTCCCGCCCGACCTGCCCCAGCCCACCACGTACCACCTGCTGTGTGCGGAAGAAGAACGGCAGCGACGCCTCACCCGACGGATCAAGCCCGCCTCCTGGTGGGACGTCCTGAGCGAAGACACCTCGGACCGGATCTCAACCGCCTACGCCCAGTTCCCGATGCATCACATCGACACCACCGGCAGTGCCCCGGAGCAGGTCGTCCAGATGATCCTCACCATCACTCAGGAAGGGCATCACCGTGCAGACGCGGAGCCTGTGGGAGCACACCCTCACGTTCTTCCCCCAGTTCCTCGCCGCTCTGAAGGAGCGCACGTCTCCTGACGCCACGGTCGCGGTCGTCGGCGCGAGCGACGGCAAGTTCGTGCTGCCCCTCGCCGCCGCCGGCTACCGCGTCCTCGCCATCGAGCGTGACCCCTTCGCTCTCCGCGGAGGCGAGGTCAGCCTTCCGGGTGACACCCGGGCCCATGTCCCCGGCCTCATCGACCGTCTCAAGGCCGAAGGCCTCCACGACCGGGTCCAGGTCATCGGTCAGGACTTCCTCACGACCGAACTCCCCGAAGACCACTGTGACGCCGTCTGGACGAGCTGTTCGTGGCACTACAGTGCCAACCACCACAGCCCGCTCGGCGTCTTCGTCCGCCACATGCAGGCCCTCGTTCGCGAAGGGGGCTTGTTCGGGGCGGAGTTCATGATGCCTGTCGAAGAGCGCCACCAGTTCATCGAGCACTACACCTCGCCCGAGAGACTCGCCCGCCATTTCACCCCCGGCTGGGAGGTCCTGCTCACGGTGCGCACGAACCAGTTCATCGAGCGCCCGTACCTCGACCGGCCCCACGACCACACGCACCGCATGGGTCTGCTCATCGCGACCCACACCATCAGGTAATCGCACCCACCCAGGAAGACGACCATGAAGCACGAGTACGAGGCCAAGTTCCTCAACGTCGACGTCACCGCCCTCCAGGACAAGCTCACCGCCCTGGGTGCCACGCGAGCGTTCCCCCGCACCCTCCTCACCCGCAAGATCTTCGAGAACGACGCCCTCGACAGCGGCGCATGGCTCCGGCTGCGGGACGAGGGGACTCGTTCCACCCTCACCCTCAAGCAGGTCACCGACGCGACGACCATCGACGGCACCACCGAGATCGAGACCGAGGTCACCGACCTCCACGCCATGGCCGACATCCTCCGTCGCCTCGGCCTCACCGAGGTCCGCTACCAGGAGAACTACCGCGAGGAGTGGCGCCTGGACGAGGTCGCCTTCGACTTCGACACCTGGCCCGACCTCCCCACGTTCGTCGAGATCGAAGGCCCCGACGAGGCATCCGTCCGCCAGGCCGCCGGCCTGCTAGACCTCGACTACACCGATGCCCGCTTCGGCAGCGTCGACGAGATCTACAAGAGCGAGGCCGGCCGCGACATCCTCGCCGAACCCACGCTTCTCTTCGCCGACTCCGACAAGTAGGCGGCTCCCTCCGACCCGGCCCGAGGCCGGTGACTTCAGGCGAGAAGCGATGCTCACAGAACTAGCCTTACCGAACAGGGTGGTCTCTGGAATAGCCGAATTCGCCCGCGGCGGACTGCCCGCGCCAGCGGCGACCGACGACGGCAACGAGTGGGCCCGCGTCCTCTGGATCGGTCCCGCGAGTGTCACCGGCGCCCAGGCAGCGATGTACGCCTGCGGCCCCTGCATCCAGGAGCTCCAGGAGCGGGTCTGGCGATCGATCGCCCTCGATGACCAGCGGGCTGACGCTCCACACCCGAGCCAGACCGCTGGATCTGGTACACCCGCTGAACGGCGTTCTGGTCGGCACCGAGGCCAAAACAGGTTCCTACGCCGCTAAGCCCCCGCTTTGGTCACAGAAGTGCCCGACCGTCCCCCACGACACGAGCCCTGTGACCAGGGCGGGCTTCACTCTGCCGAGGCTCGGCGCCGAGGACGCCCACGCCAGAACGGCGGGATCCGGGCAGTTCTCAGCGACACAGGCATCCCGCTTCATCCCTCTCGGTACTGTCGTTCCGCCCATCGTGGCCGCCTCGGAGGAGTAGACGTGACTCAGCAGCACTCGGAGAAGGAACCGGGCGTAGCGGCAGCCATAATCGTTCACGAGGGACGCGTCCTCCTCATACGCCGACGAGTGAGCGAGGGGCAGCTCTCCTGGCAGTTCCCGGCCGGCAAAATCGAATCCGGTGAAGCCCGTGAGGACGCCGCGGTGCGTGAGACGCATGAAGAGACCGGGCTAACCGTGGCAGCTGTGAAACTGCTCGGTGAGCGCATCCATCCGCAGACAGGCCGGCTCATGTCATACACCGTCTGCAGGGTGGTGGGCGGCACTGCTCACGTCACGGGCACCGAGGAGGTAGTCGAGCTCGCTTGGGTGACTCGTGGAGAGATCCCGAAGTACGTTCCATGGGGACTGTTCGAGCCGGTGCGGGACCACTTCGACACGGTCCTGCCCACCTGAACGAACAGAATACGGTAGTGCCGCTGTACAAGGATACCGGCGAGTTCGATGAAAAGGGGTCCGTGGCCGCAGTTCAGGAGTCGCTTTCCCGTTTCCACTCCGGCCGTGCAACCAGCCATGCTCCGAGCAACAGAAACCCCAGGTCACAGGCAATGTGACCTGGGGTTTCGCAGAGCCGCCTTCGGGATTCGAACCCGAGACCTACGCATTACGAGTGCGTTGCTCTGGCCAACTGAGCTAAGGCGGCATGCCGTGCGCTCCCATGGTGGGTGCGGCGGCCTCGCCAAGTCTACACAGTTTCCGGGGGTGGTCCGACCACCCCCGGAGAGGGCCTACGAGCAGCGCTTTCCGTTCTTGGGCGGGGTGCCTTCCAGGAGGTAGGTGTTGATCGCCGTGTCGACGCAGTCGCTGCCCCGGCCGTACGCGGTGTGGCCGTCGCCCTCGTAGGTCAGGAGGGTGCCGGAGGAGAGCTGGGAGGCGAGGGAACGGGCCCACTTGTACGGAGTGGCCGGGTCCCGGGTGGTGCCGACGACGAGGATCGGGGCGGCGCCCTCGGCGGTGACGCGGTGCGGGCGGCCGGTGGCGGGGGTGGGCCAGTACGTGCAGTTGAGGGCGGCCCAGGCGAGGCCCGCGCCGAAGACCGGGGACGCCTTCTCGAAGGACGGGACGGCCTTCGCCGCGTCGGCGGGGCCTGTGTAGGCGGGCGGCAGGTCGAGGCAGTTCACGGCGGCGTTGGCGTACATCAGGTTGGCGTACGTGCCGTCCGCGCCGCGCTCGTAGTAGCTGTCCGCGAGGGCCAGCAGGCCCGAGCCGTCGCCGCCGACCGCCCGGGTGAGGGCCTCGCGCAGCTGGGGCCAGGCGCCCTCGTCGTACATCGCCGCGATCACGCCGGTGGTGGCGAGCGACTCGCCGAGCTTCCGGCTCTCCCCCGTGGGCAGCGGCTCGGCGTCCACGGCGCGGAAGAACTTCTTCAGCGCCGTCCCGGCCGCCGCGACGGACCCCGTGCCCAGGGGGCAGTCCTTCACGCGGACGCAGTCGGCGGCGAAGGCCCGGAAGGCGGTCTCGAAGCCGGCGGTCTGGTCGCGGTTGAGGTCGCGGGCGGAGAGCGAGGGGTCCATCGCGCCGTCGAGGACCAGGCGGCCGACCCGGCCCGGGAAGAGTTCGGCGTAGGTGGCGCCGAGGAAGGTGCCGTACGAGGCCCCCACGTAGGTGAGCTTCTCGTCGCCGAGGACCGCCCGGAGGACGTCCATGTCGCGGGCCGCGTCGACCGTGGAGACGTGGGGAAGGATCGTGCCCGAGCGCCGTGCGCAGCCGTCCGCGAAGTTCTTGAAGGCCGCGCCGAGCGCCTTGGTCTCGGCGGGGTCGTCGGGCGTCTGGTCGATCTGGGTGAACGTGTCCATCTGCGGGCCCGTCAGGCACTCGACCGGCTCGCTGCGGGCGACTCCGCGCGGATCGACGGCCACCATGTCGTAGCGGGCGCGGACGGGCGCCGGGTAGCCGACGCCCGCGTACCCCTGGAGGTAGCCGACGGCGGAGCCGCCCGGACCGCCGGGGTTGACCAGGAGCGAACCGATCCGCTTGCCGGGGCCCGTGGCCCGCACCCGGGAGACGGCCAGCTTCACCTCTCCCGCGTCCGGCTTCGCGTAGTCCAGCGGGGCGCGCAGGGTGGCGCACTGGAAGCCCGTCACTCCGCAGTCGCGCCACTTCAGCCTCTGCGCGTAGTACTTCCCGAGGGCGGCGGGGACGGGGGAGGGCGCCACCTGCCCGCGGGTCGTCGTGCGGGGCGCGGCGGCGTCGCTCCCGCCCGAGCAGCCGGAAAGGATCAGTCCGGCGGCGGCCAGGGCCGTGGCGGACGTGCGGAGCAAACGCCTGGAGTCCATCCCCGGAGCGTATCGGGAGCGGTACGTAACGTGTCCCATCGTGACGGGTCGCTCAGAGGACCGAGCGGTCGCCCGCCGGGGCCGCCGCGTGCGGGAACCGTCGCGCCGAGCCCCGCCGCTCCCCCGTCCTCCCTACCGCAGCGCCATCGTCATCGCCTCCACCGCGAGGAGCGGCGCGACGTTCCGGTCGAGGGCCTTGCGGCAGGCGAGGACGGCCTCGATGCGGCGGAGGGTGCGCTCGGGGGTGGTGTCGCGGGCGATCTGCTCCAGGGCGTCCCGCACGTCCTCGTTGGCCAGGGCCGTGCGGGCGCGGAGCTGGAGGGCCAGGACGTCGCGGTAGAAGCCGGTCAGGTCGGTGAGGGCGAGGTCCAGGCTGTCGCGCTGGGTACGCGTCCTGCGCCGCTTCTGCCGCTCCTCCAGCTCCTTCATCGCCCCCGCCGTGCCGCGCGGCATCCGCCCGCCCTGGGCCGCCCCGAGGGCCGTCTTCAGCTCGTCGGTCTCCTTGACGTCGATCTCCTCCGCGGCCTGCTTCGCGTCCTCGGCCGCCGCGTCGACCAGCTCCTGGGCGGCCCGGAGGCAGCCGCCGACGTCCCCGACCCGCGACGGCAGCTTGAGGACGACGGACCGGCGCGCGCGGGCCCGCTCGTCGGTGGCGAGCCGCCGGGCCCGGTCGATGTGTCCCTGGGTGGCGCGGGCGGCGGCCCGCGCCGTCTCCGGTTCGATGCCGTCGCGCCGTACGAGCACGTCGGCGACGGCCTCGACCGGCGGGGTCCGCAGGGTCAGGTGCCGGCAGCGGGAGCGGATCGTGGGCAGCACGTCCTCCAGGGAGGGCGCGCAGAGCAGCCACACCGTGCGCGGCGCGGGCTCCTCGATGGCCTTCAGGAGGACGTTCCCCGCGCCCTCGGTGAGCCGGTCGGCGTCCTCCAGGACGATGACCTGCCAGCGTCCGCCCGCCGGGGAGAGCTGGGCCCGCCGGACGAGTTCGCGGGTCTCCTTCACGCCGATGGACAGCAGGTCCGTACGGATGATCTCGACGTCCGCGTGCGTGCCGACGAGGGTCGTGTGGCAGCCGTCGCAGAAGCCGCAGCCCGGTGCGCCGCCGAGGGCCCGGTCGGGGCTCACGCACTGGAGGGCGGCGGCGAACGCCCGCGCCGCCGTCGCCCGCCCGGCCCCGGGAGGACCGGTGAAGAGCCAGGCGTGGGTCATCTTCGAGGTCTCGGGGTCGGGCGCGCCGGCCGAGTGGGCGGTCACGAGCGCGTCGGCGTCGCGCGCGGCGGCGGCGAGCTGCTCCTCGACCCGGGTCTGTCCGACCAGGTCGTCCCATACGGCCATGTCTGCCCCTCCTCAGGTACGCCCTCCATTGTGGGGCAGGGGTCCGACAGTCCCCGCCGGGCGCTCCGGCCGTCCCGCCCGGCCGTTCCGGGGCGCGGGCGGCGGCCCCGGCCCGTCACCACCGTGCCGACGGCACCGGGAAAGTCCGGACCGCAAGCGTGCGGGGCGGCGTCCGGCCCTGTCCGGACCGGAAGCCGCCCCCCGTGCCGGAAACCGGCGGCCCGGCGTCGCGGCGCAGGATGCTCCGCTCCGGGCCTCCGGTCCCGGGGCCCGCGCGTCAGCCGTGGCGCCGGAAGCCCTCGTCCTCGTCCCCGTGCGGGCCGAACAGTTCGTCGGCCAGCGTCGGCAGGTCGTCGAGCGGGGTCTCCTCCGCCCAGTCGGAGCGCCGGCGCGGGCGGCCGTTCTCGTCGAGCTGGGGCAGTTCCCGGGTCCGGTCGTTCGCGCCGTCCGGCTCCTCCCGCCGCGTGCCGCCGGGCCCTCCGGTCCGTTCGTCGCGGAAGAACCCCTTCGGCACCCGGGTGCCCGGCCCGGACTCCCGGGCGTCCCGCGCGGCCGGGCCGGACGTCCGGGGGCCCCGTACGGCCGCCGGACCGGACGACGTCCGGGGGTCCTCCACGACGGGCAGGACGGCGGTCTCGTCGGCGTCCCGCTCCTCGCGGACCTGCGCGTCCCGCTCCTCGCGGACCTTCGGCAGGGCGGCGGTCTCCGCCTCGGGCCGCACGATCGGCGTGACCACGGTGACCTCGTCGGGCGAGACGGTCGGGGCGTCCGGTTCCGGACGGTCCCGCCTCCCGGTCCCGGCGGCTCCGGCTTCTCGTGCTCCGCCGGGCTCTGCGCCCGGCTTCACGACCGGGGTGGGAACGGTGACCTCGTTCGCCGAGACCTCGGTGGCGCGGGCCTTCCGCGCGGCCTCGGCCTTCCGCCGCTCCAGCCCCTCGGTCTCGGCGGCAGCCCTCGCCCGGGACTCCCGTGCGGCCGCCGCGCGCGCCTCCGCCGCCGCCCGCTCGGCCTCGGCGCGCTCCCGGGCCTCCCGCTCCCGGTTCTCCCGTCCCCGGGCCTCCTTCGCCTCGGCCGCGCGCTGGGCGGCCGCCTGCTCCGCCGCCGCGCGTTCGGCGGCGGCGCGCTCGGCGGCGGCCTTCGCCGCGGCCTCGGCCGCGAGCCTCTCCGCCGCCTCCTTCGCCGCGGCCTCCTCGGCCGCCTTCGCCGCCGCGGCGGCCTCGGCCGCCCTGCGGGCCTCCTCCGCGCGGAGCAGGGCCTCCTCGGCCTTGCGCTGCTTCTCCAGGCGGCGGGACTCGGCCTCGGCGCGCAGCCGGGCCTCTTCCTCGGCCTGCCGGCGGAGCCGTTCCTGCTCCTCCTGGCGGGCCTTCTCCTCCGCCTCGCGGCGCCTGCGCTCCTCCTCGGCGGCGATCCGGGCCTCCTCGGCCCTGCGACGGGCCTCCTCC
This sequence comes from Streptomyces sp. NPDC041191, assembly GCF_055591945.1. NCBI lineage: Bacteria > Bacillati > Actinomycetota > Actinomycetes > Kitasatosporales > Streptomycetaceae > Streptomyces > Streptomyces sp. NPDC041191. The sequence goes on along the minus strand of NZ_JBVIZC010000008.1, from coordinate 212,186 downwards.
GCCTGCCGCTCGGCCTCCAGGCGGCGCGCCTCCTCCTCCTCGCGGCGCTTGCGCTCCTCCTCCTCGGCCCGCAGCCGGGCGAGCTGCTCCTGGCGCTCGCGCTCCAGGCGCTCCTCCTCGGCCTTGCGGGCGGCCTCCTCCTCGGCCTTGCGCCGTGCTTCCTCCTCCGCCCTGCGGCGGGCCTCCTCGGCGGCCTTCACCTCGGCCTCGGAGAGCGGCAGCATCCGGTCGAGCCGGTGGCGCACGACGGTGGTGACGGCCTCCGGTTCCTGGCCGGCGTCGACGACGAGGTAACGGCCGGGATCGGCGGCGGCGAGGGCGAGGAAACCGGCCCGTACGCGCGCGTGGAACTCCGGCGGCTCGGACTCGAGCCGGTCGGGCGCCTCGGTGAACCGTTCCCTCGCGGTCTCCGGGGAGACGTCGAGCACGACGGTCAGGTGCGGGACGAGGCCGCCGGTCGCCCAGCGGGAGATGCGGGCGACCTCGGTCGGGGACAGGTCCCGGCCCGCGCCCTGGTAGGCCACGGACGAGTCGATGTACCGGTCGGAGAGGACGATCGCGCCCCGCTCCAGGGCGGGCCGGACCAGGGAGTCGACGTGTTCGGCGCGGTCGGCCGCGTAGAGCAGGGCCTCGGCCCGGTTCGAGAGCCCCGCCGACGACACGTCGAGGAGGATCGAGCGGAGCCGCTTGCCGATCGGGGTGGCGCCGGGTTCGCGGGTGACGACGACTTCGTGGCCCTTGGCGCGGATCCACTCGGCGAGCGCCTGGACCTGGGTCGACTTCCCGGCGCCGTCACCGCCCTCCAGGGCGATGAAGAAGCCGGTCGGGTACGGCCTCTGGGCCGGGTCGGAGCCGCGCAGCGCGTCGCGCAGGTCGCGCCGGAGCGGAACGCCCGCCCGGTCGTCGGTCTTCGCGAGGACGAGCGCGGCGACGGGGAGCAGCAGGGCGCCGGCCAGGGCGAGCGTGAAGGCGGCACCGCCGTGCGCGAGGACGGAGTCGCCGGGGGCGATCCGGTGCGGCCCGATCGCGGCGGCGAACAGCGGCGCGGCGAGCGCCCCCGCGCCCATCGCGACCCGGGCGGCGGCCTGCAGGTGCTCGGTGGTCCGGGCCCGACGGGGCTCCTCGGTCTCCTGGTCGATCAGGGCGTGGCCGGTGTGGGCGGCCACGCCGGCCGCGTATCCGGTGAGGACGGCGAGGAACAGCACGGTCGCCGTGTCCGGGACCAGGCCGACCGCGATCAGGGCGACACCGGTCACGGCGATCGCGAGGGCGAGCAGCCGGCGCCGGGACAGGGCGGGCAGGACGGAGCCCGCCGTGCGGATGCCGACGGCGGTGGCACCGGCGAGGGCCAGGATCAGGAGGGCGTACGTGACGGGGCCGCCGCCCAGGTCGTACGCGTGGAGGACGGCGACGGACGCGGCGGCCGCGACGGCTCCGGCGACGACGGCGCAGGCCAGGACGAGCAGGGGCAGGATGCCGGTACGGCCCCGGTCCGCGTCCCTGCCGGGCTTTCCGTTCCTGCCGGGCTTCCCGGGCTTCCCGGTGGAGGGCCGGCGCAGGCCCTCCAGGGGCGAGCGGGGCCGGGGCGTCTCCCCGCCGGGGAGCGCCATCGCGTGGAGGACGGTGACGGAGGCGGCGAACAGCCCGGCGGCGACGTACGAGCCGAGGGCGGCCTGGTGCAGCGTGAACCAGTCGAGTCCGATGCCGAGCAGGTCACCGATCAGGGTGGCGACGAGCAGGACCGCGGCCGCCGCCGGGACGGCGAGGAAGCCGGTGCGCAGGGACAGCTTGCGCAGCGCGCCGAGGTGGTCCGGGAGCGGCCGCACGGCGGCGCCCTCCAGCGGCGGGGCGGGCAGCAGCGCGGGCGCGGCGCCCTCGCGGCTGATCGTCCAGAGCCGTTCGGCGGCGCCGGTGACGAAGACGGTGCCGAGCAGGTACCAGAGGGCGTTGCCGGGGGTCCAGTCGATCCACAGGGGCGCGACGACGAGGAGCGCGATCCGTACGCCGTCGGCGCCGATCATGGTCCAGCGCCGGTCGAGTTTCCCGCCGGGCCCGGTGAGCGCGGTCAGCGGACCCAGGAGGACGGCCCCGAACAGGACCGAGGCCAGCAGGCGCGTACCGACGACGGCGGCCACGGCGAACGCCGCCCCCCGTTCGCCGCCCCCGAGCGCGCCCTCCACGACGGCCGCCTGGAAACCCAGGAGGACCAGGACGAGGAGGGCGAGGGCGTCGCCGCTACTGCCGAGCAGGTGGGCGCTCCACAGCCGGCGCAACGGCTGGTGGCGCAAGAGGGCGCGTACGGCCCGTTCCTGTGAATCCGCGACGAGTGCGGCGTCGGAATCGCCGAGACGGTCTGGCTGCTCTGCTCGCGTCATCCGTCCACCCTATCCGGACGGCCTTCCTCCCCGCGGCCTGCGCCCGAACATCCGGACGAGGCCGTGACGGGAGGAGGGACGAGGAGGAACGGTGACGCGGCGGGCCCGGCGGGGGGCCGGGTCCGGCGGGTACGAGGGGAGGGGGCTGACACGGTGAAGGGGCGGAGGCCGTCCGCCCCCGCCCCTTCACCGTGCCCCTCGGCCCTCGCGGGCCTCCCCGGCCCGCCCGGCCTTCCGGGCCTTCCCGCCTACTCGGCCTTCGTCGCCGCCGACGCCGACGTCTTCTTCGCGGCGGTCTTCTTCGCCGTCGCCGTCTTGGCCGTCGTCGTCTTCTTCGCGGCGGTCTTCTTCGCCGCCGTCTTCTTGGCGGTGGTGGCCTTCTTCGCCGGGGCCTTCTTGGCGGTCTTCTTCGCCGGTCCCTTGGCCCGCTTCTCGGCGAGCAGCTCGTAGCCGCGCTCGGGCGTGATCGTCTCCACGCTGTCGTCGGTCCGCAGCGTCGCGTTCGTCTCGCCGTCCGTCACGTACGGGCCGAACCGTCCGTCCTTGACGACCACCGGCTTCTCGCTGACCGGGTCGGTGCCCAGCTCCTTCAGCGGCGGCTTGGCCGCGGCCCGGCCCCGCTGCTTCGGCTGGGCGTAGATCGCCAGGGCCTCTTCCAGCGTGATCGTGAAGAGCTGCTCCTCGTCGGTGAGCGACCGCGAGTCCGTGCCCTTCTTCAGGTACGGGCCGTAGCGGCCGTTCTGCGCGGTGATCTCGACGCCCTCGGCGTCCGTGCCGACGACCCGGGGCAGGGACATCAGCCGGAGCGCGTCCTCCAGGGTCACCGTGTCGAGGGACATCGACTTGAAGAGGGAGGCCGTGCGCGGCTTCACCGCGTTCTTGCCGGTCTTCGGGGTGCCCTCGGGCAGGATCTCGGTGACGTACGGGCCGTAGCGGCCGTCCTTGGCGACGATCTGGTGGCCGCTGACCGGGTCGGTGCCCAGTTCGAAGTCGCCGCTCGGCCTGGCGAGCAGTTCCTCCGCCAGCTCGACGGTCAGCTCGTCGGGCGCGAGGTCCTCGGGGACGTCGGCGCGCTGGTGGCCCTCGGCGTCCTTCTCGCCGCGCTCGATGTACGGCCCGTAGCGGCCGACGCGGAGCACGATGCCGTTGCCGACGGGGAAGGAGGAGATCTCCCGCGCGTCGATGGCGCCGAGGTCGGTGACGAGTTCCTTGAGGCCGCCCAGGTGGTCGCCGTCGCCGTTCCCGGCGTCCGCCGCGCCGCCCGTGTGGGTGGCCTCGCCCTCGCCGAAGTAGAAGCGCCGCAGCCACGGCACGGACCGGGCCTCGCCGCGCGCGATGCGGTCGAGGTCGTCCTCCATGCGGGCGGTGAAGTCGTAGTCGACGAGCCGCCCGAAGTGCTTCTCCAGGAGGTTGACGACGGCGAAGCTCAGGAAGGACGGGACGAGTGCCGTGCCCTTCTTGAAGACGTAGCCGCGGTCGAGGATGGTGCCGATGATCGAGGCGTACGTCGACGGGCGGCCGATCTCGCGCTCTTCCAGCTCCTTGACCAGCGAGGCTTCGGTGTAGCGGGCCGGCGGCTTGGTCGCGTGGCCGTCCGCCGTGATCTCCTCGGCGGTCAGCGCGTCGCCCTCGGCGACCTGCGGCAGGCGCCGCTCGCGGTCGTCCAGCTCCGCGTTCGGGTCGTCGGCCCCCTCCACGTACGCCTTCATGAAGCCGTGGAAGGTGATCGTCTTGCCGGACGCGCTGAACTCGGCGTCACGGCCGTCGGACGTCCGGCCGCCGATCTTCACGGTGACCGAGTTCCCGGTCGCGTCCTTCATCTGGGAGGCGACGGTCCGCTTCCAGATCAGCTCGTACAGCTTGAACTGGTCGCCGGTCAGGCCGGTCTCCGCCGGGGTGCGGAAGCGGTCGCCCGAAGGCCGGATCGCCTCGTGCGCCTCCTGCGCGTTCTTGACCTTGCCCGCGTAGACGCGCGGCTTGTCCGGCAGGTAGTCGGCGCCGTACAACTGCGTGACCTGCGCCCGGGCCGCCGAGACGGCGGTGTCGGAGAGGATCGTGGAGTCCGTACGCATGTAGGTGATGAAGCCGTTCTCGTACAGCTTCTGCGCCACCTGCATGGTCGCCTTCGCACCGAAGCCCAGCTTGCGGCTCGCCTCCTGCTGGAGGGTGGTGGTGCGGAAGGGCGCGTACGGGGAGCGGCGGTACGGCTTCGACTCGACCGAGCGCACGGAGAAGGCGGTGTCGGCGAGCGCGGCGGCGAGCTCCCGCGCGTTCCGCTCGTCCAGGTGGAGCACGTTCGCGCTCTTGAGCTGCCCGTCGGAGCCGAAGTCACGGCCCTGCGCGACGCGCCTGCCGTCGACCGTCGCGAGGCGCGCGACCAGCGAGGACGGGTCGGAGGCGTCACCGGCGCGGCCCGTGCCGAAGGTGCCGGTGAGGTCCCAGTACTCGGCGGAGCGGAAGGCGATGCGCTCGCGCTCGCGCTCGACGACGAGCCGGGTGGCGACGGACTGCACGCGGCCGGCGGAGAGCCGGGGCATGACCTTCTTCCACAGCACCGGCGAGACCTCGTAGCCGTACAGGCGGTCGAGGATGCGACGGGTCTCCTGGGCGTCGACCATGCGCTGGTTGAGCTCGCGCGGGTTGGCGACGGCCTCGCGGATGGCGTCCTTGGTGATCTCGTGGAAGACCATCCGGTGGACCGGGACCTTGGGCTTCAGGACTTCCCGGAGATGCCACGCGATGGCCTCGCCCTCGCGGTCCTCATCGGTGGCGAGGTAGAGCTCGTCGGAGTCGGCGAGCAGCTCCTTGAGCTTCCTGACCTGCGCCTTCTTGTCGGCGTTGACGACGTAGATGGGCTGGAAGTCGTGCTCGACGTCGACTCCGAGGCGGCGCACCTCGCCGGTGTACTTCTCGGGCACCTCGGCGGCGCCGCTGGGGAGGTCGCGGATGTGCCCGACGCTCGCCTCGACGACGTAGCCGGGGCCGAGGTAGCCCTTGATCGTCTTCGCCTTGGCAGGCGACTCGACGATGACGAGTCGGCGGCCGCCGTGTGCGGTCTCGCTGGTCGGGGACAACTTCGCTCTTCTCTCCGGTTCGGCACTCTCTGGACACGTACGGGGCGCACGTACGGGACGCGTATCGGGCACGTACGGCGCCGACACGCACGGCAGCGGCACGGACGGTGTCGCTCCCGTCGCTGCGGAGTGTGACGGTACAACCCGCCCCCGTGTCAAACGGCGAAAGCCCGCAACGGCCACTCGAACGGTAACCCGAGTCCTGGCATTCCTGCCGCCCGGACTCCCGGTCCGGCGGGGCGGGAGCCGCGCGCCCCCCGGCCGGAGGGGGCCCGGACACGTGCGGGACGGGCCCGGGGACGGGGGCCCGGGACGGCGTGGAAACGAAACCCGGGAGGGCGCGACGGGGGAACCGAAGGGTTCCGGAGGCGTGGCCGTCGGGGCCGGGCGGAAAGGTCAGAGGCGGCCGAAGCACCAGACGCCGAGGACGAGGGAGAGGGCGCCGAAGAGGCTCGTCAGCACGACCGCGGCACGCGGGGCGACCCCGTGCGCGACGGGTTCGCGGTGGAGGGACCGCACGGTGGTCCACAGCAGCAGCGCGCCTCCGAACAGCGTGAACGCCGTCCCCGCGAAGATCGCCGGCCCGCTCTCCATCCCCGTACCCCGTTCCGTTCGCGTGCGGTGTGTCCGCCTCACCGGGGCGAGGCTGACACCCCCGGAAGTCGTGGGCGCGAATTCCGGATGAACGGCGCGGACCCTTCCCCGGGAGCCTCCCGAAGATGGCCGGTAGCGGCCTTCTCCCCGCCCTGTGCCCCACGCCCGGTGCTCCACGCCCCTTTCCCTTCGCCCGGCCCGCCCGCCCCGACTCCTTCGCCCGGCGCGACCGCCTCCGCCCCCTTCGCCCGGCCCGGCCGCCACCGCTCCCGCCGCCCTCTGTCGCTCATGTCACGCCTCCGCCGTGACCGTCGCGCTCGTGGCGCCTTCTCGCCCTTCGCGGCTCCCGTCGCGAACCCGGCGGGCGCCTCCTGTGCCACACGGCGGGGTTCGGGGACAGATGAGGCGGTGGTGGGGCGGCGAGCACGAAGGACACCGTGGAGCGTTCCGCCGAGGGCGGGAGCGACCCGTGGGGCGGGAACGGAGACGGGGGCCGGGGCGTACAGGAGGGCCCGTCCGTTCCAGGGCGGCGCTCGGTGGCGGAACGGCGGCGGTACGAGCCGGGGTGCCGCGTCGGCGTCCGGCGACGCCGGGTGCCGTGGCGTGCCGTACCCGCAGGAGGCGGAAGCCGCGGAAAGCGCCGTTCCGGGCGGGATCACGGTGCCTGTCGGCAGCTCCCTCCTTCCTGCCCGGACGGACGCGGAGGGAAACCGGGAGGAGCGGTCCGACCAGCGGCATTCCTGCCCCTGTCGGCGGGCCGGGCCCGTCGGACGACGCACGGCGGGAAGCCGCCCCGGCGACGGCCACGAACCGGACGCCCCGGGGAAAACGGAACGCGTCTGCCCGGACCCCGCCCCGGGCCGGCGGACAACGCCAGGCCCCGTCCGTGTCGAACGCGGGCCTCCCCCGTCGAACGCCGGCCTCCTCGTCGGGCCCGGCCGGGGTCAGACCCTCTCGTCCCCCTCCCCGTCCCCGTCTCCTTCACCGACGGGCAGCAGGAAGCCCTCCTCCACGAGGAGCCGGATCGCCTGCGGGGTGCGGTCCCGCAGCAGGACCGGGTCCTCACCCGTCAACTGCCCGATGGCGTCGAGGATGCGGCCCGCGCTGAGGGTCCCGTCGCAGACCCCGGCGAATCCGGCGCCCACGTGGTCCACCCGGGTCGCCCGGCGCATGCCCCGGTTCTGCCGGAGCACGACGTGCTCCGGGTCCTCCGCGCCCGGCAGCCCGACCTGCTCCTGGACCACCTCGGGCGCGAGCGTGAACCGGCCCGCGAGGAGAGCGGCGTCGTCGTGGGTCCGCAGGTAGTCCTGGCGCTCGAAGTGGGCGCGGACGGTGGGGCCGAGGGGCTGCTCGACCGGGTGCGGCCACTCCTCGATGACGATCGAGGGCTCGATCTCGCCGGAGGCCACGGCTCCGTTCCGCCGGATCGTGATCCAGCCGAACCCGACCGCGCGCGTCCCCCGGGCCTCGAACTCGTCGAGCCAGCGGTCGTACGCGGCCCGGTACGCCGCCGGATCGCCCCGGTGGTCGCCGCTGTCCCGCAGCCACAGCTCGGCGTACTGGGTGACGTCCTGGACCTCGCGCTGCACGATCCAGGCGTCGCAGCCGCGCGGCACCCAGGAACGCAGCCGGTCCTGCCACTCCTCGCCGTCCACGTGCTGCCAGTTGGCGAGGAACTGGGCGTACCCGCCGTCGTTGAGCCGCTCCCCCGTCTCCTGCACGAGCGTCCGGCACAGGTCGTCGCCGCCCATCCCGCCGTCCCGGTAGGTGAGCCGGGCGCCGGGAGAGATCACGAACGGCGGGTTGGAGACGATCAGGTCGTACGTCTCGCCCTCGACCGGCTCGAAGAGGGAGCCCGCGACCAGCTCGGCCTCCTGGGCCCCGGAGAGCGCGAGGGTGAGCCGGGTGAAATCCAGGGCGCGCGGGTTGAGATCGGTGGCGGTGACCCGGGTGGCGTGCTGGGCGGCGTGCAGTGCCTGGATGCCCGAGCCGGTGCCGAGGTCGAGCGCGGAGGAGACGGGCGTACGGACGGTGATGCCGGCGAGGGTGGTGGAGGCGCCGCCGACGCCGAGGACGACGCCCTCGTCCTTCTTCCCGATACCCCCGGCACCGCCCACGGCGCAGCCCAGGTCGGAGACGATGAACCAGTCCTCGCCGCCGGGTCCGCCGTACGGCCGGATGTCGACGGTGGCGTGCACGGTGTCGTCCTCACGGACCACCCAGCCGTCGGCGACGGCCTCGTCCAGCGGGAGCGCGGCGGCCGCCCGGACCCGCTCGACGGGTTCCTGGAGCAGGAAGAGCCGGACGAGGGTCTCCAGCGGGGAGTCGCCGCGGGTGGCGCGCAGGGCCGGCACGGTCTCGCTGCGGGCGAGTGCCGCGTAGGCGGGGGCGCCGAGCAGGTCGAGCAGGCCGTCCGCCGTGAAGGCGGAGGCGAGCAGGGCCTCGCGCAGAAGGGCGGCGTGCGTGGGCACCGGGAGGCGGGAAGACAGGCTGGTCGTACTCACCGCTCCATTGTGACGGCCGCCACCGACATCCGGGCGGGCGACCCGGCGGCGGGAACGGATCGTCACCGGGCCCGGCGACCGGGCCCGACGGCGGAGACCGGGCAGCCCTCGCACCGCCGTCGGGCCCACGGAACCGGGGGCCGGGAGCGGGAGGGTCAGTGCCGGGGCCGGGAGGGTCGGGCCCGGGGCCGGGAGGGTCGGGCCCGGGGGGCGAGGGCCGTCGCCCGGCGGTCCCCTACTCGGTCTTGGCGGCCGTGCTCTCCCCGTCCGGCTTCGCGGACTCCCCCTCGGCGGGCCGGGAAGCCCCGGCGTCCGCGGTGGCGTCGGCTCCCGGGGCGGCGGAACCGGAGGTCTTCGGCGGGGTGGAGGCCGTGGGCTTCTGACAGCCCGGCTGCTTGGCCATCGCCTTGCCCAGGTCGCCCCCCTCCAGCTTGGACAGGGCGTTCTGGTCCATCTTCTCGATCTTCGTCAGGCCGTTGGCGACGCCCTGGAGGCCGTCCGCGAACTTCTGCTGGTTCGTCGGGTCGAGCGCGTCGACCTGCTTCTTCAGCCCCTCGTACGCCACGGCGGTGTCGTTGAGCTCCTTCATGGCGTCCTGCTTGACCTTCTCGCCGTTCTCGACGGGCGGGGCGCCGGAGCTCTCGACGGCCTTGGCGAGGGCCCGGTCGGCGTCGGCGATGTCCTGGAACGCCTTCGAGTCGGCGGCCTGGATGTCGGCCGGCTTGCTGTCGGCCGCCGTCGAGATGATGATCTGGTGGGCGTCGGCCCGCTTCTGGATCTGGGGCTTCGCCTGGTCGCAGAACGACTTCGCCCAGTCGTCGACCTTGTTGCCCTCGTCATCGCCGCAACCCGACAGCGCGAGCATCAGTACCGCGCCGCCGGACAGTGCGGCCGCAAGCTTCTTGTTCACCGGATCGGTCCCTTCCAAGGCTCTCGGCCCCGGAACATACACGCCGAACGGGCTACTTCCACCTTTCGTACGACTGGTTACCGCCGTATTGAAGCCTTTTGAACCAAGGGAGAGACCCCTCACAGGCTCCTCGAGGTCCTGCGGAGTGAGACGGACGCCACGTCAGGGGACCTTCACGGGAAGCCGCTTGGGGAGGGACACGACAGCGGACTCGCCGCCCCCGGAAGGGAACGTGCGCCGGGCCCCGGGACGAACGGAAGGGGCCCCGCTCGGCGGGGCCCCTCCGTCTCTGCTGCCGTCGCTCCCGGAACCGCGTGGCGATCCCGGTCAGGACAGGACGCTCACCGGGCTCACCGGCCAGGTCATCCGAATGGTGCCGCCGTCCGCGCCGGCGCTCACCTCGACGTCGTCGACGAGCCCGCGGATCACCGCGAGGCCCATCTCGTCCTCACCGTCGGCGTCGTCGAATTCCTCGACCGGCGCCGCGGACCGCGCGCCGGGAACCCCGACGGCGTCGGCCGCCGCCACCCCCGCGCCCGGCACCTCGTCGCCGACCTCGATGGAGAACGTCTTCTCCTCCTCGGTCAGAACGACCCGGACGGGGGTCGTGACGCCGTTGCTGCGATGCAGTCCGACGGCACGGGAACACGCCTCGCCCACGGCGAGGCGCACCTCGTCGAGGGCCGCCTCGTCCACCCCCGCCCGGCGCGCCACCGCGGCCGCCACCAGGCGGGCCGTCCGGACGTGCTCGGGCTGAGCGCTGAAACGGAGTTCAACGGTGGCCATGCGAACCCCCTGGGCTCAGTCGACGGCGTTGACGGCCTCGTCGACCGAGGTGTGGATCGGGAACACCTTGGTGAGACCCGTGATCCGGAAAATCTTCAGAATGCGCTCCTGGTTGCAGACCAGACGCAGCGAGCCCTCATGGGCGCGAACGCGCTTCAGGCCGCCGACGAGCACGCCGAGGCCGGCGGAGTCGAGGAAGTCCACGCCCTCCATGTCGACGACCAGGTGGTAACTGCCGTCGTTCACCAACTCGACCAACTGCTCGCGCAGCTTGGGCGCGGTATACACATCAATCTCGCCACCGACCTCGACGACCGTACGGTCACCGCCAGCACCGGTCACATTGCGAGTCGACAGGGACAGGTCCACGGATCCTCCAGCACCTTGCTATCGGGCGATCATTCTCTCGGGTCTCCCGGACGGAGCCGAGGAACGGATCGCCAGCCGCGATGGCATTCAATCACTTACCAGCAGCCATGCACGACGCCTTGGGAGCATTGTCCGTCATGGCAGTGACACACTCGATGCCAATGCCCAGGAATCACCGACCCACTCGTCCCGCCGAGGACAAAGGCGGCCGCCCTTCTCCCGGCCTGGTCCTCGACCGGCTCTCCTCGGGTGAGAGCCGGGCCGCGCGCATCACTCATACGGAGCACATGCCCGCCCGGGCGGGCCGTCATGCGGTCTGGCCGGACCGCATCCGTCCGGAGGTGATCGCCGCGATCCAGGCGGCCGGGATCGAGCACCCCTGGGCCCATCAGGCGGAGGCCGCCGAGCACGCCCTCGACGGCGAATCCGTGGTGATCGCCACCGGCACCGCCTCGGGCAAGTCGCTCGCCTACCTCGCCCCGGTCCTCACGACCCTCCTGGACGGCTCCGAGGCCCCCAACGGCCGAGGGGCGACCGCCCTGTACCTCGCGCCCACCAAGGCACTCGCCGCCGACCAGCGACGCGCCGTGCGGGAGCTGTCCACCCCGCTCGGCAACCGGATCCGCCCCGCCGTCCACGACGGCGACACGCCGGTGGAGGAACGCGAGTGGATCCGGCAGTACGCGAACTACGTGCTGACCAACCCCGACATGCTGCACCGGAGCGTCCTCCCCTCCCACCCCCGGTGGTCCTCCTTCCTGCGCGCCCTGCGCTACGTCGTGATCGACGAGTGCCACACCTACCGGGGCGTCTTCGGCTCCCACGTCGCCCAGGTACTGCGGCGCCTGCGCCGGATCTGCGCCCGGTACGGCTCCGAGCCGGTCTTCCTCCTCGCCTCGGCCACCTCCGCCGACCCCGCCCGGGCCGCCGGCCGCCTCACCGGCCTCCCGGTCACCGAGGTCTCCGACGACGCCTCGCCCCGCGGCGAACTGGTCTTCGCCCTGTGGGAGCCGCCGCTGACCGAGCTGCGCGGCGAACGCGGCGCGCCCGTGCGCCGCACCGCCACCGCCGAGACCGCGGACCTGCTGACCGACCTGACCCGGCAGGGCGTCCGCTCGGTCGCCTTCGTCCGGTCCCGGCGCGGCGCCGAACTGATCTCGGTGATCGCCCAGGAACGGCTGGCCGAGACCGACCGTGCCCTCTCCCGCCGCGTCGCCGCCTACCGCGGCGGTTACCTGCCCGAGGAGCGCCGCGCCCTGGAGCGGGCCCTGCACTCCGGGGAACTCCTCGGCCTGGCCGCCACGACCGCCCTGGAGCTGGGCGTGGACGTCTCCGGCCTGGACGCCGTCCTGATCGCCGGCTACCCGGGCACCCGGGCCTCCCTGTGGCAGCAGGCGGGCCGCGCCGGCCGTTCCGGCGAGGGTGCCCTCGCGATCATGGTCGCCCGGGACGACCCGCTGGACACCTTCCTGGTCCACCACCCGGAGGCGATCTTCGATCAGCCGGTCGAGTCGACCGTCCTGGATCCCGACAATCCCTACGTCCTCGCCCCCCATCTGTGCGCCGCGGCCGCCGAGCTGCCGCTGACCGAGCCGGACCTGGCCCTCTTCGGCCCGGCCGTCCCCGACCTGCTGCCCCAGCTGGAGACGGCGGGCCTGCTGCGCCGCCGCTCCACCGGCTGGTACTGGACCCGCCGCGAACGGGCCGCCGACCTCACCGACATCCGGGGCGGCGGAGGCAGCCCCGTCCGGATCGTGGAGGCCGGGACCGGCCGCCTCCTCGGCACGGTCGACGAGGCGGCCTCCCACACCGCCGTCCACGAAGGCGCCGTGCACCTCCACCAGGGCCGCACCTACCTGGTGCGGGAACTCGACCTCAAGGACTCCGTCGCCCTCGTGGAAGAGGCCGTCCCGCCGTACTCCACCACCGCCCGCGACACCACCTCCCTCGCCGTGCTCGACACCGAGACCGAGGTCCCCTGGGGGGCCGGCCGCCTCTGCTACGGCTCCGTCGAGGTCACCAACCAGGTCGTCTCCTTCCTCCGCCGCCGGCTGATCACGGGCGAGGTGCTGGGCGAGACCAAGCTCGACCTGCCGCCCCGCACCCTGCGCACCCGGGCCGTGTGGTGGACGGTCACCGAGGACCAGCTCGATGCCGCCCGGATCACGCCGGAGATCCTCGGCGGCGCCCTGCACGCCGCCGAGCACGCCTCCATCGGCATGCTGCCGCTCTTCGCCACCTGCGACCGCTGGGACATCGGAGGCGTCTCCGTACCGCTCCACCCCGACACCCTGCTGCCCACCGTCTTCGTGTACGACGGGCATCCGGGTGGCGCGGGCTTCGCCGAGCGGGCCTTCCACACGGCCCGCGCCTGGCTGACCGCCACCCGGGAGGCCATCGCCTCCTGCGAGTGCGAGGCGGGCTGTCCCTCCTGCATCCAGTCCCCGAAGTGCGGCAACGGCAACGACCCCCTCCACAAGCGCGGCGCGGTCCGCCTCCTCACGGAGTTCCTCCGGGAGGCCCCGGGCCCCACGGAGGAACCGGGGGGCCCGGAAGTCCCGGGGAGCCAGGGGCTTCCGGAAGTCCCGTAGAACCCGGGGGCTCCAGGAGCGCCGCCGGATCGGGAGGCGCCGCCGGACCAGGGAGTTCCACCGGAGCGGGAAGCGCCGCCGGAAGAGGTTCGGACGGGCCCGCCCGGGATCTGACCTCCGGCCGGTACGGGCCGCGTACGACCCGCGCGGTCACCTCGGCCAGCTCACCCCGCACCGCGCACCGCACCAGCTCGGCACCCTGGGCGCCGGCCACCCGGGAAGCGGCGGCGCACGCCTCTGCCTCGCCCCGGAGGGCCCGGTCGGCGGCGGCGAGAGCGGCCATGTCGGCTGCCCCGCCCGCCCGGTGCCTGGCCGCCGTCGCCTGGCCCAAGGCGAGCACCGCCCCGAACACCACGCACAGCGCACAGGCCGCGAACGCCGCCCACACGGTCGCCGCGCCCCGGTCGCCCGCGTCGGTACGGGCCTGGCCACGGCGGGGGGCCCGAGTCCGGACACGGACACGTCCGCCGTCCCGTTCGCCGGCCGTCATGAGCGGCCCCCGCCGTCGGGGTCACCGGGCCGCGAAGCCCGGAAATCCACGCCTTCGTCCTCCTCGGGCATCGCCGGTTCCGTGTCCTCCGCGAGCGCCGCCGCGTCCGCCCGCAGGGTGAGTCCGAGGCCCCGGGGGCCCGGGGCCGGCACCTCCACGGTCACCCGCCACAGCTCCCCCGTCCGGATCACCGACACCCGGGCGCCCTCGGGCGCGGCGGCCCGCGCGGCTCCCTCGGCGGAGGCCACCGGTTCCGAGCGGGCCGCCATCCGCGCTCCCGCCCGCGCCGCGTCCACGCACCGGATCTGCGCGGCGGCCGCGGCCAGTCCCCAGAGCAGGGTCACCGTGAACAGCGCCAGGACGGGGAGGACCAGCGCCGCCTCCACGGTCACGAAGCCCCGGTCGGACGGGCTCCGGTCAGAACGGCGCATCGAGGGCCCTTCCGATCACCGATTCCAGGGCCCCCGAGACCGCCCCGCTGGTCACGATCTTGTAGAGCACCGCGGCGAACGCGGCCGCGGCGATCGTCCCCACCGCGTATTCGGACGTGGTCATTCCCGTGTCACGACGCGACGCTTCCCGCCGCGCCCGCCACCACTCGCCGACCCGCGCCTTGCTCGCCGTTACTACCGTCCCCGCGGTCCCCGCCGCCGTCACCGTTGCCATGTCGTTCTCCTCGTTCCGTTTCACCTTGTCGCGTTCATCGTTTTTGTCGTGTTTGTCGTGCCCGGGTGCCGTTTCCGGACGTGGTGTCCGTCGCCGCGCACGCCCCCTGCTCATCGGCCCAGCAGCCCCGTCGCGAGGCCGATCACCACCGGGGTCACCCCCACCGCCAGGAAGGCCGGCAGGAAGCAGAGCCCCACGGGTGCGCTGATCAGGACCTGGGCCCTGCGCGCTCTCGCGGCCGCCGTACGGGAGCGAGCAGCCCGCAGCGCGGTGGCGTACCGGGCCACGGCCTCCGCCGAGGGAGCTCCCGAGGAACCGGCCCGCTCCATGCAGCGGGCGAGCCCCGCGGCGCCCTGTATCGCGCCGAACCTTCCCCACACCTCGGCCGGATCGCCCCCCAGGCGCAGTTCGGCGGCCGTGCGGGCGAGGCGCTCTCCGAGCGGGCCGCCCAGCGACCGGCCCACCGCCTCCGCCGCCTCGCCGGGGCCGGCCCCCGAAGCGGCACACGCCGCCAACAGGTCCGCCGCCAGTGGAAGGTGGCGTACCGCCTCTTCGCCGTCCGGCGCCTCCGGTGCCCGCCGTCGAGGAATCCGCCCGCGTACCCCGCAGGCCAGCAGGGCTCCGGCGCCCAGGCCGGCGATCCCGCCGAAGAGAGCCCAGCCGAGTCCGGCCACCGCGAACGGCACCGCCCAGAGGCCCACCCACGGCGGTGGTCCTCTCCGGATCCGCCGCTGACGCGGGGGCGACGTCCCCATGAGGCTTCTCGCCCGTCGGCGCGTCCGACGTGCCCGCACCTCGCGCAGGGCCTCCCGGACGATCCGCCCGCACAGGTACACCGCGACCGTCACGAGCACCGCCGGTCCGAAGCCGTTCGCCGTCATGCCCGTTCCCCTCCTCGCACGATCCGCGCGGCCCACCACAGTCCGGCCGCCTCCAGGGACCCGCCCAGGGCCAGGCAGCCCAGTCCCGCCGGGGTGTGGAGCAGTACGCGCAGCGGTTCGGCTCCGAGCGCCGCGCCGAGGGCGAGTCCCGCCGCCGGGAGCAGCGCGAGGACGGTCACCGTGGCCCAGGCGCCGGCCAGCTCGGCCCGCAGCCGCTCCCGCTGCTCGTGGTGGCCCCGCAGGGCCCCCTCCAGACGGTCGAGTCCGGCGGCCAGGCCCGCGCCGCCGTCCACGGCCACCTGCCAGCAGGCCGCCATGCCCGCGAGACCGTCGGCCCCGTCCTGCCGGGCCGCTCTCCGCAGCGCCTCCGGTACGTCCCCGCCGAATCGCGCCGCCGCGAGCACCCCCGCCTCGTCACCGTCCAGGGCGCCCGTCTCCCGGGCCGCGAAGGACAACGCCTGTGCGGGCTGCCACCCGGCCCTCAGCTCTCCGACGACCGCCCCGCACAGGGCGACCACCCGTTCGGCCCGTGCCTCGCGCTCCCTCCGCCGTCCGGCGGCCCGCAGGCGCCGTGCGACCAGGGGCACTGCGAGCGCTCCCGCCACCAGTGGCAGCGGCGACTCGCCGAGCAGGGCGAGGATCCCGGCCGCCGGCAGGCACAGCCACGCGCGCCGCTCCCGCGACAGGACCCACCGTCGTGCGACCGTCGCCCGCCACGCCGCGACCCGGCCGCGCCCTTCGGGCACTCCGCCCCTCAGCACCGTCCGCGCGCGGGCGGTCCCGCGCCGCCGCTCGACCGTCCGCCACAGGGCGAGTCCCGCGCAGAGCACCGCCGCACAGCGCGCCGGCTCCAGTACCGCCGTCACCGCGCCCCCCTTCCGATCAGCGCGTCCAGCCGCGCCCAGCCCCGCTCCCGCTCGAATCCGGACGTGCCCCAGCGCAGCGCGGGAACCGTCCGGACCAGCCCGTCCCGGTCGCGCTCCAGGACGTGGATCTCGGCGATCCGCCGCCGGCCGTCCCGGTCCCGGGCGAGGTGAAGCACGGCCGAGAGCCCGGCGCCCAGCTGGCTGTGCAGGGCGGCCCTGTCGAGTCCGGCTGCCGTGCCCAGCGCTTCGAGCCGCGCCGGAACGTCCGCCGCCGTGTTGGCATGAAGCGTTCCGCACCCTCCCTCGTGACCCGTGTTGAGGGCCGCGAGGAGGTCCACGGCCTCCCCTCCCCGCACCTCGCCGACCACCAGCCGGTCCGGCCTCATCCGCAGCGCCTGCCGGACCAGGTCCCGCAGGGTGACGAGCCCGGCGCCCTCCTGGTTGGCGGGCCGCGCCTCAAGACGGACCACGTGCGGATGGTCCGGTCGCAACTCGGCCGAGTCCTCGGCGAGCACGATCCGCTCCCGCTCCCCGACCAGACCAAGGAGGGAGGCGAGGAGCGTGGTCTTCCCCGTTCCCGTACCGCCGCTGACCAGGTACGACACACGGGAGTCGATCAGGGCTCGCAGGACCGGGGCTCCGCCGGGCGGCACCGTGCCCGCCTCGGCCAGCTCCTCCAGGGTGAAGGCGCGCGGGCGCACCACCCGGAGCGACAGGCAGGTGGAGCCGACCGCCACCGGCGGCAGCACCGCGTGCATGCGGGTGCCGTCGGGGAGCCGGGCGTCCACCCAGGGCCGGGCGTCGTCGAGCCTCCGTCCGGCGACGGCCGCGAGCCGTTGCGCGAGTCTGCGCACGGCGGCGGCGTCGGGGAAGGACACCGGGGCCCGTTCGAGGCCGGTCCCCCGGTCCACCCACACCAGGTCGGGCGCGGAGACCAGGACGTCGGTGACCGCCGGGTCGGCGAGCAGGGGTTCCAGCGGTCCGGTACCGATCAGCTCGCACCGCAGCTCCTCGGCGGCTCCGAGGACCTCCGCGTCACCGAGCAACCGGCCCTGGGCCCGCAGCGCCGCCGCGACCCGGGCCGGAGTGGGCTCGGCCCCACTCGCCGCGAGCCGCTGCCGCACGGCGTCGAGGAGCCCCGCGCCACCGCCCTCGCCCCAGGCCCCGGTCACGCCGCACCGCCGGGCGTGAGCACGCGCTCCCAGAAGGCGGCGCAGAACCGGCCGAGCGGTCCCCGGGGCTCGGCGCCCGGGGGCACCCCCGCGTCCTGGTCCGCCACGGCCCCCGGGTCGTAGGGAAGCTCGCCGGCGAGGGGCAGCCGCAGCGCGTCGGCGATCCACCGTTCGTCGAGTCCCGCCGCGTACGGACCGCGCGCCACGACCCGCAGGTCGCGCACGGTCACGCCGAGGGCGGAGGCCGTCCGGTGGGCCGCCGCGACGGCCCTCAGCTCCCCGGGGACCACGAGCAGTCCGAGGTCGAGCTGGGCGAGGGCCTCGGCGGTCGGCTCGCCGCCCCCGCGCGGCAGGTCAACCACGACGACCCCGCCACGGCGTCGTGCGGCGGCGAGCACGGACCGTACGGCCGCGGGCGGCACCGGTGCTGCGGGCTCCCTTCCCCAGCTGAGCATCCGGACCCCCCGTACCGACGGCAGGGACTCCTCCAGGGCGCCTCCCGCCAGCCGGCCCTTCGACGCCGCGAAGTCGGGCCAGCGCCTGCCCTCCTCGCGTTCGCCGCCGAGCAGCACGTCGAGACCGCCGCCCAGCGGGTCGCCGTCGACGAGCAGGGTGCGCTGCCCGGTCCGAGCGGCGGCGAGAGCGAGGGCGCAGGCCAGGGTGGAGGCGCCCGCTCCTCCCCGGCCGCCGGCGACGCCGACCGTCAGCGCCTGCCGGCCCGCACCCTCGGCGGCGTCGGCGATGCGGTCGACGAGAAGGCTCTCGGCGTCCGGAAGCCGCAGCACGCACTCCGCGCCGATCTCGACGGCCAGCCGCCACATCTCCGGATCGTCCTGTTCACGGCCGACGAGGACGACCCCGGGCCGTCGCACGGCTCCCCGGCACCGGGCCGCGGAGTCGTCGCCGATCAGGACGAGGGGCGGGTCCGTCCAGTCCGCCCGTCGTTCGGGCACCCGGTGGTGTACCTCGGGATCGACCCCGGCCGCCGCGCACAGCCGGAGAAGGTCGTCGAGCAGTTCGAGATCCTCGGTGACGATCAGCGGCCCGGCCCGGTGCGTCTCGTCGGCCCTGGGCTCCCCGCGCGCTCCCGTGTGCCGGGCTCCCGGGCTTCCCTCCGCCGTGCCGTGCCTCCTCACCGAGGACGCCCCGCCGGGCGCCGGGCCCGGTGGAGAGTCCCACCTCGCGCCCTCGGTCCCCGTGGTCCCGACGCCGGAAGTCCTGGATGCCCCCATGGCACATGCTCCTCTCGTGATTCCTGCCGTCCGCGAACGCGCGACAGGAATCACCGTGGGGTCACCGCGGAAATCATGGGGGCCCCACCGAAAAACTGTGGATAAGGGTGGCCCTGTGAATAACTTCGCCACCCTGCCGGAGCCTGTCCGGAACGCAGCGCAGCAGTTACTCTGAGTGAGAAATCAGAGTCATGTCGCCCTGCGGGCCGATCCACGGCCAGGAGGTGGAAAGAAGGGAGAAGGCGATGCCGTACCGACCGAAAACGGCTCCGGACATGCGACGACCCCCGCCGGGGGGGAGAGCGGGGGTCGTCTTCTCCGGCCGACTCGGGGGGGGAGGAGTCGGACCGGGGTAGCACGGTCGCGAACGATCCGTGACTTCCATGGTGTACCCGAGAGGCTTCTCAGGCAAACCCACGCGCTCCAGCGTACGCCGAATGGCGGGCACCTATGCTCGGGGTCGTGGAAAACCACTCCTTGCCACGCACGGCCGCCTTCTTCGACCTGGACAAGACGGTCATTGCGAAGTCCTCGACGCTGACCTTCAGCAAGTCCTTCTACCGGGGCGGGCTGATCAGCCGCCGCGCCGCCCTGCGGACGGCCTACATCCAGTTCGTCTTCCTGGTGGGCGGGGCCGATCACGACCAGATGGAGCGGATGCGCGAATATCTTTCCGCGCTCTGCAAAGGCTGGAACGTCGCCCAGGTGAAGGAACTCGTCGCCGAGACCCTTCACGCACTGATCGATCCGATCATCTACGACGAGGCGGCCTCCCTCATCGAGGCCCATCACGCCGCCGGCCGGGACGTGGTCATCGTCTCGACCTCCGGCGCCGAGGTGGTCGAGCCCATCGGCGAGATGCTCGGCGCCGACCGGGTCGTCGCCACCCGGATGGTGGTCGGCGAGGACGGGTGCTTCACGGGAGAGGTGGAGTACTACGCCTACGGGCCGACGAAGGCCGAGGCGGTCCGGGGACTGGCGGAGTCGGAGGGCTACGACCTGTCGCACTGCTACGCCTACAGCGACTCGGCGACCGACATTCCCATGCTGGAGGCCGTGGGCCACCCGCACGCGGTCAATCCCGACCGGACCCTGCGTCGCGAGGCCGCCGCCCGGGAGTGGCCGATCCTTGTCTTCGACAAGCCGGTCCGGCTCAAGCAGCGGCTTCCCGCGTTCCGGATGCCGCCCCGGCCCGCCCTGGTCGCCGCGGCGGCCGTGGGGGCGGCGGCGGTCGGGGCCGGGATCGTCTGGTACGCCGCCCGGCGCCGACGGGCCGTCCCCGCCGCCCATCGAGCCGCCGCCTCCGCCCGGATCCGACCCTGAGGAAGAGAAGCGGAACCAGCACTTTCGCTTCTACCTCGGGAGGAGTAAAAAGGAATCAGGCCCGCGAGACCTGAGGCATCCGAGAGGATCTCCTGTTGAGCAAGAAGGCCCCACGGACCTAGCACGGAAATCCGGCACCCACGCGACGTCGACCCGTCGATTACGGGCCAGCCGCACCAGGCCACGGGCAAAGCACCCGGCCTGATGGGCATCCATCGAGGACGCTTGGTAACCGGACGGACGTGCCGGCGGCGGTACCTGAAGAGGTACCGCCGCACCCCTTTCCGGGGACGGCCCCGGGGCCCCGGACCGGGAGGTCCGTGAGGGTTCCTCAGGCCGCGCCGCGCTGGAGCGCCTCGCAGACGGCGGTCGACTCCCGGACCCCCAGCCCGACCGAGCGCCCGCAGTGCGCGATCCAGCCACCCACGCCGTCCGGGGTCCCCGACAGGTACCCCTCGAACGCGGCGAGGTACGCCGCCCGCCCCTGCTCCGCGTGACCGACCTCGGCCGGGCAGATCGCCTTGGGGTCGAGACCGCTGCCGACCAGCACGATCCGCTCCGCGGCCCGGGCGACCAGGCCGTTGTACGAGGTGAAGGGGCGCAGCGCGAGCAGTTCGCCGTGCACCACGGCGGCCGTCACGAGCGCCGGGGCCTCGCCGCCCGCGACGATCAGCTCCGCGAGGCCGTCGAGCCGCCCGGCCACCTCCGCGGGCGTCGGAACGGGGCCTTCGAGCAGCGGTTCGTCGACCGTCTCGCCGTCCAGCCGGGGCCGGCCCACCGAGTCGCCCGGATCTCCGGCGGCGACCAGGTGGAGCCGGGCGAGCACCCGCAGGGGCGACTGGCGCCAGATGGAGAGGAGCTGCCCGGCCTCGGCTCCCAGGCGCAGGGCGGCGCCGACCGTGCGGGCCTCGGGATCACCACTGAAGTCCGTGCGCCGCCGGACCTCCTCCAGTGCCCAGTCGGCACCGGACAGGGCCGCCGAACCACGCGCCCCGCGCAGCGCCGCCTCGGAGGAGATCTCGTTGCTGCGGCGGCGCATCACGCGGTGGCCGTAGACCCGGTCGACGGCCTTGCGTACCGAGTCCACCGCTTCGGCGACGCCCGGCAGGGAACCGAGGGCGGCCAAGGGGTCAGAGGCGTGCGTACTCATAAGGAGGGAGGCTACGCGCCCCGGGGCCCCGCCCCACGATGGAGTGGTCTTCTTCACGCATACCGACCACGAGGTGCGACCATGCCGCTACCCTAGGTGAACATGAAGATCGCTTTCGTGGGGAAGGGCGGCAGCGGCAAGACCACGCTGTCCTCGCTCTTCATCCGCCACCTCGCCGCCAACGAAGCCCCCGTCGTCGCCGTGGACGCCGACATCAACCAGCACCTGGGGGCCGCCCTCGGCCTCTCCGAGGCGGAAGCCGCCGCACTGCCCGCGATGGGCGCGCACCTGCCCCTCATCAAGGAGTACCTCCGGGGCACGAACCCGCGGATCGCCTCCGCCGACACGATGATCAAGACGACACCCCCCGGGGAGGGATCCCGGCTGCTGCGGGTCCGCGAGGACAACCCGGTCTACGAGGCGTGCGCGCGTCCGGTCCCGCTCGACGACGGCGAGATCCGGCTGATGGCCACCGGCCCCTTCACGGAGTCGGACCTCGGGGTCGCCTGCTACCACTCGAAGGTGGGAGCGGTGGAACTCTGCCTCAACCACCTGGTCGACGGCGTCGACGAGTACGTGGTCGTCGACATGACGGCGGGCTCGGACTCCTTCGCGTCCGGTCTCTTCACCCGCTTCGACATGACCTTCCTGGTCGCCGAACCCACCCGCAAGGGGGTCTCGGTCTACCGCCAGTACAAGGAGTACGCGCGGGACTTCGGCGTCGCGCTCAGGGTCGTCGGCAACAAGGTGCAGGGCCAGGACGACCTGGACTTCCTGCGCGAGGAGGTCGGCGAGGACCTGCTCGTGACCGTGGGCCACTCGGACTGGGTCCGCGCGATGGAGAAGGGCCGCCCGCCCCGCTTCGAACTCCTGGAGGCGGAGAACCGCATGGCCCTCCAGGCCCTCCAGGACGCGGCGGACGACTCGTACGCCCACCGCGACTGGGAGCGCTACACGCGCCAGATGGTCCATTTCCACCTGCGCAACGCGGAGAGCTGGGGCAACGCCAGGACCGGGGCCGACCTGGCAGCGCAGGTCGACCCCGGTTTCGTGCTCGGCGAGCCGGTGGCCGTCCCGCAGTCCGGCTGACGGTTTGCGCCCGGGGGTGCGGCGCCGGTCAGCCCTCCGACCGGGGGGCCGTGCCCGCCGGAGCACCCGCCGGGACCGCGGGCGACGCGGGTGACACGGGCTTCGCCGGCTGGGGGGCGAGGAAGTTCTTCCAGCCGGCCGCCGGGGCCTCGCCGACCTTGAGGGTCCTCATCTTGGCGATGACGTCGGGGTCCTGGGCGTCGAGCCAGTCGGCGAGCTGGCGGAAGGAGACGCACTTGACGTCCTTCTGCCCGCAGACCTTGGCGATCGTCTCCTCGACGGCCCGCATGTACGTGCCGCCGTTCCAGGACTCGAAGTGGTTGCCGATGATCAGCGGTGCGCGGTTGCCCCGGTAGGAGCGCTCGAACGCCTGGACCAGGCCGTCCCGCATCTGGTCCCCCCAGTACCGGTGCTGGGAGGGGTCGCCCTGGGTGGTGCCGGGCGACTGGTTGACCAGGAAGTTGTAGTCCATGGACAGCGTCTGGAAGGCGCGGCCCGGGACGGGCACGAGCTGCAGCGACAGGTCCCAGAGACCCATGTCCTTCTTGGGCCAGATCTGGTCGTTGACGCCGCTGGTGTCGTAGCGGAAGCCCATCTGCGCCGCCGCCCGGACAAAGTTCTTCCGTCCCTCCAGACAGGGGGTGCGGGCGCCGACGAGTTCCTTGTCGTAGTCGAAGGGCAGCGGCGGCTCGGTGCGCAGGCCCGCGTTCGTCTTCCAGGTCTTGACGAAGGACTTGGCCTGGTTGATCTCGCTCTTCCACTCCTCGACGGACCACGTGCCCACACCACCGTCGGCGCCGCAGAAGTGTCCGTTGAAGTGGGTGCCGATCTCGTTGCCGTCCTGCCACGCCCCGCGGAGCTCGTGGACGGTGGCGCGGATGCCCTCGACATCGTTGAATCCGATGTCCGAGCGGCCCGCGCTGTGCTGGGGCGGGTCGTAGAGGTTCCGCTTCTCCTCGGGCAGCAGGTACACGCCGCTGAGGAAGTAGGTCATGGTGGCGTTGTACTTCTTGCCCACCTCGCGGAAGTGGGAGAACAGTTTCTGGCTGTCCTCGCCCGCGCCGTCCCACGAGAAGACCACGAACTGCGGTGGCGTCTCCCCCGGCTTGAGGCGTTGCCACACCGGCTGGCGGGGCTGGGCGCCGGTGAAGGCGGTCGATCCGTCGCCGATCAGACGGGGCGCCGTTCGCGGGGCCGCGGCCTGGCCCTTCTTGGCGCCCGCGCCACCGGCGGGCGTGCCCCCCGCGGTGTCGTCGGAGCCCGAGCACCCGGCGAGACCGGTGATCAGGGTGACGGTGAGGGCGCCGGCGGCGAGCGTCCTCTTCTGAGCAGTGGTCCTTCTCCCGGCGGCTGTCATCCGCCCACCTCTCCTCGATTCCGTGCGAGCGGCGTCAACGTCGCACCGCGACCGTCGGAGAGATGAAACGACAAGCTGAAGAACGGCCTCCTACCACCGGATCGGGTGAACCATTGCCCTATTTGCCCGTAAAGTCGCCCCCGCATCTTTACTCTCCATTACGATTCATTTACCGAGCGTTGATCTTCCATTCGAGAGATCCCGCCGGGAATCCCGCCGCTGTACGCCGTGATCCCACGGCCGCGAGCCCCCCGCGCTCGTCCCGCACGAGCCGCGACCGCGCTGCCCCGGAGGAGACGGGAACATGACTCTCTGCCCCCCTGACCGCACGACCACCAGGCCCCGCGTCCAGCGGCCCCACAGCCCCCCGGGCGGGCCGCGCCGCTTCCGTGTCGCCGGCGCCGACCTGTCCGCGTCCGTCGCCGTCTTCCTGATCGCGCTGCCGCTCTCGCTCGGCATCGCACTCGCCACCGGAGCCCCGCTCCAGGCCGGTCTGGTCGCCGCCGCCGTCGGCGGCCTCGTCGCCGGCCGCTTCGGCGGCTCCCCGCTCCAGGTGAGCGGCCCCGCCGCCGGACTCACCGTCGTGACCGCCGAACTCATCCAGCTCTACGGCTGGCGCACCACCTGCGTCATCACCGTTCTCGCCGGCCTCGCCCAACTCGGCCTCTCCGCACTGCGCGTGGCCCGTTCGGCGCTCGCCGTCTCACCCGCGATCGTGCACGGCATGCTGGGCGGCATCGGCGTCACCATCGCCCTGGCCCAGCTGCACATCGTGCTCGGCGGCACCCCCCAGAGTTCCGCCGTGGACAACGTCCTCGGACTGCCCGCCCAGTTGGCGCGCGTCCAGCCCGCCGCCCTCACCGTCAGCGCGTTCACCGTGGCCGTACTCCTGTGCTGGCCCCGACTGCCGGGCCGGACGGGGAGATACGCACGGAAGGCCCCGGCCGCACTCGTCGCGGTGGCGGGTGCGACGGCCGTGGCGACGCTCGCCGGACTCGCCGTGCCCCGCGTCGACCTGCCGTCCTGGAGCAGCCACGCCCTGCCCGGAACGCCCGAGGGACCGGTCCTCGGCATCGCCGCCGGCGTCCTCACGATCACCCTGGTCACCAGCGTGCAGTCGTTGCTCTCCGCCGTCGCGGTCGACAAGCTCGTCGCCGCCCGCCCCGACCACGGCCTGGGCATCCCCCGCACCGCTCTCGACCGGGAACTCGCGGGCCAGGGCGCGGCCAACGTGGTCTCCGGCGCGCTCGGCGGACTGCCGGTGGCCGGAGTCGCGGTCCGCAGCGTCGCCAACGTCTCGGCGGGCGCGGTGAGCCGCGCCTCCACCATGCTGCACGGCCTGTGGATCGTGCTCGCGGCCCTGCTGCTCGTGCCCGTGCTCGACCTGATCCCGCTGCCCGCACTCGCCGCACTCGTCATGGTCGTCGGCATCCAGATGGTCAGCATCACCCACATTCGCACCGTCACCCGCCATCGCGAGGCCGTCGTCTACGCGGTGACGCTCTCCGGAGTCGTCCTCGTCGGCATCCTGGAAGGCGTCGCCCTCGGCATCGCCGCGGCGGTCGCGGTCGCCCTCCACCGCCTCTCCCGCACCCGGATCACCCGTGAGGAACGGGACGGGCGTCAACTGCTGCGCGTCCGGGGCCAGCTGACCTTCCTCGCCGTACCCCGGCTGAGCCGGGCGCTGCACCAACTGCCGCAGGGCTCCGACGTGGTGGTCGAACTGGACGGTTCCTTCATGGACCACGCGGCCTACGAGGCGCTGAGCGACTGGACGTCCGGGCACCTCGCCCACGGGGGCACGGTCGAGACGACCGGCCCCTCCGGCACCCGGATCGCCGCTCCCTCTCCCGGAACCACCCCGCACCCCTGCTGCCGCCCCTGGAACCCGTGGCACAACCACCAGTGCGGGCAACGACCGGGGGAGGAGGACGAGGGGGCCGGCTCCGGTGGCGAGCGGTCCGCGTCCCGGGCCGCGCCGGGTCTGAAGCTGGCGAGCGGCATCGGCAACTTCCAGCGGAACACCGCCCCGCTCGTACGGGACGAGCTCGCCCGGCTCGCCCGGGAGGGCCAGCGCCCCTCGCAGCTCTTCCTGACCTGCGCCGACTCCCGCCTGGTCACCAGCATGATCACGGCGAGCGGCCCCGGCGACCTCTTCACGGTGCGCAACGTCGGCAACCTCGTCCCGCTCCCCGGCGAGGAGAGCGGGGACGACTCCGTGGCGGCGGCCATCGAGTACGCGGTGGACGTGCTGCGGGTCGAGTCGATCACCGTCTGCGGCCACTCGGGGTGCGGCGCGATGCAGGCCCTCCTGAACGGCGGTCCGGACGACCCTCCGTCCCCGCTCCGCCGCTGGCTCCGGCACGGCAGACCCAGCCTGGAACGGATGGCGAGCAGACGCCACGTCTGGGCCCGGATCGCGGGACGCCTCCCGGCCGACGCGGCCGAGCAGCTCTGTCTGACCAACGTGGTGCAGCAGCTGGAGCACCTGCGGGCGTACGAGTCGGTGGCGCGCCGGCTCGCCGACGGCAGTCTCACGCTGCACGGAATGTACTTCCATGTGGGCGAGGCGCAGGCGTATCTGCTCGACGGCGCGGACGGGCCGCACGGCCACGACGCCTACGACGACGTCTTCACGCGCGTCATGCCGACCGCGCTCCCGGCCGCACCGGAGGCCGGGCCGGCTGCCCGCCCCCCGGCCGGCCCCCTGGTCGACCCCCCGGCCGACCCGGTGGCCCGGCTGGAGACGGCGCGCGCCTCCTGAGCGGGCGCCCCCTCCCGGGCACGCGCCCCGGGGCGCCCGCGCCCTGAACCATCGGCTCCGTCCGTTCGTGGAACCGTATGGCCCCTTCTCCCCTCCCGCTCGGGCGGAAGGGGCCACCCACGCCAGGCACTCATAGGTCTAAACCAATTTCCTGGTTGCTCTTGTCACCCGGGCATCTGACTGATGAGCTATGACGCGGGACACATACGCACATGAGGACGCCCTGGGAAAGGGAGATGTCGTGAGCAACGAAAGCCTGGCCAATCTGCTTCGCGAGGAGCGCCGCTTCGCGCCGCCCGCCGAGCTGGCGGGGAACGCCAATGTGACGGCGGAGGCGTACGAGCAGGCCAAGGCGGACAGGCTGGGCTTCTGGGCCGAGCAGGCCAAGCGCCTGACCTGGGCCACCGCGCCGACCGAGACCCTCGACTGGTCGAACCCGCCGTTCGCCAAGTGGTTCGCGGACGGCGAGCTGAACGTGGCGTACAACTGCGTCGACCGGCACGTCGAGGCCGGTCACGGCGACCGGGTCGCCATCCACTTCGAGGGCGAGCCGGGCGACAGCCGCGCGATCACCTACGCCGAACTCAAGGACGAGGTCTCCAGGGCCGCCAACGCCCTGATCGAGCTGGGCGTCCGCAAGGGCGACCGGGTCGCCGTCTACCTGCCGATGATCCCCGAGGCGGCCATCACGATGCTGGCCTGCGCCCGTGTCGGCGCCGCCCACTCGGTGGTCTTCGGCGGCTTCTCGTCCGACGCGGTGGCCTCCCGCATCCAGGACGCCGACGCCAAGCTGGTCGTCACCGCCGACGGCGGCTACCGGCGCGGCAAGCCGAGCGCCCTCAAGCCGGCCATCGACGAGGCCGTCGCCAAGTGCCCGCAGGTCGAGCACGTCCTCGTGGTCCGTCGCACGGGCCAGGACACCGCCTTCACCGAGGGCCGCGACGTCTGGTGGGACGACATCGTCGCCCGCCAGTCCGCCGAGCACACCCCGGAGGCGTTCCCGGCGGAGCACCCGCTCTTCATCCTCTACACCTCGGGCACCACGGGGAAGCCGAAGGGCATCCTGCACACCTCAGGCGGCTACCTCACCCAGGCCGCCTACACCCACCACGCCGTCTTCGACCTCAAGCCGGAGACCGACGTCTACTGGTGCACCGCCGACATCGGCTGGGTCACCGGCCACTCGTACATCGTCTACGGCCCGCTGGCCAACGGCGCGACGCAGGTCATGTACGAGGGCACTCCGGACACCCCGCACCAGGGCCGGTTCTGGGAGATCGTGCAGAAGTACGGCGTCACCATCCTCTACACGGCGCCCACCGCGATCCGCACGTTCATGAAGTGGGGCGACGGCATCCCCGCAAAGTTCGACCTGTCCAGCCTCCGCGTGCTCGGCTCGGTCGGCGAGCCGATCAACCCCGAGGCGTGGGTCTGGTACCGCGAGCACATCGGCGCGGGGAAAACTCCGGTCGTGGACACCTGGTGGCAGACCGAGACCGGCGCGATGATGATCTCGCCGCTGCCGGGCGTCACCGAGGCCAAGCCGGGTTCCGCCCAGCGCCCGCTGCCGGGCATCTCCGCCACCGTCGTGGACGACGAGGCCAACGAGGTGCCGAACGGCGGTGGTGGTTACCTGGTCCTCACCGAGCCGTGGCCGTCGATGCTCCGCACCATCTGGGGCGACGACCAGCGCTACGTGGACACGTACTGGTCCCGTTTCGAGGGCAAGTACTTCGCGGGCGACGGCGCCAAGAAGGACGAGGACGGCGACATCTGGCTGCTCGGCCGGGTCGACGACGTCATGCTCGTCTCGGGCCACAACATCTCCACCACCGAGGTCGAGTCGGCGCTCGTCTCCCACCCGGCGGTGGCCGAGGCGGCCGTCGTCGGCGCCGCCGACGAGACGACCGGCCAGGCGATCGTCGCCTTCGTGATCCTGCGCGGTACGGCGAACCAGGCCGACAGCCTCGTGGGCGAACTGCGCGACCACGTCGGCGCGACCCTCGGCCCGATCGCCAAGCCGAAGCGCATCCTGCCGGTGGCGGAACTCCCGAAGACCCGCTCGGGCAAGATCATGCGCCGTCTGCTGCGCGACGTGGCGGAGAACCGGGAGCTGGGCGACGTCACCACGCTGACCGACTCCTCGGTCATGTCCCTCATCCAGACCCAGCTGCCGGCCGCCTCCAGCGAGGACTGAGGCCCGGCGGAACTCCGTGCGGGAACGCCCGCCCCGGACCGGGGCGGGCGTTCCCGTGCGTCCACCCCCTCCTCCGGTGGCTGAAAAGCGGATGAAGCAGGATGAATTGCATAGGCTGCTTCTACGCCGGATACCCGCCGCCTCCTTGGGTAGGGTGTGCATCGCGTCCGAGACGCGACGGAAAGACCCAGGTGCGCCGGGAAGTCTGGTCGGCATGTGCTTCGCCCTGCCCGCCCGACGGAGGTCCCCACATGTCCGCGCCCACCGACCGCAAGCTCCTCGGGGTCCTCCCCCTGCCGGAGCGCCGCCACCTCACCGACGCCCTGCGCACCGAGACCGTCGGCGGCGTGCTGCTCCTCCTCGCCGCCGTCGCCGCCCTGATCTGGGCGAACACACCGCTGAGCGACAGCTACGCGTCCGTACGCGAATTCCATTTCGGTCCCGCCGCCCTCGGCCTCGACCTGTCGGTCCAGCACTGGGCCGCCGACGGCCTTCTCGCCGTCTTCTTCTTCGTCGCCGGCGTCGAACTCAAGCGCGAACTCGTCGCGGGCGAGCTGCGCGACCCCCGGGCCGCCGCGCTCCCTGTCATCGCCGCCCTCTGCGGCATGGCCGCGCCCGCCCTCGTCTACACCCTGGTCAACGTCCTCGGCGACGGCTCGCTCGACGGCTGGGCCGTCCCCACCGCGACCGACATCGCCTTCGCCCTCGCCGTCCTCGCCGTCATCGGCACCTCGCTGCCGTCCGCGCTCCGCGCCTTCCTCCTCACCCTCGCCGTCGTCGACGACCTCTTCGCGATCCTGATCATCGCGGTCTTCTTCACCGGCGACCTGAACTTCGCCGCGCTCGGCGGTGCCCTCGCCGGCCTCGTCGTCTTCTGGCTGCTGCTCCGCAAGGACGTCCGCGGCTGGTACGTGTACGTGCCGCTCGCCCTGGTCATCTGGGGCCTGATGTACAACAGCGGCGTCCACGCCACCATCGCGGGCGTGGCCATGGGCCTGATGCTGCGCTGCACCACCCGGGAGGGCGAGGAGCACTCCCCCGGCGAGCGCATCGAGCACCTGGTCCGCCCGCTCTCGGCCGGTCTCGCCGTACCGCTGTTCGCGCTCTTCTCCGCCGGGGTCGAGATCTCCGGCAAGGCGCTCGGGGACGTCTTCACCCAGCCGGTCACCCTCGGCGTCGTCCTCGGTCTCGTCGTCGGCAAGGCGGTCGGCATCTTCGGCGGGACCTGGCTCGCCGCCCGCTTCACCCGCGCCGAACTCAACCCCGAACTGAACTGGCCCGACGTCTTCGCGCTCGCCACCCTCGCCGGGATCGGCTTCACCGTCTCGCTCCTCATCGGCGAACTCGCCTTCACCGGGGACCCGGCCCTCACCGACGAGGTGAAGGCGTCCGTCCTGATCGGCTCGCTCGTCGCGGCGCTCCTCGCCACCGTCCTGCTGAAACTGAGAGTGCGGAAGTACGCCGCGCTCTGCGCCGAGGAGGACCGCGACGACGACCAGGACGGCATCCCGGACATCTACGAGGAGAACAGCCCGGAGTACCACCTGCGGATGGCCGAGATCCACGAGAGGAAGGCCGCCGAACACCGTCAGCGCGCCCAACTGGCGGGGGCACCGAGCGACGGAGCCGACCGTCCGGCATGATCTGAGTCGGACCGTAGACGAGCAGAGGGAGCAGCGATGAGCGACCTGTACGACAAGGCCGAGCCCAGCCTCGGTCAGCTGGTCGCCTCGGCGACCGCCGAG
Source organism: Streptomyces sp. NPDC041191 (assembly GCF_055591945.1). Lineage (NCBI taxonomy): Bacteria > Bacillati > Actinomycetota > Actinomycetes > Kitasatosporales > Streptomycetaceae > Streptomyces > Streptomyces sp. NPDC041191. The sequence continues at coordinate 182,051 of NZ_JBVIZC010000008.1, read as the reverse complement.
ATGTCCGCACTGGTGCACGATGAAATCGCCCTGGCCAAGGCCGAGCTGAGGCAGGACGTCAAGCGGGGAGCGATCGGCAGCGCGGCGGGCATCTCGGCCGCCGTGGTCCTGCTGTTCTCGCTGCCGATGCTGAGCTTCGCCCTCGCCTACGCCATCAACACCTGGACCGGCGGCCACAACGGCAACGGGGGCTGGAACCTCGTCTGGTGCTTCCTGCTCTCCTTCGCCGCGAACGTACTGCTCGCGGGTCTGCTCGGCGCCCTCGCGTACTCCAAGTTCAAGAAGGTCAAGCCGCCGGAGAAGTCCATCGCGTCGGCCAAGCGGACGGCCGCGATCGTCCAGAACGTCAAGCCCCACCCGCGCCCCGAGCGGCCCAAGGCCCTGGACAAGGCCGCCGTTGTGGGACGCTCCTCGGTATGACCCTTCCCGAGAGCAGCACCGCCGGCGGGCCCGTACGGCTCGACGGGCCGTGGACCCACCGGGACGTGGCCGCCAACGGCGCCCGCTTCCACATCGCCGAGATGGGCGACGGCCCGCTGGTGCTGCTCCTGCACGGTTTCCCGCAGTTCTGGTGGACCTGGCGCCACCAGCTGCCCGCTCTCGCCGAGGCGGGATTCCGGGCCGTGGCGATGGACCTGCGCGGAGTGGGCGGCAGCGACCGCACGCCGCGCGGTTACGACCCCGCCAACCTGGCGCTCGACATCACCGGGGTCGTCCGCTCCCTGGGCGAGCCGGACGCCGCCCTCGTCGGACACGACCTGGGCGGCTACCTCGCCTGGACGGCGGCCGTGATGCGCCCCAAGCTGGTGCGCCGGCTCGTGGTCTCCTCGATGCCGCACCCGCGCCGCTGGCGCTCCGCGATGCTCTCCGACTTCGCCCAGTCCCGCGCCGGTTCGCACGTCTGGGGCTTCCAGCGACCGTGGCTGCCGGAACGCCGGCTCGTCGCGGACGACGCCGCGCTCGTGGGGCAGTTGATCCGGGACTGGTCGGGGCCGCGGCCGGACGTGGACGAGGAGGACATCGAGGCGTACCGGCGGGCGATGCTCGTCCCGTCGACGGCGCACTGCTCGATCGAGCCGTACCGCTGGATGGTGCGCTCGCTCGCCCGTCCGGACGGCGTCCAGTTCAACCGGCGCATGAAGCGACCGGTGCGGGTGCCGACGCTCCACCTCCACGGCTCCCTGGACCCGGTGATGCGGACCCGCAGCGCGGCCGGTTCGGGCGAGTACGTGGAGGCGCCGTACCGCTGGCGGCTCTTCGACGGCCTCGGTCACTTCCCCCACGAGGAGGACCCGATGGCCTTCACCACGGAGCTCGTCAACTGGCTGAAGGACCCCGAGCCCGACCGCTGACGCCCCGTCGTGCCCCTTCGCCCCGGAGGGAGTTGGACCGGACGGCCATGTGCCCCGCGCATACTCCAATTGGCGGGCCCCGGAGGGGTTACCGACCTTGGGCCACGGGCACACGTCGGGTATGGGCTGGACGCACGACTACGGTGACACGACAGCACGCGACCACGGCTCGGCCGCCGGGCCGAACCCCCTCGGAAGGGGCGGTTCGCCGGAGGAGATCCGGGCGCACGCCGTGCAGGGGGTGGGGATCTCGCGCATTCTGCGCCGCCGGGCCCGCTGGGTCTCGGCCCGGCTGAGGCACTCCCGCAACTGACCCCGTCCGAATCCGGTACGACGTCTCCGGTCCGGAGCAGGGGCGCTTCCGGGCCGCGGACCGGCGGGCCCTTCCGGCGGAGGCCGGTGGACGGAGGGACCGCCGGCGGGCGGAATCAGAGGGCGCAGCCCTGGGTGTCGACCTGCTGGGCGGCGGTCCGTCCTTGTTCGATGTCCTCGCGGATCTCGTCGGCCGTCAGGGCGTAGCCCGTGTTCGCGTCGTCGCGGGAGCGGGCGAAGATCACGCCGTACACCTCTCCGTTCTCGGTGAGGAGGGGCCCGCCGGAGTTGCCCTGGCGAACCGTCGCGTACAGCGAGTACACGTCCCTGTTCACCGTGCCCCGGCTGTAGATGTCCGGGCCGTCCGCGTTGATCCGGCCGCGCACCCGCGCCGAGCGCACGTCGTACGATCCGTTCTCCGGGAATCCGGCGACGATCGCGCCGTCACCGCTGCGGGCGTCCCCGCCGGCGAAGGCGAGCGGGGCGGCCTTGAGGTCCGGAACGTCCAGGACGGCGATGTCGCGCTGCCAGTCGTAGAGGACGACCTTGGCGTCGTAGAGCTTGCCCTTCCCGCCGATCTGGACGGTCGGTTCGTCGACGCCGCCCACGACGTGCGCGTTGGTCATGACGCGGCGCTCGGCGAAGACGAAGCCGGTTCCTTCGAGAACCTTGCCGCAGCTCGGCGCGGTGCCGACGACCTTCACGATGGAGCGCTGGGCGCGCGCGGCGACCGGGCTGTCCACGAGCGCCGGATCGGGCGGGAGGACCGGAGTGATCGGCTCGCTGACGAAGGGGCTGAAGACCGGCGGGAAGCCGCTGCGGGCCAGCGTGGAGCGGAAGTCGGCGAACCAGCCGGACGACTGGTCGGGCATCACCCGCTCGATGCCGAGCAGAACCCTGGAGCTGCGCACCTCCCTGCCCACGGTGGGCAGGGAGGTGTTGGCGATGAGCGAACCGATCAGCCAGGCCACGAGCAGCATCGCGACGACGTTGACCAGGGCTCCGCCCGTGGCGTCGAGGGCGCGGGCGGGCGACCAGGTGATGTGGCGGCGCAGCTTGTTGCCGAGGTGGGTGGTGAACGCCTGGCCGACCGAGGCGCAGACGATGACCACCATCACGAAGACGACCGTCACCGTGGTCGAGACCTCGCTGTTGTCGGTCAGCTCGTTCCAGAGGACCGGGAGCAGCAGGACGGCGACGAGACCGCCGCCGAGGAATCCGATCACCGAGAGGATGCCGACCACGAAACCCTGGCGGTAACCGATGATCGCGAACCACACGGCGGCGAGCAGCAACAGGATGTCCAGCACGTTCACCGTCAATAGCCTCGCAGATTCTTTCCGGTCGCCCGGGGGTCCGGCCCCGCCGGGGGTCAGCCTGTCATGAGCGCCGGTCGAGCGGGACCTGCCGGGACCGGTCCCAGGGCCGCTCCCAGCCGGCGAAGTGGAGCAGCCGGTCGATCACCCCGGCCGTGAAGCCCCACACCAGGGTCGATCCGACCAGGAACGCGGGACCCCGGTGGCCGCTCGGGTGGACGGAGGTCGCGCGGTTCCGGGGGTCCGTGAGGTCCGCCACGGGCACGGTGAAGACGCGGGCGGTCTCGGCGGGGTCCACGACCCCGACCGGGCTCGGCTCCCGCCACCAGCCGAGGACGGGGGTGACGACGAAGTGGCTGACCGGGATGTAGAGCGGGGGCAGCACGCCGAAGAGCTGGACGCCGTCGGGGTCGAGCCCCGTCTCCTCGCGGGCCTCGCGCAGGGCGGCGCGCAGCAGGCCGCCGTCCGCCGGCGGGCCGTCCTCGGGGTCGAGGGCGCCCCCCGGGAAGGAGGGCTGTCCCGCGTGCGAACGGAGGGTGCCCGCACGCTCCATGAGGAGCAGTTCGGGTCCTTGGGCGCCCTCGCCGAAGAGGACAAGCACCGCGGACTGGCGGCCGTCCCCGCTCGCGGGCGGCAGGAAACGGCTCAGCTGTTCGGGACGGACCGTGCGCGCGGCCCGGTCGACGGGGGCGAGCCAGGTCGGCAGACCGGCCCGGCTGATCAGGCCGTCGGCCGCGGCCCCCGGAACCGCCGGGCCGCGGGCCCCCTGCCCGTGAGCCCGGGCCCGTCGCTCATGGGCCTCTTCTTCAGTGCGCGTCATAGGCACCCCCATTGGTTCACAACGCGGTGGGTGGACGGGTCGTTCCCGGGATCCGGGCAGGTACGGGCGGGAGGCCTCCCCGACGGGGCCGTCCCGGGCCGGACGTCCCGGACGGGGGCTCAGCCGCTCGCGCCCAGGGGCGGTGCCGGGCGGCCCGGGTAGTCGGGCGGGGGGTTGAGCCGCTGCCCCGGGAAGCCGCCCTTCTCGTACTTGAGCAGTTTCCTCGCCTTCTCGGGATCGGTCTCGCCCTCCCCGTACGACGGGCAGAGGTGGGTGATCGGGCAGGCGCCGCACGCGGGCTTGCGGGCGTGGCAGATGCGGCGGCCGTGGAAGATCACCCGGTGCGAGAGCATGGTCCACTCGCTCTTCGGGAAGATCGTGGCGACCTCGGCCTCGATCTTCACGGGATCGTCGGACTCGGTCCACCGCCAGCGCCGGGCGAGGCGCATGAAGTGGGTGTCGACGGTGATGCCGGGGACCCCGAAGGCGTTGCCGAGGACGACGAAGGCGGTCTTGCGGCCGACGCCGGGGAGGGTGACGAGGTCCTCCAGGCGGCCGGGGACCTCGCCTCCGAAGCGGTCCCGGAGGGCGGCGGAGAGCCCCATGATCGACTTGGTCTTGGCACGGAAGAACCCGGTCGGCCGGATCAGCTCCTCGACCTCCTCCGGCACGGCGGCGGCCAGGTCCTCCGGCGTGGGGTACTTCGCGAAGAGGGCGGGGGTCGTCTGGTTGACCCGCAGGTCGGTGGTCTGGGCCGAGAGGACCGTGGCGACGAGCAGCTCGAAGGGGTTGCCGAAGTCGAGTTCGGGGTGGGCGTACGGGTAGACCTCGGCCAGCTCGCGGTTGATGCGGCGTGCCCGGCGGACCATCGCGAGCCGCGACTCGGGCTTGGGCGAGGTTTTGGCCGAGGGCTTGAGCGACGGTTTGACCGATGACGCACCTGCGGGCTCGGCCGGGGAGGACCCGGTCGCCGACTCGCCCGACCTCCTGCCCGACGGCGCGACGGATTTCCGTTTCGCAGCTTTCGCCCGCTTCGACACACCCTGTTCGCCCACGGCGGAATTACTTTCGCCCGTCACTCTTCCAGCCCCCTTGGCCTGCGCTCTCACCGGCGAGTTGGACACGCGGCCAGCCTAGGGGCCGCCACCGCCATCTGCCCCGGGCACGGCCGATCAGCCCCCGATCGGGTCCCTGACGTACGGAGGGGTGGCGCGGTGCGTCAAACTTGTTGTGATTGATCGCACTGTTTTGTGCGTCCGGCATTATGGGATGCGGGTCCCATGAGCAGGTCGACAGTATGGAGAGAACTCGTGGACGACGTTCTGCGGCGCGCCCCGCTCTTCGCGGCGCTCGATGACGAGCAGGCTGCCGAGCTGCGCGCCTCGATGAGTGAGGCGACGCTCGCCCGTGGCGACGCCCTCTTCCACGAGGGCGACCCCGGCGACCGCCTGTACGTGGTCACCGAGGGCAAGGTGAAGCTGCACCGCACTTCCCCCGACGGCCGCGAGAACATGCTGGCCGTTCTCGGCCCCGGCGAGCTCATCGGCGAGCTCTCCCTCTTCGATCCGGGCCCGCGCACCGCCACCGCGACCGCGCTGACCGAGGTGAAGCTGCTCGGCCTGGGCCACGGCGACCTCCAGCCCTGGCTGAACGCCCGCCCCGAGGTGGCCACCGCGCTGCTGCGCGCGGTCGCCCGCCGGCTGCGCAAGACCAACGACCAGATGTCCGACCTGGTCTTCTCCGACGTGCCGGGCCGCGTCGCCCGCGCGCTCCTCGACCTGTCGCGCCGCTTCGGCGTGCAGTCGGAGGAGGGCATCCACGTCGTCCACGACCTCACCCAGGAGGAGCTGGCCCAGCTGGTCGGCGCCTCCCGCGAGACGGTCAACAAGGCGCTCGCGGACTTCGCCCAGCGCGGCTGGCTGCGCCTGGAGGCCCGCGCCGTGATCCTCCTCGACGTGGAGCGCCTCGCGAAGCGCTCGCGGTAAGCACGCGCGAGCACCCCGTACGCACGCGGAAGGCCGCCCCCTGATCGATCGGGGGCGGCCTTCCGCGCGAGCGCGTGCGTACGGACGGGTCAGCGCTTCGTACCGTCCACGATCACCGGGGCCGAGCCGCCGTTGGCGCAGGGCACGGTGTAGACCGGGTTCTTCGCCGCGGCCTCCTTGAAGGCGTCGATGCACTGGTTCATCAGGACCTTGTCCGTCAGCGAGTCGTTGAGGATCTTGTTGGCGCGGGCGATGCCCTCCGCCTCGATCCGGCGCCGGTCGGCCTCGGCCTTGGCGGTACGGGATGCCTCGGTGGCCCGCTCGGTGGCCTGCTGCTGCTGGATCTTGCGGTCGATCTGGCCCTGGAGGGCGTCCGAGGGCTTCACGTTGCGCAGGTTGACCGTGGTCACGTCGATCCCGCGCGGCGCCAGCCGCTCCTTGACCAGGGTGCCTATCTCGGCGTTGATCCTCTCGCGGTCGGAGGCGTACCCCTGCTCGCTCGTGTAGCGGGCGAAGACGTTGCGGACGATCTCGCGGCTGTCCGGGAAGACGAGCCGCTGCTGGATGGCGTCCTCGCTGCCCGCGAGCCGGTAGAGCTCGACGGACTTGGCCGGGACGACCGCCCACTTCACCGTCAGCTCGGCGTACATGACGCCGCCCTGGGAGGAGCGGACCTCTACCACGTCCTTGTCGGAGAGGTTGAGGTCGACGGGGCGGGTGGAGAAGGTGGTGACGCTGGTGAACGGCGACTTCAGGTGCAGGCCCGACGTCATGGGCGAGCCCACCTTGCCGAAGGCGACCGGCACGCCGACCTCGTACGCGCTGATCACGTACGTCATGCTCGCGACCAGCGAGAAGAGGCCGGCGACCACGGCGCCGAGGGCGCCCAGCTTCAGGCCCTTCGACTCGTTGGAGCGGCCGACGAAGTAGAGCACCACTGCGGCGACGAGCAGCAGGACGGCGATGACGAACACGGGCGTTCCCCCCAGGAACCACGGCCATGAGCAAGCGGAACGCCAACGTAGAACACGGGTCGGTCCCGTTGAAGGGCCGGGGACGCCTCGGGACAGGATCGTGACGCCGCCGGTCCGGCCCGTCCCGGCCCTCCTAGATCAGCCCGCGCTCCCGCAAGTACTCCAGCTGTGCCCGTACCGACAGTTCGGCCGCCGGCCACAGGGAGCGGTCCACGTCCGCGTACACGTGGGCGACGACCTCGGGCGCCGTGCGGAGGCCGTTCTCGGCGGCCGTCTCGACCTGGGCGAGCCGGCTCGCCCGGTGCGCCAGGTAGAACTCCACGGCCCCCTGCGCGTCCTCCAGGACCGGCCCGTGGCCCGGCAGGACCGTGTGCACCCCGTCGTCCACGGTCAGCGAGCGCAGCCGCCGCAGCGAGTCCAGGTAGTCGCCGAGCCGCCCGTCCGGATGCGCGACCATCGTCGTCCCGCGCCCCAGGATCGTGTCCCCCGTGAGCACCGCCCGGTCGGCGGGGAGGTGGAAGGAGAGGGAGTCCGCGGTGTGACCCGGCGTCGGGACGACCCGCACCTCCAGTCCCCCGACCGTCACCACGTCCCCCTCGCCGAGTCCTTCGTCCCCGAGCCGGAGAGCCGGGTCGAGGGCCCGCACGGGCGTCCGGGTCAGTTCGGCGAAACGGCCGGCACCCTCCGCGTGGTCCGGGTGGCCGTGGGTCAGCAGGGTGAGCGCGACGCGCTTGCCCAGCTCCCCGGCGGCCTCGACCACGCGGCGCAGGTGCCCCTCGTCCAGCGGACCGGGGTCGACGACGACGGCCAGGTCGGAGCCGGGCTCGGAGAGCAACCAGGTGTTGGTGCCGTCGAGGGTCATCGCGGACGGATTCGGCGCCAGGACGTTCACTGCGCGGTCGGTCGCGGGTCCGGAGACCACGAGTCCGCGCGGCTGTCCGGGCAGGGCGGCGGCGTCGCTCATCACGCGCCCCCGGTGGGGACGGTCCTGGTGAACTCCTCGTGCCCCGGCCAGCTCAGGACCAGCTCCCCGTCCTCCAGACGCGCCCGCGCGAGCACGGGGGCCAGGTCCCGCGTCTCCGCCGCCGCGAGCGCCTCGGCCACCGTGGCGTACGGCTCCAGGGCGCGCAGGGTCGAGATCGTCGGCGGCATCATCGTCAGCTCGCCCCGGTCGTACCCGGCCGCGGCCTCCGCCGGGCGGATCCAGACCGTGCGGTCCGCCTCGGTGGAGGCGTTCCGGGTGCGCTGCCCGGCCGGGAGCGCGGCCACGAAGAACCACGTGTCGTACCGGCGCTGCTCGAACTCGGGCGTGATCCAGCGGGCCCACGCGCCGAGCAGGTCCGACCGCAGGACGAGTCCGCGCCGGTCGAGGAAGTCGGCGAAGGACAGGTCCCGGGCGACCAGTGCCTCCCGGTCCCGCTCCCACTCCTCGCCCGTCGTGTCCCCGACGATCCCGTCCCCGGTCTCCCCGGCGAGCAGGACGCCCGCCTCCTCGTACGTCTCGCGCACGGCGGCGCAGACCACGGCCTGGGCCCGGGCGGGATCGTCGAGGCCGAGCCGGGCCGCCCAGGACTCCAGGGACGGGCCGGCCCACCGCACCGGCTGTTCGTCGCGCGGGTCGACGCCGCCGCCGGGGTAGGCGTACGCGCCCCCCGCGAAGGCCATCGAAGTGCGGCGGCGCAGCATGTGGACGTCGGGTCCGGCGGGGGCGTCCCGCAGGAGCAGGACGGTGGCGGCGCGCCGGGGCGTCACCGGGGTCAGCTCACCGGCGGCGAGGGCCCGGATGCGGTCGGGCCACTCCGGCGGGTACCACTGACCGTTCGACTGCTTCGACTGACCATTCGACATGGCCGGATGCTATGCGCAAGGACACGAATGCACGAGGGCCGGTCGTCTCGCGGAGAGGCGGCCGGCCACGCGCGTACGGAGCGGGGTCAGTCCTCGACCAGCTCCACCTGCACCTCGACCTCGACCGGGGCGTCGAGCGGCAGCACGGCCACGCCGACGGCGCTGCGCGCGTGCACGCCCTTCTCGCCCAGGACGGCGCCGAGCAGTTCGCTGGCGCCGTTGATGACGCCGGGCTGCCCGGTGAAGTCGGCGGCGGAGGCGACGAAGCCCACGACCTTCACGACGCGCTTGACGCGGTCGAGGTCACCGGCGACGGACTTCACGGCCGCGAGGGCGTTGAGCGCGCAGGTGGCGGCGAGCTGCTTGGCCTCCTCGGCGGTGACCTCGGCGCCGACCTTGCCGGTCACCGGAAGCTTGCCCTCCACCATCGGGAGCTGGCCCGAGGTGTAGACGTACGCGCCCGACCGCACGGCCGGCTGGTAGGCCGCCAGCGGAGGCACGACCTCCGGCAGGGTCAGGCCCAGCTCGGCGAGCTTCGCCTCGACGGTCCCGCTCACGACTTGGGCCGCTTCAGGTAGGCCACGAGCTGCTCGGGGTTGTTCGGCCCGGGTACGACCTGGACGAGCTCCCAGCCGTCCTCGCCCCAGGTGTCCAGAATCTGCTTGGTCGCGTGCACCAGAAGCGGCACCGTGACGTACTCCCACTTGGTCATGGGCCCGACTGTATCCGCTGCCGGGGGACGGTTTCCCGGTGGCGGTCCCCGAACTCTCCCCTAGGGCTCTTCTCCGGGGCGGCCTCCTGATTGGGCGCCGCCGCCAATGGTTAGGCTCGACAGCGTGAGCAGGCTCCAGGTCGTCAGTGGCAAGGGTGGTACCGGTAAGACGACGGTCGCCGCCGCCCTCGCCCTCGCCCTCGCGACGGAGGGGAAGCGGACCCTCCTCGTCGAGGTCGAAGGCAGACAGGGCATCGCGCAGCTCTTCGGGACGGAGGCCCTTCCGTACGAGGAGCGGAAGATCGCCGTCGCACCGGGCGGCGGGGAGGTGTACGCGCTGGCGATCGACGCCGAGCGCGCGCTCCTCGACTACCTCCAGATGTTCTACAAGCTGGGCGGCGCGGGGCGGGCCCTGAAGAAGCTCGGCGCGATCGACTTCGCGACGACGATAGCGCCGGGGGTACGGGACGTCCTGCTGACCGGCAAGGCGTGCGAGGCGGTCCGGCGGCGGGAGAAGGACGGCCGTCCCGTCTACGACCACGTGGTCATGGACGCGCCGCCCACCGGCCGCGTCACCCGCTTCCTCAACGTCAACGACGAGGTGGCCGGCCTGGCCAGGATCGGCCCGATACACAACCAGGCGCAGGCCGTCATGCGGGTCCTCAAGTCCCCCGAGACGGCGGTCCACCTGGTGACCCTCCTGGAGGAGATGCCGGTCCAGGAGACGGCGGACGGCATCGCGGAGCTGCGCGCGGCCGAGCTGCCGGTGGGACGGGTCGTGGTCAACATGGTCCGGCCCCACGTCCTCGACGGGGCGGCGGTACGGGCCGCCTCCGGCGACCACCGGAAGGCGGTCGCGAAGACCCTGGCCTCCGTGGGCGTCACGGGCGCCGAGAAGCTGGTCGGGCCACTCCTCGACCAGGCGGCCGAGCACGCCCGGCGGGTGGAGCTGGAACGGTCCCAGCGCACCGTCCTGGAGGGCGTCGGCGTGCCCCTGTACGAGCTTCCCTACCTGGGGGACGGGGCGGACGTCGCGGGTCTCTACCGACTGGCGAAGGAACTGCGGAGGCAAGGGGTGGGCGCGTGACGGACACGGAGAGGACCGTCCCGGGCGGGTTCGGCGCGAGCCCCGTCCCCGGTGGGTCCGACGGGGCCCCCGCCGGGGACGGGGCCGGCACCGTTCCCGTTCTGGAGCTGGACCCGCTGCTCGACGACCGGGGCACCCGCATCATCGTCTGCTGCGGCTCCGGCGGGGTCGGCAAGACGACCACGGCGGCCGCCCTCGGCGTCCGGGCGGCGGAACGCGGGCGGCGCGTCGTGGTCCTCACCATCGACCCGGCCCGTCGCCTCGCCCAGTCGATGGGGATCGACTCCCTCGACAACACCCCCCGCAAGGTGGAGGGCATCAAGGGGTCCGACGGCGGCGAGCTGCACGCGATGATGCTCGACATGAAGCGGACCTTCGACGAGATCGTCGAGGCGCACGCGGACCCCGCGCGGGCCCGGGCGATCCTGGAGAACCCCTTCTACCAGTCCCTGTCGGCCGGGTTCGCCGGTACGCAGGAGTACATGGCGATGGAGAAGCTGGGCCAGCTCCGGGCGCGCGACGAGTGGGACCTGATCGTCGTGGACACCCCGCCCTCCCGGTCGGCCCTGGACTTCCTGGACGCGCCGAAGCGGCTCGGGTCCTTCCTGGACGGGAAGTTCATCAAGCTGCTCATGGCACCGGCGAAGGTGGGCGGCCGGGCCGGAATGAAGTTCCTGAACGTCGGCATGTCGATGATGACGGGGACGCTCGGAAAGCTGCTGGGGGGTCAGTTCCTGGGCGACGTCCAGACGTTCGTGGCGGCGATGGACACGATGTTCGGCGGGTTCCGGACCCGTGCCGACGCCACGTACAAGCTGCTCCAGGCCCCGGGCACGGCCTTCCTCGTGGTGGCGACACCGGAACGGGACGCGCTGCGCGAGGCGGCGTACTTCGTGGAACGGCTGGCCGCCGAGAGGATGCCGCTGGCCGGTCTCGTCCTCAACCGCGTGCACGGCAGTGGAGCCTCCGCCCTCTCGGCGGAGCGGGCGCGGACCGCCGCGGAAAATCTTGAAGCGGGGAGCATGGTGGATCAGGGGGACGGGAAGACTCGTCTGGGTGGCTCCCCGGCCACCGGCCCCGAGCCGTCCGAACTCGCCACCGCCGCCACCGCACCATCCGGCGATCCCGCCGTAACAGAGGCTGCCCCCACAGCCGACCCGGCCGTACAGCACGACGACGTACACGACGAAGCCGGCACCACGGACGAGGAAGCGACCGACCACGACGCAACCGACGAAGGCCCGGCGCACCAGGTCGCAACCGACGGAGGGTCGGCGGACGGCGACGTGGACCCGGTTGTGGACGTGGGCCGTCTCACCGCGGGCCTCCTGCGTCTGCACGCCGAGCGCATGCGGGTGCTCACCCGCGAACAGCAGACGCGTGACCGCTTCACCGCACGCCATCCCGAAGTGGCGGTGACCGAAGTGGCCGCCCTGCCCGGCGACGTGCACGACCTCGCCGGGCTGCGGGCCATCGGTGACCGCCTCACGACCGGACGAACGCTTCCGGCCTGAGCTGTCCTCCCGCGCATCGGCACACCCGTCCCCGTGCGCGTCTCCCGCGCGCCGGGACACCGGCCCCCGTGCGCGCCCTCCCGCGTGCCGGACGCCGTCCGTCGGCCTGAGGGCTCCGGTTCCGGCATGCCTGCGCGTCGGTCCTTGCCTGCCAGGAGCGCACTCCCGGCGCGTTCAGCCGACCGCCGCGTACTCCTCGTACGTCGCGTCGTCCTCCATCGCCACGGGCAGCAGGCCCGCTCCCCGCTCGTACTCCGTCCGCGCGGTCTCCAGGAGCCGGCGCCACGACGTGACGGTCGGCCTGCGACGCAGCAGGGCGCGGCGCTCGCGCTCCGTCATGCCGCCCCACACGCCGAACTCCACGCGGTTGTCGAGGGCGTCCGCAAGGCACTCGGTCCGCACCGGACAGCCGGTGCACACCGCCTTGGCCCTGTTCTGCGCCGCTCCCTGCACGAAAAGTTCATCCGGATCGGTAGTGCGGCAGGCCGCCTGCGCACTCCAGTCAGCTACCCAGCCCATACCGGCGCCGTCCTCTCCCGAATCGAGGCTCCCCCACGGCGGCAGCGGCATATTCACCGCTGCCAGTTGGGACGTTACGGAAGGTGGACACAGCACAACACCCCCTTCGGGCCCAATCTTGGATGGCCCGAACGGACTATGCGTGCGCGTCAGATCACCCAGGGGAGTGATCGATGGACATGCGTGGAATAACGGACATACCACGTGGATATGCCCTTCCTCTCCGGGGTCACGAGGGACGCCGGGTGACACACGTACCGGAATCGGACACGAGGCTCCCGCGTTTCGGGTTCACGGGAGTCCCTGCCGCCGCCACACCCGGGTCCTGATGCCGGACCGCACCGCTGTGACAGTTGGGAGCAGCTTAGGCCAAGGCATATACGCGTGTCCGGCGAATGAGAACGTAGGGTGCTCCCATGCCAAAGAAGCGCTCGGGCGGCGGTCTGACCGGGACCCAGCAGGCCGCCAAGTTCCTCGGTGTCAGTGTGCTCTCCGGAGCCGTCCTCGCGGGCATCGCCCTGCCCGCGGCCGGCGCACTCGGGTTGGCCGCGAAGGGCACGGTGGAGGGGTTCGACGAGATCCCCTCCAACCTGAAGACCCCGCCGCTGAGCCAGCGCACCAAGATCCTCGACTCCTCGGGCGGCTTGATCGCCACGGTGTACTCGCGGGACCGGACGGTCGTCCCGATCGAGAAGATCTCCCCGTACATGCAGAAGGCGATCGTCGCGATCGAGGACGGACGCTTCTACGAGCACGGGGCGGTCGACCTCAAGGGCGTGCTGCGCGCGATCAACCGCAACGCCCAGTCCGGCGGCGTCTCCGAGGGCGCGTCCACCCTCACGCAGCAGTACGTGAAGAACGTCTTCGTCGAGGAGGCCGGTGACGACCCCGAGAAGGTCGCGCAGGCCACCCAGCAGACCATCGGCCGCAAGATCCGCGAGCTGAAGTTCGCGATCCAGGTCGAGGAGGAGCTGGGCAAGAAGAAGATCCTGGAGAACTACCTCAACATCACCTTCTTCGGTCAGCAGGCGTACGGCGTCGAGGCCGCCTCCCAGCGGTACTTCTCCAAGCACGCCGCCGACCTGACCCTCGGCGAGGCGGCGATGATGGCCGGCCTCGTCCAGTCGCCCAGCCGCTACGACCCGGTCAACGACATCCAGGAGGCCACCAAGCGCCGCAACGTGGTCCTCCAGCGGATGGCCGACGTGAAGGACATCAGCCAGGCCGAGGCGGACAAGGCGAAGGCCACCCCGCTCAAGCTGAAGGTGAAGGCCCCGAAGAACGGCTGCATCACCGCCGTCAACGGCGCCGGCTTCTTCTGCGACTACGTCCGCAAGACGATCCTCAGCGACCCGGTCTTCGGCAAGACGGCCGAGGAGCGCCAGAAGCTGTGGAACCTGGGCGGTCTCACCATCAGGACCACGCTCAGCCCCCGCGCGCAGGCCGCCGCCAACGAGGCCGCCATCGCGAAGGTCAACAAGGACGACCCGGTCGCCACCTCGGTGGTGCAGGTCCAGCCCGGCACCGGCAAGATCCTCTCGATGGGTCAGTCCCGCCCGTACGGCCTGGACCCGAAGAAGCACGAGACGACGCTCAACCTCGCCGTCAGCAACCGGATGGGCGGCAGCACCTACGGCTTCCAGGTCGGCTCGACCTTCAAGCCGATCACCGCCGCCGCGGCCCTGGAGAAGGGCATCAGCCCCGCCCAGACCTACACGACTCCGTGGAAGATCGAGCTGGACAAGAGTTCCTTCCGCACCTGCAAGGGCGCCCCCACCGGCAGCGACAAGTGGGAGCTGCAGAACGAGCTGGAGTCCGAGGCCGGCACCTGGGACATGACGGGCGCGCTCGGCAAGTCCATCAACACCTACTTCGCGCTCCTCGAGCAGCAGGCCGGCCTCTGCGAGACCATCCAGATGGCGAAGAAGCTCGGATACGAACGCGGTGACGGCCGGCCGATCGAGGAGAACGCCTCGATCACCCTCGGCGGTGAGGTCAGCACCCCCCTGTCGATGGCCTCCGTCTACGCGACCTTCGCCAACCGGGGCCTGTACTGCACCCCGATCGCCATCGAGTCGGTCAAGGCCGCCAACGGCGACAAGCTCAACGTGCCGCAGACCAAGTGCTCGCGGGCGATGAGCGACCGGACCGCCGACACGATCAACCAGATGCTGAAGGGCGTCGTCGAGGACGGCACCGGTACGAAGGCCGGTCTCGACGACCGGGACAACGCGGGCAAGACCGGTACGACCAACGACCGCATGGACGCCTGGTTCGTCGGCTACACCCCGAACCTGTCCACCGCCGTCTGGGTCGGCGACGACATCGGCAAGAAGGACACGTCGATGTTCAAGATCACCATCGGCGGCGAGTACTACGACAAGGTCTGCGGCGGCTGCCTCCCCGGACCGATCTGGAAGATCGCGATGAGGGGCGCGCTGGACGCCGACCAGACCCCGTCGTTCGTCCCCGTCGCCGTGCCGAGGGCCGAGAACCCCGCGGACAAGGAGAAGGAAGGGGACCAGGGCCCGAACAAGCCCGGGAAGCCCGGCAAGCCCGGCAAGCCCGGCAAGCCCAACGACGGCAAGCCCGGTGACCGGAAGCCGAACAACCCGTTCCCCGGGATCTCGTTCCCGCCGGGCATCTTCGACCGCTGACGGGCCCCGGACCACCGGCCCCCGTGGACACGAGGAAGGGCGCCCCGCCGTGCGGGGCGCCCTTCCTCGTACCCTCGCGCTCCCGCGCGTCCTGCCGCGGCTCAGCCCGCGAGCAGCTTCTTCACGGCGGCGGCGACCCGGCCGCCCTCGGCCTGCCCGGCCACCTTCGGGTTCACGATCTTCATGACCGCGCCCATGGCGCGCGGTCCCTCGGCGCCCGCCGCCCTCGCCTCCTCGACGGCCGCCGCGACGATCGCGTCCAGCTCCTCGTCGTCGAGCTGCTTCGGCAGGTACGCGTCGAGGACGAGACCCTCGGCCCGCTCCCGCTCGGCGGACTCGGGGCGACCGCCCTGGGCGAACGCCTCCGCGGCCTCGCGGCGCTTCTTCGCCTCCTTGGCGATCACCTTGCGCACCTCGTCGTCGGAGAGTTCGCGCTTGGTCTTGCCCGCGACCTCCTCCTTGGTGATCGCGGTGATGGTCAGCCGCAGGGTCGAGGAGCGCAGTTCGTCGCGCTCCCTGATCGCGGCGTTGAGGTCGTCCTGGAGCTTCGCCTTGAGCGTGGTCATGGGGCCAAGTGTGGCAGGTGCCGCCCCCGTACCGCCCGCGCATTTCCCTCGCACGGGTCTGCGACGATGGGGGAATGCGCGCACGGTACGGGATTCCTCTGAAGATCACGGCAGGTCTCACGGCGACGGCCGCGGCCGGGCTCGTCTACGCGGCGGGCTTCGAGGCCCGCTCCTTCCGGCTCCGCCGGGTGACGGTCCCGGTGCTCCCCCGCGGCATGGGCGACCTGCGGGTCCTCCAGGTCTCCGACATCCACATGGTGAGCGGTCAGCGCAAGAAGCGGGCCTGGCTCCAGTCGCTCGCGGGGCTCCGCCCGGACTTCGTCGTCAACACCGGCGACAACCTCTCCGACCCGGAGGCGGTGCCGGAGGTCCTGGACGCGCTCGGGCCGCTGATGGAACTCCCGGGCGTGTACGTCTTCGGCTCCAACGACTACTACGGCCCCAAGCTGCGCAACCCCGCCCGCTACCTGCTGGAGAAGGCGCAGGGCCGCCACGGCCTCAACGGCAACAAGCCGGCCGTCGGCGCCGTCCACAACCCCTGGGAGGGCATGCGGGACGCCTTCGACGCGGCGGGCTGGGTGGACCTCACCAACACCCGGGGCCGGCTGAAGCTCTCGGGGGCCGAGCTGGCGTTCACCGGCCTGGACGACCCGCACATCAAGCGCGACCGGTACGACCGGGTGGCGGGCGGCCCGGACCCCGACGCCGACTTCACGGTGGGCGTGGTCCACGCGCCGTACCTGCGCTCCCTGGACGCCTTCACGGCGGACGGGTACGAGCTGATCCTGGCGGGGCACACCCACGGCGGCCAGCTCTGCGTCCCCTTCTACGGGGCGCTCGTCACCAACTGCGACCTGGACACGGACCGGGTGAAGGGCCTTTCCTCCCACACGGTCGGGAACCGCACCTCGTACCTGCACGTCTCGGCCGGCTGCGGCACCAACCGCTTCACCCCGGTCCGCTTCGCCTGCCCCCCCGAGGCCACCCTCCTCACGCTGACGGCCCGCCCCTGACCGCGCGGCCCCCGCCCGGCCTGCGGCGCCGCCCGCCGGATACCGGATTTCGCCTGAGCGCGCGCGTGGGCTAAAGTAATCGATGTCGCCGCGACGTGAACACGCAGAGCAGTGACATCGGGGTGTAGCGCAGCTTGGCAGCGCGCTTCGTTCGGGACGAAGAGGTCGTGGGTTCAAATCCCGCCACCCCGACAGCCAGTAAGACCAGGTCAGGGGCCTGATTCGCGAGAGCGGGTCGGGCCCCTGAGTGGTTTCCGGGGCCTGGGAAGCCGTGGGTCCGGGTGCGGGTTCCGATTCCCGGACCGGGAGCACCCGCCGTCGCCGGGACAGCCCTTCCTCAGTCGGGAGGCGCGGAGGGCCGGGGGGCCGGGGACGGCGCGGGTCCTCGTGGGGCGTTCGTGATCCACGGGCGGAACGAGCCGTCGCACGGCCCACGGGCGCGACCCGGGCCCTCCGTTCGAGGCGGAACGGCCGTGGACCACGACGAGAACCGCCCCGAGCCCGTGGAATTCGAGCACATGAAGTTATTCGAATTCCTTCACGTCCGACATACGAGCGGAATTTCCTCCGCGCCCATGAGGGCACTTCTCGTCACGCACCGGCGGAATCAGGGAAAACCGCGGGTCGGACGAGGCGTGGCGATCCCGGGGCCCGGCGTCACGGACGGACCGGCGAGCCGGGCGGGTGACAGGGGGCAGGCGACACCGGGGCGACGGCACGGCCGGAAGGCAGCCCCGGGGAGGAGCCTCCCATCCGGGCGAACGTGCCGGATGATCGGAAATATGAATTCCTTAATATTTGCCCTGCATTCGAGGGTTTAATTACCGACGAACGCAACTCTCCCCTTTTTGACCTGGCCTCCGTCAGTTCCCTCCGTAATATTCACCATCAAGATCAAGGCTCTCCGGGCGTTCGGTCAGGGCCCGGCATGCCACGGCCCTCACAGAAAATGGCCCCTTGATGATGCTGAAAATCCCCGAGGTGGCGCGTCGCCGCACCTTGCCCGGTCTGCTGGCCTCGGCCCTCGCCGCGACGGTCGCCGCCGCGATGGTGGCCCTGGCGCCCGCCCAGGCGGTGGCCATCGCCACGCCCGTGCCGCTGGCCACGGCGGCGAGCTTCTCCGTTCTCGCGGGTGCGGGAGTCACCAACACCGGTCCCACGGTGATCAGCCACGACCTGGGAACGCACCCGAACCCGGCCATCACCGGATTCCCGCCCGGCGAAGTGCTCGGTGCCGTGCACGCCGCCGACGCCGTGGCGCTCCAGGCCAAGTCCGACCTGGTCACGGCGTACAACAACGCGGCGGGTCAGGCCACGGACTTCGCGCTCGCGGCGGGGATCGGCAATGGCACCACGCTGCTTCCGGGCGTCTACACCGCTTCCTCCGGCGTCGGGCTCACCGGTGACCTGATCCTGGACGCCGGGGGCAACCCGAATTCCGTCTGGGTGTTCCAGATTCCGGAAGCCCTGACGACGGCGTCCTCCAGCCGGGTGCTCCTGACGAACGGCGCTTCGCCGTGCAATGTGTACTGGCAGATCGGCAGTTCGGCCACCCTCGGGACGAACTCCACCTTCGTGGGCACCATCATGGCGCTGACGGACATCCACGTGACCACGGGGACGAACATCGAGGGCCGGGCGCTGGCCCGTAACGGTGCCGTGACGCTCGACACCAACCGGATCTTCCTCGGCTCGTGCTCGACCGGCACCACGAGCGGAACGACGACCGGCACCACGACCGGCACCACCACCGGAACGACCACCGGAACCACCACCGGGACGACGACCGGCACCACCACCGGGGTGATCGGTGGCGGTCTGGTCAGCGGCGGGCTCCTGGGCGGGCCCCTCGTCAACATCACGGCCGGCACCACTGCCGGGAACATCGCGGGCAACACGGCGGGGAACAACGTCACCTCGGGGAACACCTCCGGCAACACGTCGGGCAACACGGCCGGAAACACCGGGGGCCAGCACGGTGGCCACGACGGCAAGCCGGACGAGCACGGCGGACCGGACCACGGCGGCAAGCCGGACCACGGAGGCAAGCCCGACCACGGCGGCAAGCCCGACCACGAACATCAGGGCGCGCCCGGGGTACCGGACCACGGCCACGGCGACCAGCCCGGCGGGGACGACGGCTACGGCTACGGCGACGCGCCGAAGTCCGAGGGCCGGAAGGTCCACGAGGGCTAGTCGACGGGTCGCGAGAGGCCCGTGGACCGGGCGGCGGCGCGTGGCGGAACTCCTCGATCCCGCCACGCGCCGCCGGCGCCCGGTCCCCGGAGAGCCCGGGCGGCGGGCGGCGGGCGGCGGGCGGCGGACACGAGAGGGTGAGGCGGGCGGTGTCGAGCGGAATGGGTTCAGCGCACGTGAGGGAGGGCCGACGCCCCGACGCGGGTCCGCTCCCGGAGGAGCGGCACGACGACGCCGGCCCTCCCGGCAGCCGGTCCGCGGGTGTCCGGGCCGTGAGGGCGGGGTTGCACGCCGCCGTCCTCGTGTGCCTGGTGGTGACCCTGGTCCATCTCGGCGCCGTCTTCCTCCACGTGACGCCGCCCAACCCCGTCTCGAAGCGGTACGGCCGCCAGGTCGACGCGTGGGTGTACCCCCTCTTCGAACAGAACTGGCGGCTCTTCGCCCCCAATCCCGAATCCGTGAACCGGCGGGTGTGGGCGAGGACCGCGCACACCGCGTCCGACGGATCGTCGCGGGTCGGCCCCTGGACCGACCTGTCCGCCCTGGACCGCGCGGCGGTCGAGCACGATCCCTTTCCCAGCCACACGGCCCAGAACCTCCTGCGCCGCGCGTGGGCCTCCTACGTCGAGACACACGGGGCGGACGACACGGCGCGCTCGGACCGGGCCGTGATGATGCGGAAGTACCTGGGCAACATCGCCGCCGACCGCGTCGCCCGCCATCGCGGAGGCACGTTCGACTTCATCCAGCTCCGGGTCGTCACCACGCCCGTCGCCGCGCCCGGCAGCGCAGCCGGGCACCGGTCTCCGGCGCCGGTGGAGAACCGGCTCCTGCCCTGGTGGAAGGTGACTCCCCGTGGGAAGTGAACAGGTCCGCGAACTCACGGCCGCGCCGGACGGGGCGGCGGAGCGGAGGACACGGGCTCCCGGCACCCTCCACCGCCGGCTCCTCGCCCGGACCGACGCCCTCCGGAGCCTGCTCACCGGCCGGCCGGTGTCCCTGTACGCCACGTCGGTCCTGCGTATCGGCTACGGGCTGCTCTACCTGGTCTTCCTCCTGAGGGAGTTCCCGCACCGGCACGAGATGTGGGGGCCCGGTTCCCCGTGGACACCCTCGTTGGCGGCACAGCTCTTCGACCAGACGGGCTGGTACAGCCTTCTGATCCTGTCGGACAGCCGCGCCTACTTCGAGTCCTGCTACGCGCTGGCCCTCGTGACGTCCGCGCTGTTCATGCTGGGCTGGCGGACCCGGGCCACGTCCGTGGCCTTCGCCGCCGTGGTGGCCTCCTTCCACGCCAGGGCGATCTTCATGACGGACGGGGGCGACAACCTCCTCCTGCTGATGGCCCTCTACCTCGTGCTCACCGCGTGCGGCCGGCGCTGGTCCGTGGACTCGCGCAGGGAACGGACCAGGGCGTCCCGTCCGGACGACGCGCCGGCACGGTCGCGCGGCCCCGTGGTCCAGGAGCTGAGGGCGGCCCGCGCCACGCTGGTCACCGTGGTGCACAACTGCGGTGTCCTCGTGATCGCGGCCCAGATCTGTCTTCTGTACGGATCGGCCGGCCTGTACAAGGTCCAGGGCTCCTTCTGGGCCGACGGCACCGCGCTCCACCACGTGCTGGGCCTGGAGCTCTTCCAGCCGTGGCCCGCGCTCTCCCGGGCCATGGATCAGTACCCGCTCGCGACGGCGGTCGTCGCCTACCTGACGGTTCTCACCCAGGTCGCCTTCCCGTTCGTGCTCTTCGGCCGTCTCAAGTACCCCGTTCTCGCCGTACTGCTGGGCATGCACGTCGGCATCGCGGTGGTCCTGGGGCTGCCCCTCTTCTCGGCCACGATGATCGTCGCGGACGCGGTGTTCCTGCCCGACCGCTTCTACGCGGCCCTCCCCCGCCTCCTCCGGCGGGGCACCGGGCGGGGCGGCACGGGGACGCCCGGGCGGGAGGCGCGGCTCGGGGCCGTTCCCCCGCAGGGCGGCCGTCCGGACGACCGGGAGGGGCACGGGACGCCGTCCCCCCGGGCGGACGGTCGCGGTGGCCCGGACCCGTCGGCCCGACGGTGACGCGGGAGGGGCCGCGCGCCCGCTCCTGGTTCCGGGGGACGGCCCTCCCGGAACCCGTCAGATGACCGGGGGACGGCCCAGCTTCGTCATGCGGAGGACCGTGGACCAGCGCATCGGGGTCCGGGGGCCGCCGGAGCGGCGGACGCCCTCCGCGAAGCCGGCGAACCAGGCCCCGAGGCCCGGGAGGGAGCGGGTGCGCGCCACGGTGAGGAGGGTCCAGACGCCGAGGTAGACGGGGACGAGGGGGGCCGGCAGGTTGCGCTTGGCCAGCCAGACGCGGTTGCGGGCGGTCATCCGGTAGTAGACGGCGTGCCGGGCGGGGCTGGTCCTCGGGTGCTGGAGGAGGAGTTCCGGCGCGTACAGGACCTTCCAGCCCGCGTCGAGGGCGCGCCAGGCGAGGTCGGTCTCCTCGTGGGTGAAGAAGAAGTCCTCCGGCCAGTCGCCGATCCGGTCGAGCATCCGCATCGACAGGCCGTGGCCGCCGCCGAGGAAGGTCGTCACCTCCCCGCCGCGCAGGGGGTCCTTCGCGCCGAGCCGGGGAACGTGGCGGCGCTGGGTCTCGCCGGTCTCGTCCGCGATGCGGAACGAGACGATGCCGAGGTCCGGGTCCGCCTCGTACAGGTCCGCCAGGCGGCGAAAGACGTCCCGGTCCACGAGGAGGCCGTCGTCGTCGAGGTCCACCACCACGTCGACGTCGCCGAACCCGCGCAGCGTCTCGATCGCCACGTTCCGGCCGCCCGACACCCCCCGGTTCTCCGGGAGCTCGACCCCGATCACGCCCTCGGGCAGTTCCGGCAGCGATCCCGTGCCGTTGCCGACGACCACGATCCGGGCGGCCGGCTCGTCCTGGTCCGCCACGGCGTCGAGCAGCGCCCGCAGCTCGGTGGGGCGCGTGCCCATCGTCAGTACCGCCACACCCATACGGGGTCGTGCCACGTTCCACTCCGTCCCGTGTCCGCCGTCCGTCGACAGCAGTCCCGGAGCGCGATGCTAGTCGCCCGGGGCCACCTCCCGTTCACCCGTGCCACGGACGCCGTGCACGGCGGGGGCCCCGGGAAGAGGGGAGCGCGGCGAGGGCCGCGGCCGCACGGCTCTACGCTGGTCCTCGTCCGAGAGGTTGATCGATCTTCGAAAGGGTGGTCTCCAGGTGCTGGTCGCGGACCGATATCGGCTTCACGTGTGTATCGGCCGGGGCGGCATGGGCGAGGTGTGGCAGGCCACCGACGAGGTCCTCGGCCGGGCCGTGGCCGTGAAGCTGATGCTGGCGAACGCGGCCGACCCCTCCGCGGGGGACCGGTTCCGCCTGGAGGCCCAGACCGCCGCCCGGCTGAGCCACCCGCACGTGGTGGGCGTCTTCGACTTCGGCACGTGGGACGGGAAGCTGTTCCTCGTCATGGAGCTGGTCGAGGGCGACAGCCTCGCCGGAAGCCCGTCCGAGCCCCTGATCCTGCCGCCCGATCGGGTCGCCGTGGTCGCCGCGCACGCCGCCGCCGGACTCGCGGCCGCGCACCGCCAGGGCGTGGTGCACCGGGACATCAAGCCGGGCAACCTGCTCATCGACGCCGAAGGCACGGTGAAGCTGGCCGACTTCGGCATCGCCCGCTTCGTGGACGACCCCTCGGCGGCGCTCACGACGACGGGGCAGATCGTGGGCACGGGCCTCTACCTCGCGCCCGAGCGGGCCCTCGGACAGCCCGCCTCGTCCGCCTCCGACGTGTACTCGCTGGGCTGTGTGCTCTACCAGCTCCTGACCGGCAGACCCCCGTTCCGGGCGGACACCGCGACGGCCCTGCTGTACCAGCACATCGACACCCCGCCGACCCCGCCCGCGCACCTCGGGGTGGCGCTGCCGCCCGAGTTCGAGTCGTACCTGCTGAGCCTGCTGGCCAAGCAGCCCGAGCAGCGGCCGTCCGCGCAGGCGATCGCCGACTGGTTCTCCTCCGGCGCCTGGCGTTCCTACGGGCGTCCCGCCCCGGCCCGGTCCCCCGCCCCGCAGCACCGTCCCGCCGGGCCGCCGCCCGCCGCCGCCGGGCCCGCGCCCCTGCCCCCGCACGCGACCGTCCCGACCCCGCCGCCGGCGACCGGCCCCGGGTTCGCCGCCGCGCCTCCTTCCCGGCGGCGCGAGCGTCCCGCCGGTACGTCCACCGGTACCGGTGGCGGGCTCGCGGAACTCTCCCGGCGGCGCCCGCGCAAGACGGCCGCCGTGGCCGGGGCCATCGCCTTCGTGGTCTTCCTGATCATCGGGATGTCCTGGCTCTCCTGAGATCCGCGTCCGGGCGGGGGACGGCGCGGTGCGGAGGTACGGGGGCACGAGGGCACGGGACACGGGGATACGGGGCGAGCCCGTCGAGGACCCCGGTCCCGCCGTCCCGCCTTCGGCCCCGGCCCCGGCCCCCTAAGGGGCTTCCGCGAGAGCGAACAGACCCAGGTGCGCGCCCTCTTCGTACGCCCGGCGCAGTTCCGCCCCGTCGAGCGCCTTCCCGAGCGCCCTCCGGCTGCGGTCCCGTGACGCCGCGCAGGACGCCGCCGGGCGGTACGCGTCCCCGAAGACGGAGGTCCGCAGCACGTCCACGGCGCCCAGGAGGCGGGCGGCGGACACGGGCTCCCCGGTCATGAGCCGCAGTTCGGCGAGGAGTTCGGCCGCGCCGGACGCGCCGGACGCCGAACCGAGCGCCAAGTGGCTCCGGAGCGCCCACCGGGCGTGCCCGACGGCCCGCTCCCCCTCCCCGTCCCGGGCGAGGAGCCCGGCACGCGCCTGGTGCGCCCACGCGTCGGCCCACAGGGCCTCGCCCTCCCCGGCCCGCCGCCCGGACCGTTCGGACGGCAGCCGGTCCAGGGCCTTCCGTGCCGCCTCCGGGTCGGTGCGGCCGAGGGAGAGCGCGAGCGCGGACCAGCACAGCTCCCGGGTCGGCCCGAGGTCCGGGTCCTCGCCCGTCAGGGCCAGCGCCTCGCGGAATCCGTCCGCCGCCGCGCGCGTGCGTCCCCGGAAGAGGTCGGCCGTGCCGCGCAGGTGGGCGAGCAGGCCCAGGCAGCGGCCGTCGCCGTCCCGCTCGGCCGCCGCCCGCGCCCGGACGAGGAGCGGGTCGGCGTCCGCCGGACGGCCCGCCTCCAGTTCCAGGTAGGCGGCGAGCCACAGGGCGCGGGCCGGCGGCGGCCCGGGGTGCAGGGCGAGGGCGTGCCGCAGGCGGGCCCGGCCCTCCTCGACCCGCCCGCAGGCCACCCACAGGAACCACAGGGAGACCACGATCCCGACGGCCGGGCCGGCCCCGGCGTACGGGGACGGCGGTGTGGTCGTCGGGTCCATGGCGACGGCCAGGTCGGGGAGTTCCCGGAGGGCGAGGTCGCGGGCGTCGAGGTGGCGTCCGTCCTGCCAGTGGTCGGCGGCCCGCCGGGCGAGCCGCGCGCACCACCGGCGGTGGCGGAGGACGACGGCCGGGCGGTCGCCGCGTTCGGTGAGCCGGCGTGCGCCCACCGCGCGCAGGGGGTGCGGCATCCAGTAGCGGGCCGTGGCCCGCTCGCCCTCGAAGAGGTCGTCGACGGGCAGGAGCGCGAGGGGGGCGAGCCGGTCGAGGGCCGCCCCCACCCGTGCCGGGGGGAGCGTGCCGGAGGCGCACACCGCGCGGACGGCGTCCCGGTCGAAGGCGCCCTCGAAGACGGAGAGCCGTTCCCACAGGAGCCGCTCGTCCGGCCCGCAGCCCGCGTATCCGCGTTCGGCCGCGGCGAGCTGGTCGGCGGTCACGGGCTCGCCCCACACCAGTTCGCTCCCGGGGGGTGCCCCGGTCCGGGGCACGGTCCCGGCCCCGCCTCCGGTCGGGTGCCCGCTCCCCCGTGGCTGTCCTGTCATCCCCCGTCCTTCCCCCGACCCGCGCGCCGTGGTGCTCCCGGGACCCCTGCGGCCCGGAACCGACCTCCCGGGTTTACCAGGGATCGGCGGAGGGGACGCGGGGATACCGGGGAATTCGTCACGGGAGGGGCGCGTGCGGCGCCGATCCGTGCGCCGTGGGCTCCCCCGCACCGCGACCAACTCCGCATCGCAGACATTCCGCCCCACCGGTTCCGGGCGGGGGCCGAGGGGATCGGTCCGGATGGAACCGGGGCCTCAGACCGGGCGGGACGCCTTGACCGAGTACATCAGCGGGACGCGGGGACGGTCCGCCGGGAAGCGGTAGTAGCCGTCCTCGTGCCGCTGGAGCGTGCCGTAGCGGGGGACGAGCGAGACGTCGTGCTCGTGCAGGAACTCGATGCGCAGGCCCGCCCGCGCGAGCGCCGTGACGACCTCGCCGACCGGGTGCACCCACTCCACGCTGCGGTTGTGGACGGTGGGGGCGGCGAGGTCGGCGTACGTGCCGGGCGTGGTGTCCACCCACGGGTCGCGGACGAAGTAGTCGTGCACGACCCGGCCGCCGGTCTCGTCGTCCAGCGAGTCGGTGAACGGGTGGAACTCGGCCACGTAGAGGAAGCCGCCGGGGGCGACGAGCGAGGCGGCGGTCTCCGCCCAGCGATCGAGGTCGGGAAGCCAGCACAGGGCCCCGACGCCGGTGTAGACGATGTCGTACGAGCTGTCGGGGACGGCCCCGGCCGCGTCGTACACGTCGGCGGCGACGAAGGCGGCCCGGTCCTGGGTGAGGCCCAGGTCGGCGGCGAGCGAACGGGCCGTCTCGACGGCGGGCTCGGAGAAGTCCAGGCCGACGACGTGGGAGGCGCCGTGCCGGGCCCAGGAGAGGGTGTCGAGACCGATGTGGCACTGGAGGTGGAGCAGGGTGCGTCCGGTGACGTCGCCGACCTCCGCGAGCTCGAAGTCCCGCAGGGCGTCCTTGCCGGCGCGGAAGGCGTCGAGGTCGTAGTAGGGGCTGGCGGCGTGTATCGGGACGCGCTCGTCCCACCTCGCACGGTTCGCCTCGTGCCAGTCCTCGGGGGTCGGAGAGTACATGCCGGCGAGGTTATCCACAGGCTGCGGAGACCGCGACCCGATTGTCGGCCGCGCGGAGCATGATGGATGCCATGACTACCGAGAGCAAGGAATTCGACACCCCCGTCTGGGAGCAGCGCTTCCGGGCACCCCGCGTCTCCCTGCCCGAATGGGCCGAGGAGGCCCCGGACCGTTCACTGTTCGTGTCCAACGCGACGGGGACGTACGAGCTGTACGCGTGGGACCGGGCGACCGGGGAGCAGCGGCAGGTCACGGACCGGCCCAACGGGACGACGGACGGGACGCTGTCCCCGGACGGCGAGTGGATCTGGTGGTTCGCCGACACCGACGGGGACGAGTTCGGGGTGTGGATGCGGCAGCCGTTCGCGGGCGGCGCGGACGAGCCGGCCGTGCCGGACCTGGCCCCCTCCTATCCGGCCGGTCTGGCCGTCGGCCGGGAGGGCACGCTCGTGGTGGGCCGCTCCACGGACGAGGACGGCTCGACGGTCCATCTCGTACGCCCCGGGGCCGCCGCCCCGGTCGAGATCTACCGGCACCGGGAGTCGGCCGGGGTCGGGGACCTGTCGTACGACGGCTCGCTGATCGCGATCGAGCACACCGAGCACGGGGACGCGATGCACTCGGCGCTGCGGGTGCTGCGCGCCTCGGACGCGAGCGTGGTGGCGGAGCTGGACGACACCAAGGGCGGTACGGAGGAGCTGGGGCTCACGGTCCTCGGCTTCGCGCCGGCCGCCGGTGACACCCGGCTGCTCGTCGGCCACCAGCGGCGCGGACGGTGGGAGCCGATGCTCTGGGACGTGGCGACGGGCACCGAGACGGACCTGCGGCTCGACCTGCCGGGCGACGTGTCGGCGGAGTGGTACCCGGACGGTTCGGGCCTGCTGATCGTGCACGGCTACGAGGCCCGCAGCGAGCTGTGGCGGTACGAGATCGCCACCGGCGCGCTGGTGCGGGTGGAGACCCCGGCCGGTTCCGTGTCGAGCGCGACGGCCCGGCCGGACGGGAGCGTGGAGTACCTGTGGTCCTCGGCCGCCGAGCCGCCGGTGGTGCGCTCCACGACCGGTGCCGTCGTCCTCGACCCGCCCGGCCCGAAGGCGCCGCCGTCGGTACCGGTGGAGGACGTGTGGGTGGACGGGCCCGGCGGCAGGGTCCACGCGCTCGTGCAGCGCCCGGCGGAGGGCGCGGGGCCGTTCCCCACGGTCTTCGAGGTGCACGGCGGTCCGGCCTGGCACGACAGCGACGCCTTCGCGTCGGGCCCGGCGGCCTGGCTGGACCACGGATACGCGGTGGTGCGGGTGAACTACCGGGGCTCGACGGGGTACGGCCGGGAGTGGACGGACGCGCTCAAGCACCGGGTCGGCCTGATCGAGCTGGAGGACATCGAGGCGGTGCGCGCGTGGGCGGTGGCGAGCGGGCTCGCGGACCCGGAGCGGCTGGTCCTCTCCGGCGGCTCGTGGGGCGGCTACCTCACGCTCCTCGGCCTGGGCACCCGGCC
The DNA here is from genome assembly GCF_055591945.1 of Streptomyces sp. NPDC041191. Taxonomy (NCBI): domain Bacteria; kingdom Bacillati; phylum Actinomycetota; class Actinomycetes; order Kitasatosporales; family Streptomycetaceae; genus Streptomyces; species Streptomyces sp. NPDC041191. Next base: position 154,697 of record NZ_JBVIZC010000008.1, on the reverse strand, counting down.
GGACTCCTGGTCGGTCGGCCTCGCGGCGGTCCCGGTCGCGGACTACGTGACGGCGTACGAGGACGAGATGGAGGCCCTGAAGGCCCTGGACCGGACGCTCCTGGGCGGCTCTCCGGAAGAAGTGCCCGAGCGGTACGCGGCCTCGTCGCCGCTGACGTATGTGGACGCGGTGAAGGCGCCGGTGCACATCTCGGCCGGCGTCAACGACCCGCGCTGCCCGATCCGCCAGATCGACAACTACGTCGACCGGCTCGCGGCCCGGGGCGCGGTCCACGAGGTGTACCGGTACGACGCGGGCCACGGCTCCCTGGTGGTGGAGGAGCGGATCAAGCAGGTCGCCCTGGACCTCGCGTTCGCCGCGAAGCACCTGGGGACCCGGCCGGTGGACACGGGGGCCGGGGCGGCGGACACGGAGGTCGGGGTGGTGGACACGGGGACCCGGACGGCGGGGAGCTGAGCCGTCTTGCGTACCGTGGGGGGGTGTACCGGTTCCTGAGAACACCCCGCTGGTGGGGGATCAACGTCTTCGTCCTCCTCGCGATCCCGTTCTGCGTCTTCATGGGGACCTGGCAACTGGGGAAGTTCGAGGACCGCGTCGACTCCCACCGAGAGGCCGGGAACCGGCCCCCCGCGAGCACGCTGAAGGCCGAGCCGCTGGACTCCCTGCTGCCGGTGGACAAGGAGACCTCGGGCCGCCCGGCGGAGGCGCGCGGGCGTTTCGGGGAGCAGTTCCTGGTGCCGGACCGCGAGCTGGACGGCAGGAACGGCTCGTACGTCCTGACGCTGCTGCGGACGGACGGCGGCCGGTCCCTGCCGGTGGTCCGGGGGTGGCTGCCCACGGGCGCGAAGGCGCCCGCTCCGCCGTCCGGCGAGGTCACGGTGGTGGGCGCGCTCCAGGCGTCGGAGAACCCGGGCACGAAGGGCGTGCGCACGGCGGGCGGGCTGCCGGAGGGGCAGCTCGGCATGATCAGCGCGGCGGCCCTGGTGAACGTGGTGTCGGACGACGTCTACGACGCCTGGGTCACCCTCACGGACTCCCCCGCCGGGCTCACCCCGGTCCCGGCGGCGGCCGCCGCGGGCACGGGCCTGGACGCGAAGGCGTTCCAGAACCTCGGCTACACGGCGGAGTGGTTCGTCTTCGCCGGCTTCGTCCTCTTCATGTGGTTCCGCCTCGTGCGCCGCGAGGCGGAGGCGTCCCGCGACGAGGCCCTGGGCCTGTAGGAACCGGGCGGGACGACGGGCGGGCCCGGGCGCCGGGCTTTGTCCGGGCGCCGGGCTTTGTCCGGGCGCCGGGCTTTGTCCGGGCGCCGGATCAGACCGGCGGTCCGCCGGTCCGGCGTGCCCCGCGCTTCCGCGACGGGGCCGCCGGGGTGCGGGGTCCCGGACGCGTTCCGCGACGGGGCGCCGGGTCCGCGGGGTCCCGGCGGCTCCCTTCTCAGGAGGCGCCCAGGAGCCCTGTGCGGTAGAGGGTGCCGTAACAGGCGGAGGGGATGGTCACCGACGCGGAGGGGCCGCCTGGCTCGGCGGTGTGACCGACCACGACGCTGCCGGCCGCCGGGGCGTCGTCCGCGCGGATTAGCTGGGGGGCCGGACCGCCCTCCGCACCCGCACCCGCACCCGCTTCCGGGCCGGGACCGCCGTCGGCGCCACCGGCACCGCCGGATCCGGTGCCCGGGGTGGGGCCGGGGCTGTCCGGCTCGGCCGACGGGGTGGTCGTCGCGGGCGGGGTGGTCGGGGGCTCGCTCGGAACGGTCGGCGTGGGGGTGGGAGTGGTCCCCGTCGCCGGACAGGTCTCGCTCGGCACCCAGACGAACCTCACCTCGTAGGAGCCGTTCGGCTTCAGGAGGAGCGTGGACGACTCCCGCGAGGGGGCGGGCAGTCCGCTCCCGTCGCCGGAAGCGTGCCGGATCACCGAGATGCGGCCCGGATCGGCCGCCCCCCGGGCCTCGAAGCCGATGAGACCGGCGCCGTCCACGCGGCAGGAACGGCCGGAGACGTTGGCGACGCGGAAGCCGCCGTGCACCTTGCCGTCGGCGTCGGCCCCTCCGGCGTACGCGGCGCTGACGCCGAGCTGGCCGGCGGTGCACCGGCCGGCACCGGCGGCCGGGCTCTGCGCGTTCTCCGGGCCGTCGTCCGCGGGGCCCGTTCCGGACCGCCGCGGCCTGCCGGAGGGATCGTCGGCCCCGGCCCCCGTCGGGGAGGCACTGCTCGTGGGAGTCCTGGCGCTCTTGCCGCCCTCGACCCCGGTCTCGATGCCGGTGCCGCCCTGGGTCTCCTCGCCGTGGCCCGCGTTCACGGGGCTGGCGGTGGTGGTGCCCCCGGAGGCGGCGACGTGCACGAAGGCGGGAACGGCCGTTCCGATGAGGACCGCGGCGGCCGCGGCGCCCACGAGGGCCTGCCGCTTGCGGGCACGCCGGGCGGGCACGGCGCGGCGCAGGTGTTCCAGCGAGCCGGGAGAGGGGTCCAGTCCCGCGACGGCGCCCTGGAGCATCCGCCGCAGCGCCAGCTCGTCGTCGCCGTCGCTCTCGCCGGGTCCGGGCTCGATCTTCCTCATGCGCCGTCCACTCAGCTCGTCACGTTCTTCCCGGACCCGGGACCCGGGGCTCCGGGCGGCCCCGGAACTCCCGACGATCCCACGGCTCCCGAGGACCCCGTACTCCGCCGCCGACAGACCGTCCCCGGCCGGCGCACCGTTCCCCGCCGGCGCCCTGCCTCCCGCCGGCGCCCTGTCTCCCGCCGACGCGCCGTCTCCCGCCGACGCGGCTTCCGCCGACGCGGCTTCCTCCGACGCGGCTTCCTCCGGTGGCATGCCCTCTTCCTGTGACACGGCGTCCCCCGGTGACACTCCGTCCTCCGGAACGGCGCCCTCCTCGGGGGGCGTCCCGTTCCCGTCGCGCACTCCGCTCATGACGTCGCTCCCATCACGACGCGCAGCGCCGCGATGCCCCGCGAGCCGTACGCCTTCACCGAACCCAGGGATATCCCCAGCGTCTCGGCGACCTGGACCTCGGTCATGTCCGCGAAGTACCGCAGGACGAGCACCTCGCGCTGCCGCCGCTGGAGGCCGCGCATCGCCTTGATCAGGTCGTCGCGCTCCAGCAGGTCGTACGCCCCCTCCTCCGCGCTGGCCATGTCCGGCATCGGCTTGGACAGGAGCTTGAGGCCGAGGATGCGGCGGCGCAGCGTGGACCGGGAGAGGTTCACGACGGTCTGGCGCAGGTAGGCGAGCGTCTTCTCGGGCTCACGCACCCGCTTGCGGGCCGAGTGGACGCGGATGAACGCCTCCTGGACCACGTCCTCGCAGGAGGCCGTGTCGTCGAGGAGCAGTGCGGCGAGACCGAGCAGCGACCGGTAGTGGGCGCGGTAGGTCTCGGTGAGGTGATCGACGGTGGTGCCGACGGCCGGGGAGCCTTCGGCGCTCGTGCGGGGCGAAGGGATGCCGTCCACCTCCGTGGCCCGGGAAGCGGTGGACACGGAGGCGATCACCGGCACCCCGTCGAGTGCGCGCGGACGCCCGAACAGGCCGGACGCGGAGCCGCGTACGGCGCCGACGGGGACGCTCCGCGCGGGGAGCACCGCCGTGCCCCCGCCGCCTGGCGGGGCAATGGTCGCGATGTCGAGTACCTTTGCCACGCCTGTTGGACCCGGTTCCCCCCGGCAGGGTTGTACGCGCACGCCGTCTTTTCCGACGGCGGGTTGTTCGTCCTCATGCGTAACCGTTCTCCCCCGATGCCCCGATGGGCCGCCCGCTCCGCTTCCCCGATGTGCCCCTCGCACCGTGGCCGTGAGTGCCCGCAAAGACGCGCCTTGTTCAACTTCTGGTTGCGGAAAAGGGGAAGAGCATCGTCAACCACGGCATCACCGCAGTTCAAGGGGTTTCTGACAGTTAATTGCTCACAGCTTGTTCACACGTTCCACAAGACCGTGACGACTGTTCAGCGTTCCGCGGGGGCCCGGAGCGACGGAGGAGGAGAGCCGGGGCACGGGGGCCGGGCGCGGACGGCGGCGGCCCGCCGTGCTCATCGGGGCACGACCGCGCCGGGGAGGAAGAGGGCCGGGGGCAGAAGGCCGGGGGAGAGAAGGCCGGGGCCGGTCCGTCACAGGACCGGCATCACGGAGCCGACGCCCGCCGTCGTCTCCACGACCGCGGACGCCGGCTTCCGGGTCACCGTCCGGTGCCCCCGTAGACGACGGCCTCGTCCGAGTCGCTGTCCAGGCCGAAGGCGGTGTGCACGGCGCGCACGGCCTCGTTGACGTCGTCGGCGCGGGTGACGACCGAGATGCGGATCTCGGAGGTCGAGATCAGCTCGATGTTCACGCCCGCGTCGGAGAGCGCGCGGAAGAAGTCCGCGGTGACGCCCGGGTTGGTCTTCATACCGGCGCCGACCAGGGAGATCTTGCCGATCTGGTCGTCGTAGCGCAGCGAGTCGAAGCCGATCGAGCCCTTCGCCTTCTCCAGGGCGTCGATGGCCTTGTGGCCCTCGGCCTTGGGGAGGGTGAAGGAGATGTCGGTGAGGCCGGTGGCGGCGGCGGACACGTTCTGCACGATCATGTCGATGTTGATCTCGGCGTCCGCGACGGCCCGGAAGATGGCCGCGGCCTCGCCCGGCTTGTCCGGCACGCCGACGACGGTGATCTTCGCCTCGGAGGTGTCGTGGGCGACACCCGAGATGATGGCCTGCTCCACCTTCTGGGCTCCTTGCGGTTCGTTGCTGACCCATGTGCCCCGGAGTCCCGAGAAGGACGAACGGACGTGGATCGGGATGTTGTAGCGACGCGCGTACTCGACGCAGCGGTGCAGCAGCACCTTGGAGCCGGAGGCGGCGAGCTCCAGCATGTCCTCGAAGGAGATCCAGTCGATCTTCTTCGCCTTCTTCACCACGCGCGGGTCGGCGGTGAACACGCCGTCGACGTCGGTGTAGATCTCGCAGACCTCGGCGTCGAGCGCGGCGGCGAGCGCCACGGCCGTGGTGTCGGAGCCGCCGCGGCCCAGGGTGGTGATGTCCTTCTTGTCCTGGGACACGCCCTGGAAGCCGGCGACGATGGCGATGTTGCCCTCGTCGAGGGCGGTGCGGATGCGGCCCGGCGTGACATCAATGATGCGCGCCTTGTTGTGGACCGAGTCGGTGATGACACCGGCCTGGCTGCCGGTGAACGACTGGGCCTCGTGCCCCAGGTTTTTGATCGCCATGGCCAGCAGGGCCATGGAGATCCGCTCTCCGGCGGTCAGCAGCATGTCGAACTCGCGTCCGGCAGGGATCGGGGATACCTGCTCGGCGAGATCGATCAGCTCGTCCGTCGTGTCGCCCATCGCGGAAACCACGACGACCACCTGGTGGCCGTTCTTCTTGGCGTCCACGATCCGCTTGGCGACGCGCTTGATGCCTTCGGCATCGGCAACGGAGGAGCCTCCGTACTTCTGCACGACAAGGCCCACGTGCGCTCCTCGCTCGGTCTGTGCCGCAGCCGGTGCTGCGATCGGCTCAGTCTATCGAGGGACTCGAAAACGCCTACGAGGTATCGCATGCTGAGACAAGCCGCTCAGTACGTGATCACCCGTGCGAAAGGCCCCGTCGGGCGGCCCTCAGCTCCGCAGCGACTTCAGCCCCAGCGGTCCCGCGATCTCCTGGATCATCACCCGGCCCGCCTCCTCCGCGAGGTCGTCCTCGGTCAGGTCCTCGTCCGTGTCGAGGCCGTCCAGGGCCGCCAGCGGCTGGTCGAGGCGGACGTGGGCGACGAGGGACTGGAGGGCGCGGAGGGTGGCGGAGGCGGTGGGACCCCAGTTGGAGAAGTACGAGAACTGCCACCACCACAGGGCCTCGCTGGTCCGGCCCGCCCGGTAGTGGGCCAGGCCGTGGCGCAGGTCGGCGACGATGTCGGCCAGGTTGTCCGAGATCCGGGCCGGGATCGGCGCCTTGCGGGGCTCGTACGGGTCGAAGACCTCCGAGAAGACGTCGACCGGGTCCAGGAGGGCGGCGAATCGCTCGCGCAGGTCGTCCACGTCCGGCTCCGGGCCGATGTCCGTCTCGTACTGCTCCTCCGGGAGGATGTCCTCGTGCGCGCCGAGCCGGCCGCCCGCCAGGAGGAGCTGGGAGACCTCCAGGAGCAGGAAGGGCACCGCGCTGTCCGGTTCGTCGCCCCTGGCGACCTCGGTGGTCGCGACGATGAAGCTCTCGACGGAGTCGGCGATCTGGACCGCGAAGTCGTCCGGGTCCTGCGCGACGGAGTGCAGTGTGGGGTCAGACATCGAGCCGCCTTCCTCGGAGCACCCACGCGTGGGCTGGTTCGTCGTCATACATCCAGCAGCCTGCGCCCCTCGAAGGCGCGGCCGAGCGTCACCTCGTCCGCGTACTCCAGGTCGCCGCCGACCGGAAGCCCGCTCGCGAGCCGGGTCACCCTCAGGCCCATGGGCTTGAGCATCCGCGCCAGGTACGTCGCGGTGGCCTCGCCCTCCAGGTTCGGGTCGGTCGCGAGGATCAGCTCGGTGACCGTGCCGTCCGCGAGCCGCGCCAGCAGCTCGCGGACGCGCAGGTCGTCCGGGCCGACGCCCTCAATGGGGCTGATCGCCCCGCCGAGGACGTGGTAGCGGCCGCGGAACTCGCGCGTCCGCTCGATCGCCACGACGTCCTTCGGCTCCTCGACCACGCAGATGACGGTCAGGTCGCGGCGGGCGTCCCGGCAGATGTTGCACTGCTCCTGCTGCGCCACGTTGCCGCAGACGGCGCAGAACCTGACCTTCTCCTTGACCTCCAGGAGGGCGTGCGCGAGCCGGCGGACGTCCGTCGGCTCGGCCTGGAGGACGTGGAAGGCGATCCGCTGCGCGCTCTTGGGACCGACGCCGGGCAGCCTGCCCAGTTCGTCGATGAGGTCCTGAACCACGCCTTCGTACAACGGAACGCCCTTCTCGGCGGTGCTTGATTCTTACGGTAGTGGCAGGGGCGGGCCTTGGTAAGCCCGCCGGGTGCCGGGGCTCAGAAGCCCAGGCCCGGCATGCCGCCCATGCCCTGCGCCAGCGGGCCGAGCTTGGCCTGCTGGATCTGCTGCGCGTTGTCGTTGGCGGCCTGCACGGCGGCGACGATCAGGTCGGCCAGCGTCTCGGTGTCCTCCGGGTCGACCGCCTTGGGGTCGATCACCAGGCCGCGCAGGTCGCCGGAGCCGGTGACGGTCGCCCTGACCAGACCGCCGCCCGCCTGGCCCTCGACCTCGGTGGCGGCCAGCTCCTCCTGGGCTCGGGCGAGATCCTGCTGCATCTTCTGGGCCTGCTGGAGAAGCTGCTGCATGTTGGGCTGGCCACCACCGGGAATCACGGTCACTCCTGAGGGTCGGTGCGTCGTCGCGTCCGCACGGTCACGTCCGCGTCGTCCGCGTAGGTCGGTACGCCGAGCCTACGTGTTCCCCGGCCGCCCCGCCTCCACCACTCTTTCGGGTGAGAGGGCTGGGGCTCCCCTACCTGATCAACGCCTCCTTGCGGGCGGAAATCCTGGGATTCCGCGCCCGTCGCCCACCATTCGGCGGTAGGAAGGGCGGGCACCACGTGCACCGCACGGCACAGCAGGACACGAGTGACATGAGCGACACGAGCGCCGGGACGAAACCAGAGGCGCTGAGCTGAACAGAGGAGTCCCCCGGTGAGCCAGCAGCCGGAGATGCAGCCGCCGGGGCGTCCCGGGGAAGACGTCCAGCGCGACCTGACCGGCAGGCCCTTCCCCCTGGGCGACTGGGGCGAGCCGGCCGAACGGCTCGACGAGCTGTACCGCTGGATGGAGGCGCACGCCCTCCGCACCGCCGAGTGGTACCTGACCGACCGCGTCCGGAAGCGCCGCGCCGCCCGTGTCCTGCGGATCGGCACGGCCGCCGGCGTGATCGCGGGCGCCGCCCTGCCCCTGCTCGACCTGACCGGGGCGGTGGCGGGCACCGCCGGCTGGGGGTACCTCTCGCTGCTGCTGGGCGCGGCCTGCATCGCCTGCGACCGGTACTTCGGGCTGACGTCCGGCTGGATGCGGGACGTGGCGACGGCGCAGGCGGTGCAGCGGCGGCTCCAGGCCCTCCAGTTCGACTGGGCCTCGGAGAGCGTCCGGGAGGTCCTGGGCCCCACGGAGGGCACCGCGAGCGAGGCGGCCGAGCGCTGCCTCGGCGTGCTGCGGCGCTTCTCGGAGGACGTGACGGAGCTGGTGCGGGCGGAGACCGCCGACTGGATGGTCGAGTTCCGTTCGGGTCCGGCCCCGCTCGCCCTCCAGTCGGTGGGCGTGACGCCGCCCCGCACGGAGCCCGTCCACCCGGCGGGGCGCTTCCCGATGCCGCCGGTGACCCGGCCGAACATGCCGCGCCAGCGGCCCCCGGAGGCCCGGTAGGGGCCGCCCGGGACCCGCTCCCGGTCCGCCGGACCCCGCCCGGGACCCGCTCCCGGTCCGCCGGGCCCCGCCCGGGGCCCCGAAGGGTCCGGAAAGACCCGGAAGGCCGGAGACGGAGGCCGGGGACCGGGGGCCCGAACCGGAAGCCGGAACCGGGGGCCGGGGACGCGGCCGGGATCAGCTCAGGATGATCATCGATCCCTGGGCCAGGCTCCGGGTCGCCGCCGCGTGCAGCCCCAGCCACACGTGCCGCTCCCGGGCGAAGGGGCCGTCGTCGTACGGGACGGTCCCGGCCGGCTCCTCCAGGGTGGTCGGCCGCTCCGGGGGCAGTGGGGCCGGGGGCGGGTTCATCGGGTCGATGCCGATCGAGGGCGCCACGAACTGCAGCTCCCGCAGCAGCCCGTACGAGGAGCCGAGCGGCCCGCCGCCCTCCAGGAGCTCGTCGCTGGCGAGCGGCACCGGGAAGTCCACCGGCACGTACGCGCCCGCGTAGTCGTAGTGCCACACCAGGTGCGACTGCTGGGCGGTCGTCTCGAACATCTCCAGGAGCTGTTCGTAGTCCCCGCCCAGCTCCCCGACCGGTTCGACGGGCAGTCCGCACACCTGGAGCAGGTAGGCGCGGCGCAGGAAGTGCAGGGCCTCGTAGTCGAAGCCGGCGACCGGGGCCACGTCGCCGGAGAGCCCCGGCATGTACGCGTAGACCGGCACGGTCGGCAGGCCGGAGGCGCTGAGGACGGCGTCGTAGGCGGCTATCTCTTCGGCGAAGGGGTTGTCGGGGCTGTGGCACAGCACGTCGACGAGGGGGACCAGCCACAGGTCACAGGCCAAGGGAGACTCGCTCTCCGTCAGTCGCGGGGACGGCGGTTGCAGGGACGGTGGTCGGGGGACGGCCGTCGCGGGGACGATCGCCACGGGGACGGCCGTCGCGGGGACGGCCGGAGTGGTGGGGCGCGGAGGGCGGGGCCCGCCCTCCGGGCACCTGCCCGGGGATCTGCCCCCGGAGGCGGGGCCTCAACCCGCGCGGGTCCCGGCCCGCCGTGCGGGGAGCCGTCATCCGGACCGCCGCTCCAGCCGGTCCGCCCACTCCAGCGCGTGCGCGTCGTACGTCCGTACGACCTCCGCGGCGCCCTCCGCGTCGCCGCGCGTCACCGCGTCGACCAGGTCCACGTGGCCGCTCCACAGCCACCCCAGGAGGTCCCGCTCGGAGCGCAGGTGCGGCACGGAGAAGGCCCACGCCTGGACGCGGAGCCGGTGCAGGAAGTCCACGAGGTGGTCGTTGGCGGCGATCAGGTGTCCCAGCTCGCGCCAGTAGCGGATGTCGTACCCGACGAGGACGTCCAGGTCGCCGGCGCGGGCCGCGCGCGCGGCCGCCTCGCCCCGGCGCCGCACGGAGACGAGCGCGACCCCGATGCCGGGGGCGGGTTCCGGGCCCGTGCGGGGCGGCGGCACACCGGCGCGGCGGCGGCGGATGACGCCCTCGACCACGAGCATCCGGGCCTCGACCATCCGCCGGTAGTCGTCCACCGAGTACGCGTGGACGCGGAAGCCGCGGTGCTGGTCGGAGTCGAGGAGTCCCTGCGCGCAGAGGTCCACGAGGGCCTCCCGCACGGGCGTGGCCGAGACCCCGTACTGCTCCGCGATCTGCTTGACCGTGAACTCCCGCCCGGCCTGGAGACGGCCCGCGAGCACTTCGTCACGCAGCGCGTCCGCGATCTGCTGTCGCAGGGTGCTGCGGGTGACGGCTCCGCTCGCGGGCATGGTGGTCGGTCCCCTCCGTCCGGCTGCGGACACCCTAGTCCAGACGGAGGAGACCTCTCCGGTACGCGGCGGGGCGGTGCCCCCGGTCAGACGGTGTGCTCGTCGGCCACCGAGAGGGCCGCGTCCAGGGCCGCCAGTCCCTCCCGGGCCTCCGCCTCGGAGACGTTGCAGGCGGGGACGGCGTGGGTGCGGTTCATGTTCACGAAGGGCCACAGGCCGTGCTTCTTCGCGGCGGCGGCGAAGGCGGCCATGGGCGCGTTGGCCTCGTCGGCGGCGTTGTACGGGACGAGCGGCTCGCGCGTCTCCTTGTTCCTCACCAGGTCGAGCGCCCAGAAGACGCCGGTGCCGCGCACCTCGCCGACGGAGGGGTGGCGTTCGGCCAGTTCGCGCAGGCCGGGGCCGAGGACGGTCTCGCCGATGTGCGCGGCGTGCTCCACGACCTTCTCCTCCTCCATCACCCGGAGGGTGGCGACGGCGGCGGCGCAGGCCAGCGGGTGGCCGGAGTAGGTGAGGCCGCCGGGGTAGGGGCGCCTGTCGAAGGTGGCGGCGATCTCGGCGCTGATGGCGACGCCGCCGAGCGGCACGTAGCCGGAGTTCACGCCCTTGGCGAAGGTCATCAGGTCGGGCACGACGCCGAAGTGGTCGGCGGCGAACCACGCGCCGGTGCGGCCGAAGCCGGCCATGACCTCGTCGAGGACGAAGACGATGCCGTACTTGTCGCAGATCTCGCGCACGCCGGGGAGGTAGCCGGGCGGCGGGGTCATGATCCCGGCGGTGCCGGGGATCGTCTCCAGGACGATCGCGGCGATCGTCGCCGGACCCTCGAAGGCGATCGTGTCCTCCAGGTGCTGGAGGGCCCGCGCGCACTCCTCCGCCTCGGTGGTGGCGTGGAAGGGCGAACGGTAGAGGAAGGGCGCCCAGAAGTGCACGACGCCGGCGGAGGCGGTGTCGGAGGGCCAGCGGCGCGGGTCGCCGGTCAGGTTGATGGCGGTGGAGGTGGCGCCGTGGTACGAGCGGTAGGCGGAGAGCACCTTGGTGCGGCCGGTGTGCAGCCGGGCCATGCGGACGGCGTTCTCGACGGCCTCGGCGCCGCCGTTGGTGAAGAAGATCTTGTCCAGGTCGCCGGGGGTGCGCTCGGCGATGAGGCGTGCGGCCTCGGAGCGGACGTCCACGGCGAAGGCGGGCGCGAAGGTGGCGAGCTTCCCGGCCTGCTCCTGGATCGCGGCGACGACCCGGGGGTGCTGGTAGCCGATGTTGGTGAAGACGAGGCCGCTGGTGAAGTCGAGGTAGCGGTTGCCGTCGTAGTCCCAGAAGTACGAGCCCTCGGCGCCGGCGACGGCGAGCGGGTCGATCAGTCCCTGGGCGGACCAGGAGTGGAACACGTGCGCGCGGTCGGCGGCCTTGACGGCGGCACCGGCCTGCGGGTCGGGTGCGGCGTGAGGGGTCATGCGCCCGAGGGTACGGACGCGCGGGCGGGGGGTGCCATGGCCATCCTGTCCACCGGGGGCGGGAGGAACGCGACACGTTGCCCCGGGTTCGGGGGGCGACGACGTCCACGGGGCGGCACCCCGCGCGGACCCTCACGGCCCCGGGGGAAGCTGGGCCGGGAGCAGCGGGCGCCGCGCCAGCAGTTCCGTGACGGCGCTCCGCAGGAGCAGCGGGTGCACGAACCGGTCGGGCCCGGTCGGGAGGCACCGCCACGCGAGCGGCCAGGTCCGGCCGGTCAGGGCGGGCACCGGTACGTAGCTCACGTGGGCCGGCCCGGAGTTGAACCGGGTCACGCCGCGCGGCCACGACTTGTGCGAGGTGGACCCCGGCGGCACCAGGAAGTACACCCCGCGCCGCCCGTTCGCCTCGATGACCACCGGCCCCGGATCGCCGCCCGTGAGCGCCTCCATCCGGTCGGCGAGCCTCCGCCCGTCGTCCCCGTCGACCCGAACGGCGTCGAATTGCACGCCCGCCTTGCGGAGCTGAAATCCGGAAACCGGAATCCAGCCCACGTTTACTTCCCGGTTCTCTTCGTTCACGGGGACATGCTCCCGCGTCGGCGCTAGCGTTTTCCAGGACTGCTGAGGGTGCGTCGGCAATCGCTTGACCTGCGCCAACTGCCCCTGTGAGCAGTTGAATTCAGCGGGGATCAGTTGAGACCGGTTGAGTCCGGTTGAGCTCGAATGGGGAGCAGGATGGCGCGGGCGGAGAACAAGGAAACGGCGGGTCCGGCGGCACGGACGGTCGCGGCGGTGGCGAAGAAAATGCGGGTGCGGAAGGGGCTCACGCAACCGCAACTGGGGTCGATGATGGGGTACACCGGAGCGGCGATCAGCGCCATGGAGACCCTGGCCCAGCCGGTGAGCGACGGCATGCTGGTGCGGCTGGAGGCGGTGCTCGGGGAGGGGACGGGCATCTTCGAGGAACTGCGCCCGCTCGTACGGCTGGAGAAGCTGCCGGAGCTGTTCAGGGACTACGCGCAGATCGAGCAGACGGCACGGAGCCTGTGCCTGTACTCGACCCCGAACATCCAGGGGCTGTTCCAGACGGAGGCGTACGCGCGGGCGCAGATCGCGGGTGGGTACCCGGCACCCACGGAGGAACGGGTCGAGGAGCTCGTCAAGGCCCGGATGGACCGCAAGGTGATCTTCGGCAAGGAGCCGCTGCGGCTGATCGAACTGATCCTGGACGAGGCGGCGCTGCTGCGGAAGTACGGCAGCGAGGAGGTCATGCGGGAGCAGTACCGCCACCTGGCGGAGTGCGCGCGGCGTAAGAACGTCACGCTCCAGATCCTGCCTCTCGATGTTGGTCTGGGCGGCGAGAACGCAGGTGACTCGGGTGAATTGAATCTGGTCGAGACCGACGAGCACACCCGTCTCGTCTATCTGGAGATCCAGGACGAGAGCGTGCTGATCACCGACCCTGTGAAGGTGAGCACGTACGCCCAGCGCTATGCGAAGATCCGGGCACAGGCCCTGGACCCTCGTGCCTCACTGGGCCTCATCGAGCGGTTGGCGGGAGAGGGAACATGAGCAAGACCCTGCACTGGTACAAGTCCAGCTACAGCAACTCCAACGGCGGCAACTGCGTCGAGATCGCCTTCGACTGGCGCACGTCCTCGTACAGCAACTCCAACGGCGGTGACTGCGTCGAGGTCGCCACCTGCACGCACGCCGTGCACCTCCGTGACTCCAAGCAGCACGACGGCGGGCCCACGTTCGCCGTGGAGCCCGCCGCCTGGTCCGCGTTCGTCGCGTGGCAGATCTGACCGTCAGCAGTACAGGTTCGCGCCGGTCGGGACGCCCAGGATCTGGGTGAACTGCTGGTACTTGGTGACCCGGCTCTGCACCTGGGCCGGGTTGCCGCCGTTGCACTCCAGGGTGCCGTTGATCGAGCGGATCGTCTCGCCGAAGCCCGCGCCGTTGACCATGGCGTTGTGGGGGGTCATGGTGCCGGGGCCGTTCTGGGTGTTCCAGTACCAGAGGCCGGTGGCCATGGCGACGGCCGGGTCCTGCTCGACGCGCCAGGGGTTGTTCAGGAGGTCGATGCCGAGGGCGTCACCGGCGGCCTTGTAGTTGAAGTTCCAGGAGAGCTGGATGGGGCCGCGGCCGTAGTAGGCGGCCTGGCCGGCGGGGCAGCCGTAGGGCTTGCCCGCGTCGCAGTAGTGGGGGTAGTTGGCCGTGTTCTGCTCGACGATGTAGTAGAGCCCGGCGGTCTCGTGGGAGACGTTGGCGAGGAAGGCCGCGGCCTCCTGCTTCTTCACCGTGTCGCTGCCGGTGGTGGCGAAGGCGGGGTACGACTTGAGGGCGTTGACCAGGCCGGCGTACGTGTAGAACGGGTTCCGGTTCGGGAACATCTGGTTGAACTGGGCCTCGGAGACGACGAATCCGGTGTTCTGGCCGCCGTCGTCACCTCCGCCGCCCGTGCCGCAGACGCCCTCGTCGCGCCAGACGCCGGAGGCACCGCCGGGCGTCTCGTTCTGGGTCCACCACTTCGCGTACCAGTTGTGCCCGTTGTACGAGGCGGTCTTGCCGCCGGTGTAGACCGTGGCGGGGCTCCAGGCGGCCGCGCAGGCGGGGGCCGCTCCGGCGGAGGCGGCGGGGAGGAGTACGGCCAGGCCGAGGGCCGTACAGAGTGCGGCGAACAGCGTGAGCAACGTGCGGGGCATCGCTCGTCCTTCCGGGTGGGGCCGGGTACGGGAAGGGCCAGCGAAGCGCGATTGGTCTGGACCTGTCAAGGTCCAGACCAAGAATTGTGACAGGGGACCGGAGGACCGGAGGACCGGAGGACCGGAGGACCGGAGGACCGGAGGACCGGAGGACCGGAGGGACGCCGGCCCGGGGCGGACGGAGACCGTCCGCCCCGGGCGCGCCGCTTACAGCAGGTTGAAGTTCTGGAAGCCGTATCCGATCTTGACCGGCGCCTTGAACGGGGCCTTGGCGCTGCCCGTGCCCGAGTAGCGGAGCAGGTCGCCGTTCTTCTTGCGCGCGATCAGGTCCGTCCTGCCGTCGCTGTCCACGTCACCGACGGAGAGCAGACGGTCGTACACGTTCCACCCGCCGCCGACCTTCGTGCGGCCCGCGAAGGGGGCCTTGTAGTCGCCCGTGCCCTTGTAGAGCCACAGGACGCCGCCCTTGTCCAGGGCGACGATGTCGGCCTTGCCGTCACCGGACAGGTCGCCCTGGCCGGCGATCTGGACGTACTGGCCCCAGCCGCCGCCGACGCGCACGCGCGGGGCGAGACGGCCGTCCGGGTACGCGAGGTACTCCCACAGGACGCCGGACCTGTCGAGACCGAGGAGGTCGGCCTCCTTGGCCCCGCCGAGGTTCCCCGGCGAGAGGACCGTGCCGTAGATGTTCCAGCCGGTGCCGACGGTCTTGACCTGGACGTCGTCCCCGACGACCGAGATGTGGTCGATCGAGCCGTCCTTGTAGAGGTGCCAGGAGCTCTCGGCGAAGCCGTCCTTGTCGTTGTCGGCGTCGATCGAGCCGGCGACGAAGGAGAAGTCTCCGGCGAGCTTCTCACCGGGCTCGAAGCCTCCCCGGAGGTTCGGGATGTAGAGGTGCAGCTCGGCGGTCTTCTTGTGGACCGCGACCATCGGGAAGGTGGGCGTCTGCACCTGGCCGTCCTGGGCGCCGAACGTGCCCGCCGCCGGCGCTCCGGCAGCTCGGTGGGCGGCCCTGGCCTTGGCCCGCGCCAGGTCCGTCCCGTCCGGAGCGCCGGCGGCGAAGGCCGTTCCGGCGGCGGTCGCCGCCGCGACGGTGACGGCGGTGGCCACGAGCGCTCCCCGGAGCACGTGACGGCGTCGGTTGATCTTCATGAGGTGTCCCCCCTGCATGTTCCCTCGGCGGTGCGTGGCGCGACCCGCCGGTGTTCACCACTCTCTCACGCCTCCCTGACACCACACACAGGAGTTCTTTCGTCCCATTCCCCCATGTACGCACCCTTGTTGACCGTTCCCGTCCGGCTCAGTCGAACCGGATGTGCCGGACCCCGACCGCCATGCGGCGCAGCCGCCCCCGGAGCGGGCCGTCGGTGCCGGGCGCGAGGCGCAGCCCGGCCGAGGCGGCGACGCGATCCGCCACCTGCGGGATCGTCAGGCGGTCGGTACGGACGTGCTCCGCGAACTCCGCGCCGCTCAGGCGCTCCAGGCACAGGTCGAGCCGGGACACGGCGAAGCTCTCCCGCCGCAGCGGGGCTTCCTTCCCCGCGACGTACCGCACCACGCGGCCGAAACCGCGCTCGCGCAACCGGCGGAGCACCGTCCCGCGCTCGGCGAGGAGCGCGAAGTGCCGTACGTCGTGCCCCTGTTCGCGCAGGCGGCCGACGGTCTCGGCGAAGTACTCCGGCTCCACGACCGTCATCGGCACGATCACCGTGCCCGGATGGTTCCGGAGGACCAGGTCCAGCACGTCGTGGACGCCGCGCCGCCAGACCGGGAGATCCTGGAAGTCGCCGCGGAGCTCCGGAGGCATCATGCGGTGCAGACCGAAGCCCAGGTGCTCGGGGTCGCAGACGACACTGCCCGGGAGCCGCCGCAGCAGCTCGTACGCGGTCTGCGTCTTGCCCCCGCCGAAGGGTCCGTTGAGCCAGATCAGCATGGTCCGACCCCAGGGCGTCGCCGCCGTCAAACGCCCACCTTCGGCCTGGCGGCGGCAGCGGCCTCGACGGCCGTGGCCAGCGGATCACGGGCTGCCCGGCCGAGAAGACCGGAGAGGTCGGGTGTGGTTCCGTCCAGGAAGCCGTGCCGAACGCCCGTGGCCATCGAGGCGAGCATCGGCGGCTGGAACGGCAGCAGCCCCGCCGTCTCGTCGAGGAGCCTGCGCCGGTACTCGCCGAGGCTGATGGGGCGGTGCGCGACGCCGAGTTCACCGGCCACCTGCGCCGCCGTGATCGGCGTGCCGACGAGGTCGTAGACGCGCCCGCGATGCGGTGCGGGACGCGACGCCACCACCGCCGCGGCCTCGGCCAGGTCCTCCCGCCGGACCGCGGCCAGGGCACCGTCCCCGAACGCGGACTCCACACCGTCGCGGTCCCACATCAGCAGACCGCCGAAGAGTTCGGCGTACAGGCCGTTGCGCAGGATCGTCCACGGCAGCCCGCTCGCCCGCACCAGGCGCTCGGTCGCCCGGTGCGCCAGGGCGAAACCGAGGTGATCGCCGGCGGTGGTCAGGCTCGTGTAGACGACGTGGCCGACGCCGTCGCGGACGGCGGCGTCCAGGACCGCCGCGTGCCGGGCGACGACCCGGTCGTCCTCGGCGTAACCGGCGGAGACGAGCACCAGGGTGGACACGCCGGTGAGGTCGAGGCTCGCGCGGTCGTCGAAGTCGAGACGCCGCATCCCCTCGCCCGGCGTGCGGCTGCCGCCCGTCGCGGCGGCCCCACGGGCCCGCAGGGCCGCAAGGGTGGTCGAGCCGAGATTCCCGTTCGCTCCGGTCACCAGAATCATGATCAATCGCAGTCTTCCGCAGTGGTTCTCATCAGTAACTACGCTTGATCCTCGACCGCGCGCCCACCCCCCACAAGAAGGCATTCCGATGTCACTCACGCACACCGGGGTAACCACCACCCCCGCCGACCTCGACCCGTGCGGACGCGAGGACCATCCCGACTGCGGCATCCGCGACGTCCTGGACCGCATCGGGGACAAGTGGTCCGTGCTCGTGGTCGTCGAACTCGCCGGCGGGCCGCGTCGCTTCCGCGAACTCCAGCGCGCCGTCGAAGGCATCTCCCAGCGCATGCTCACCCTCACCGTGCGCAGGCTCGAACGCGACGGCCTCGTGCTGCGCACCGTGTACCCGACCGTCCCGGCCCAGGTCGACTACCGCCTGACCGAGACCGGGGCCGGCCTGACCCACCTGGTCAAGGCGCTCGCCGACTGGTCCCTCGCGCACCGTGGCGTCATCGCCGAGGCACGGCACGCGTACGACCTGGCCCACCCCGGCCACGACATCCACTGACACGGGCAGCCGCCGTCGCGGCCCGGACCGGGGTGGGACGGGGCAGGAGTGAGGCGGAGCGGACCGGACCCGGCCGGGTCGGTCCCGCTCAGACCAGCAGCACGATCCGCCCCGGCCGGTGGCCCGCCTCCGCGCGGCGGTGGGCCTCGGCGGCGGAGGTGAGGGGGAGGACGTCCGCCGTGCGGGTGGCCAGTTCGCGGGCGGCGACGCTCTCCAGCATCTGCTTCAGGCGCGGGGCGTCCGGGCGCGGCCGGATCGCGGTGACGGTGATGTCCCGGTCGGCGGACGGCAACTGCTCGCCCGAGGCCGAGACGAAGACCCCGCCGTCCTGTACGGCGGGCAGCAGCGGGGCGCCGATGAGCGCGGCGTCCAGGGCGGCCGCGACTCCCTCCGGGACGTGGCCGAGCACTCCGGCGACGACCTCGGCCGGGTCGCCGCGCGGGATCAGCTCCTCGGCGCCGAGGGAACGCAGTTCGTGCCGGTCGCCCTCGTCGGCGAGCGCGAACACCCGGAGGCCCAGGGCGGCGGCGTGCTGGACGGCGAACCGGCCCACCACCCCGCCGGCCCCGCTGACCAGCACCGGGGAACCCTTCGGCAGGTCCAGGAGGTCGACGGCCTGGGCCGCCGCCATCGAGGAGAGCGGCACCGAGGCGGCCGTCGTGAAGTCCATGTCCTCCGGGATCGGCGCCAGCCAGGACGGGTCGGCGCGGATCACCTCCGCGTAGGTGCCCTCGCCCGTCCCCTCCGTCACCCAGGGCACGAAACCGGCCACGCGGGTGCCCTCGGGGAGGCCGGGCGCGTCGTCGAGGAGGACGCCCGCGAAGTCGAAGCCGAGGACGAAGGGCGGGGCCAGCTCGCCCAGGAGGGCGGCCCACCGGCCGGAGCGGATCCTCAGGTCCGCCTGGTGCACGGCGGCGGCCTTGAGCCGTACGCGCACGCGGCCGGGCACGTCCCCGGCCCGCGGTTCGGGGCGGTTGGCGATCCGGAGGACCTCGGGTCCTCCGTAGGAGGTCACTTCGATGACGCGCATGGGTGCAGCTCCTCGGACGGAAGGCCCCCTCGCGGCCCCGGACGAAGGCCCCCTCGTGGCCATTACACCCAGGCTCCCCGACCCCGGCAACCGCTGTTGGCCCGCCCGCGCGACGCCCCCGGCGCGGCCCGGGCCCCGCACGGCCCGTACCGCCCGGCGGCGGACCGCACCCGTCCGCACCCGTCCGTACCCGCCCCTGCCCGCCTCGCGGAAGCCCGGGGCCGCCCCGTTTGCGGAAGGAAGAACTCCAGGTGGCGGGCCGCGACGTGTCCCCCGCGCTCGCACGCGTGTCCGTACCGTCGCGCGCATGGAATGGTTCACCGCCGAGAACCTCATCGCCGTGGTCACCGCGCTCCTCGGCGTCCTCGTCTCGATCGGCGTCGCCTGGTACCAGTGGTGGGTGCTGCGCCAGCGGCGGATCGGCTACCGCGTCCAGCTCGACACGTACATCGGCGACGGCGCGACGGCCGGCGCCGACGGTTCCGCCTCCGGCTCGGCCGTGCGGCGCGGTTACTTCGACACCAGCCCCGACCTGGAGGACGCCACCCTCGTCCTGCTCAGGATCGAGAACGACGGGGCCGTGTCCGTCACCGCCGACCACTACACGGACGGGGACGACCACGGACTCACGGTGGAGTTCGGGAACCGGCACGTGAAGGCGGTCGTCGTCACCGCCCCCGACCACCCCCGCCTCCTGAGCCACTTCCCCGCGAACTGGACGGGACCGGCGGAGGGCGCCACCAGCATCCTGCTGCCGAAGGTCCCGCTCAACCGGGGCGCCTCCTACAAACTGCTCGTCCTGCTCGGCGGCGGCCCCACCGGGAGCCCCGTCACGGTCGACGGCAGCATCGCCGAGGGCCGCGTCCACCCCAACCGCAGCATCACCCCCGACGACAAGCTCCCCGTCTTCAGCCGGGCCGCGCTGACCGTCACGGTCCTCCTCACCGCGTGCGTCGTCGCCCTCGCCGCGATCATCGTCCGGGAGGAGACCCCGCCGCCGATCGGCTGCGTCCGGGGCGCCCTCACGGTCACCGGTTCGACGGCCTTCGCCCCCGTCGTGCGGGACGTCGCGAAGAAGTACGAGAAGGACTGTCCGGGCGCGCGGGTGACCGTGGAGGCGCGCGGCTCGACCACCGGGATACGGGAACTGGCCCTCACCGGGGAGAAGGCGGCCGGGGACCCGCCCTCCGTGGTCGTCTTCTCCGACGGGCGCAAGCCGAACGGCTTCCCCCGGCTGCGGGAGAGCCCGGTCGCCGTCTCCCTCTTCACCCTCGTCGTCCACGACGGAGTGCCCGTCGACAACCTCGGCCGGGCGCACCTCCGGGACATCTACCGGGGGAGGATCACCAACTGGAGCGCGCTCGGCGGCCCGGACCTGCCGATCCGCCTGGTGAGCCGGAACGCCGGCTCCGGCACCAGGGAGGTCTTCCAGCGCCGGGTCCTCGGCCGGAACGAACCGGGCAGCTCCTCCCTCGACTGCGTCCACCGCACCGACCCCGACGCGAAGGTCACCCTCTGCGAGGTCGACTCCACCGAGCAGCTCCTGGCCACCGTCGCCCGGACCCCCGGCGCCCTCGGCTACAGCGAGCTGCGCGCGGGCAGCGCCCTCGAGGGCGTGCACCGGGTGGCGATCGACGGACGCGACGCCGACGTGGACGGGGCGGGCGCGCCGGGCGGGGCCGGCTACCCGTACCGGGAGGTCGAGTACGCCTACACCTGGGACGAACCGCCGGCCGACTCCCCGGCCGCCGCCTTCCTCGCCTACCTCGCCCGGGGCGGCGGCCAGGACCTCGTCCGCCTCCACGGCCACCTGCCCTGCGCGACCCCGAAGGGGCTGCGGGCCTGCGGGGAGGAGTGAGGGGCCCCGCGGGGACGGGCCGGTGACATGGAGACGCGCGACGACCGGTCTGGCATGCTCTGACGGCGTGGAGCCATTGACCGCGGAAGACCCCGTCACCATCGGCCCGTTCCGTCTGATCGGCCGGCTGGGAGCCGGGGGGATGGGCCGGGTGTTCCTGGCGCGTTCGGCCGGCGGCCGGACGGTCGCCGTGAAGGTGGTGCACGCCGAACTGGCCGACCGGGACGAGTTCCGGCGCCGGTTCGCCCGCGAGGTCGCCGCCCTGGAGCGGGTCGGCGGCACGGGCACGGCGCCCCTGCTCGGCTCGGACACCTCCGCCGACCCCCCGTGGGTCGCCGTCGGCTACGTACCGGGGCCGTCGCTGCGGACCGTCGTGGGCGACGAGTACGGCCCGCTGCCGACCGGCACCGTACGGACCCTGGCGTCCGGACTCGCCCGCGCCCTCGGCCACATCCACGCCGCCGGGCTCGTCCACCGCGACCTCAAGCCCTCCAACGTCCTGCTGACCGTCGACGGGCCGCAGCTCATCGACTTCGGCATCGCCCGCGCCGTCGACACGGTCGCCGAGGGCGGCGGCCTGACCACCACCGGGGCCCTCGTCGGCTCGCCCGGCTTCATGTCCCCGGAGCAGGTGCGCGGCGAACGCCTCACGCCCGCCTCGGACGTCTTCTGCCTCGGCTCGGTCCTCGCCTACGCGGCGACCGGCCGCGCCCCCTTCGGCCCGGCGGACAGCGGCGTCCACGCCGCCATGTTCCGCATCGCCCACGACGAGCCCGACCTGACCGGCCTCCCGCCCGAACTCTCCGGTCTGGTCCGCGCCTGCCTCGCCAAGGACCCGGCGTCCCGCCCCTCGCCCGGGGAGATCGCCGGAACCCTGCCGGTCTCCGACCCCTGGCTCCCGGCGGACGTCCTGACCCGCCTCGGCCGCCACGCCGCCCGGGTCCTGGAGGCGGAGGCGTCGGGACCCGGCTCCGGTACGGGAGCGGCGGCCGGCGGGACCGGGGAGGAGCCCCGGCCCGCGGCCACCGCCCCGCGCCCCCGGCGGCGGACCCCGGCCGTCGTCCTCGCGGTCCT
Organism: Streptomyces sp. NPDC041191; assembly: GCF_055591945.1. Taxonomy (NCBI): domain Bacteria; kingdom Bacillati; phylum Actinomycetota; class Actinomycetes; order Kitasatosporales; family Streptomycetaceae; genus Streptomyces; species Streptomyces sp. NPDC041191. The sequence continues at coordinate 133,178 of NZ_JBVIZC010000008.1, read as the reverse complement.
CGCGGTGGCGGCCGCGGCCACCGTCACGTACGTCCTCCGGCCCGGTCAGACCACCGGGAGCGGCACCGACGGGCGGAAGGACCGGGGGAAGGGGGTGACGAGCAGCTCCCCCGCCCGCCCCGCCGGGGTCGTCCCGGCCGGTTTCCTCGGCGCCTGGGAGGGCGTGCTCCAGGGCGGGGTGGACTCCCCCCGGGAGACGTTCCGGATCGAGATCAGCCAGGGCGCGGCCGGCGCCAAGAACGCCGTCTACACGCACGTCGCCCCGGGCCGCCTGTGCACGGGCCGCTCCCGGCTCGTCTCGGCCGACGAGGACAAGGTCGTCTACGGCGAGTCCGACGTGACGTCCGGCGTGCCCGCCGGACGCTGCACCCCCGCCGCCCACCAGACCCTCGCCCTGCGCTCCCCCGACGTCCTGGAGTGGTCCTCGGGCGCCGTGCGGGCCACCTTCCGCAAGGCGCCCACCGGCACCGCCGTCGTCCCCGCCCGCTTCCTCGGCCGGTGGGAGCAGGTCCCCCTGTCGGGGACGGACAAGGAGGTCGAGCGGCGCTACACCTCGACGATGACGATCGCCCAGGGTCCGGTCGGCACCCGGCTGATCGAGTTCCACGACTCCTTCCCGCGCACGGACGAGTCGGGCGACCTCACCCCGGAGACGGTCACCTGCGGCTCCACGGCCGTCCTCGCGGGGGTGGGGGGCCTCCTGGTGATCGGCCCGCAGGTCCGTGACCCGGCCCGCTGGAGCTCGGAGTGCGCCGAGAGCGAGTCCGGCTACCTGACGGTCGGCACGTGGAAGGGCAAGGACATGCTCCTGCTCTACCCGATGGCGGACGCGGAGCCGGCCGAGTACCGGCGTTCGTAGCCGGATACGCGGGCCCGGACGCGCGGAGGGCCCGCCGTCCCGGCGAACCGGGAGGGCGGGCCCTCGCACGTCCTCCCGTCAGAGGAAGGAGTTGATCTCGATCGTCTCGGTGCGGCCGGGGCCGACGCCGATGGCGGAGATCGGGGCGCCCGACATCTCCTCCAGGGCCTTCACGTACGCCTGCGCGTTCTTCGGCAGGTCGGCGAAGGTCTTGGCCTTGGTGATGTCCTCGGACCAGCCCGGCAGCATCTCGTAGACCGGCTTCGCGTGGTGGAAGTCGGACTGCGAGTACGGCAGCTCCTCGACGCGCTTGCCGTCGATCTCGTACGCGACGCAGACCGGGATCTGCTCCCAGCCGGTGAGCACGTCGAGCTTGGTGAGGAAGAAGTCGGTCAGGCCGTTGACGCGGGTCGCGTAACGGGCGATGACCGCGTCGAACCAGCCGCAGCGGCGGTCACGGCCGGTGGTGACGCCCCGCTCGCCGCCGATGCGGCGCAGGTCCTCGCCGTCCTGGTCGAACAGCTCGGTCGGGAACGGGCCGGCGCCCACGCGCGTGGTGTACGCCTTGAGGATGCCGATGACCCGCGAGATCTTCGTCGGGCCGACGCCCGTACCCGTGCAGGCGCCGCCCGCGGTCGGGTTCGAGGAGGTGACGAAGGGGTACGTGCCGTGGTCGACGTCCAGGAGCGTGCCCTGGCCGCCCTCGAAGAGCACGACCTTGTCCTCGTCCAGCGCGTTGTTGAGGATCAGGGTGGTGTCCGCGACGAACGGCCGGATCTGCTCCGCGTACTGGAGCATCTCCTCGACGATCTGCCCGGCGTCGATGGCCCGCCGGTTGTAGAGCTTGGCGAGGAGCTGGTTCTTGCCCTCCAGCGCCGCCTCGACCTTCTGGGTGAGGATCGACTCGTCGTACAGGTCCTGGACCCGGATGCCGACGCGGTTGATCTTGTCGGCGTAGGTCGGGCCGATGCCCCGGCCGGTGGTGCCGATCTTGCGCTTGCCGAGGAACCGTTCCGTCACCTTGTCGAGGGTGACGTTGTACGGGGTGATCAGGTGGGCGTTGCCGCTGATCAGGAGCTTCGACGTGTCCACGCCGCGTTCGTTCAGTCCGCTCAGCTCGGAGAGCAGGACCGCCGGGTCGACGACGACACCGTTTCCGATCACCGGGGTGCACCCCGGCGAGAGGATTCCGGAAGGGAGAAGATGCAGCGCGTACTTCTGGTCGCCCACGACGACCGTGTGGCCGGCGTTGTTGCCGCCCTGGTAACGCACTACATAGTCGACGGACCCACCGAGCAGGTCGGTGGCCTTTCCCTTGCCCTCGTCACCCCACTGAGCACCGAGCAGCACAAGTGCGGGCACAGGCGTACACCCCTTCCGGGTGGGGCATGTCCAAGGTCAGGGGGCATACGCCGCCTCACCGGTGTGCCCCGGAATAGACGAAGCCCCTGGCGCAATAGCGCAAGGGGCTCTTGCACAAAGATGCTACCCGAGGAAGGACCGAGGTGTCGGATCACGACCAGCTGCTGGTCATCGTCGACCCGGTCGCCCGCCGAAGTGACGGCGAGTCCGTACGGATCGCGAAAGATGTGCTGTGCGCGGGCGCGGAAGCGAAGATCTGCCTGCCGGACGGTCCGGAGGAATTCTCCCGGGCCCTGGCCCGGCGGGGCTCCCGGCGCCCGGTGGTGCTCGGCGACGACCGGGCGCTGCTGCGCACGGTGGCGCTGCTGCACCGGGAGCGCGCCCTCGCCGGGAGGTCCCTCTCCCTGGTCCCGATCGGGACCCCGGAGGCCCTGGAGGTGGCCCACGCGCTCGGCGTGCCGCGCTCCACGCCGGCGGCGGCGCGGGCGGCCCTGGACGGGACCGTCCGCCGCCTGGACCTCCTGGTCGACGACAGCGACGGCATCGTCCTCGGGGACCTCCTGGTCCCGGCCGCGCCCCTCCCGGACCCGGCGGTCCCGTCGGTCTGGGGCACCTGCCGCTCCCTCGTCCGCACCCTGGTGCGGCCGGCCCCGACGGCCCTGGCGGTCCGCACCCACCGGCTGCGGGTGGAGGCGGACGGGATACTCCTCTCGGACGTCGACACCCCCCTGGAGGCCCTGACGGCCCGCTCGGTCGCGGGCACGGCCGAGGTCACCGTCCGTCCCCCCTCGGCGCCGCCCCACCACACCACCGCCCACACCCTCACGGTCTCGGGCCCGGACTTCCGCTACCGCGCGGACGGCCGTCTGACGGGACCGGTGCGGCGGCGGACGTGGACGGTGCGGGAGGGGGCGTGGGGGCTGACGCTGCCGGGGGCGTGACGTCGCGGAGGGGGTGAGGTTGCCGGAAGCGCGAAGGGAATCCCGTACGGGAGGACGGCCGGCCTTTCGCATCGCGCGGGCCGGTCCTCACACCTCCACCAGCAGCTCCTCGTACCCCCTGATCACGAACCCCGGTTTCCGCACCGGTTCCGCCACCAGGCGCATGCCCGGGGCCTGTCTGAGGAGTTCGCCGAAGACCGCCGTCAGTTCGAGGCGGGCCAGGGGGGCGCCCAGGCAGTAGTGGATGCCCGCGCCGAAGGTGACGTGGGGGTTGTCGGCGCGGGTGAGGTCGAGGGCGTCGGCGGTGGGGCCGAAGCGGGACGGGTCGCGGTTGGCCGAGCCGAAGAGGAGGGCGACCTCCGAGCCGCGCGGGACGGTCACTCCGCCGATCTCGATGTCGTCCAGGACCCAGCGTTCGAAGAGCTGGAGCGGGGTGTCGTGGCGCAGGAGTTCCTCCACGGCCGCGGACAGGTTCCCCGGGTCCGGGCGGAGTCCTTCGCGCAGGAGGGTGTACCAGCCGTTGACCGTGGTGTTCACGGTGGCCTCGTGGCCCGCGTTCAGGAGCAGGACGCAGGTGGAGACCGTCTCCTGCTCGGTCAGCTCCGGGACCCCGACCAGCGCCGAGAGCAGGTCGTCCCCGGGGTGCGCGCGGCGCCTCGCGATCAGCTCCCGCAGGTAGTCCGAGAACTCCACCGACGCCTCGACGGCCCGCCGGGCCGTCTCCTCCGAGGGGTTCAGCTCGTACATCCCGCAGATCGCCGCCGACCAGGGCCGCAGCCGCGCCCGCTCCTCGTCCTCCTCCGGGATGCCCAGCATCTCCGCGATCACCGCCACCGGCAGCGGTTCCGCGACCGCGGCCTGGAGGTCGCCGCCGCCCTCCGCCACCAGTCCCCCGACCAGATCGGCGGCGAGCCGCCGCACCGTCGGGACCAGGCCCTCCACCGTCCTCGGCGTGAACGCCTTCGAGACGAGCCGCCGGATGCGGGTGTGGTCGGCCCCCTCCAGGTCGAGCAGCCCGTGGTCGTTGAGCGTGTGGAAGGGCTCGTGCGCCGGGTCCGGGGCCTCCCGGCCGAACTCCTCGTGGGTGAACCGGTGGGTGTACGTCCGGCCGAGCCGCCGGTCGCGCAGGAGCGCCGAGACGTCCTCGTGGCGCGGGATCAGCCACTGGCGGGCCGGTCCGTACCAGTGGGCGCGGCCCGCCGCCCGCAGCTCGGCGTAGGCGGGGTACGGGTCCGCGACGAACTCGGCGGACCAGGGGTCGTACGCGGTGTCGGTGGCGTCCATGGGCGGACGCTACCCGCCCGCGGCTTCCTCCAGCCGCCGGACCGCTTCCCGGCCGGCTCCGGACCGCTTGCCGGCCGGATTCAGGCCGGAATCCGGCCGCCGGTACGGCTCCGGCCCGTACGGGCCGGAGCCGGCCGGCCGGCCGGACCCGCCCCTCCCCGGCCCCCGCCCCGCCTCAACCTCCGGCCCGCACCAGGCCCGCCTCGTACGCGAAGACCGCCGCCTGCGTCCGGTCGCGGAGGCCCAGTTTCACCAGGACGCGGCTCACGTGGGTCTTGATCGTGGACTCCGCGACGACGAGGTGGTCCGCGATCTCGGCGTTCGACAGGCCCTGCGCGATGAGGACGAGGACCTCCGTCTCCCGCTCGGTCAGCTCCCCGACCCTCGCCGTCGCGGGCGGGCGCGGGGAGGAGCCCGGCGCCTTCGCGAACTCGGTGATCAGGCGCTTGGTGACGGTCGGCGCGAGCAGCGCCTCGCCGGCCGCGACGACCCGCACGCCGTCCGCGAGCTGCCGGGCCGAGGCGTCCTTGAGCAGGAAGCCGGAGGCCCCGGCGCGCAGCGCCTGGTACACGTACTCGTCCAGGTCGAAGGTGGTCAGGACCAGCACCTTCGCGTCCGCGTCGGCGGCGACGATCTCCCGGGTGGCCTCGATGCCGTTCAGCTCGGGCATCCGGATGTCCATGAGGACCACGTCGGGGTGGAGGGCGGCGACCTGGGCGATCGCCTCCCGGCCGTTGACGGCCTCCCCGACGACCTCGATGTCCGGCATCGCGCCGAGCAGCACCGAGAAGCCCTCCCGGACCATCATCTGGTCGTCGACGATCAGCACCCTGATGCTCATTCCGCCGCCTCCTCGCGGCCGACGGGGACGAAGGCCGTCACTTCGTAGCCGCCGTCGCCGGTCGCCTCCGCCGTCATCTCGCCGCTCAGCATCGCCACGCGCTCCCGCATGCCGGTGATGCCGTGCCCGGCGCCCGGGGAGGGCTTCACGAGACCGCGCGCGGGCCCGTTGGCGACGCGCAGGCCGAGGCCGCCGAGGACATAGCTGACCTCGACCTTCGCCGCCGCGCCCGGCGCGTGCCGCAGCACGTTCGACAGGGCCTCCTGGACGATCCGGTACGCGGAGAGCTCCACGCCCTGCGGCAGCTCGCGCACCGCGCCGGTCACCGTCTTCTCCACGTCGAGCCCGGCCTCGCGCACGTTGGCGACGAGGGCGTCCAGGTCGGCGAGGGTCGGCTGCGGGGCGTCGGGCGCCTCGTAGTCCTCGGCCCGGACGACGCCGAGGATGCGGCGCAGCTCGGTCAGCGCGGCGACCGCGTTCTCGCGGATGGTGAGGAACGCCTGCTCCAGCTCCGGCGGCGGGTTCTCGACCCGGTACGGCGCGGCCTCCGCCTGGATGGCCACCACCGACATGTGGTGGGCGACGACGTCGTGCAGCTCGCGGGCGATGGTGGTGCGCTCCTCCAGGAGGGTCCGCTTCGACCGCTCCCGCTCGGTGACGGTCTGCTGGGCGGTGACCTCGCGGTCGGCCTCGCGGCGGACCTGGAAGACGGTGACGGTGAGCAGGACCAGGGCCGAGACGAAGATCATCGCGACGGCCTCGGAGTCGTCCCCCGTGCCGAGGAACATCCCGGCGAAGAGGCCGAAGGCCCCCGTCACCAGCCACATCCACACCGCCGCGCGGGGCCGGGTGCGGGCGGCGACCACGGCGAGGACCACCAGGTGGGAGAAGAACGTCGTGTGCGACCAGGGCCAGCCGCCGTCGTAGTCGGTGAGATAGCCGATGAAGGGGGCCGAACCGAGCGAGGCCCAGAAGGCGAGGACCGGCCGGACCAGGGTGAGCAGCACGATCGCGGGCGGCGCGCAGGAGATCACCAGCGTCAGCGGGGGGAAGCGGATGTCGGCGCTCTCGTACCCCGCGACGAAGGCGATCGCGGCGAGGAACGCGACGACCGCGTGCGGGAAGAACCCCGCGTGCGCCCGTATCCGCCGCGGCAGGAGGCGCGCCAACCTGCTGGTGACCTCCACGGGGGGCATCGGCCGGTAGGCGAGGGCGTCGTGGAAGAGTTCCTGCCGCAGCCCGCCGAGGACGACCTGTACCAGGTGGAACTCGGGGGCGCGGCTCGTCCCGGGGGTCTGTGTCTGAGTCACGCGGATCACGGTACGGGGGCGGGGGGAACGGGTCGTCCCACCGCGTACGGATCCTTCCCCGTCCCCCCTGAGTACTACGGAGTCCCCCGCGCCGGCGCCGGACCTCCCGGGCGCGGCGCCGGTCCCGTCACCAGGCCAGCTGGGCGATCTCCTCCGCGACCACCGCGCACGCGTCCGCCGACGGGTCGATCGGCGGGAAGTGGCCGGCCTCCTCCAGGAGCGTCAGGCCGACCGTCTCGCCCGCCTCCGCCGCCGCCTCCGCGAACGCGTCGGCGACGGCGTGCGGCACGACGACGTCCTCACGGCCCTGGACGACGGTGGTGGCGATCCCGGTCGGGAGGAGGCGGGCGGGGTCGGCGGAGGCCGCCCGCTCCTCGTACGCGCCGGGGCCGCCGAGGAGTTCGGTGACCGCGCCGCCGCACACCCCCAGCTCGACCGCCCGCCCGAAGTGGGCGATCGGGGCGAGGGCGACGACACCGCGCAGCGGGGGCGGGGCCGGGAGCCGCCAGGGGGAGCCGGCGGGCAGGACGTGCCGGGCCGCGGCCCACAGGGCGAGGTGGCCGCCGGCCGAGTGTCCCGTGAGCACCGTCCGGCCCGGATCGGCGCCCGGCAGGTGCGCGGCGGCGAGTTCCGGCACGGCGTCCAGGGCGGCGGCCACGTCGTCGAAGGTCTCGGGCCAGCGCCCGGCGACCGGGGCCGTGCCCCCCTGGCGGGGGAGGGTGCCGCCGCGCCGGTACTCCACGCTGGCGACGGCGAAGCCGCGCCGGGCCAGGAAGTCCGCGAACGGAGAGAGGTACCACCGGTCGTACGACGCCCGCCAGGCGCCGCCGTGCAGGACGACGACGAGCGGGGCGCGGACGCGTCCGTCGCGCGGCGCGTAGAAGTCGACCACCTGGTCCGGGTGGTCGCCGTACGCGGCGGAGGCGTCCGGGGCGACGACCGGGTGCGAGAGGGCCGACGCCTCTTCGGCGGCGTCGCGCGCGGCGGGGTCCATGGGCTGCTCCAACCTCTCCGGTACGGGGCCGAACTGGCCTGACCTGCGGGGACGGTACCAGGATCGGGACCGCGCGAGCGGATGGCCTTCGGGCCCCGGGGAGGGCGCGGGAGCGCGGGGGGGGGCCGCCGGGGCGGACGGCCCGTCCGGGGCCCGCCGGGACCCGATGGTTCCGGCGGGCTCCGGCAGGTCCCGGCAGGCCCCGGGGGCCCGGGGGCCCGGGGGTCCGGGGAGCTACGCCCCCCGGGTCTCCGGAGCCCCCGTCCCCGCCGGTACGTCCGCCAGGACCTCCGCGAGGACCCGCGCCGCCCGCGCGGTGTCCGCGAACCCGACGTACAGCGGCGTGAAGCCGAACCGCAGCACGTCCGGGCGGCGCAGGTCGCCCACGACGCCGCGCCGGATCAGCTCGGCCATCACCGCCGGGGCCTCGGCGCAGCGCAGCGCGACCTGGCTGCCGCGCTCGGCGTGCGCCTCCGGCGTGACCGGCTCGACCCTGCCCCCGGGGGCGTACGCCCGGACGCACTCCAGGAAGAAGTCCGTCAGCGCGAGGGACTTGGCCCGCACGTCCTCGATCGCGACCCCGTCCCACACGTCGAGCGCCGCTTCGAGCGCCAGCATGGAGAGGATGTCGGGGGTGCCGACCCGGCCCCGCGCGGCGCCCGGGGCCGCCTCGTACCCGGGGGCCATGGCGAACGGGTCGGCGTGCGAGTTCCAGCCGGGCAGCGGCGAGTCGAAGGCGGCCTGGTGGCGCTCCGCGACGTACAGGTACGCGGGCGAACCGGGGCCGCCGTTCAGGTACTTGTACGTGCAGCCGACCGCCAGGTCGACCCCGTGGGCGTCCAGGCCGACCGGCAGGGCGCCCGCGCTGTGGCACAGGTCCCAGACGGCGAGCGCGCCCGCCGCGTGCAGGGCCGCGGTGGTGCCCGGCAGGTCGTGGAGCCGGCCGCTGCGGAAGTCGACGTGGTTGACGAGGGCGGCGGCCGTGCGCGGACCAGCCGCCTCCGCCATCCCGGCGGGGGCGACGGGCACGATCCGGTGGCCCGTCATCCGCGCCGCCGACTCCGCGACGTACCCGTCCGTGGGGAAGGTCGTCGCGTCCACCAGGATCTCGTCGCGGCCCGGGCCGGCCAGGCGGGCGGCGGCGACGACCGCCTTGAAGACGTTCACGCTGGTCGAGTCGCCGACCACGACCTGCCCGGGGCCGGCGCCGACGAGCGGCGCGATCCGCTCGCCGATCCGCTCGGGCGCGGTCCACCAGCCGGACTCCTCCCAGGAGCGGATGCGCAGCTCGCCCCACTCGCGGGCGACGACGTCGGCCATGCGGGCGGGGACGTGGGCGGGCAGCGCGCCGAGCGAGTTGCCGTCGAGGTAGACGGTGTCCTCGTCGAGGACGAACTTCTTCCGGTGCACGGCCAGTTCGTCGGTCGCGTCGAGGGCGAGGGCCTTGCCCTCCAGCGGGTCAGACATGGCTGCGGGCCGTCCACAGCTCGGGGAACACGTTCTTCTGCGCCCGCTTCTCCAGCCAGGCCACGCCCGCCGAACCGCCGGTGCCGGTCTTGGCGCCCATCGCGCGCCGGGTCGCCACCAGGTGGTCGTTGCGCCAGCGCCAGACCAGCTCGGCCACGTCGCTCAGGGCCTCGCCGAGGCGGACCAGCTCGGCGTTCTGGTCGGGGTCCGCGTAGATCCCGGCCCAGACCGCCTCGACCTCGGGCGAGGGCTCGTACCGCTGCGAGAGGTCGCGGCCGAGGACGGCGGCGGGCACGGGCAGGCCGCGCCGGGCGAGCAGGCCGAGGACCTCGTCGTACAGGCTCGGCTCGTGCAGGGCCTTCTCCAGCTCGGCGTGGACGCGGGGCGCGCCCCGGTGCGGCACGAGCATGGACGCGGACTTGTCGCCGAGCAGGAACTCCATCCGCCGGTACATCGCGGACTGGAATCCGGACCCCTCGCCCAGGGCGCCCCGGTAGGCGTTGAACTGGGCGGGGGTGAGCTGGGCGAGCGGCCGCCAGGAGTGGTTCAGCGCCTCCAGCTCGCGCACGGAGCGCTTGAGCGCGTCCCTCGCGACCGGCACGCGGTCCTCGCGCAGGGCACGGCTCGCGGTCTCCCACTCGTGGACGATCACCGTGAACCACAGCTCCATCACCTGGGTGGTGACCAGGAAGACCATCTCGCCGGGGTCGTCCGAGCGGAGGTGCTGGAGGTGGGTGAGGACGTCCGCCTGGACGTAGTCCTCGTACGGCGTCGTGCCCGCGAAGTCGAGGTTGGGATCCTCGACGGCCTGGTCGGCCCGGTCGGCCTGGTCGGCCCGGTCGGCCCGGTCGTCTGCGGAGGCATCGGGAGAACCCGGGAAGGTGGACATTTCTGTCTCCTCGAAACGTTCTACCGGGTAGCGGTCCGCTCCTTCCGTGCGGCACCGCGTGCGGCACGGGAGCTCCGGTCCCCTCGGGAGGCCCGCTCCGTCGCGTGCCGTCCCAGACGCATCATGACACGGTCGGGCCCGTGATGTAGTTCCCGTCTTCGTCGTACGGATAGGCGTTCGACCGGCAGCCGTTCAGGCCCTTGATCTGCTGCATCATCGCGGGGGCGAGCTTGCCCGGACCCGGGCAGGCCATGTGCGTCCGGATGCCGATCTCGTGCCCGACCTCGTGGTTGATGATCAGGTGGCGGTACTCGGCGGCCCCGCCCGCGAAGGTCGGCGAGCCCAGCATCCACCGCCTGAGGTTCACGACGACGCCGTCGGTGGTCTCGCAGTTCAGCTCGCCGTGGGTGTCGAGTCCCTGGCGGAGGCAGAGGGCGTCCGCCGTGTCGGGGGTGGCGATCCGGATGACGAAGTCGGCGTTCTCCGAGACCAGCTGGAAGCGGCCCCGGCCGTGCGCCGCCCAGCTGCGCGGATGGGCCAGGATCCGCTGGATCTCGTCGGCCGCCTGGCGTGCCGAGAGGTCGATGCCGTCCTCGACCTGGACCCGGTAGCGGCGCAGGACCCCGCGGTCGCCGGTGACGGCGCCGGCGGCCCGCGCGGTGGTGAAGGTCCCGGGGCCGGACTTCGGCACGGCGGGCTTCTTCGGGGGGGTCGTCGCCGGGGGCGCCGTCGGCGTGGGCTTCGCCTTCGGCGCCGGCGGGGTGGTGGCGGGCGCGGCGGTCGTCGGGTCCGCCTCCCCCGCCATGGGGCCGGGCGCGGGCGGAGCCGCCGCGGCACCGGCCTCCGTGCCGTGGAAGTGGGCGAGGGCGGCGCCGCCGCCGAGCGCGAGGGTCGCCAGGATCAGGGCGGGGAGGACGAGCCGGCGTACGGGACCGCGTCTGGCCCCGCCCCGCCGCCGGCTCTGTGTTCGTCGCTGTCCTGCGGATACGGAGCGCTTGCCCACGACAGACTTCTCCCCTGCTCGGCCGGTGTGGGGGAAGAGGAAGTGGGGCCTCGGTACCGGCTTTTTCTTTGCTGCGGTCCCGGGGATCGTACCGGCCCGTTCGAATACGCTCGAATGACGCGGGGCGGTTTGTACGGGTCCGTTCCCCGGGCACGGGACGCGCGGGCCCCGGCGGCGCACCGCGCGAAAGCCCGGCGTGCCCCGCGCGCGAGTCCGTGCCGAAACGCGCGCGAGACCGGGACGCGACACGCGGGAGCCCGGAGTGCGGCGCGCGCGAGTCCGGGACGGAACGCCCGGGAGTCCGGAACGCGTCGCACACGCGCCCGGCACGAAACACGCGGGAGCCCGGGGCGACCGCCCCGGGCTCCCGCGCACGCCGCTCACGTCACCTTCGCGTACGCCGCTTTCACGTGGGTCGCTCTCGCGTACGCCGCTCCCGTTCCGCGCGCGCCGTTTTCACGGACGTCAGCCCAGCGTCTCCGCCGCCGTCTCCGAGGAGTCCCGCAGGAACGTCGTGCAGCGCTCGTACTCCTCCTTCTCCCCGATCTCGCCGGCCGCCCGCGCCAGGGCGTGCAGCGCGCGCAGGAAGCCCCGGTTCGGCTCGTGCTCCCACGGCACCGGGCCGTGGCCCTTCCAGCCGTTGCGGCGCAGCGCGTCCAGTCCCCGGTGGTAGCCGGTGCGGGCGTAGGCGTACGACTCGACGACCCGTCCGCCCTCGTAGGCGTCGTCGGCGAGGCGCGCCCAGGCGAGCGAGGAGGTCGGGTACTTCGCGGCGACCTCCGCCGGGTCCGTACCGTTCGCGAGCAGTTCGCGCGGTCCCGGCTCGTCGGGCAGGTGGGTGGGGGCCGGTCCCCCCAGCAGGTTCTCGTGGATGGCCATGGGGCCAGTCTGCCTCAGTGCGGGCCCGGACCCGGCGCCCGGCGGTCTCCCCCGGCCCGGCCTCCCGGACGGGCCCTCCGCCCGCGCCTCTCCGCCCGCTCCCCCGGGCCCCGCCCCGGGACGGGCCGGTCTCAGGCCGTCCGCAGCCGTCCCGCCGCCCTGACCAGCGCGTCCACGCCCCGTTCCGCCTTGGCGCGGGGGCAGCCCACGTTCAGCCGGACGAAGCCCGGGGTGCCGTACGTCCCGCCCGGCATGATCGCGACCTTCTCCACCGTCACCAGCTCCTCCTGGAGCCGGGTCTCCTCGATCCCCAGGGGCCGCAGGTCGATCCAGGCCAGGTAGCCGGCCTGCGGGGGCTCCCACACCACCCCGGGAAGCCCCTCCGACAGCCGCTCCCGGAGCAGTTCCATCGTGCCCGCGACGTAGCCGCGCAGCTCGTCCAGCCAGGCCGCGCCGTGCCGGTACGCGGCGATGTGGGCGGTCAGCGAGAGCACGGCGGGCGAGGCGAGCCCCTCCCCGGTCTCCACCCGCCGGACGAAGGCCTCCCGCTCGGCGGGATCGCCGATGATCCCGTACGAGCCGGAGAGAGCGGGGAAGTTGAACGCCTTCGTGGCCGAGGTGACCACCGCCCAGCGGCGGCCCCGGCCGGGTTCCGCGATCCGGGCCCACGGCACGTGGCGGTGTCCGTCGGCGGTCAGGTCCGCGTGGATCTCGTCGCTGACGACGCTCACCCCGTGGCGTTCGGCGAGGACGGCGAAGGAGGTCAGCTCCTCCTCCGTCCACACCCGGCCGGTCGGGTTGTGGGGGGAGCAGAGCAGCAGCATCCGGCTGTCCGGCCGGGCCAGCTCGCGCTCCAGGGCCTCCGCGTCCCCGACCGGGACCCCGCGCAGCTCGCGCCCGAGACCGGTGACGGCCTTGCGGAAGCCGTCGTACGTGGGGGTGTGGACGACCACGCCGTCACCGGGGCCGGTCCACATCCGGAGGAGCTGCGAGAGCTGGCTGAGGACGGAGGGCGCGTACACCAGGGAGTCCGGGTCGATCCCGGTGCCGTGCCGGCTCGCGTACCAGTGGCGCACCGCCTCGCGGAAGCCGCCGAGCCGCCAGTCCGTGTAGCCGAGGACCCCGTGGTCGACGCGCTCGCGGAGGGCGGCGAGGACGTCCGGCGGGGAGGCGAAGTCCATGTCGGAGATGGTGAAGGGCAGCAGGTCGGACACGCCGAAGCGGGCCGCCGTCCCGTCCCACTGCACCGACCAGGTGCCACGCCGGTCGATCTCCCGGTCGAAGTCGTACATCGGTCCCCCTCGCCGACGCGCGAAGGGTCCGGCACCCCGCGAGGCACCGGACCCTCCGTCCGCACGATCGCTTCGTTACTTCAGCTTCGTACCGGTCGAGCGCAGCGCGGCGCACGCCTCGGTCACGCGGGCGGCCATGCCGGCCTCGGCCAGCTTGCCCCAGGTGCGCGGGTCGTAGGTGGACTTCTTGCCCACCTCGCCGTCGACCTTCAGGACACCGTCGTAGTTGCGGAACATGTGGTCCACGACCGGGCGGGTGAAGGCGTACTGGGTGTCGGTGTCGAGGTTCATCTTCACGACGCCGTTCTCCAGGGCGGTGGCGATCTCCTCGGCCGTCGAGCCCGAACCGCCGTGGAAGACGAAGTCGAACGGGTCGGCCTTGCCGAACTTCGCGGCCACGCCGGCCTGGAGGTCCTTGAGCAGCTCGGGACGGAGCACGACGTTGCCCGGCTTGTAGACGCCGTGCACGTTGCCGAAGGAGGCGGCGAGCAGGTAGCGGCCCTTCTCGCCCAGGCCCAGGGCCTCGGCGGTGCGGATCGCGTCGTCCACGGTGGTGTACAGCTCGTCGTTGATCTCGTGGCTGACGCCGTCCTCCTCGCCACCGGTCGGGGTGATCTCGACCTCAAGGATGATCTTGGCGGCGGCGGCCTTCGCGAGCAGCTCCTGGCCGATGGCCAGGTTGTCCGCGAGGGTCTCGGCGGAGCCGTCCCACATGTGCGACTGGAACAGCGGGTCGCCGCCGGCCTTGACGCGCTCGGCGGAGATGTCGAGCAGCGGGCGGACGTAGCCGTCCAGCTTGTCCTTCGGGCAGTGGTCGGTGTGCAGGGCGACCGTGATGTCGTACTTCGCGGCGACGATGTGCGCGAACTCGGCCAGGGCGACGGCGCCCGTGACCATGTCCTTGTTGTACTGACCGCCCAGGAACTCGGCACCGCCGGTCGAGATCTGGATGATGCCGTCGCTCTCGGCCTCCGCGAAACCGCGCAGCGCGGCGTGCAGGGTCTGGGACGAGGTCACGTTGATGGCCGGGTAGGCGAACTTGCCTGCCTTCGCCCGGTCGAGCATCTCGTTGTAGACCTCGGGGGTTGCGATGGGCATTCGTCCGCTCCTTGTGATGTGCGGGGTGTGTGCTGTTGCTGTCCCTGACCTGGGGGCGACGTCATCGTCACCCCCATCCTTCCAGACTCTTCCCCGGGCTCCCATGGGCCCGGTACGCCGAGGGGCGGGGTGTTTCACGTGAAACACCCCGCCCCAGGACAAAGCAGCAGGTCAGAGCCGAATCCGGTCCGGCCGCCGGCCCGCGTCACGATGTGGCGGCGGTTACGCCAGGCCGAGATCCGCGAGCCGGTAGGCGGTGAGGTACGGAAGTCCCGCCTCCGCGACGGCGTCGGCGGCGCCCCGGTCCACGATCGTGGCCACGGCGACGACCTCGCCGCCCGCCTCGCGGACGGCCTCGACGGCGGTCAGCGGCGAACCGCCGGTGGTCGAGGTGTCCTCCACGACGAGGCAGCGACGGCCCTTGACGTCCGTCCCCTCGATGCGGCGCTGCATGCCGTGCGCCTTCTGCGCCTTCCGCACGACGAAGGCGTCCAGGCGCTGTCCGCGCGCGGCGGAGGCGTGCAGCATCGAGGTGGCGACCGGGTCGGCGCCCAGCGTCAGACCGCCGACGCAGTCGAAGTCCAGGTCGGCCGTGAGGTCGAGCATGACCTGACCCACCAGCGGCGCGGCGCGACCGTCCAGCGTGATCCGGCGCAGGTCGATGTAGTAGTCGGCTTCCCGACCCGAGGAGAGGGTCACCTTGCCGTGCACCACGGCCTTGTCCTTGATCTGCTGGAGCAGGTCAGCGCGTACGTCAGTCATGGCCCCGAGCTTAAGGGGCCGCTCGTCCGCCGGCTCCTCCCGGGCGGGGCGCCGCCGCGCGCGGACGCCGGCTCACGGGCGCCGCCAGCTCCAGGTGCTCTCGATCTCCAGGGGGTCGATCGGGGTGACCAGGCGCGGGTGGGTGTTGAGGCCGTTCGGGGGACCGGACTGCGGCTCGACGCAGACCGCCTCGGCCTGCTCGTCGTAGACCACGACCCACTCGGAGCGGGAGGTGACCCTCAGCTCCAGCTCCTCCGGCCAGGTGAGGGTGGCGTCGACGCCGCCGGGCATGCCGAAGCAGTCGTCCCAGGGGCCGGGGAGGGGGGTGATCCGGCGGCCGGTGGGGAGGTGGTTGTCGCCGCGCTCCTCTTGCCAGGCGGGTGCGAAGTCGAGCCGCACGTCCTGGCCGCCCTGCCCGAGGTTGCGCAGGAACCACGGGTGCCAGCCGGCCTGGGCCGGGAAGGAGTCGTCGTACGCCTCGACGCCGAAGCGCAGGGTGAGGGAGTCCTCGGCCAGCTCGAAGACCTGGGTGACCCTGCCCCCGTACGGCCACGGGTCGCCGAGTTCGCAGACGAGGACGGCCTCGGTGGCGGAGGACCGGACGGTCTTCCAGGCACGGTGGCGGACGGTGCCGTGGATGGCGTGCGGGGGCGCGTCGACCGGCAGTCGGTGGACGGTCGCGCCGTTGCGGAAGCGTCCGTTCTCGGTCCGCCCGCACCAGGGCGCCATCGGGAAGCACCCGTACCGCTCGCCCTGGCGCAGCACCTCGGTGCCGCCGATGCGCAGGCTCTCGATCCGGCAGCCGTTCTCGGGGCTGATGGTCAACTCGGCGTCGCCCGCCGTCAGTCGTGTCTGCATGCTCACCCCCCGACCCTAATCCCGCGAGGCGCGGAACGCGGCCGGTCGCTTCAGCGGCGTCGCCGCAGGGCCCGGCCGACGACGACGGCGGAGGCGAGCGCGAGGGCCGCCGCCGGCGCGAGCCAGCGCAGGGTGGCACCGGCACCGGCCGCCTCGGGCGCGGGAACGGGGGCGTACCGACCGCGCGGCGGGGCGTGGTCGACCTCCTCGGCGCTCCTCCCGATCATGGTCCGACGGGCGTGGGCGGCCTCGGCGGCGGGCTGCGGGGCGGGGAACGCGAGCGGCGTGCCGTCGAGGTCCCCGTCGTCGGGAAGGGGGCCGGGGACGGGGGGCGGCACCGGCACGTCGAAGAGGACACCGGGCTCCTCCACCCCGTCGTCCACACCGTCGGCGGCGGCACCGGTCCCGGCGCCGGGACCCGGGGGCTCCTCCGCGCCGCCGTCCGGGGCGGCCGTCTCCTCCCGCGCCTCCGGGAGGACCTCGCCGGGCTCCCCCGCGAGCCCCGCCACCGCCTCCACGAACCGGCCGAGGAGCCGGGCGCCCGTCGCGGACCGGACCTCGTCCGTCGTGTCGGCGAGCCGACCGGTCGCCGACAGGGCGCCCGTGAAGCCCATGCTCGTGCCCTCGGCCACCGGGGTGAGGACGACGGTGAGCGACAGCTCCGACCCGCCCTTGCCCCGGACCTCGACGCCCTCGCCTTCGTAGGTGATGGCACCGTCCCGCTCGACGATCCGCAGCGCGCCCCGGTAGGTGATGGTGCTGCCGCCGACCCTGACCCGGAGGCGGCCCGTGAGGGGGTCCGCCTCCGCGTCGGCGTCCCGCTGGAAGCCGGGGACGCAGCGCACCACGCGGGCCGGGTCCGTGAGCGCCGCGCGCAGGGCCTCGGCCGGGACCGGGACGAACACCTCATGCTCCATGGGAGCCGAGCCTACTCAGACCGGGGCGCCGCGTCGCCCGTTCGACCCGCACCGGGACGCGCGTGCCCCCGGCCGCTCAGTCGCCGTAGCGCGGATGGACGAGGGTCGAGGGCGGCTGTCCGGCGCCCCGGGTCCGTTCGGCGCGGAGCGCGGCGGCCTCCAGGACGTCCGCGTCGAGCGAACGCGGCCGGGGCGCGTCGGGGGCGAGGCCGAGGACGGGCGGGCGGGTGCCCGGGGCCGCCAGGAGGAAGCCCCAGTCGCCGGGGCCGCCCGTACCGCTGCGCCGGTCGGCGCGGTCGGGGCCGGCGGCGAAACCGGGGGCGCGGCCGCTCGCGCTGTACGGGCGGGTGGCGAAGCCGGCGGCGCGCAGGGTGGCGTCGACCGTCCAGTAGGTGCGGGGGCGGTCGGTGACCGAGCCGGCATGGACGGAGAGCCGCCCGGAGCCGGTGAGGACCCGGGTGACGAGTCCGTAGAACTCCTGCGAGTACAGCTTGGTGCTGGGGGTGATCCCCGGGTCCGGCAGGTCGGAGACCACCACGTCGTACCGTTCCCGCGCCCGGTCGGCGGCGCCGCGCAGCCAGTGGAAGGCGTCCGCGTGGACCACCCGGACGCGCGGATCCCGGAACGCCCTCCCGTTGAGCCGGGCGAGCGCCGGGTCGGTCCTGGCCAGGCGCACGACCCCGGGGTCGAGCTCCACGACGGTCACGGAGCGGACCCCGGAGTGGCGCAGCACCTCGCGGACGGCCATCCCGTCCCCGCCGCCGACGATCAGCACGCGCGCGTGCGGGCCGTTCATCGCGGGGTGGACGAGCGCCTCGTGGTAGCGGTACTCGTCCTGGCCGGCCACCCGGAGCCGGCCGTCGAGGAACAGGTCGGGCGGGCCCTCCGGGCCCCCCGTCACCACGACCTCCTGGACGTCGGTGTGGACGGCGACCCGCACGTGGTCCCCGTACACGGCCCGGCGCGCGGCCTGTTCGAAGTCGTCCACGAGCACGGTCGCGGTGGCGAGGAGGGCCAGGACGCACAGGTTCACGGCCAGGAGGAGGGTCCGGGAGCGGGCGGTCAGGTCGTGGCGGAACACCCGGAGGACGAGGCCGCCGCCCGCGACCGCGTTCACCGCTCCGGTGACGAGCGCGCCGGTGAGCTGGCCGAGCCAGGGCAGCAGCAGGAACGGGAAGGCGAGGCCGCCGGCCAGCGCGCCGACGTAGTCGGCGGCGAAGAGGTCGGCGACCGTCCCGGCGGCGTCGTCCGGCTCCCCCGGTCCCGCCCGCCGCCCGGTCCGCTGCATCAGCGACATCAGGAGCGGGATCTCCGCGCCGATGAGCACCCCGATGGCGAGCGAGAACGCCACGACCACGTACCGCGATTCGCCGAGCCAGGCGAAGGCCGCGTACAGCGCCATCGCCGAACAGCCGCCGACGAGCGCGAGCCCGGCCTCGACCAGACCGAAGCCGACGGCGGCGCGGCAGCGCAGCCGTTTGGCGAGGAGCGAACCCACTCCCATCGCGAAGACCATCACGGAGAGCACGACGGACGCCTGGGTGACCGAGTCGCCGATCAGATAGGAGGCGAGCGCCACCAGTTCGAGTTCGTAGACCAGGCCGCAGGCCGCGCAGACGAAGACCACCGCGAGGACCGGGAACCGCGCCGTCCCACGGGGTCGTGCGGGCCTCCGGGCGGGCGGGCGGGTGGGCGGCCGTCCCACCCGCCCGGGCGGCATGGTCGTGGTCGGCTCGATCATGCGCGTAACGCTACGTCACACCTCGTACGCACCTTGTCACCCACGCGTGTGCACCGGGCGCATCGGGGGGCGCATCGGAGTGCGCCACGCATACGCGCCGGAGAACGGCGTACGCGGATGCCGGGACGCGAACGGCCGCGCCTCGCCCGGAACGCGGCCGGCGGCGCCCCCGCTCCGGGACACCGCCGATGACGCCTGCGCTCAGGACACGACCGGCAGCGCCTCGCCCACGGCGCGACCGGTGGCGCCCCCGCTCAGGACACGACCGACGGCATCCGCGCGCCGACCCTGGTCCTGGTCACCACCAACTGCCCCTCCTGCGGGTAGGCGTGCCAGGTGCGCCAGCGCACCTGGCCCTCGTGGCGGTGGGCCAGCATCGCGGTGAAGGCGTGCGGAGAACCGGGGAAGGTGCCCGCGAGCCCGTGGGGATGATCGGCGACGAGGGCGAGCAACTCCTGGGCACGGCCCGCGAAGGAGCCGCTGGAGAGCGTCTCGACGCGCGCGGCGAACTCGTACTCCCACCCGTTGACGCGCTTGGAGACGCCGAGCGGGAGCGGGGTGCTGCTGCCGGGCATGCACGCCACGGTCTCCGAACAGGTGCGCCCCTCCTCCTCCAGGAGGACCTGATGGGAGGCTCCCAGGAGCCTCAACTGAATCTTCGCGCCGGTGAGTTCGAGGTCGAGCACGGCGAGCGAGGGCAGTGGTTCCCGCCCGAGGGCCCAGGCCAGGTCGGCCGCGCGCGTGTCGGTGTAGGAGGTTTTCAGGGTGGTGAGCATGGGTCGGCTCCGCAAACACGGTTTGGCGGGTGGGCCGGGGCGCCCCGGTGAAGGGTTCAACGGGGGTGGGGAATCGCCGGCTCGGGTCCACACACGGTCCGAGGGCTGTCTCTGTCAGGAGCGAGAGAACCACGCTCATCGGAAGAGTCGCAGCGGTTTTACCCAACTTGCCGTGGTTTCCAACCCCTTCGGGGTCCCCACAGTTCACTTGTTCAATCGGAATCGACCTGCGCGCGCCCGCCGGCCGGCCCACCCGTGTGCTCAACTGCCGCCGCAGCCGGACCCGCATCCGGAACCACAGGAGCTGCTGGAACTGCTGGAACTCCCGGACCCGCAGGAATTCCCGGACCCGCAGGAGCTGCCGGAGCCGCAGCTCCCGCCGGCGCCCCCGCCCCCGTCGGCCCAGCTCCCGCGGTTCCGCTTCCCGCGCCGTCCCCCGCGCCGGCGGACGGGCCCCCGGGCGGACGCGGTGCGGTAGGCGGCGAGGGCGCGGCGGATCTCGGCGCGCCGGGCGGCGGCCTCGCGGCGCTTCTCCGCGGTGGCGACGAGGCCGATGACGGCCAGGGCCCCCACGACGACGATGCCGATGACGATTCCCATGTGTGTGTCCCCCGTTCTTCTGTGCGAGGGAGATTCCCATGCCGCCGGGGCGCCAAAGCGCACTTGAGCAAGTCCAGAGCTTGGCCCCAGGATGACGGACATGACACGACCGCCGCTCAACCGCCGTCTCGCCGGGTTCGGCACGACGATCTTCGCCGAGATGTCCGCGCTCGCCGCCAGGACCGGGGCGATCAACCTCGGTCAGGGGTTCCCCGACACCGACGGCCCGGAGGAGATCCGGGAGGCGGCGGTGCGCGCCCTGCGGGACGGCCGGGGCAACCAGTACCCGCCCGGTCCGGGCGTCCCCGAGCTGCGGACGGCGATCGCGGACCACCAGCGGAGGCGGTACGGACTGGAGTACGACCCCGACACGGAGGTCCTGGTCACGGCGGGCGCCACCGAGGGCATCGCGGCGGCGCTGCTCGCCCTGGTCGAGCCGGGCGACGAGGTCATCGCCCTGGAGCCGTACTACGACTCGTACGCGGCCTGCGTCGCGATGGCCGGCGGCACCCGCGTTCCCGTCACCCTCCGCCCCCACGAGGGCTCCTACGTCCTCGACCTGGACGAGCTGCGGGCCGCCGTCACCGACCGGACCCGGCTGATCCTGCTCAACACCCCGCACAACCCCACCGGCACCGTCCTCACCCGGGCCGAGCTGGCCGCCGTCGCGGAACTGGCGGTCGAGCGGGACCTGCTCGTGGTCACGGACGAGGTCTACGAGCACCTGGTCTTCGACGGCGCCGAGCACGTGCCGCTCGCGACGTTCCCCGGCATGCGGGAGCGCACGGTCACCCTCTCGTCGTCCGGCAAGACGTTCTCGTTCACCGGCTGGAAGGTCGGCTGGGCCGTCGCGGACGCCCCGCTGATCGCCGCCGTCCGCACCGCCAAGCAGTACCTGACGTACGTGAGCGCGGGCCCCTTCCAGTACGCGATCGCCGAGGCGCTGCGGCTGCCGAACGCGTACTTCGACGGCTTCCGCGCCGACCTGCGGCGCAGGCGCGACCTGCTCGGCGACGGCCTGCGGGCGGCCGGGTTCGAGGTCTACGTGCCCCGGGGCACGTACTTCATCACCACCGACATCACCCCGCTCGGGGAGGAGGACGCCCACGCCTTCTGCCGCTCCCTCCCCGAACGCTGCGGCGTCGTCGCCATCCCCAACTCCGTCTTCTACGACGACCCCGCCACCGGCCGCAGCCAGGTCCGCTTCACCTTCTGCAAGCGGAAGGATGTTCTGGATGAGGCGGTGGCCCGCCTCCAGCGGCTCGCTCCCTGAAAGCGAGCCGGACGGCTCCTGCGGACGGAGGGCCCGGCATCCGCTCGCCAGGGAAGCCGGGCCGTGTACCGAACGACGAATTACTCGGTGTCCTTGGGATGCCTGGTCGAGGCATGGACGAGGATGACAGTCGAGGTCTCCGGGCTGACCAGGTATCGCAC
This sequence comes from Streptomyces sp. NPDC041191, assembly GCF_055591945.1. Lineage (NCBI taxonomy): Bacteria > Bacillati > Actinomycetota > Actinomycetes > Kitasatosporales > Streptomycetaceae > Streptomyces > Streptomyces sp. NPDC041191. The sequence continues at coordinate 111,871 of NZ_JBVIZC010000008.1, read as the reverse complement.
CCGGCCACCGCTGGTGATCTCGTACTCCCACTGTTCCAGGGCGGAACCCTTCCACTCCTTGGTCGCGTGCCTTCCCCGAAGGTGATGCTGACGATTCCAGTTGTCACGCGACAGCGGGTCGGTGCGCAACGCCTCCAGGCAGCGGTGTGCGTTCGGCAGCGCGGCTCGGCACAGCTCTTCCCAGCCCGTCACGGCCTCGGTCGTCCCGAAGACCACGTTCCATCCACTCAAGGGCGGAACGCTGACCCGATCGCCCTTCTTCGGGCTCACCCGCGCACCTCGACCGGACCCAGGTCGTCGCCGTCAAGGGGGCGTAGCGCTTCCTTGAGCTGCGCCGGATCGGCATTGACGCGGGCTGTCGCCCTCCAGGACACAAGCGTGCGGTGCACGGCCTCCCTGGCCCCGAGTTCGGCGGCGTCGGAAAGCGCTTCGAGCAACTCCACCGTGAACGCGCGCATCTCCTCGTCGTCCAGATGCCGCACCCAGGGGAAGACCTCCGGCAGCGCGAGCAGCAGTGATCGGGCCCCGTCGTCGTGCTTCATCAGCGCGAGGAAGAGCCGCGACGCGGTCGTCAGATTCTCCTCCGTGCGCTCAGCGTGTATCGCCGTGGTCAGCACCATGTCTGGCGCGTCCCGATGGGTGACGCGGAGGCAGCCAAGGGCAGCGGCCCGGGCGGCCACGGCTTTCGGGTTCCGGGACAGGTCGGTGAAGGAGACGGACTCCGGCTCAGCTCCCAGCTGCGCAATGCTCATACTCGGACTGTACTCAGACCACAGTCTGATTTCCAGTGATCGAGGACCTTGAGCCGCATGCCTTCGCCCTCTGCGAGCGGGACGACGTCCTCCACGAGGCCGTCGGCCGGCTGCGGCGCCTGGCGGGCTGAACCCGCGCCCGGGAAGCGCCGTCCGGCCGTACCGGAACGCGAAGGAGCCCGGCCCCGCCGAAGCGGAGGACCGGGCTCTTCCGTGTGCGCGTGGGGGAGGCTCAGGCCTCGTCGTCCCCGGCCTTGTCCTCCGGAGTCTCCAGGCCGAACTGCTCCACGATCCACTTGTCGAACTCGATGGAGGCGCGGACCCAGCTCACCGTGGAGGACACGAAGTGCTCCAGGGCGACGCCGGTGCCGATCAGCATCTGGGCCTCACCGATGAGGCGGAGGGTGGCGGAACCGTCCTCCTCCTCGTGCAGGTGGGTGTAGACCTTGGGCCACAGGGTGCGGCGGTTCCAGTCGTCGATCGCGTCGAGGATCTTCACGCGGTCGTCGGCCGAGTGGGGGCGGTCGTAGAACGTCCGGACCGAGAAGACCTGCTGCTCGTCCTCGCCGCGGAACATGAAGTAGGTGCGGAACTCCTCCCACGGAGCCGCGAGGTCGCCCTCGTCGTCGACGACGTACTTCAGTTCCATCTGGTCGAGGAGCTGCTTGACGAGGTCCTGGTCGGGGACGACGGGGCCCGCCGGTCCTGCGGCCTGAGGCTGGGGCTGACCCCCGAAATTCGGAATCGAGGACGGGTCGATGCTCACCGTGTATTTCCCTTCGTACGGATGCCCGCCATCCTCCCCCATCCCGGGCGGTCCGTGGCAACCCCCGCCTACCGCGATCCGCTGCGAGCTGACAGGATCCGGTGCCCATGGGGGACGACACGGGGGCGGGACGGAAGCCGGCGAAGCGGCGCCGGTGGATCTGGATCGGGGCGTCGGCGCTGGCGACGGTGGTCTGCGGCGGGCCGCTGGCCCTGCTGGTGTGGGGCGCCATGGCCTGGGACGACATCGGGAAGCCGGAGCCGGCCGACTGCTCCGAAGTGATGAGCTTCGCCCGGGGGAGGCTCCCGGCGGACGCCCGGGACGCCCGGTGCACGGCGGCCCACTGGCAGAACACGCGGGCCGTGGCCGAATTCCGTACGGGGCGGGCCGCGGCCGGGGCCTGGCTGGCCGCGACCTACCCGGCCGGGAAGCCCGCGCCCTCCTGCGAGCGGGACGTGTGCGTGGACGTGGCGTACGGCCAGGAGCTGTACGTCCACGTCCGGATCGCGTACGAAGACGGGGAGACCGCCCTCGTACGCGTCGAGGTGTTCGACACCTGACCCGGCGGGGTCAGCGGGCCGGGCCCACGGCCAGGCCGTCCCCGGAGCGGTCCACCCGGACCGTGTCGCCGTCCCGGATCTCGCCCGCCAGGATCTCCCTGGCGAGCCGGTCGCCGATCGCCGTCTGGATCAGGCGGCGCAGCGGCCGGGCGCCGTACGCGGGGTCGTTGCCCTCCTCGGCCAGCCACTCCAGGGCCTCCGGGGTGACGTCCAGGGTGAGGCGCCGCTCCGCGAGCCGTCCGGCGAGCCGGTCGACCTGGAGCCGGGCGATCCGGCCCAGCTCGGCCCGGTCGAGGGCCGAGAAGACCACCAGGTCGTCCAGCCGGTTGAGGAACTCCGGCTTGAAGCTGGCCCGCACCACGTCCATGACCTGCTGCTTCTTGACCTCCTCCGAGGTCGTCGGCTCGACCAGGTACTGGCTGCCCAGGTTCGAGGTCAGGATCAGGATGGTGTTGCGGAAGTCCACCGTCCGGCCCTGCCCGTCGGTGAGCCGTCCGTCGTCCAGGACCTGGAGCAGGATGTCGAAGACCTCCGGGTGCGCCTTCTCCACCTCGTCCAGGAGGACCACGCTGTACGGGCGGCGGCGGACCGCCTCCGTGAGCTGGCCGCCCTCCTCGTAGCCGACGTAGCCGGGGGGCGCGCCGACGAGCCGGGCGACGGAGTGCTTCTCGCCGTACTCCGACATGTCGATGCGGATCATGGCCCGCTCGTCGTCGAAGAGGAAGTCCGCGAGCGCCTTCGCCAGCTCGGTCTTGCCGACGCCGGTCGGGCCGAGGAAGAGGAAGGAACCGGTGGGCCGGTCGGGGTCCGCGATCCCGGCGCGGGTGCGGCGCACGGCGTCGGAGACGGCCCGCACGGCCTCGGTCTGGCCGATGAGCCGCTTGCCCAGCTCGTCCTCCATGCGGAGCAGCTTCTGCGTCTCGCCCTCCAGGAGGCGGCCGGCGGGGATGCCGGTCCAGGAGCCGACCACGTCCGCGATGTCGTCGGGGCCGACCTCCTCCTTGACCATGGTGTCCTTCGCGGACTCCTGGCGGGCCTCGGCCTCGGACGCCTCCTCCAGCTCCCGCTCCAGGGCCGGGATCTCCCCGTACAGCAGCTTGGAGGCGGTGTCGAAGTCGCCGTCCCGCTGGGCGCGCTCGGCGCGGCCCCGGGCCTCGTCCAGGCGCTCCTTCAGCTCGCCGACCCGGTTGAGGGACTGCTTCTCCTTCTCCCAGCGGGCGGTGAGGCCGCGCAGCTCCTCCTCGCGGTCCGCGAGGTCCCGGCGCAGCTTCTCCAGGCGCTGCCTGCTCGCCGCGTCCGTCTCGTTCTTCAGGGCCAGCTCCTCCATGCGGAGCCGGTCCACAGAGCGCTGGAGCTCGTCGATCTCGACGGGGGAGGAGTCGATCTCCATGCGGAGCCGGGAGGCCGCCTCGTCGACGAGGTCGATGGCCTTGTCGGGCAGGAAGCGGGAGGTGATGTACCGGTCGGAGAGGGTCGCGGCGGCCACCAGGGCGGAGTCGTTGATCTGCACCTTGTGGTGGGCCTCGTAGCGGCCCTTGAGCCCGCGCAGGATCGCGATGGTGTCCTCGACCGTGGGCTCGGCGACCAGGACCTGCTGGAAGCGGCGCTCCAGGGCGGGGTCCTTCTCGATCCGCTCGCGGTACTCGTCCAGGGTGGTCGCGCCGACCATGCGCAGCTCGCCGCGGGCCAGCATCGGCTTGAGCATGTTGCCCGCGTCCATGGCGGAGTCGCCGCCCGCGCCCGCGCCGACGACCGTGTGCAGCTCGTCGATGAAGGTGATGATCCGGCCGTCGCTCTCCTTGATCTCGGAGAGGACGGTCTTCAGGCGCTCCTCGAACTCGCCCCGGTACTTCGCGCCGGCGACCATCGCGCCGAGGTCGAGCGAGACCAGCCGCTTGTCCTTCAGGGACTCGGGGACGTCGCCCTTCACGATCCGCTGGGCGAGCCCCTCGACGACGGCGGTCTTGCCGACGCCGGGCTCCCCGATGAGGACCGGGTTGTTCTTGGTGCGGCGGGAGAGCACCTGGACCACGCGCCGGATCTCGTGGTCGCGGCCGATGACCGGGTCCAGCCTGCCCTCGCGCGCGGCGGCGGTGAAGTCCGTGCCGAACTTCTCCAGCGCCTTGTACTGCCCTTCCGGGTCGGGTGTGGTCACCCGGCGTCCTCCCCTGTTCGTCTCGAAGGCGGCGAGCAGCTTCTCGGCGCTCGCGCCCTGTTCTGCGAGGAGCTCACCGGCCCGGCCGCCCCTGGCGGCGATGCCGATGAGCAGGTGTTCGGTGGAGACGTACTCGTCTCCGAGTTCCCCGGCCCGCCGCGTGGCGTCCGCGACGACCGCGAGCAGTTCGCGGTCGGGCTGCGGGGGCGCGACCGTGGAGCCGGTGACGCTCGGCCGGGCGGCGAGCAGCCGCTCGGCGCCCGAGCGCACGGCCGCCTGGTCGGCGTCGACGGCGGCGAGCAGGTCGGTGATGTTCTCGTTGTCCCGGCCGGCGAGGAGGGCGAGCAGCAGGTGGGCCGGGGTCAGGTCCGAGTGCCCCTCGGACACGGCACGGCCGCCGGCCGCGTTGAGCGCGTCCCGGCTCCTGTTGGTCAGTTCGGCGTCCATGTGCGGTGCTCCTCCTCGGCGTGCGGGCCCCTCCGTGGTCTCCGTGACGGATCCACGACTTCCATGACCCTTACAGAGTACACAAACTTGAGCCTGGCTCGCTCAAGTCGGAGGAGGCAATTCCGCCCGGGTAGTTTCCTGCCATGGCAACGGACCCCAGGAACCCCACCGACGCGTACCTCGCCTTCTGGCGCGAGCGCCACCTGTGCACCCTGACCACCCCCCGCCCGGACGGCACGCCGCACGTGGTGGCGGTCGGCGTCACGTACGACCCCGAGAACGGGTACGCGCGCGTGATCACCAACAGGAACAGCCGGAAGGTCGCCCACGTCCTGGCGGCGGGCGCGGAGGGCGCGCGGGTCGCGGTCTGCCAGGTCGACCGGAAGCGCTGGGCCACCCTGGAGGGCGTCGCCCGCGTCCGCACGGAGCCGGAGGTGGTGGCGGACGCCGTCGCCCGCTACGCCGAGCGGTACGGGCGCACGCCGTCCCCGAACCCGGACCGGGTCGTCCTGGAGATCGCCCTCACCCGCGCGATGGGCCGCGCCTGATCCGGCGGGACGGGGCGCGGAGGCGGGACGCGGGGACGGGACGCGGGGACGGGACGCGGGGACGGGACGCGGAGGCGGGACGCGGGGCGGGGACGACCCCGGCCGCGGCGGACGTCCGGGCCGGGGCCGCGCGAACGGGAGGGCGCCCCGGCGGGCGCGCGCAGCACAGCGGCGCCATCGCGTTTCAGGTCCGCGATGGCGCCGCTGTGTGGGGGAAGTGCCTGGGCGACCTATGACGACGGGGGGATCGCTCAGGCACTGCGGGGGGTGGCGGTGATGGTCTCGGGTTCGATCAGCTGGTGGTCCCGCTGGTCGAGGTTGACGAAGATCATGCCGTACCGGACGGCACAGCGGATGGGCTGCGGCGCGCCGCGCGGGCGGCGCAGGCACCGGTACGCGCGGACGTCCTCGTCCTGCTCCCGCGCGACCACGACCGGCTCCCCGAACAGGGTGATCCTCAGCGAGTCGCCGCGGTGGGGGATGGCCGTGGCGAGATCGACGAAGTGCCAGCCGGAGCGGTAGGCCGACGCCATCTCCCGGCGGAACCTGCGGTCGTCCGGTGGGACGGTCACGCTTCCGCACCCGCCCGGACGGAGTCCCAGGTCGGCTCGGTGCCCCTGGCCGGCGGGGCGTCCCACGTCGGCTCCGGGTAACCGGCGGCGACGACGTCCCACGTCGGCTCGGAACCCCTGGCCGGCGGGGCGTCCCACGTCGGCTCCGGGTAACCGGCGGCGACGACGTCCCACGTCGGCTCCGAGCCCCCGGCTGGCGCGACGTCCCAGGTGGGCTCACCCGGAAGAGCGACGACGGTGCCCGCGGGCGGCGTGTCCCACGTCGGCTCCCCCACGGCGAAGATTCCGAGAGTAGCCGCGGCCGCGAAAGCTATGCCGCCAAGTGCACGAACCATCCTGGTCATGGCCGATCTCCACCTCTTTTGATCATTACCTCCCCCGCAGATAAGACGATGGCTCACTCCGAACCCTTCCACCAGAAGCGCCAGGCATCATGTTCCTGTAATTCAGGACCCTGAGGGGGGCGCAAATGGAGCCCAAACGCTGCGAAAAGGGCAGCGAACACGGCCCGGAAGAGCTGTGCGACGCGGGAAAGCTCCTCTATGCCGCCGCGCTGAGAGCGGGCCGCGTCTCCCGGACGGACGCCGAACGGGCGCCCTGCCTGGTCGACCTCGCCCTGCTGCACCCGGACCCGGACGAGAGCCAGTGGCTGCGGCCCGTCCCGCCCTCCATCGCGCTCAACAAGCTGATCCACCCCATCGAGCAGGAGATACAGCGACGGCGCCAGGAGGCCATATCCCTGGCCGACACGTTCGAGCCGTTCATGACGATCCACGCCCCCGACCCGGCCGCCACCCAGGTCATCACCGTCCTCGAAGGCCTCAGCCTCATCAACGCGACCCTCGACCGGGTCATCAACGAGTGCGCCGAGGAACTCCTCACCATCCAGCCCGGCAGCGGACGCAAACCCGAGGTCGTCCAGGCGGGACTGCGCCGCGTGGAACCGCTCGTGGAGCGCGGCATACGGATGCGGACCCTCTACCAGCACACCGCCCGCCACCACTCCGCGACCATGGGGTACGTGGAGCGCATCAGCCCCCACGGCCTGGAGGTCCGCACCCTCGAGGAGATCATCGACCGCCTGATCATCGTCGACCGCAAGGTCGCCTTCGTCCCGGCGCGCAGCGACCGCCAGGTCGCCCTGGAGCTGCGCCACGAAGGGCTCGTGCAGTACCTCGTCGGCGTCTTCGACCAGTTCTGGCTGCACGGCGTGCCCTGGGAGGAGGAGATCCCCTACAGCCCGTCCGTGGACGGCATCGGCGGCGTCCAGCGCTCCATCGCCAAGCTCCTCGTCGAGGGCCACGTGGACGAGGCCATCGCCCGCCGGCTCGGGATGAACGTGCGCACCTGCCGGGCCCACATCGCCAAGCTCGCCACCGCCCTCGGCAGCGGGAGCCGGGCCCAGCTCGGCTACCTCATCGCCCAGTCCGGCCTCCTCGAACGGGAGGGCTGACCGCCGTGTACGCGCACACCGAACTCGACGGCCCCGCCGGCACCCTGCGGGTCTCCGGACACGGGCTGCCCACCGTGGAACTCGTACGGACCCCCGGGACCCGGCCCGACGCCCACACCCCGATAGGGACCCGCAGCGCGGCCCTGCTGACCCTGACGGTGGACGGGGAGCCCGCCGTGATCCGGCCCGCCCGGGGGCGGCTGCTGCGGCGCTCCTACCGGGTGGACGTACGGACCGGCGGCGTCCGCCACCGGCTGGTCCCCTGCGGCCACCGGGACAGCCGGTTCCTCCGGGACGGGCGGCGGACCGGCACCCTGACCTCCTCGGGCGACGGCCGGGTCGTCGACGCGTGGGAGCCCGGCGCGACCCCCCTCGACATCGCCCTCGGCACCGCCCTGGCCGCCGCGTTCGGCACGGGGGCCGCGCCCTGGTTCGAGACGGTCGGCGAGATCGTCTCCGAACTGATCCCCTGACCCGGACGCGCGTGAGGCCCCCTCCACCGTCGTGGAGGGGGCCTCACGCGTACCGCGGGGACTACTCGCCGCGCTTGGGGCGCCAGACCACCAGCGCGCTCGCCTGCTGCACGTCCTGGTACGGCACGAGGTCGCGCCGGTACGAGGCGTGCACCTGGGCCTCGCGCTGCCGCATCGCCGCCGCCGCGCCGTCGAGCGCCGCCGACAGCTCGGCGACCCGGCTCTGGAGCGCCGCGACCTGGTTCTCCAGCTCGATGATGCGCTTGATCCCGGCCAGGTTGATCCCCTCGTCCTGCGACAACTGCTGCACCTGGCGGAGCAGTTCGATGTCACGGGCCGAGTAGCGCCGCCCCCGGCCGGCCGTGCGGTCCGGGGAGACCAGGCCGAGCCGGTCGTACTGACGGAGGGTCTGGGGATGCAGACCGGAGAGCTGGGCCGCCACCGAGATGACGTACACCGGCGACTCGTCGGTCAGTTCGTACGGATTGCGTCGGCGCCCTTCCACCGGGTCACGCTCCCTTCGCGGCCTGGAACAGCTCGGCCCGCGGGTCCTCGGAGGCGGTCGCCTCGCGGTAGGTCTCCAGGGCCTCGCGTGCCTTCTCGTCCAGTTCCTTCGGCACGGCGACCTCGACCGTGACGAGGAGGTCGCCGCGCGTACCGTCCTTGCGGACCGCGCCCTTGCCCCGGGCGCGCATGGTCCGGCCGTTCGGCGTGCCCGCGGGCAGCTTGAGCGTGACCGCGGGGCCGCCGAGGGTCGGCACCCTGATCTCGCCGCCGAGCGCCGCCTCCGTGAAGGAGACCGGCACCGTGACGGTGAGGTTGTCGTCCTTGCGGCCGAAGACCGGGTGGGGGTCGGCGTGCACGACGACGTACAGGTCGCCGTTGGGCCCGCCGCGCTCGCCCGGCGTCCCCTTGCCGCGCAGCCTGATCCGCTGCCCGTCGGAGACGCCCGCCGGGATGCGGACCTGCATGGTGCGGGAGGACTTGGCCCGGCCGCTGCCCTTGCAGACCTCGCAGGGGTCCTCGGCGATGAGGCCGCGCCCCTTGCAGTCCACGCAGGGGTCGGTGAGGGAGAAGCCGCCGCCGCTGCCGCGCGACACCTGCCCGGTGCCGACGCAGGTCGGGCACACCCGGGGCGTGCCGTTCTTGTCGCCGGTGCCCGAACAGGCCGCGCACGGCTGCTGGCTGGACATCCGCAGCGGTACGGTCGCGCCCTCGACGGCCTCGGTGAAGCTGAGCGTCACCTCGGACTCGATGTCCTGGCCGCGCCGCGGCTGGGTGCGCGCGCCGCCCCCGCCCCGGTTGAACAGTCCGCCGAACACGTCCCCGATGCCGCCACCGCCGAACCCGCCGGGCCCGCCCTGGGCGCCTCCGAAGAGGTCGCCCAGGTCGAAGTTGAACGAGCCGCCCCCGGGACCGCCGGCCCTGAGGCCGCCGTTCCCGAAGAGCGCGCGGGCCTCGTCGTACTCCTTGCGCCGCTTGGGGTCACCGAGGACGTCGTTCGCCTCGGAGATCTCCTTGAAGCGCTCCTCGGCCCTGGTGTCGCCCTTGTTGGCGTCCGGGTGGTTCTCGCGGGCGAGCTTCCGGTACGCCTTCTTGATCTCGGCCTCGGTGGCGTCCTTGGGGACGCCGAGAACCTTGTAGTAGTCCTTCTCGACGAAGTCCTTCGTGCTCATCGACGTCCCTCCTTCCGGACGATCGTTGCGTCACCCCTCCTCGGGGGCACCGCTCTCCTCGTCGGCCGACTTCTTCTCGTCCTTGGCCGGGGCCGCGCCCGGCTGGGGCTCGGCGACGGCCACGCGGGCGGGCCTGATGGTCCGCTCGCCGATCCGGTACCCGGGCTGCAGGATCGCCACGCAGGTCGTCTCGGTGACGTCCGGCGCGTACGAGTGCATCAGGGCCTCGTGGATCGTCGGGTCGAAGGGCTCGCCCTCCTTGCCGAACTGCTGCAGGCCCATCTTGGCGACGACGGTCTCCAGCGATTCGGCCACCGACTTGAACCCGCCCACGAGTTCGCCGTGGTCCCGGGCCCGGCCGACGTCGTCGAGCACGGGAAGGAGCTCGGACAGGAGGTTCGCGACGGCGACCTCCTTGACCGCGACCCGGTCCCGCTCCACGCGGCGGCGGTAGTTCTGGTACTCGGCCTGGAGCCGCTGGAGGTCCGCGGTGCGCTCGTCGAGCGCGGAACGGGTCTGGTCCAGCTGGGCCACGAGGCCCGCGTCACCGGCCGGCTTCTGGCTGCTTGCGTCCCCGGCCGGGGCCGTCGCGTCCTCCTGGGCGGAGTTCTCGACGGCCTCGGCGGCGTCGTCAGGGGTGGCGCCGGAGGGGACGTCGGGCTTCTCCTCGAAGCCCGGGGTCTCCTCGGTCACGCCTGGCCACCCTTCTTGGGCTCGTCGTCGACGATCTCGGCGTCGACGACGTCGTCGTCCGCCTTGGCCTGGCCGGCACCGGCGTCGCCGCCGGCGGCCTGCGCGCCCTGCGCGTCGGCGTACAGCGCCTGGCCGAGCTTCTGCGAGACGGCCGCGACCTTCTCGGTGGCGGTGCGGATCTCGGCGGTGTCCTCGCCCTTGAGCTTCTCCTTCAGCTCGGCGAGAGCGCCCTCGACCTCGGTCTTGACGTCACCGGGGACCTTGTCCTCGTTGTCCTTGAGGAACTTCTCGGTCTGGTAGACGAGCTGCTCGCCCTGGTTGCGGGACTCGGCGGCCTCGCGGCGGCGGTGGTCCTCCTCCGCGTACTGCTCGGCCTCCTGGCGCATCCGGTCGACCTCGTCCTTCGGCAGCGAGGAGCCGCCGGTGACGGTCATCTTCTGCTCCTTGCCCGTGCCCAGGTCCTTCGCGGTCACGTGCATGATGCCGTTGGCGTCGATGTCGAAGGCGACCTCGATCTGCGGGACGCCGCGCGGCGCCGGCGGCAGACCGGTCAGCTCGAACATCCCGAGCTTCTTGTTGTACGCCGCGATCTCGCGCTCGCCCTGGTAGACCTGGATCTGCACGGACGGCTGGTTGTCCTCGGCCGTCGTGAAGATCTCGGACCGCTTGGTCGGGATCGTGGTGTTGCGCTCGATGAGCTTGGTCATGATGCCGCCCTTGGTCTCGATGCCGAGGGACAGCGGGGTGACGTCGAGGAGCAGGACGTCCTTGACCTCGCCCTTGAGAACACCGGCCTGGAGGGCGGCGCCGATGGCGACGACCTCGTCCGGGTTCACGCCCTTGTTGGCCTCGCGGCCGCCGGTCAGCTCCTTGACCAGCTCGGCGACGGCCGGCATGCGGGTCGAGCCGCCGACGAGGACGACGTGGTCGATCTCGGAGAGCTGGATGCCCGCGTCCTTGATGACGTTGTGGAACGGCACCTTGCAGCGCTCCAGGAGGTCCTGGGTGAGCTGCTGGAACTGGGCGCGCGTGAGCTTCTCGTCCAGGTGGAGCGGGCCCTCGGCGGAGGCCGTGATGTAGGGCAGGTTGATCGTGGTCTCGGTCGAGGACGAGAGCTCGATCTTGGCCTTCTCGGCCGCCTCGCGCAGGCGCTGGAGCGCCATCTTGTCCTTGGACAGGTCCACGCCGTGGCCGTTCTGGAACTGCGTCACCAGGTAGTCGACGACGCGCTGGTCCCAGTCGTCGCCACCGAGGTGGTTGTCACCGTTGGTGGCCTTCACCTCGACGACGCCGTCGCCGATCTCCAGGAGGGACACGTCGAAGGTGCCGCCACCGAGGTCGAAGACGAGGATCGTCTGGTCGTCCTTGTCGAGGCCGTAGGCCAGGGCGGCCGCGGTCGGCTCGTTGACGATGCGCAGGACGTTGAGGCCCGCGATCTCACCGGCCTCCTTGGTGGCCTGGCGCTCGGAGTCGTTGAAGTAGGCCGGAACGGTGATGACCGCGTCGACGACCTTCTCGCCCAGGTACGCCTCGGCGTCGCGCTTCAGCTTCTGCAGGATGAAGGCGCTCATCTGCTGCGGGTTGAAGTTCTTGCCGTCGATCTCGATCTTCCAGTCGGTGCCCATGTGGCGCTTGACCGACCGGATGGTCCTGTCGACGTTGGTGACCGCCTGGCGCTTGGCGACCTCGCCGACGAGCACCTCGCCGTTCTTCGCGAAGGCGACGACGGACGGCGTGGTCCTGGCGCCCTCGGCGTTGGTGATGACGGTGGGCTCGCCGCCTTCCAGAACGCTGACGACGGAGTTAGTCGTGCCCAGGTCGATGCCGACCGCACGTGCCATTTCGATTCCTCCAGCTGCCTGACTTGAGTGGTACGGACTCAAGGATGCACCACACCCGGCGTCGAGTCAACAGACATGAGTCGGCTCGACTCAACTCTTCGCCCCTTCGTTCGCTCAAAGAACCGCTACGACGGGAGGGCGCGCGTCATTCCCCGCCCCGACGGGGTGCCCCGTGAGAGAGTCCGGGGGCCCCTTCCCGGGCATAGCAGGCATATTCCATGAATATCCGACGATTCCCGTTCGTCCCCCGGAAAGGGCGGGCAGCACCCGCCCCGCCCGGAGGCGTGCGGCGAACGCTCGTCCCGCGCGGAAGGGAGCGGCGCATGACGGCCAAGCGCGCGTTCGACGTCCTGGGCGCCCTCGCGCTCCTCGTCGTCCTCTCCCCGCTGCTCGCCGCCGTCGCCCTCTCGGTCGCCCTCGGCTCGGCGTCCCCCGGCGGCGCGGTGCTGCGCCGCCGGACGGTGGCGGGCCTGGAGGGGCGGCCCTTCACGATGCTGACCTTCCGCACGAGGAGCCCGCTGGCCGCGCTGCCGCTGCTGCTGCACGTCCTGGCGGGCCGGATGTCGCTGGTCGGGCCGTGCCCGCTGACCCCGGGCCACCGCGAGTGCGCGGGCGAGGGACGCCGCCGGCTCTCCGTACGCCCGGGGCTGACCGGGCCGTGGCAGATCAGCGGGCGATCGGACCTGCCGTGGGAGGAGCGCGAGCTGCTCGACCTCCACTACGTGGACCACCACTGGCTCGGGATGGATCTGGCCGTCCTGGCGCGTACGCTTCCAGCAGTCCGCCGACGCCGCGCGGCGTCCCGCGCGGGCGCGCGTGGCAAGGGTCGCCTGAGCGACACAGATCACCGCGAGGACCGCTGCGCCACGGGCCCCGAACGGGTAATCTCAGCACGGACTAGATAAGTTACCGCTTAGTAGGCTCAGCTCAGGCACTGAGCGGGCCCGCTCGAGGAGCCCGTCATGCAACTCGCCGCGATCATTGTGTCGCTGACGCTGACCGTGGTCGGCGTTGCCCTGCTCGCTCGCGCCATCGGCCGGTTCGTCCGCTACTTCAAGCTCGGCCAGCCGGTCCCGGCCGGTACCCGGACCGACAACCCGTACCAGCGCAGCGTGACCCTGGTCAGGGAGTTCCTCGGCCACACCCGCATGAACCGCTGGGGCGTCGTCGGATTCGCCCACTGGTTCGTCGCGGTCGGCTTCCTGACCCTGCCGCCGACGATCGTCACCGCCTACGGCCAGCTGTTCCAGGCCGACTGGACACTGCCGGTCATCGGCGGCTTCCTGCCGTACGAGCTGTACATCGAGTTCATCGGCTCGATGACGATCCTCGGCATCGCGGCCCTCATCGTGATCCGCCTCCTGAGCCTCCCGGGCCGGGCGGGCCGCAAGTCGCGCTTCGCCGGCTCCAAGGCCGGCCAGGCGTACTTCGTCGAGTACGTCATCCTCACCATCGGCCTGGCGATCTACGTGCTCCGCGGCCTGGAGGGCGCGATCCACCACGTCGAGCACTACGAGGCCGCGTACTTCGCCTCGTACCCGCTCGTCCTGGCCTTCAAGGGCCTGAGCGTCGCCGCGCTGCAGAACCTGGTCTACCTCTTCGCCATGATCAAGCTGAGCACCACCATGATCTGGATGATCGTGGTCTCGCTCAACACCAACATGGGCGTCGCCTGGCACCGCTTCCTCGCCTTCCCCAACATCTGGTTCAAGCGCGAGGCCGACGGCTCCACCGCGCTCGGCGCGCTCCGGCCGATGACCAGCGGCGGCAAGGAGATCGACTGGGAGGACCCGGCCGAGGACGCCGTCTTCGGCGTCTCCCAGGTCGAGCAGTTCTCCTGGAAGGGCCTCCTGGACTTCTCCACCTGCACCGAGTGCGGCCGCTGCCAGTCGCAGTGCCCCGCCTGGAACACCGGCAAGCCCCTCTCCCCCAAGCTCCTCATCATGTCGCTGCGCGACCACGCGCACGCCAAGGCGCCGTACCTGCTCGCGGGCGGCGGCAAGACGATGGAGGGCGACGAGAAGGCGACCGAGGAGCAGCTGAAGGACGTCCCGGCGTCGGCCCTGGCCGAGGCCGAGCGTCCGCTGATCGGGACGGTCGAGGAGAACGGCGTCATCGACCCCGACGTCCTGTGGTCCTGCACCACCTGCGGCGCCTGCGTCGAGCAGTGCCCGGTCGACATCGAGCACATCGACCACATCGTCGACATGCGCCGCTACCAGGTGATGATCGAGTCCGCGTTCCCGTCCGAGGCGGGCACGATGCTCAAGAACCTGGAGAAGAAGGGCAACCCCTGGGGCCTGGCGAAGAAGCAGCGCGTCGAGTGGACCAAGGAGGTCGACTTCGAGGTCCCGATCGTCGGCAAGGACGTCGAGGACCTCACCGAGGTCGACTACCTGTACTGGGTCGGCTGCGCCGGCGCCCTCGAAGACCGGGCCAAGAAGACCACCAAGGCGTTCGCGGAACTCCTCCACATCGCGGGCGTCAAGTTCGCGATCATGGGCGGCGAGGAGAAGTGCACCGGTGACTCCCCGCGCCGCCTGGGCAACGAGCCGCTGTTCCAGCAGCTCGGCCAGGAGAACGTCGCGATGCTGAACATGGCGTTCGGCGAGGACGACGAGGACCCGGAGACGAAGAAGCCGAAGTCGGCCAAGAAGATCGTCGCCACCTGCCCGCACTGCTTCAACACCATCGCCAACGAGTACCCGCAGCTCGGCGGCGAGTTCGAGGTCATCCACCACACCCAGCTGCTCCAGCACCTCATCGACGAGGGCAGGCTGACCCCGGTGACCCCGGTCGACGGCCTGATCACCTACCACGACCCCTGCTACCTGGGCCGTCACAACAAGGTCTACACGCCGCCGCGCGAGATCATGTCCGCCGTCCCCGGCCTGCGCCAGCAGGAGATGCACCGCCACAAGGAACGCGGCTTCTGCTGCGGCGCCGGCGGCGCCCGGATGTGGATGGAGGAGCGGATCGGCAAGCGCATCAACAACGAGCGCGTCGACGAGGCCCTGTCCCTCAACCCCGACATCGTCTCCACCGCCTGCCCGTTCTGCCTCGTCATGCTGACCGACTCGGTCAACGGCAAGAAGAACGAGGGCAAGGCCAAGGAGTCCGTCACGGTCGTGGACGTCGCCCAGCTGCTCCTCGACTCGGTGAAGACCCCGGTCGACCCGGAGCCGGCGGAGGAGACGGAGCCGGAGCCCGAGCCGGCCGCGTGACCCGCCCCCGGCGCCCGTAGGAGAACGGCCGCCCCGCACACGTCGTGCGGGGCGGCCGTCGCCGTTCCCGCCCCCCGTCCCCTAGGGGATGTCACAGGTCGGCCGCAAAGGAGCGCCCCGGCGGCGGGAGCGGGTACGTTCAATGACGTGGCTGGATTCAGGAACGGACGCGGCCGGGACAACCGCCCCCCGCAACAACAACCGCAGCAGGCGCCGTACGGGTACGACGCGGCCCCGCCGCCGCCCCACGCGCGGCAGCCGTGGCCCCCGCAGGGCCGGGGCCCCGCACCGTACGGGCAGCAGGGGTACGGACCGGGGCAGCAGGGGTACGGACAGCAGGGCCGGCAGGGACAGCAGAGCCCCCAGGGCCGGCAGTCCCACGAGGAGCCGGAGTACTTCGGCGACCCCTACGGGCACCAGCCGCAGCACCCGCACGCGGCCGCGGCGAACAACCCGGGCCACACGCAGATGTTCAGCGTGGACGACCCGTACGGCCCGGCCGCGGGCCACCCGTCCGGCGCCGCGCCCGCCCCGGTGGGCCCCCGGCTCCCCTGGAAGGCGCTCCTGAGCGGCATCGTGCTGCGCCCGGCGGACACGTTCCTGCGAATGCGGGACCACGCCGTCTGGGGCCCGGCCCTGATCGTCACCTCCCTCTACGGACTGCTGGCGATCTTCGGCTTCGACACGGCCCGCGAGGAGGCGATCAACGCCACCCTGTCGACGGTGATCCCGTACGTCCTGATGGTCGCCCTCGGCTTCGTCGTCGGCGGGCTCGTCCTGGGCGCGGTCACCCACACCCTCGCCCGCCAGCTCGGCGGCGACGGGATGTGGCAGCCGACCGTCGGCCTGTCCATGCTGATCATGTCCCTCACGGACGCGCCCCGGCTGGTCTTCGCGCTCTTCCTCGGCGGCGAGAACGGCCTGGTCCAGGTCATCGGCTGGCTGACCTGGCTGGCGGCGGGCGTGCTCTTCACCGCCATGGTGAGCCGCTCCCACGACCTCCCCTGGCCGAAGGCCCTGGGCGCGTCGGCGATCCAGCTGGTGGCGCTCCTGGGCCTGATCAAGCTGGGCACGCTGTAGGGGACGCGCGGACGACGGAGGGGCCTCACCCGCGCGGGTGAGGCCCCTCCGTCGTCCGCGCGCGGCCCGGGGCCCGGCGCGCCCGTACCGCTCAGGCGTCGAGGATCTGTCCCTCGCGCCTGACGACGGGCGGCTCGACGGACCAGGGGAAGTTGATCCAGTCGTCCGTCTTCTTCCACACGTACTCGCACTTCACGAGGGAGTGCGACTTCTCGTAGACGACGGCCGAGCGGACCTCGGCGACGTGGTCGACGCAGAAGTCGTGGACGAGCTTGAGGGTCTTGCCGGTGTCGGCGACGTCGTCGGCGATCAGGACCTTCTTGTCGGAGAAGTCGATCACGTTGGGGACGGGCGCCAGCATGACGGGCATCTCCAGGGTCGTCCCCACCCCGGTGTAGAACTCCACGTTCACGAGGTGGATGTTCTTGCAGTCCAGGGCGTAGGCCAGGCCGCCGGCGACGAAGACGCCGCCGCGGGCGATGGAGAGGACGACGTCGGGCTCGTAGCCGTCGTCGGCGATGGACTGGGCCAGCTCGCGGACGGCGCGCCCGAATCCCTCGTACGTCAGGTTCTCGCGTACTTCACTCATGACTGCGACCGCCTCACACCTGGGTCCGATGGAAGTTCATGTACGAGCGGGAGGCCGTCGGCCCCCGCTGGCCCTGGTACCGCGAGCCGTACCGCTCGCTCCCGTAGGGGTGCTCGGCGGGCGAGCTGAGCCGGAACATGCACAGCTGCCCGATCTTCATCCCCGGCCAGAGCTTGATGGGGAGGGTGGCGAGGTTCGACAGCTCCAGGGTCACGTGCCCGGAGAAACCGGGGTCGATGAACCCGGCGGTCGAGTGCGTCACCAGGCCCAGCCGCCCCAGGGAGCTCTTCCCCTCCAGGCGGGACGCGAGGTCGTCCGGGAGGGTGATGACCTCGTAGGTGGAGGCCAGGACGAACTCGCCCGGATGCAGGATGAACGCCTCGTCGCCCTCCGGCTCGACCTCGCGCGTCAGGTCGAGCTGCTCGACGGCGGGGTCGATGTGCGGGTAGCGGTGGTTCTCGAACACCCGGAAGAAGCGGTCAAGCCTCACGTCGATGCTCGAGGGCTGCACCATGGATTCGTCGTACGGGTCGATGCGCACCCGCCCGGCATCGATCTCGGCCCGGATGTCCTTGTCTGAGAGAAGCACGCCCCCACGATACGCAGAGGGCGCGGACCTGCCCCAATCGGCAGGACTCCGCGCCCCCGGACGCTCCCCGGCGCCGTCAGCGCCGTTCGAGCTCCACCGGCACCGCGTGCCGCAACCGCGCACAGCGCGGACACCGGATGAGCCGCCCGGGCCCGATCCGCCCGGCTCCGAGCTGCTGGAGCGGGAACGAGGCGGTACTGAACACGTGCCCTTCGGCACAGCGGACGACGGTGCGCTCCATCGGACCCATCAAGTCCCTTCCCCTACACGTGCGGCGAACGAGAAGCCACCCTAGGGGATCGCGGGGCCCGCCTCCGGACGGCGCTCCGCACGCACCCCGGGACCACCGGCTTCGCCTCGTGTGGGGCATGGGGTACAGTGTGCAACGATGCGGCAGGGATCATCCGGCCGTTGCGCGGATGTAGTTTAATGGTAGAACATGAGCTTCCCAAGCTTATAGCGCGGGTTCGATTCCCGTCATCCGCTCGTAGAGACGAAGCCCCAGGTCAGCGACCTGGGGCTTCGTCGTTGTCCGGGGCTCTCCGGGAGTCGTGCGCCGGGGCCGGCCGGGAGCGGTCAGAACTCCAGCACCTCACGACCGAGCGGATACCGCGCACGATGGGGTCCGTCGTACGGCGAGGGCGTGATCGGAAGGACGCTGGTCGGCTGGGTGTCGCGCTTGGGCCGACCAGATTCGGCTGCGATGAGTGCCCTTCCCGACCGGGCCATGGGCGCCGGAGCCGCCCATTACGCTCTTGATGGGGAAACGCCGGAGGTCGCGAGGCCGACAGGCAGGACGTTCACATCGGAGGGGGCCGCTCCTTGCGCGCGCAAGAGATCACCTTTTTGAAGCTTGTCCAGGGAGAAAAGCAATTTCAGGTACCTCTCTACCAGCGGACCTACAGCTGGACGAGGAAGCAGTTGGAACGGCTGTGGGACGACTTGATCGATCTGGTCGAGCAACAACTCGACGGGGCCAGCCCCGCCTCACACTTCCTCGGCTCCGTCGTGCTCGCTCCCGGGCAGCTGCAGGCCGGAGGAATGCAGCGCTGGCTCGTTGTGGACGGGCAGCAAAGGCTCACGACGATCATGCTGGCGTTGACCGCGCTGCGCGATCACATCAGGGATTCGACTGCGGAGGGCTCCGCGCGAACAGCCGACCGTATCCACCGCCAGTACCTCGTCAACGAGTTCCTGGAGGGCGACGAACACTTCCGGCTGCTTCCCACACAGGCTGACCGGGCCTCCTTCGGAGCCTGCATCCACAACAGCCCCCGGTCAGGAGGCGCTGACAACATCGGGGCCGCTTACCGCTTCTTCCGTGGCGTGCTGGCAGACGGACAGGACCAGTACGGCGAGGGATGGACGACCGCGGTGGAGCTAGCCCTACGGGACCTGCTCTCCATCGTGGAGATCACTGCCGAGCGCGGCGACAACGTGTACCGGATCTTCGAGTCGATCAACAACACCGGCGTCGGCCTGAGCCAGAGCGACCTGCTCAGGAACTATGTGTTCATGCTCCTGCCCGGCCGGGGTGAGCGTGTGTATGAGCAGCTCTGGCTGCCCATGCAGCAGCAGCTGGGGCCTAAGAACCTGGAGCTCCTCGTCTGGCTCGACCTCGTCGTGCGCGGTGAGAGCAAGACGAAGCAGACCGACATCTACCGTGTCCAGCAGCAGCGGCTCGAACCGCTGGCTGGGAACGAGGAGGCGCTCGAGAAGGAGATCGGGGAACTAGCCCGGCGCGCCGAGCTGCTGCGGCGGATCCTCGATCCCGCACTGGAGCCGGATGACGAGCTGCGTCGACAGCTTCGTCACCTCGCCAGCTGGGGCGGCCGCATCCACTATCCGATCGCACTTCATCTGCTCGATCTAGTGGACTCCGGGCGCGCAGAGGCCAACGAGGCGACAGAGGCCCTCGGGTACGTCGAAGGATTTCTCGTCCGCCGCATGCTGTGCCAGGCCAGCACCCAGAGCCTGAACCGGCTCTTCATGTCGATGCCGGGTGACATGGAGTCCGACCGGCCGGCCGCCGAGGCGGTGCGACGCTACCTCTCAAGCCGACGCCGCGGCTGGCCCACCGATGCCGAGGTCACCGAAGGGATCCGGAGCAAGCCGTTCTATTGGAACGGGCAGGCGCAACAGCGCGCATACGTCCTACAGCGTCTGGAGGAGAGCTACGGCTCGGCGGAGCCCGTGGACTTCAACCGAGCCAAGCTCACGGTGGAACACGTACTGCCACAGCGGCCGGCCCAGGCATGGCTCGACGTCCTCGCTGAGGATTCGGATGACGGCCAGACGCCTCAGGAACTGCACGACCTGCTGGTGCACACCTTGGGGAACCTGACGCTCTCGGCTGAGAACTCGAAGCTCTCCAACCACCCCTTCCAGCGGAAACAGCAGATCCTGGAGGCGAGTTCGCTCCGGATGAACCAGGAGATCGCTGCAACGCCCCGATGGGGCCGGAAGGAGATCCTGGAACGTGCCGACAACCTGGCGTCGCGTGCCGTCTCCCTGTGGGCCGGCCCAGAGGGAGAGCAACGTGCAGGCAGTGAGGAGTGGGCGGGCTGGGCCGATCTGCGTGCCGCGCTGATCGCCATGCCCACCGGTACCTGGACCACCTACGGGGACATCGCCGAATTGATCGGCAGCCATCCTGTCCCCGTAGGCAACTTCCTCGCCACGAAGGCCGGTGTGCATGGGGCGTACCGGGTCCTCACCGCTGCCGGACGGGTCTCAGGGGCTTTCCGCTGGCCGAACGATGAATACGGCGGCAATCCCCTCACGCTCCTGCACGCGGAAGGAGTACCGTTCGACGCCAGCGGAAAGGCGCGCAGTTCGCACCGCCTGACCGCGGAGGATCTCGCTTCACTCCTGGGCAAGGAGGTGCCCGAGGTCGGAACGTCGAGCAGCACCTCCGAGTCCGCGTCCGCAAGCAGAACGGTCGAGGCTCGTGCTGCTCGCTTCACCGAACTGCTCCGGGCGAACCAGCCGGACGCAGCCGACGCCATCCTGGCCTTCCTTCGGTCGTGGGAAGAGCTCGCCCCCGGCTGCCATCTGGACTACGGCAAGGCGACCGAGACCAGTTGCTTCCTGATGCTGAGCAAGGAGTCCGCGTCCCGCGCCGCTGCCATATGGCCGTTCACCCTCTACCCCGTGTTCGGCACGGTCGAGGTCGTCTTCCAGTACATGCGCTCCAGGCCGCCTTTCGATGACAGCGGGCTGCGCCAGGACTTCATGGCCCGTCTGAATGGCGTTCCGGGGATCGAACTTGCCGAGGCGAAGCTCGAACTGCGCCCGTCGTTCCCCCTTGAGGTGTTGGCGACACGGTCCGAGGACATCGTCAGCATCATGGCCTGGTTCGTTCAGCAGGTCACGGCGTACGAACCACCGGACGGGCACGGGCAAATCGCCCTGTGAGCGCATATGGCTAGTGATCACGAACAGGTCCGGCGAGTGGTCTGCCAGCGGTGGCGGGCGTTTCCACGGTCTTCGGTGCGACGCAGCTCTCTACGCCGCCACCAGTGCTGGGTGGCCCCACTACGCACAGCGGTCCGTGCCTGCAGCCTCTTGTGCCCAAAAGGTCGTGGGGCACGTGCCCCATCCGTGCCCTTCAGGGCGGTGAACAGCGGTCAACGCCGGCATTCCCGGAGCAGCAAGAGGTATCACTGCAGGGCACATTTCCACAGGTCAGGCACCAGATCGCCAGCGTAGCGGCGGTGATTCCCAAGCTTATAGCGCGGGTTCGATTCCCGTCATCCGCTCGTTCACGAAGCCCCAGGTCAACGGCCTGGAGCTTCGTCGTTGTCCAGACCTCCGCGGGCTCGTGTGCCATGCACGCGCCGTAAGGGGCCGTTTCGTTCGGCCGCGAAAGGCGAGCGCCGTCCATGACCGCTCACCGGCGGATGTCCCCGGCCGACAGAGCGCGGCCGTCCGGTACGTCGCGCGTGATCATAATGCGCGGGTGAACAGATCTCCCGTGCCGTTGCCCGCCGAACACATACCGCCCGGCACCGCCGAGTGGCGGACTCCGGACGCCGAGCGGTGGCTCGCTGCCGCGCCCGCCCGGTGGGCGCACCCTCTGTGGGCGCTGCCGGTGCTGGTCGCCTCGCTGGTGTGGGACATCGTGGAGGGTCCCGTCGCCCCCTGCACGTCCGCCGCCCCGTGCGGCACCGACTGGCCGGGCCTCGGGACGGCCGTCGTGTCGCTGCTGACCCTGTACTGGGTGTGGCGGCAGCCGCGGCTCGCGCTCGCGGGGCTCGCGGCCACGCTGACGGGGTTCGCCGTGGAGGACGGCGTCACGTCGGCGCTCGGCGAACCGTCCGCGCTCGCGTTCCTGGCGGCCGCCGCGTTCACCACCGCCGGGCTCATCCATCGGCTGGCCGCCGCCGGGCGGCAGCGGGCGCGGGCCCTGGAGGCGGCCGGGCCGGTCGCACAACCGCTGCCCGCCGCCGCGCGGACGTTCCGCCGGGGCCGGTTCTCCTTCGTCCTGGCCGCCCTGCTGCTGGGCGTCGCCGGGTTCGGCTGCCGGCAGGTGCAGCAGGTCGTCGACGCGTACGAGGAGCGGGCCGCGGGAGCCACGCACCTGTCCGGACGGGTCACGGCCATGGGGCAGGACGACGACGACATCGACATCGTCGAAGTGGAGGCCGACGGGCGTACCCATCGCTTCGAGACGGCCTACCCCGAGGACTTCCCCGTGGGCAGCCGGGTCGACATCGTCGTGGACGGCGACTGGGCGGCGCTGGTGGCGGAGCCGTACGACGCCATCGGCTGGGAGCTGCTGGTGATGGCCGGCTCCGTCGCAGGGCTGGCGTTCCTCGCCAACGGCGTGGACGGACGGAGGCGTTCGCAGCGGCTGCGGCGCGAACCGCTGCCGGTGCTGCGCGTGCTGGTGCGCGAGGGGCACGACGACGGCCGCACCTGGGTGTTCGCGGCCGACGACCCGGAGGGCCTCCGGCCGGTCCTGCACTTCCATTCGCTGTACGCCTTCGAGGAAGAGGAGGAGGACGAGGGCGACGAGGGCGACGGGGAGTACGGGGAGTACGGGGAGAACCGGGACGGCGGCGACGCGGCCGTCGTCGAACTCGACAGGATCACGGCGATTTTCAAGGGCGAGGATCCTCCCCCGCCGCTGCGGGAGGCCGTTCTGTACGGCGTCCCCTACGCCGGCGCCGAAGTCGCCTTCGTCGCGTTCGACGACGAAGGCGACGCCGAGGTGTCGGTGCAGTGCAGTGTCACCGCGGTGAAGCCGGCCGGCCCGGGGTCGACGGAGCGCGGGCAGCGGCGCCATGAGCGGGAGAACCCGCAGCGGCCCTGCGACGAGATCGCCGCCGGCATGACGCCTTCGGCGGGCCCGCGCACGTGGACGGCCCACGGCTTCTCGCGTGCCGTGGGCCTCGGTCTGCTGCTGGTGCAGGGCGGCGGCATCTGGGCCGCGCTCGAGGACAGACCGTCGTGGCACTGGCTGTGGCTCGCCGTGGGTCTGCCGTGGCTGGTGACGGTCGTGGCGACGGCGCTCACCTGGCGGATCACCGCCGACCGTGACGGGCTGTGGGTGACCGGGGCGTGGCGCGTGAGGCGGGTCCCGTGGAACGTGATCACGTCCGTGCACCACTCCGACGACGGCATCCGAGTCGGCCGGGCCGAGGACTCCTCCGTCGAGCTGTCGCCCACCGGCTGGGCATGGCTGGAGCGCCGCCTGGGCCACGAGCCGCACGCGGTGCGCACCGCCGAGGAGCTGCGGGCGCTACTGCTCCGCCCGGAACTACGGCCGCTGGAAGAGGCACCGGCGGGACGGCAGGGCATGCCGGTCGGACCGCCACTCGTGGCACTGTCGGCGCTGTGGGGCGCGGCGGTGCTGTTCCTCCTGTGACCGGGCCGCTTCGGCGTTCCGGGGGACGCGACCGCCTCCCGATCGGCACTCATCGGTCCTGGAGCGCCGGAGCGGCACGTCGGCCCCGGCCCCGAAGCTCACGTCGGCGCACGAACCACCAGACCGCGGGCAGCGGAACGAGCCAGAAGACCATCTGAAGCGGGACGCCGGTGAGGTCGCCCGCGACCTCGCGCGGGCCCCTGAGGCGTACCACCGGCCGCAGGAGCTCCACAGCGCCGAGGACGACGGCGGAACCCGCACAACCGCCGAACACCCCCGCGACCCAGTCCCGAATCCGCCGGAACCAGTGCATGAGCACCGTCGTCACCGCGAAGGCAACCGGGGATGACGGCCGGCCGACGAGGGACAGCAGTGCCCCACCCGGCCCGCACACCGCCCGGCATCCCGCGAGCACCCACCCCGCCTCACGCCACGCGCCCCTTCGGCGGCCCGGCGTCGTCCCGGCCCCCTTCCGTCGTCCCTTCGGCCGCGCCGGGAGCCGACGACCGCGTCTCATCACGCCGTCTCGCCCCACGTGCGAAAGGGAGCCAGAAGACGAGGAGGTAGAGCATCGGGCCGGCGGCACGGCAGAAGCCGATCACCCAGGGCTCCGGCAGTCCGGTCAAGCCGTACACACCGCTGCTCCCCATGCCGATTCCCAGGAGAACGAAACCCACTGTCCAGCAGCGCACCGCCCACTGCGGGCCACGAGTTGCCCACGCGGGGGCCCGATCGGGGTGACGCCACCACTCCCCGGCGATCCACGCCATCAGCGGCCCGAAGAGCAGCAGAGCGCCATCGTCGAACACGTCCCACAGCCAGTCCATGTTCCCCTCCCTTGGTTGTGCCCGGCTCCGAGACGCATGCCACGGGGCTCCTGTCGCCTCGCCCGGCCCCCAGGAAGAGGCCCGACGCCCCCGGCGGTGAAGCCGCAGCCGGCAGGAATGCCGCGAGTAGGCGAACGAGAAGGCATCAGACCGCCTCGGTCCTCCGCGGCCTCGCCTCGGTACGGGACCGAGCCTGCCATCCCCCACCGAGAAACACATTGCCGGGTTCCGGCAGCATGGACGCACGCAGACAGACGGCGCGGCCCCTGATGCGGCCCTCCGCGGCCTTACCAAGGTCGGCCCTCACGCCGGAGTCCGCTGTACCGGCGTCAACCTCGACACGGCCGGCCACACGGACGCGCTGTGCCCTCCTGCTGATCCGCGCCACCGCGCCCCTCAACGCGCCGCCCCGCACAACCGGCACCTCACCCGGCATCGCGCTCGCCCGCACGGCAGTCGGCGGTGTACTGGCCGTCGCCGGGTGCCTGGCTCCGGGTCTCACCACCCGTACGCGTCCGCGCCGCCCGGTCGTGGCCCCGCGCGAAGGCCCCTGATCCCATGCCCGCGACATCACCCCGGACCGGCCGCGCGCGACGTGAGGCCCTCTCGCTCACCGCCTGGTGGGCCGTGCTCACCCGGGCCCTCTGGCTCCTGGGACACGCGAGGGACCACCCGGTCGGCCTGGCGCCGAGTGCTGCGGCCGCCGCCCTCTTCACCGCCGTCGGCGAAGCCGGCGACTGGGCCCGACGACGCTGGAAAGCCGGGCGTCTCCCTCCGGAGGGGGGCCCACCTCCACCGGGCCCTGACCGGAGCCGTGCCATGACGTGCCGGTAGGAACGGTGAACAGCGGTCACCAGAGGCTTCGACGAGTCGACCACCGCGAGGCCGCTCATCACCTTTCTCGCAGGTCGGACGGTGCGCGCCCGCCCGAGTGCCGAGTGCCGCGTGATTCCCAAGCTTGCGGCGCGGGTCCGGACCCCGTCACCCGTTCTCGCCGGGGCACGAGCAGCGGTCGGGGGCCGCACCCCGTGCCGGGAGTGCGGCCCTCGGCGCATGCGGTTACGGGGTCCAGCCGCCGTACGGCACGGTGATGAGTTCCATGGCGTGGCCCGCCGGGTCCATGAAGTACACGCCGCGGCCACCGTCGTTGTGGTTGATCGCGCCGGGCTGCTTCCGCTGGGGGTCGGCGTAGTGCTCGATGCCGCGCTGTGCGATCCGCGCGTACGCCGCGTCGAACTCCTCCTCGGAGATCAGGAAGGCGTAGTGCTGGGGGGTGATGCTGTCCGCCGGGACGGTGGCGAAGTCCAGCGTGACGCCGTTGCCCAGGGCGATCGCGATGAACGGGCCCCACTCGGCGGTGATTTCGAGGTTGAGAAGGTTCGCGAAGAATTCCGCGGACTCCCGGTTGTCCCGGGCGTGGACGATCGTGTGGTTCAAGTCGACTGACAAGGAATGCCTCCGAGGGCATGTCCCGACACCTCCATGCCTCACCCAGCCGGTGACCGACACGCGATGTCGCCGCAGACCATAGCCCCGCCCGTCCGGTGAAGCAAGGGGAGTTGGCGGGGCCGCAGCCGCGCCGACGGGGGCGGGGTCACAGCAAGCGGTCGACCAGCCCGTCGACGTAGTCCGGGGTGAGCGGGCCCATGCCGAACAGGACGCGGATGTACATCGGGGCCAGGACGTGGTCCAGCACGTCGAGCACGTCGGGTGCCTCCTCGCCGCGTTCGCGGGCGCGGTCGAGCACCGACCGCAGTTGCCGGGTGCGTGCGGCGCGGAGTTCCTCGGCCGCCCGCGCTCCCCGCTCGCCCCTGCCGGACAGGGCGACGGCCAGGTGCAGTAGCGCGGGGCCGTCGGGTCCGGTGATCTCGCGGGCCACTTGGGCCGCGTACGTGCGCAGGTCGCCGGCGAGGCTCCCGGTGTCGGGCATCGGCGACCGCGCGTCGAGGCGAGTGAGCGCCACGTCGGCGAGCAGGGCCTCCAGGTTGCCCCACCGGCGGTAGACGCTGCTGTCGGCCACGCCCGCGCGGGCCGCGACCTCGCCGACGGTGAAGTTGCCGTAACCGCGTTCGCCGATCAGGTCGGTGACGGCCTGGTGCACCTGGGTGCCGACGCGGGCGCTGCGCCCGCCGGGGCGCCGGGTTTGCTGTCGCTCGTTCACCCCACCACCTTAACGCAGTTACCACTTGCGTTTACGGAGCACCCTTCCCTACAGTCGCTTAACGCAGCCACCGGCTGCTTTAGGTTGCTCGGTCGCACCACCGCCCGCGTCGCACCGGCCGGGTCCGACCAACGATCGAAGGAGGAGCCCGATGACGGCACCGCACACGGCCTCAGCCGGCCGGTCCAACCGGGCCGTGCTGCTCGCGGTGACCTGCCTGGGCCAGTTCATGGTCCTGCTCGACAACACGATCGTCGGAGCGGCGCTGCCCGACATGCGGCAGCGGCTGCACACGGAGTTGACCGGCCTGCAGTGGATCGTCGACGCGTACGTCCTGCTGGTCGCCATGCTGCTGCTGTCCGGCGGCGTCTTCGCCGACCGGTTCGGCCGCAAGCGGGTGTACCTGACCGGCGTGGCGGTGTTCACCGCCGCGTCGGTGCTGTGCAGCCTCGCGCCCTCGCTCGGCTGGCTGCTCCTCGGCCGGGCGCTGCAGGGCGTCGGGGCGGCGGCGCTGAGTCCTGCCTCGCTGGCCCTGCTCGCCGCCGCCCATCCCGCACCGCGGGAACGCGTCAGGGCGATCGGGCTGTGGGCCGGGCTCAGCGGAATCGGCCTGGCCGCCGGCCCCGTGGCCGGCGGCGTGCTGACGGACGCCTTCGGCTGGCCCGCGATCTTCCTGGTCAACCTGCCCGTCGGCGTGGTCCTGCTGCTGGTCGGCCGGCGCCACCTCGACGAGTCCCGCAACCCGGGCGCCCCCGCGATCGACATCCCGGGCACGGTGCTGTCCGTCCTCGGCGTGGGCGTGCTCACCTACGGGCTGATCGAGGGCGGTGCCCTCGGCTGGACGTCGCCGGTGATCCTGGGGAGCTTCGCCGCCGCGGTGATCCTCCTCGCCGCCTTCGTCGCCGTCGAAGCGCGTCGTTCCGCACCGATGCTGCCGCTGCGGCTGTTCCGGCAGCGGCTGTTCACCGTGTCCCACACCGCCATGACCGTGGTCGGGTTCGCGCTCATGGGCTCGTCGTTCTTCTTCTCCCAGTTCTTCGTGTACGTCCAGGGCAGCTCGGTCCTGCGCGCCGGACTGCAGACCCTGCCGCTCTCCCTCGCCATGGTGGTCGTCAGCCCGTACGCGGGCCGGCTCGCCGCCCGGTACGGGTTCCGAGGCGTGGTCACCACCGGCCTGGCCCTGGCCGGCCTGGGCCTCCTCGCGCTGGGCGCGGTGCACGCCGACACCGGGTACGGGAACGTGTGGTGGCGGCTGGGCCTCGCCGGCACCGGCTTCGCCCTCACCCTGTCCCCCCTGACGGGAGCCGCCGTCCAAGCAGTCGGCCCGCAGGAGGGCGGCCTCGCCTCCGGCATCAGCAGCACCACCCGGCAGATCGGCGCGGTGCTCGGCGTGGCGGTGCTCGGAGCCGTCGTCCGCGCCCGCCAGTCCGGCGGCGCCTCCTTCGAGACCGGCCTCGACAGCGCCTTCCTCGTGGCCGGCACCGTCACCCTGGTCACCGCCGTGTTCACCGGCCTGGGGCCGGCGAGGTCCACGCCCGCGGAGTCCGAGCCCGTGGAAGACCCCGCGGCCCCGCGCCGTACCACCGGGCCAGGTGCGACCACCGCTTCGGACAGGGCGTCCGCCGACAGTC
This sequence comes from Streptomyces sp. NPDC041191, assembly GCF_055591945.1. Taxonomy (NCBI): domain Bacteria; kingdom Bacillati; phylum Actinomycetota; class Actinomycetes; order Kitasatosporales; family Streptomycetaceae; genus Streptomyces; species Streptomyces sp. NPDC041191. The sequence goes on along the minus strand of NZ_JBVIZC010000008.1, from coordinate 83,962 downwards.
CGGGCCGGGCCACGGCACCCGTCGACAGCCCGAGTTGAACCAAAGCCGCCCCCCGGCCCGTTTCCGCCGCACCCCGGTCACCCCCCTCCCCGAGGAGAATCGCCTTGTCGCCCGATCCGACCACCCTTCACCCGCTGCCCGCGCACGAACGCGTGGTGTTCCTCAAGCCGCTGGTCACCTCGCCGAACATCATCGTGGGCGAGTACACGTACTACGACGATCCGGACGGCGCCACGGAGTTCGAGCACCGCAACGTCCTGTACGCCTACGGCCCCGAGCGCCTGGTCATCGGCAGGTACTGCGCGATCGCCGCGGGAACCGCCTTCCTGATGGCCGGCGCCGCGCACCCCGCCATGGGAGTGTCGACGTACCCGTTCACCATGTTCGGCGGCCGGTGGGCCGAGGAGACCCTGGACATCATCACGTCCATGCCCAGCCGTGGCGACACGGTCGTCGGCAACGACGTCTGGTTCGGCTACCGGGCGACCGTCATGCCCGGCGTGCGGATCGGGGACGGCGCGATCATCGCGGCCGGCGCCGTGGTCACCGCCGACGTCCCGCCCTACACGATCGTCGGCGGCAACCCCGCCGGGCCGATCCGGCGACGCTACGACGACGCCGACGTCGAACGGCTGCGGCGCGCCGCCTGGTGGGACTGGCCCGCCGACCTGGTCACCGCACACGCCCGCACCCTCATGGCCGGAACCCCGGCCGACATCGAACGCATCGCCGCCGAACACGACCTGGAGAAGCCCCTGTGACCCCTGTGACCATCGAAGAGCACCCGGTGGCCGACGGCGCGGCCGGACCCTACGCCCTCACCACGGGCCCGGACGGCGCGCTGTGGTTCACCCTCGTCCACGGCGGCCGGATCGGCCGGCTCGTCCCCGGCGAGAAGCCGACGAGCCACCGGCTCGACCCCGGCTGCGGGCCGACCGTCATCACCCCGGGCCCCGACGGGGCGCTGTGGTTCACCGAGTACCGGGCGGACCGGATCGGGCGGATCACCACCGCCGGCGTCATCGACGAGTTCGACGTGCCCACCCCCGGCTGCGGGCCGTTCGGCATCGCGGCGGGACCCGACGGAGCCCTGTGGTTCACCGAGACCGCCGCCGACCGCATCGGCCGCATCACCGTCGACGGCGAGGTCACCGGGTTCCCGCTCCCCGTCACCGGCGCGTTCCCCTCCATGATCACCGCCGGCGGCGACGGCGGGATGTGGTTCACCCTCAACCAGGCCAACGCCGTCGGCCGGATCGGCATGGACGGCGCGGTCGCCCTCCATCCCCTCCCGACCGAGGCGGCAGCACCGGTAGGGATCGCCGCCGGCCACGACGGGGCCCTGTGGTTCGTCGAGATCGCCGCCGGGCAGATCGGCCGGATCACCCCTGACGGGCGGATCACCGAGTTCCCGCTGCCCGACCGCACCGCCCGGCCGCACGCCGTAACCGTCGACGGCCACGGCACCGCGTGGTTCACCGAATGGGGCGGCAACCGCGTCGGTGCCCTCACCCCCGACGGCTCCGTCACCACGTACGACCTGCCCACCCCCCGCTCCGAACCGCACGGCATCGCCGTCGGTCCCGACGGCGCCCTGTGGACCGCGCTCGAGACCGGCGCGCTCGCCCGCCTCACCCCGCCGGACGGCACCGCCTGAACGGCCCCCGCCCCGCACCGCCGACAGTGGTCGCCCGTACGGCGACCGGAGAGGAACCTTCGTGAAGTACGCACTCGTGATCTTCGAGACGGACGAATCCCGCCGCCGGATCCAGGCCGACCGGGCCGCCTACCGCAAGGAGTACGAGGACTGGATCGGCGGCCTCGCCGCGGCCGGGAAGCTGGTCGGCGGCGAGGCCCTGGAGACCGGGCACACCGCCCCGGCGACGGTGCGCACCCCGGCCGACGGGACACCGGTGGTGACCGACGGGCCCGCGCACACCGGCGAGGAGACCCTCGGCGGCTGGTTCGTCGTCGACGTCACCGACCGGGCGGAAGCCGTCGAACTGGCCAAGAGCCTTCCCACCCCGGAGACCGTCGAGATCCGCCCTGTCCTCGAATCCGCCTGAACGGCACGACTCCGGAGCACCGAGCCGGAACGGTCCGCCCGCAGACCGTTCCGGCAGGTCGAACGCCCTTCGCGTGTCCACGTGCCAGGGGATTCCCGCGCTTGCGGCACGGGCTCGGCTCCCGTCCTCCGCTCCCCGGCGAAGTCCCGGGCCGACGCCCTGGGGCCGGTGCTCTCCGGTGAGACCCTTCTCCGCCACCGTGCGCTGCGGACGCGAACGGCCGTGGCGGATACGCGTGGGCGCATACTGGTGGCGATGACAAAGCCCAGTGCACCGAAGCGCTTCCTGCCCACCAGTCCCTTCAAAGCCCCGGTCACGCTGCCTCCCCAGCAGTTCGCCGTGGGCGACCAGGTCACACACGACGTGCACGGTCTCGGCCGGGTCACCGGTATCGAGAACGGGACAGCGGCGGTCGTGGATTTCGGCTCGGTGCAAGAGCGGATCGTGAGTCCGTACGCCAAGATGACCAAGCTGTAGGGCCGCCGTGCCCGGTCACAGCCGACCAGGTCCGTGCATGGACCCACAAGGAAGAGGACCCCTGCCATCGACCTGACCTCGCCGTTCTCCGCTCCGGAAGAAGCGTCCCCCCGCGCCGCCGCGACATCACCGCGCCCCACCACGAGCCCCTTCCGGGCGCCCGACTTCGGGGAGGACGAGCGGGGTGGCGATGACTCCCCAGGTCATGGCGCGGGTTCGGTTCCCGTCGTCCGCTCGTGAACGAAGCCCCGGGTCCGCGACCCGGGGCTTCGTCGTCGTCGTCCGCGCCGTGAAGCCGGTGGCGACGCGCACGAAGGGGAGGGACCGCGCCCGCGCGGGGAGAGGGGCCGCGTGGTGCGGCAGCCCCTCTTCCCGCGCGTGCGGCGGGGTCAGAACACGAGGTCCGTCGTGTTCGCGGCCACCTGCTCCAGGTACATGGCCTCGCCGGCCTGGAACGGAGCCTTCCAGTCGCCGGTGCTCCTGTACAGCCTCGGCGCCTGGTAGGCCGCGTGGAGGGCCATGAGGTCGGGGCGACCGTCACCGTCCGCGTCACCGGCGGCGATCAGCGGACGGAACGGGTTCCAGCCGCCGCCGAGCTTCGTGCGGGGCGCGAGCGTGCCGTCGCCCTTGCCCAGGTAGAGCCAGAGGACGCCGTCCTTGTCACGGGCGACGAGGTCACCGGCGGCGGCGCCCGCGATGTCGCCGACGGCCGTGACGTCGTTGTAGGCCCCCCAGCCGGTGCCGATCTTCTTGCGGGGCAGGAACGGCTTCGTGGCGCTGCCGGTGCCGGGGTAGAGCCAGAGCCCGCCGGTCTCGTCGGTGGCGAGCGCGTCCACACGGCCGTCGCCGGTCAGGTCGCTGCCGGACGTGATCCTGTCGTAGACCTGCCAGCCACCACCGACCTGGATCCGGGATGCGAAGCCCCCGGCGCCGTTGCCCGGGTACAGCCAGAGCACGCCGGACTTGTCGCGGGCCAGGAGGTCCCCGACCGGCGTACCACCCAGGTCGCCGGCGGCTTCGAGACGGTCGTAGACGTTCCAGCCCGAGCCGAGGAGGGCCCGGGGTCCGCTCTCGTGGATCCCGCGCCGTTCGTCGATCGGACGGTAGAAGAGGTCGTTGCGCCACAGGCGGCCGGCGGAGTCCCGGCTGAGCAGGTCGGGGCTGCCGTTGTCGTTGAAGTCGTGCGGCTGCGCCTTGCGGACGACCTCGAACGCGCCCTTGGCGGTGACGGCCGGGCCGATGCCGTTGTCCGGCTCGGCGGTCATCTCCCAGACGTAGTCGCCGTTGGGGACGTCCTCGTCCCGGTTGCTGTCGACCCAGGCGAACACCGGCGCGTCGGTCGTGGGCTGCCAGGACAGGGTGTGGGTCTTCCCGGTCCGCACGTGGCGGACGGTGAGCTTCGGGTTCCGCACCTCGCGGGAGAGCGTCCACCTGAAGACGAACCCGTCGGTCCGGTCGAGGTCGAGGACCGCAGGGGGCACCGTGGAGGCCGTGGCGACGACCTCGGTGGGCCTGCCGGTCATCGCGACCGGTTCGGCCTTCAGGGTGCCGTCGTCCGTGGCCGCGATCCGGTACACGCCCTCGCCCCTGCCGACGAGGCCGCCGCGCGCGTACAGGCTCCCGTCGGGAGCGGACGTGAACTCGTAGGCGTGGTCGAGCACCTTCACCGTCGCCCTGGTGGTGACGTTATGGGCGGTGATGGCGTGGTGGACGCTCGGCTGGGAGAAGCCCATGCCGCCCTTCTGCCCGTACAGCACCCAGTCGCCGACCAGGCCGACCTGGAGGTTGCCGAGCGACGGCACCGGGGACACCGGGGCCTCCTGCACGGCGCCGGTGGCCCGGTCCGCGACGAAGACCCGGGGGCCCTGGTCCGTCGCCGAGCCGCTGGACCAGGCGGTGTGGGTCGCGGAGACCGCCGACGTGACGGTCCCGGGGGCGCCGGGGGTGAAGACGCCGGTGGCGAGGTCGAGGAGGCCCCACGCGCCCAGCCCCTTCTGCGTGAAGGCGACCTTGGCGTGGGCGGGGGTGGCGGGCGTGACCATCACGGAGGCCGCGTCGGCGGGGAGACCCGTGACCGTCACCGTCGCGGCCTCGTCGACGTGCTTGCGGAGCACCGTGCCCGCCTCGGTCGCGACGGTCGTGAAGACGGCGTCGGCCGCCGCGCCCGCCCACTTCGCGTCGCCCGGCAGGGATCCGACGGGGACCTCCAGGGATCCGTTGGTCGCCAGGTTCCGCTGCGTGATCTTGTACGAGCCCCTGAAGACCAGGAAGTCGGTCGTCGGCGTCGACCGCAGATACACGGCGCCGCCGTACCCCTGCCCGGATCCGTCCGAGTAGCGCCGGAAGGTCGTTCCGGTGTCGGAGGTCGTCAGGAAGCCGGTCACGCCGGCCCCGGCGAGCCTGCTGCCCTCGGGGTACGCGATCGGGTCCGCGGCCGCCGCCGCGTCCGCCGCGAGCACTCCGCCCACAACCGGGGCGGCGTACGCGGGAACGGTCGGGGCGGTCGCCCCGAGCGTGACGGCGAGAACGGTGGTGACGGCACCGGCGAGCCGCCTCCGCGTCGAACGAACCAAAGGCACGGGCATTCCTCCCCAGAACTTCAGGCGCACCGTGCGCCTCACCGGTTGAGACCCCCGGGCGACCACATGGTTGTACGCCTCCGGAGCCCCGTCCGGGACCCGGCAGCACCAGCCGGACGCGGCCCCGTGTGCCGTACGGCCGACGGCGGCGCGTCAGCTCCGCGCGGTGTCGTCGTCCGTCCGGTCGGCGCCCTCGGCCGTGCCCGTCTTCTCGCGCATCTTGCGCACCAGCTCCGCCTTCCGGTCGGCGGCGCCCTGACGGTCGAGGTTGCGGTGCGGGCCGTTGTTCTGCCGTTCGGCGCGGGACAGCTTCTTGCGCTGGCCGCCGCCCTGGCCCACGGGGTTGTTGATGTTCTTGCTGTCGGTCACGGGTTCTCCCGGTGTCGTGGCGTGGGGTACGGATCCATCGTGGGGTACGGATCCATCGTGGGGGACGCGTGCGGCGGCGCGGGGGTCAGCCCAGGGTGAGCCGGCGGACGCCGAGCCGTTCGATCCGTGCGGCTTCCGCTCCGTCCAGGGGTTCCCGGCCGGTGACCTTGCGCAGGAGGCGGGGCCGGTTCCAGCCCAGCTCGCCCGCCGCCCCGGCGTGCTCCGCGCCGAGGAGCAGCTCCGCCACGGCGTCACCGGCCGCCGGGGTGAGCCAGGCGTCGCGTCCGAGTGCGTCGGCCAGGTCGAGGCCGTGGAGGGCGACCTCCACGACGCGGGTGAGGAGGAACTCCGACAGGAGCATGGCGTCGCCGTGGCGCGTCCGCACGGTCCGGCCGGCCGGCTGGGCCCCGCACAGCCGGTCGGCCCGCCGCCAGGTCGCGGCGAAGTCCTCGGCGGCGTCGGTGCCGTCGGCCCACCGCGCCGCGCGGTCCCCGGCCGCCGTGACCCGTGCGCGGTTGGAACGGGACGAGAAGCGGTCGTCCGGGCGGTAGTACTCCGCCGCCGAGATCTCCGCCCCGCCGGGTGCCGGCGCGGCCAGCATGTCCGGAAGCCGGTCGATCACCACGCACACGTGCCCGAGCAGGTCGCGCACGGTCCACGGAACACAGCGTGTCGGAAGGGTCCAGTCGGCCCCGGAGAGTCCGGCCACGGCACCGGCGAGGGCCTCGCACTCCTGCCGGAACGCTTCGCGCACCCGGTCGTCGTTCACGCCGCGTGTCCCCCGTCCGTCCGCCGCTCCGCGTCCCGCGTCCACCTGGCCTCCCGCGTCCACTCGCCGTGTCCCGTCCACTCGCCGTGTCCCGTCCACTCGCCGTGTCCCGTCCGCCCACCGCTTTCCGCCCGGCATGAAACGACTCCTGTTCCTCCGGCCGCACGGCCGGGTCCCGTGACGACCGTGGCGGACCACGACATCTCGTGTTCCCGCTTCTCCCTCGCCACTCCGTGCCTCACACCCCCCCACGCCCCGCCTCCCGCATTCCGGCCGGTCCGCACGCGCGCCGGAAGCGACCCCGATTGCGGACGGCCGGGAGGGGGCGCGGGGCGGGAGCCGGGGCGGGGGCCGGGTTTCCCCACCGATCGCCCCGTCGGCATGCGGCCTTCTCCGTCGAACTCCCCCGGGTACGCGGTAGGTTCCCCACCATGACCGAGCCCGGGGCCCTCCTCCTGCCGTCCGACCCGACGGCGACCGAACGGCTCGTGCTCCGCGCGTCCGAGGCCCGGGACCGCCCGGTGTTCGTCGAGCTGTTCGCCTCGCCCGAGGTGGGGACCCACATCGGCGGCGCCCGGCCCCGCGGCGAACTCGAACGCGCGATGCCCGAAGTCCCCGGCCGGCGCCCCGGCTGTTTCGTCGCCGAACTCGACGGGAGGATGATCGGCCTGGTCACCCTCGACCCGCGCGACGCCGGGCGCCGTGGGCACGTCCGTCCCGAGGCCGGGGAGGCCGAACTCAGCTACCTGTTCCTGCCCGGGGCGTGGGGACACGGGTACGCCTTCGAGGCGTGCGGGGCGGTGCTCGACCGGTTCGCCGGGGTGCGTCCCGGCGAACCCGTGGTGCTCTCGACCCGGAGCGCCAACGTCCGCGCGATGCGCCTCGCGGCGAAGCTGGGCTTCACCGAGGTCGAACGGTTCGAGGAGTACGGCGCCGAGCAGTGGTTCGGCGTGCGCTACCCGCCCGAACCGCCCGCACCGCCCGCACCGGCTTGATCGGAACGGCACCGGGATCGGAACCGCGCCGACGCCCGGTCCCGGAGGCCACCGCCGTGGCCGGGTCCGGCGGTGACGTCCGGAAGCCGCGCCTTCCGGAAACCGTGCCCTCCGAAAACCGCAATGTCGAAAACTCGCCAGCGGAAGGGCTGTTGGGCCTGGTGCAATACCGTTCATGACCACTCAGCACGACAGCGCCGAGCTGTTCCACGCCCTGCACGACCCCGCCGCTCCCCTGGCGCTGGCCAACGCCTGGGACGCCGCGAGCGCCCGCCTGATCCAGGACGCCGGGGCCCGCGCGATCGCCACCACCAGTGCCGGCGTCGCCTGGGGACTGGGAGCGGCGGACGGCAACCGGCTCGACCGGGACGAGGCCGTCGCCCTGATCGCCCGGGTGGTGGGCGCGGTGTCCGTCCCGGTCACCGCCGACATCGAGAGCGGGTTCGGCGCGACCCCGGACGAGGTCGCCGAGACCGTCACCCGGGTCGTCGCCGCCGGGGCCGTCGGCATCAACATCGAGGACGGGCACCCGGAGGGCGGCTCCGTGCTGCGCCCGTCCGCCGAGCAGTGCGCGCGCGTCGCCGCCGCCCGGGCGGCGGCGGAGGCGGCGGGCGTACGGCTCTACGTCAACGCCCGGGTGGACACGTACCTCCTGGGAGCCGGGCCGGAGGAGACCCGCCTCCAGGAGACCCTGGACCGCGCCCGCGCCTGCCTCGACGCCGGGGCCAGCGGCGTCTTCGTCCCCGGCGTCACCGACCCCGGCACGGTGGCCGCCCTCACCGCGGGCATCCCGGCCCCGGTGAACATCCTGGCCGGCCCCGGCGCCCCGACCGTGGCCGAGCTGGCGAAGCTGGGCGTCGCCCGGGTCAGCCTCGGCTCCTCGGTCGCCCAGGCGGCGTACGCGACGGCCCGCCGGGCGGCGGCGGAGCTGACCGCCACCGGCACCTACACGTCCCTCGCGGACGCCGTCGACTACGGTGAACTCAACTCCCTGATGGGCGCCCGGGGCCAGGACGCGTGACCGACGGGGCCCCCGCCCCGGCCGGTGCGGCGTCGCCCGGGTCGCCGTGGTGCAGCAGCGTCCTCGCGCGTTCGACGCGCCGCGCCGCCAGGTAGGCGTGCGGCGGGGCGCCGTACGCGAGCCGGAACGCGCGGCTGAGGTGTCCGGGCGCCATGCCCGCGCGGCGGGCCAGTTCCCCGACGTCCAGCGGACGCGCGTACTCCCGGTCGATCAGGTCGCGGACGCGGCGCAGGCGTGCGAGGTCGTCCAGGTGCCGCGCTACAACCCGGGCGCGGGCCCATGCGGGGTGGCACACGGCGTGCTCCTTCCGGCCCGGCGGGTCAGCGGACTTCCTGGATGCGGATCAGGTTGCCCGCCGGGTCGCGGAAGGCGCAGTCGCGGATGCCGTACGGCTGCTCCGTCGGCTCCTGGACGACCTCGGCGTCGGCGGCCCGCACCTTCTCGAAGGTGGCGTCGAGGTCGGGGGTGGCCAGCAGGATCCAGCCGTACGTGCCCTTGGCCATCATCTCGGTGATGGTGCGGCGCTCCTCCTCGGTGATGCCGGGGTCCATGGCCGGCGGCGCGAGCAGGATCGACGTGCCGGGCTGTCCGGCCGGTCCGACCGTGATCCAGCGCGTCCTTCCCCGGCCGACGTCGCCGCGCACCTCGAAGCCGAGGGCGTCGCGGTAGAAGGCCAGGGAGGCGTCCGGGTCGTCGTGCGGAAGGGCGGTGGTGTGAATGGTGAGGTCCATGCGCCTCACGCTAGACGGGGACGGCGGGCCCGCGCTTCTCCGATCCTGACCGGTTCCGGACGGCCCGGGGAGGACGCGGGTTCCGGTCCCGGCGGGCCGGTCCGCTCAGTGGTGGAAGGCCGTGCGGTCCTCGTCCGCCGGCCTGCCGCGCGTCAGGCGCTCCAGGGAGTGGCGCATGTCCCGGGCCAGCAGGTCCACCTCGTCCCGGCCGATGCCGTGCCGGATCAGGACCCGCTGGACGACGGTCTCCTGCCGGTCGGCGGGCAGCGGGTAGGAGGGCACCTGCCAGCCGCGCATCCGGAGCTGGTCGGAGAGGTCGTACAGGCTGAAGCCCGCGCCCGCCGGGTCGGTGAGGGTGTACGAGACGGCGGGCAGCGCGCCCCTCCCGTCGTAGAGCAGGGTGAACGGGCCCATCTCCGCCACCTGCCCGGCCAGGTACCGGGCGGTGTCCGCGCACGCCTGCTGGACGAGCCGGTAGCCCGTGCGGCCCAGGCGCAGGAAGTTGTAGTACTGGGCGACGATCTCGCCGCCGGGGCGGGAGAAGTTGAGGGCGAAGGTCGGGAGGTCGCCGCCGAGGTAGTCCACGTCGAACACCAAGTCCTTCGGCAGCAGGTCCCCGGTGCGCCAGACCGCCCAGCCGACGCCGAGGGGCGCGAGGCCGTACTTGTGGCCGGACGCGTTGATGGAGGAGACCCGTTCGAGGCGGAAGTCCCACACGAGGTCCCGGTGGAGGAAGGGCGCGACGAAACCGCCGCTCGCGGCGTCGACGTGGACGGGGACGTCGAGGCCGGTCTCCCGCTGGATCCGGTCGAGTTCGGCGGCGATCTCCGCGACCGGCTCGTAGTCGCAGGTGAAGGTGACGCCGAGGATGGCGACGACGCCGATGGTGTTCTCGTCGACGTACTCCCGCAGCTGGTGGGGCCGCAGGCCGGTCGCCCCCTCTTCGAGGGGGACCTGGCGCAGTTCGACGTCGAAGTAGCGGGCGAACTTCTCCCAGCAGATCTGTACGGGCCCCGCGACGATGTTGGGCCGGTCGGTGGACCGTCCCTCGGCCCGGCGGCGCTCGCGCCACCGCCACTTCAGCGCCAGGCCGCCCAGCATGGCGGCCTCGCTGGAACCGGTGGTGGAGCAGCCCACGGCGCCGCCGTCCGCGGCCTCCGGGGCGTTCCACAGGTCGGCCAGGATGTTCACGCAGCGCGCCTCGATCTCGGCGGTCTGCGGGTACTCGTCCTTGTCGATCATGTTCTTGTCGAGGCACTCGTCCATCAGCCGGCGGACCTCGTCGTCCGACCAGGTCGTGCAGAACGTCGCCAGGTTCTGCGCCGCGTTCCCGTCGAGCAGCAGCTCGTTGTGGAGCAGCGCGTAGACGACCTCGGGGAGGGAGGGCTCCTCGGGCATGCGGTACTTCGGCAGGACCCGCTCGCTGAGCGGCGAGGCGAACACGTCCGTCGCCCTGCCGCCGCCCGCCGGGGACCTCGTCTCGTGGAGCGCCACGGTCTCCCCTTCGCTCACCGTCACCGGCCCGTCCGCCGCGGACGGCCGTGCCCCCATCAACCCACGGGAGCGGGGACGGCGCCCGGCGACGGAGAGGGCGGTTGACCCGGGCGGGTGAGGGAGGACGGGGGGGAGGCTCCGGAGCCGGGACCGGGACCGGGATGGGGATGGGGATGGGGATGGGGATGGGGGCCGGGATCGAGATCGGGACCGGGCACCGCGCCCTCTTCGCCGCCTTGACGGTCCCCACGCCCCCGACCTGCGGTTCCGTACGGCGGCCGGGGCGGGGGTTCGCCCGTTGGAGGGGTGACGGAGCGGCCTCCCGCGCCGTGCGCGCCCCCTCCCGCCGGGCCCGCCGGGCCGCCCGTACCTCTCCTGACCTGCGAGGACTCCCTGCCGCACGAGGATGATCCCGGCCGATCGGGCGGATACCGACACGACGGGACAACCAGTACGTTCCGGCGGAACCGGATCACGGTGGTGCCGGGTCGTCCCGGCACCGTCCCGTCCCGGACCGACCACCGAAAGGCGACCCCGTATGACCCTGACCACCCCCACGAGCGGTACGAGCGGCGCCCACGGCGCGGACGAGGCCGGCACCGGAGCGGTGCGGGCGGTTGCCGACGCCCACGCCCGCGCCCACGACTCGTACGACGACCTCCCCGAACGCCTCGTCGGCTACCCGGCCGTCTTCCACGCCCTCGGCATCGGCTCCTGCGCCGTCCGCACGGTCCTGGACCACGGCTGCGGATCCGGCAGGGCCGCCGCCCGGATCGTCGCGGCCTCGGACGCGCGCGTCGTGGCCGCCGACGCCTCGCCCCGCGCGCTGGCCCTCGCCCGCGAGCGGCGCCCGCACCCCCGGATCGACCTCCGCCTGATCGAGGACGGCCGGCTGCCGTTCCTGGACGACGGCTCCGTGGACGCCGCCATGTCCTGCTTCGTCTTCGCCGCCGCCGACGAGACCGGGACCCTGCACGACATCGCCGCCGAGGTCCACCGCGTCCTGCGCCCCGGCGGCCGGTACGCCGTGCTGGACGTCAACCCGCGCAGCGCCGGCATCCGCTTCTCCACCTTCCGCAGCGGCGAACCCGGCCGCGTGTATACCAAGGGCGAGCCCCGGCGGACCCTGCTCGACCGGCCGGACGGCGGCGCCCCGCTGGAGCGGTCCGACCACCACTGGCCGTGCCAGACCTACCTGGACGTCCTGGGCAAGGCAGGTTTCACCGACCTCGACGTCCACGAACCCGTGCTCCCCCGCCACTCCGCCCTGCTGGGGAACGATCCGGCGGAGGCGAACCATCCGCCGTTCCTCGTCGTCTCGGGGACGAAACGGTGAACCGGCGGCCGGGCGGGGCCGCGCCCACCCCGTGAGGGCCGACCGGAAAAATCTGCATCCGCGAAGTAAGAATTCGGCACCAGGCGCCGTGAGGATTTCTCACCGGTTCACACGGAAAGCATTGACCACCCCACAATGCTCCGCCCACCGTGCTACTGTCGATAGAAGTTGCAGTTGTGGTTCCCAAAGCTTGAGGCATTTCCGGTCTTTTCCGGTTGGGGCAATCATCGCGGCGACACGGAGTCCGCACGGTGTGGATTCCGAGCACTGCCCCGAAGGAGAATTGACATGGCATCTGGCACCGTGAAGTGGTTCAACGCGGAAAAGGGCTTCGGCTTCATCGAGCAGGACGGTGGCGGCCCCGACGTGTTCGCCCACTACTCGAACATCGCCTCGCAGGGCTTCCGTGAGCTCCAGGAAGGCCAGAAGGTGAACTTCGACATCGCGCAGGGCCAGAAGGGCCCGACGGCCGAGAACATCGTCTCCGCCTGAACATCGACGCCCAGCGCTGACGCCGACACCGGCATCGAGCACTGACGCGCAGGACGAGCCGGGACCCGCACCTTGGGGTGCGGGGCCCGGCTCGTTGCACATTTCGATCATGCGTATGAACGCATGTTTCGGCGTTCGACCCGCCGCAGGAACCGCCGGTCGGCCGCACTCCCACTTTCGGTTCGGCTTGTCTCGCAATTATCCGTGCTGCACTTCTGCTGCGGGAATTCCTTGATATGCGCCGCATCGAGGAAGGTTCGCCGTGAACCGTACACGCACGCACAGCCGTCCCACCCGCACCCAGCAGCCCCGCGGCCGCACCCGCCCCCAGGGCGGAGGCCGCGCGCCCTCGGGCCCGCCGGCCGAGTTCGCCCTCCCCCGGACGGTCACCCCCGCGCTGCCGGCCGTCGAGACGTTCGCCGCGCTCGACCTGCCCGCCCCGCTGCTCTCCGCGCTCGCCGCCGAGGGCATGACGGTGCCGTTCCCGATCCAGGGCGCGACCCTGCCGAACACCCTCGCGGGCCGTGACGCCCTGGGCCGGGGCCGGACCGGCTCCGGCAAGACCCTGGCCTTCGGCCTCGCGCTGCTCGCCCGGACCGCCGGGAAGCGCGCCGAGCCCCGGCAGCCGCTTGCCCTGGTCCTCGTGCCCACCCGCGAGCTGGCCCAGCAGGTGACCGACGCCCTCACCCCGTACGCCCGCTCGCTCAGGCTGCGGACGACCACCGTCGTCGGCGGGGTGTCGATCGGACGCCAGACGCACGCGCTCCGCGCCGGTGCCGAGGTCGTCGTGGCCACCCCCGGCCGCCTCAAGGACCTCATCGACCGCGGCGACTGCGTCCTCGACCGCGTCGAGATCACCGTCCTGGACGAGGCCGACCAGATGGCCGACATGGGCTTCATGCCGCAGGTCACCGCGCTGCTCGACCAGGTGCGGCCGGAGGGCCAGCGGATGCTGTTCTCCGCCACCCTGGACCGCAACGTCGACCTCCTCGTACGCCGCTACCTGACCGACCCGGTCGTCCACTCGGTCGACCCGTCCGCCGGCGCGGTCACGACGATGGAGCACCACGTGCTGCACGTCCACGGCTCCGACAAGCAGGCCACCACGACGGAGATCGCCGCCCGCGACGGGCGCGTGATCATGTTCCTCGACACCAAGCACGACGTGGACCGGCTGACCCGGGACCTCCTCCTGAGCGGCGTACGGGCCGCCGCGCTGCACGGCGGGAAGTCGCAGTCGCAGCGCACCCGCACCCTGGCGCAGTTCAAGACCGGGCACGTCTCCGTGCTCGTCGCCACGAACGTCGCCGCGCGCGGCATCCACGTCGACAACCTCGACCTCGTCGTCAACGTGGACCCGCCCGCCGACCACAAGGACTACCTGCACCGCGGCGGCCGCACCGCCCGCGCGGGCGAGTCCGGCAGCGTCGTCACCCTGGTCACCCCGGCCCAGCGCCGGGGCATGGTCCGCCTCATGGCGGACGCGGGCATCCGCCCCCACGTCACCCAGGTCCGTTCCGGCGAGCCCGAGCTGCACCGCATCACCGGCGCGCAGGCCCCGTCCGGCGTCCCCGTCGTCATCACGGCCCCGCCGGCGGAACGGCGCCGCGACGGCGCCACCGGCCGCCCCCGCCGGAGCCGTCCCCGCCGGGCCCCCCGTCGCGCGGCGGCGTAGCCCGTCCCCGCGCGGGCGCCGGGGGTCCACCGCCCCGGCACCGCGCGGCGGCCGGGGACGTGTCCCGGGCCGGTCGCTCGTCCCGGTGCGGCGCACCCTCACTTCTCCGCAGGAGGCACCCGTGACACCGCTCCCCACGCAGTCCCGCCCCGTCCCTCCCGACGAGGCGGCCACGCGGGCGGCCGACCACATGACCGTCGAAGTGGCCCTGTCCGTCATGGCCGGGGCCCGCACCGGGCGGCTGCTCGTCTGCGACGTCGACGGCCAGTCCACCGGCCTGGTCACCCGTGCCCAGCTCACGGCCGTCCGCGACGGCACCTCGTACACGGACCGGCTCCGGCTGCGGGACGTCGTCGTCGCGCCGCCCTGCTGAGCGGTCACCGCCGGACGCCCTTCCCCGGGCGTCCCCGGCCGGCCGTTCCCCCGGACGTTCTCCTCCGGTCCGTACGCCCCCCGGCGTCCGGGCCGTACCCCTCCCGCTCCCCGCTCCCCGCTACCCCCTGAGAGGCATCATGCGCTGTGTCATCGCCCGTTTCCCCTTCGACCTGACGAAGAGCGGCGTGCTGGACTCGATGAAGGGCGTCAAGCCCGAGCCGGGCACCGGTGAGTTCGTGACCATCGGCCGCCGCCAGTACCCCGTGAAGCAGGTCGGCGAGGTCGTCACCCGCCAGGACCGGCGCGACTTCAGCGCCGGCGAGGTCGTGCGCGCCATGACCCGCCTCGGCTTCACCTGCGGCACGTTCCCCGTGCAGACGGCCGAGACGGCCGAGACCGTCTGACCGTCCCGCACGGAGGAACGACGACAGGGCCCGACCGGCACGCCGGTCGGGCCTTCGTCGTCGGGATCAGTGGTCGGAGTAGCTGAAGTCGCCCACCGTCCAGGCGCTGACATCCGCGATCGCGACGCGGTACATTCCGCCGGTCTCGGGGATGCCCACCGTGCCCTGGAGGATCCGGGCGAGGTGGAAGTGAAGGTGCGTGGGCGGCTCTTCCCTCCGTTCGACGGGGCTGAAGACCTTGGAGAACTCCCCCAGCAGGGCGGAGTCCGTCAGGACCTCCGACACCCGCTCCCTCCAGAGCGCCTCCGGGGCCAGCCGCCCGGTGATGACCACGCCCCCCGCGACCACGGTCAGGGACATCTGGTTGCTCTGCCCGGACTCCACCGTGGCGGCAATGTCAACGAGCAGTTCGTCAGGCTTCGACATGAGAGCCGATTCTAGGCGGCGCGCCCTCCGGTGGTTGAATTTCCCCCGGGGCCCCGGTGCCGCGCGGCACCGGGGCCCCGAAGCGTTCCCTGGAAGAGGTGCAGATGACAGCGGACAATCCGCTCGGCGGCCGACTCGACGACGACGACTACCCGGCCTACACGATGGGCAGGGCCGCCGAGATGCTCGGCACGACCCCGGGCTTCCTCCGCGCCATCGGCGAGGCCCGCCTGATCACCCCGCTGCGCTCCGAGGGCGGCCACCGGCGCTACTCCCGCTACCAGCTGCGGGTCGCGGCCCGCGCCCGGGAACTCGTGGACCAGGGCACTCCGGTCGAGGCGGCCTGCCGCATCGTCATCCTGGAGGACCAGCTGGAGGAGGCCCAGCGCATCAACGCCGAGTACCGGCGGGCGGCGGAGGAGTCGGGGGCGGGGACGCCCGCCGGGGCGGGGACGGCCGGGCGGACGGAACGGGCCGGGGACCGGGAGCCGGGGCAGGAGCCGAACCGGGCGTCGGACTGAGCCGTCCGCCGCACGGACGGCGGGAACCCGTACGGCGGAGCGCGGTGCGGCCGTGTCGCCCCGCGGGGGTCCGTACGGTCCGCCGCGCGGAAACCCCGCGCGCTTCCCGGGCCTCCCCGGGCCTCCCCGGGCGGCGGCGGAGACCGGGGGGCCGGGAACGGTCCGCCGGGCGCCCCGCCGGAGTAGGCTGGAGGTTACCGGGAGTACCCCGTACACCCGCTTCCACGCGGACGTCGTTTCCGGCGATCAATACACTGGGCCGCTCCCCTTCGGTGCGGCCCGGGGACGGGTTCGTGCCATGTCCGCGACCATCGACCGGAGCGCCGTCCGCGCCCCCGTCGCCCCGCTTCCGGCCCGCCTGGCGTTCACGCCCGCGAGCCCCCTCCCCGGCCGCCTGGACGGTGCCTGGTGGCCCCGTTCGCGCGATCTGGCGGCCGAGCTCCCGGCGCTGGTGGACGCCCTCCGGGAACGCTGGGGACGCATCACCCGCGTCGCGGTGCACCCCGCGCACTGGTCCGTCGTCCCGCACAAGGTCCCCGTCCCCGGGCACACCGTGCACGCGGGCTGGTTCACGGAGCAGGACCCCGACAAGATCATCCTGCTCTCGTACGCGGTCGCCCGCTGCGACCTGCTCGTGATCCCGCCCGGCACCGAACCCGCCGCGGCGGCCCGGCTGATGGCCGCCGCCTCGGTCCCCGGCGGGCACGACACCGCGGGAACGCTGCTGTCCGACGAGACCGCGGTCGGCCGCGGCCTCCGGGACGCCCGGCGCGACGAGCGGTCCTGGGAGGACGACGGCGGGGCGACCCGCCCCTCCGCACCCCTCCCGGTCGTACCGCCGCCGCCCGCGCCGCTCCCGGTCGCCGGGGGACGGATGATCCCCCTGCACGGCTGATCTCCCGTACGGCTGATCCCCCTCCCGGCGGCTTCCGGAGGGGGGTCGCGAGGACGTCGCCCTCGTCGTGCCCCCTCCGGCGGAGCCCGTCGGGCGCACCCGGCGGGCGCACCGGGGCGCGCACCGGCCCGGGGCACGGGCGCCCCTATCCCAGGCTCGTGCGCGCCAGTTCCAGGAACTCCGCCTCCGAGAGGCCCAGCGCGCGGGCGTCCGCCGCCGCCTCGCGGAGGCGGGAGACCAGGCGGGCGCGGTCGGGGGCGCCGGCGCCGGGCACGACGAGGGCGCCCCGGCCCCGGCGGAGTTCGATCAGGCCCTCCTCGCGGAGCCGCTGGTAGCCGCGGAGGACGGTGTGGACGTTGACGCCGAGGGAGTCGGCGAGTTCCCGGGCGGCCGGAAGGCGTTCACCGGGCGCGACCGAGCCGTCGGCGAGGGCTCCCCGGACACAGGCCGCGATCTGGTCGCCCAGGGGGACGGCGGAGGCCGGATCGACGCGGAAGAGCACGGTCAGACCCTCCCACGCCGCTCGACGAGCGTGTTCAGCAGGGCGGCGGCGGTGCGCGCGTCGGGCACGGTGACCGCGAACTCGCGCCCGTCGTCCCGCCGTACGACGAGGGCTTCGCCGGACCGCAGCACCACGCCCGTGCGGCCCGGCCTCACCCGGTAGCCCCAGCCGCCGAAGTCCGCGAGGGCGTCCACGTCCCGGGCGGACGCGGAGGCGACCCGGTCGAGCGGGACGCGGACCCGGGGACGGGGGACGAGGGCGGGCCGGACCGTGAGGCCCCGGCGGTCGACGGCGACCCGGACACGGGCGAGGGCGAGCCCCGGCACTCCGACGACCGGTCCGAGGAGCGCGAGCCAGGCGGCGGGCCACGGCGCGAGGAGCAGGACGACGGGGACGGCGACGAGGGCGAGCACCGCGAGGACGGTGAGGGCCCGGGAGCCGGCGTCGCGGGACCAGCCGGCGACCTCGCTCTCCCCGAGCGGGAGCCGGGGCGCGTCGGCGGGGCCGGACGCGGGCTCCTCCCGGGGGACGAGCCGGGCCAGGGCCCGGCCCGCGAGCGCGCAGAGGGCGGCGGCGCCCGCCGCGACGGCGAGGTTGGTGAGCGGCGAGGCGACCCGGGCGGCCTCGGCGGCGTCCAGGTTGTCCCGCAGGAGGAGGACGAGCAGCGTCCCGGTGAAGCCGGCCGTCGCCCACGCGCCCCACAGCGAGGCGCGGCGGACGAAGAACACCCAGGCGGCGGCGGGGCCGAGGAGCAGGGCCGCGCTGATCGCGGCGTACGCGGCCCGGCCGGTGAAGCCGTCGGCACGACCTCCGCCGCCGGGACCGAAGTGGGTGGCGAGGGGGTCGGGGAGCCGGTCGTACCAGAGGACGAGCACCAGCAGGTGGACGGCGAACGCGAGGACGCAGGGGAGCGCGGCGAGCGCGCGGAGACGGAACGGTGAACGGTTCATGGGAACCTCCTTGTTCGCACTCTACTAGAACAATGCGTTCAGGGAGCATCGCGTGCGGCAAGGCTCCGGGGTGCGGGGCGCGGGGCGGTCGCGCTGCGGACTTCGGGTTTCGGAGTGCGGGCTGCGGGGCGCAGGGCGGCCAGGTGTCGCGCGCACTTCGCCCGCCCTCACGAGACGGAACGTCTTGCGGAGGGGCGGCGGATGTCGTACTTTGAGCGAGGCGAGGCGAGACGAGACGTCTCGTCATCTTCCGTTCGCGTCCGCCCAGGAGGCCGCCCTTGTTCCGTGTCCTGCTCACCGACGTCACCAAGCGCCACGACGGACCGCCCGCGCGGCCCCGGACCGTGTTCGACCGGGTCTCCCTCACCGTCCGGCCGGGTGAACGCCTCGGGGTCGTCGGGGACAACGGGTCCGGGAAGTCCACCCTCCTGCGGCTCCTCGCCGGGATCGAGGCCCCCGACCACGGGACCGTCGACGTCGTCGCGCCCGGCGGCCTCGGCCACCTCGGCCAGACCCTGGACCTCCCCCCGGACGCCACCGTCGGGGACGCCGTCGACCACGCCCTCGCGGAGGTGCGGGAGCTGGAGCGGGCCGTCCGGGCCGCCGAGGCGGACCTCGCCGCGACCGGCGACCTCGACGGGTACGCCCGGCTGCTCGCCGCGTACGAGGCCCGGGGCGGCGCCGGGGCCGACCGGCGGGTGGAGACGACGCTGCGGCGGCTCGGGGAGCGCCGGCCGCCCGCCCGCGACCGGCCCCTCGGGACGCTCTCCGGCGGACAGCGCTCCCGGCTCGCCCTCGCCTCCGTGCTCGCCGCCGAACCCGAACTGCTGCTGCTCGACGAGCCCACCAACGACCTCGACGACGAGGCCGTGGCCTGGCTGGAGGAGCGACTGCGCGCCCACCGGGGCACGGTCGTCGCCGTCTCCCACGACCGCGTCTTCCTCGACCGGGTCGCCACCGCCGTCCTGGAGGTCGACGAGGACCGCCACACCCTGCGCCGCTACGGCAACGGCTACGCCGGCTACCTGGCCGGGCGCGCGGCCGAACGGGCCCGCAGGGCCCGGGAGTACGAGGAGTGGAAGGCCGAACTCGCCCGGTACACGGCCCTCGCGGACACGCACATCGACCGGTTCTCCGCGATCCCCCGCAAGGCCCCGGCCGCGTTCAGCGGGGCCGGCGCCTTCCGGGCCCGGTCGCGGGCGCACGGCGCCATGAGCCGCGTCCGGGCCGCCCGCGAACGCCTCGCCCGGCTCACCGCCCACCCCGTGCCCGCGCCCCCGGAACCTCTCCGGTTCCGCGCGCGCCTCGCGGGCGGGGGCGCGCCCGTGGACCTCGCGGACGTCCGGGTGGAGGGGCGGCTCCGGCTCGGCGCCCTCCACCTCGACGCGGGCGAACGGCTCCTGGTCACCGGCCCGAACGGCGCCGGGAAGTCCACCCTCCTGAAGGTCCTCGCGGGCGAACTCGCCCCGGACGGCGGCACCGTGCGCCGGCCCGCCCGGACCGGACTGCTCCGCCAGGAGACGGACCCGCCCACCGACCCCCGTACGGTGGGCGAGGCGTTCGGAGCGGACCGCACGGACGACCTCCTCGCCCTCGGCCTCTTCTCCGCCCGCGACCTGACGACCCCCGTCCGGCACCTGTCGGTCGGACAGCGCCGCAAACTGGAGCTGGCCCGGCTCGTGGCCTCACCCGCCGACCTGCTCCTCCTCGACGAGCCGACCAACCACCTGGCCCCGGGCCTGGTGGAGGAGATCGAGGCCGCGCTCGCGTCCTACCGGGGCACGCTGGTCGTCGTCAGCCACGACCGGCGGCTGCGGGAGGGCTTCCGGGGCCGCCGGCTGGAGCTGGCCCCGGAGGCCGCCCCGGCGCGCTAGTCGTCGGAGGAGTCCTCCAGGTCGCCCTCCGTCTCCAGGAACACCTGCCGCAGCGCGGCGAGCGTCTCCGGGTCCGGCTTCTCCCACATGCCCCGGGACTCGGCCTCCAGGAGCCGTTCCGCGATGCCGTGCAGGGCCCAGGGGTTGGCCTCCTTCAGGAACGCCTGGTTCTCCGGGTCGAGGACGTACTCCTGCGTCAGCTTGTCGTACATCCAGTCCGCGACCACGCCCGTCGTCGCGTCGTACCCGAAGAGGTAGTCGACGGTCGCCGCCAGCTCGAACGCGCCCTTGTAGCCGTGGCGGCGCATCGCCTCGATCCAGCGCGGGTTGACCACGCGGGCGCGGAAGACGCGGGAGGTCTCCTCGACCAGGGTGCGGGTGCGGACGGTCTCCGGGCGGGTCGAGTCGCCGATGTACGCCTCGGGGGCCGTGCCCCGGAGCGCGCGGACGGTCGCGACCATGCCGCCGTGGTACTGGAAGTAGTCGTCGGAGTCCGCGATGTCGTGCTCGCGCGTGTCCGTGTTCTTCGCGGCCACCGCGATCCGCTTGTACGCGGTCTCCATCTCGGCCCGCGCCGGGCGCCCTTCGAGCCCGCGCCCGTACGCGTAGCCGCCCCACACCGTGTACACCTCGGCGAGGTCGGCGTCCGTGCGCCAGTCGCGCGAGTCGATGAGCTGGAGGATGCCCGCGCCGTACGTCCCGGGCCGGGAGCCGAAGATGCGGGTCGTGGCGCGCCGCTCGTCGCCGTGCTCGGCCAGGTCGGCCTGCGCGTGCGCCCGTACGTAGTTGTCCGTGGCCGACTCGTCGAGGCCGGCCACCAGCCGTACGGCGTCGTCCAGGAGGCCGATGACGTGCGGGAACGCGTCCCGGAAGAAGCCGGAGATGCGCAGCGTGACGTCGACGCGCGGACGGCCGAGTTCGGTGAGCGGGATCGGCTCCAGACCGTTCACGCGGCGCGACGCCTCGTCCCACAGCGGGCGGACGCCGAGCAGGGCGAGGGCCTCGGCCACGTCGTCGCCGGCGGTGCGCATCGCGCTCGTGCCCCACAGGGAGAGGCCCACGGAGGTCGGCCAGTCGCCGTTGTCGGCGCGGTAGCGCTCCAGGAGCGAGTCCGCGAGCGCCTGGCCGGTCTCCCAGGCGAGCCGGGAGGGGACGGCCTTCGGGTCGACCGAGTAGAAGTTGCGGCCGGTCGGCAGGACGTTGACCAGGCCCCGGAGGGGAGAGCCGGACGGGCCCGCCGGGACGAAACCGCCGTTCAGGGCGTGCACGGCGTGCGTCAGCTCGTCGGTGGTGGCGGCCAGGCGCGGCACGACCTGCTCGGCGGCGAAGCGCAGCACGGCCCGCACGTCGGGGCCGTGGGCGGACGCGACCGACTCGACCGCCTCCACCGCCCAGTCCGCCGCCTCCATCGCCTCGACCAGCTCGCGCGCCTCCGCCTCCGCCTCGTCGGCGGTGGTGCGGGTCGCGGCCGACTCGTCCAGGCCCAGGGCCTCGCGCAGGCCGGGCAGGGCCTGCGTGCCGCCCCAGATCTGGCGGGCGCGCAGGATGGAGAGGACCAGGTTGACCCGGGCCTCGCCGGCCGGGGCGCCGCCGAGGACGTGCAGGCCGTCGCGGATCTGGGCGTCCTTGACCTCGCACAGCCAGCCGTCGACGTGCAGCAGGAAGTCGTCGAAGCCGTCGTCCTCCGGCCGCTCCTCCAGCCCCAGGTCGTGGTCGAGCCGGGCGGCCTGGATCAGGGTCCAGATCTGGGCGCGGATCGCGGGCAGCTTCGCCGGGTCCATGGAGGAGATCTGCGCGTACTCGTCGAGCAGCTGCTCCAGGCGCGCGATGTCGCCGTACGAGTCGGCGCGGGCCATCGGCGGCACCAGGTGGTCGACCAGGGTCGCGTGCGCGCGCCGCTTGGCCTGCGTGCCCTCGCCCGGGTCGTTGACCAGGAACGGGTAGACCAGCGGCAGGTCGCCGAGGGCCGCGTCCGGGCCGCAGGCGGCGGACAGGCCGGCGTTCTTGCCGGGCAGCCACTCCAGGTTGCCGTGCTTGCCCAGGTGCACCATGGCGTCGGCGCCGAAGCCGCCGTCCTCGGCGCGGGCCGCGATCCAGCGGTAGGCGGCCAGGTAGTGGTGGGACGGCGGGAGGTCGGGATCGTGGTAGATCGCGATCGGGTTCTCACCGAAGCCGCGCGGCGGCTGGATGAGGATCAGGAGGTTCCCGCGCCGCAGGGCGGCGAGCACGATGTCGCCCTCCGGGTTCCGCGACCGGTCGAGGAACATCTCGCCGGGCGCCGGGCCCCAGTGCTCCTCGACGCGCGTGCGCAGCTCCTCGGGGAGGGTCGCGTACCAGCGCTTGTAGTCGGCGGCCGGGATGCGGACCGGGTTCCTGGCCAGCTGCTCCTCGGTCAGCCAGTCCTGGTCGTGGCCGCCGGCCTCGATGAGGGCGTATATCAGCTCGTCGCCGTCGCCCGAGACCAGGCCGGGCAGCTCCTCGGCGGGGCCGAAGTCGTACCCCTCCCCGATCAGCCGACGCAGCAGGGCGACGGCGGAGGCGGGGGTGTCCAGACCGACGGCGTTGCCGATGCGGGAGTGCTTGGTGGGGTACGCGGAGAGGACGAGCGCGATCCTCTTCCCGGCGTTCGGGATGTGCCGGAGGCGGGCGTGCCGCACGGCGATCCCGGCGACGCGGGCCGCGCGCTCGGGGTCCGCCACGTAGGCGGGCAGGCCGTCCTCGTCGATCTCCTTGAAGGAGAACGGGACGGTGATCAGGCGGCCGTCGAACTCGGGGACGGCGACCTGGCCCGCGGCGTCCAGCGGGGACAGGCCCTCGTCGTTCTCCTCCCAGGCCGCGCGGGAGCCGGTCAGGCACAGGGCCTGGAGGATCGGCACGTCGAGCGCGGCGAGCGCGCCCGCGTCCCACGCCTCCTCGTCGCCGCCCGCCTGCGCCTCGGCGGGCTTGGTGCCGCCCGCCGCGAGGACGGTGGTGACGAGGGCGTCGGCGGCGCGGAGGGTGTCGATCAGCTCCGGCTCGGGGGCGCGCAGGGAGGCCACGTACAGCGGGAGCGGCCGGGCGCCGGCGTCCTCGATCGCGTCGCACAGGGCGCCGACGAAGGCGGTGTTGCCGCTCATGTGGTGGGCGCGGTAGTAGAGCACGGCGACGGTCGGGCCGTCGGTGGCCTTCGGGGTGCGCTCCAGCGGGCCCCAGGTGGGGGCGGCGGCCGGGGCCTCGAAGCCGTGGCCGGTGAGCAGGACGGTGTCGGAGAGGAAGCGGGCCAGCTGCTCCAGGTTGGCGGGGCCGCCGTGCGCCAGGTAGGCGTGCGCCTCGGTGGCGACGCCGACGGGCACGGTGGAGACCTCCATCAGCTGGGCGTCGGGCGCCTGTTCGCCGCTGAGCACGACCACCGGCTTCCCCGAGGCGCGGATCGCGTCGAGCCCGTCCTCCCAGGAGCGGAGGCCGCCGAGGAGCCGGACGACGACGAGGTCGGCCCCGTCGAGGAGGCCGGGGAGGTCGGCGAGCGGGAGCCGGGCCGGGTTGGCGAACCGGTACGCGACCGGGCCGCCGGCCGCGCGGGCGCTGAGCAGGTCGGTGTCGGAGTGCGACAGCAGCAGGAGCATGGCGAGGCAGGCCTTCCTCGGGGTTGTCCGCGCCCCGGGTGGTCGTGTGGACGGCGGGAGTTCCTGACTCACCGCCCCGAAAGCGCCGGGCCGGTTCACAGTGGCGGGACCGCGCCGGAATCTCACCGGGCTTCCTCCCCGGGGCCCTGGGACCCCATGCCGCTTGCATCCTAGATCGTGGGCTCCGGGAGCCGGGAGGGCCGGGCGGTTCCCACCCGGCCGGGGACCCCGGCCCCGCCCGGCCGAAACCTGGAAGGCGCCCCCGGTCCCGCCCGGCCGAAACCCGGAAGACACCCCCGTACCCGCCCGCCCCGAACCCGGAAGGCGCCCCCGGGACCACCTGGCCAAAACCCGGAAGACACCCCCGCACCCGCCCGCCCGGAACCCGGAAGTCACCTCCGCACCCACCCGCCCCGAACCCGGAAGGCACCTCCGCACGCGCCCGCCGGGCGCCCGGGAGTCAGGCTGATCACACCCGGTCGGCAGCCGGTTCCCCGTGGGTATGCTCGCCGCCATGCCGCCCACCCCGTCCCCGACGCCCGACCCCGGCGCTCCCCGCGTACGGGACCGGGGCGACGCCTGTCCCGGGGCGCTGCGCCTGCACTCCGCCGACGACGGCCTCCTGGCCCGACTGCGGCTGCCCGGAGGCCGCCTGACGCCCCGTCAGGCAGAGGTCCTGGCAGACGCGGCGGAGACCCTGGGCGACGGGCGGATCAGCGTCACCTCGCGCGGCAACGCGGAGCTGCGCGGCCTGGCGGAGGGCTGCGGGGCGGAGCTGGCGCCGCTCCTGACGGAGGCGGGCCTGCTGCCCTCCCCCACCCACGAACGCGTCCGCAACATCGTGGCCTCCCCGGCCGCCGGACTCGACGGACTCGGCCACGCCGACGTGCAGTTGTGGGCCCGCGCGCTGGACGAACGGCTCTGCGCCGCGCCCTGGGCGGCGGCGCTCTCGGGCCGCTTCCTCTTCGTCCTCGACGACGGCCGGGGCGACGTCACCGGCCTCGGCGGCGATGTGACCTTGGTCGCAGCGGCCCCGGACGCCGCGCTCCTGCGCCTCGGCGGCCGCACCGTCCGCGTCGCCGCCGCCGACGCCCCGCGCGCCGCGCTCGCCGCCGCCCGCGCCTTCCTGTCCGCCGCCCGCGAGGCCGGTACGGGCGCCTGGCGCGTCCGCGAACTGCCGGAGGGGCACGACGTGGACGTGCGGGAAGCGCTCGCGCGGGCCGGGATCGCGGCGGAGGACGGACGGGAGCCGGTCCCGCCCCGTGCGGCGCCCCCCGCCCCCGGCCCCCTCGGCGCCTCCGCCCTCCACGTCCTCGCCCCCCTCGGCCGCCTCACCGCCGCCCAGCTGCGGGCCCTGCTGCCCGCCGGCGAGGTGCGGCTCACGCCCTGGCGCGGGGCCGTCGTCACCGGGACGGACCCCGGACGGCTGCCCGCCCTGGAGGCGCACGGCCTGATCACCCGGCCCGGCTCCCCCTGGGCCGGCGTCAGCGCCTGCACCGGACGGCCCGGCTGCGCCAAGTCGCTCGCGGACGTCCGGACGGACGCCGTGCCGGGCTCCCCCGGCCTGCCCGTCCACTACTCCGGGTGCGAGCGGCGCTGCGGCCGTCCGCACGGCGACTGGATCGACGTCCTCGCCGTCCCCGGCGGCGGCTATCTGGTGAACGGCGCCCCCACCCCCCGCACCTCCCTGCCCGAAGCCGTGGCCACGGCCCGTACGACGAGATGAGCGAGAGCAACAGGATGTTCGACTACGAGAAGGACGGGACGGAGATCTACCGCCGGTCCTTTGCCACGATCCGCGCCGAGGCGGACCTCACGGGCCTGCCCGCCGATGTCGCCCAGGTGGCGGTCCGGATGATCCACGCCTGCGGCATGACCGACCTCGTCCGGGACATCGCGTACTCGCCGGGCGTCGTCGCGAGCGCCCGCGCCGCGCTCCGGGCGGGCGCGCCGGTCCTCTGCGACGCGCAGATGGTCGCCAGCGGCGTCACCCGCAAGCGGCTGCCCGCCGGCAACGACGTGGTCTGCACGCTCTCCGACCCGGCCGTGCCGGGCCTCGCCGCCGAGCTGGGCACCACCCGTTCCGCCGCCGCCCTGGAGCTGTGGCGGGACCGTCTCGAAGGCTCCGTCGTCGCCATCGGCAACGCCCCCACCGCCCTCTTCCACCTCCTGGAGATGGTCGCGAAGGGCGCGGGGAAGCCCGCCGCCGTCCTCGGCATACCGGTCGGCTTCATCGGCGCCGCCGAGTCCAAGGACGCCCTCGCCGCCAACACCCTCGGCCTCGACCACCTCGTCGTCCGGGGCCGGCGCGGCGGCAGCGCCATGACGGCCGCCGCGATCAACGCCCTCGCGCACGAAGCGGAGATCCAGCAGTGACCGGGAACACCGTCGGCAAGCTGTACGGCGTGGGCCTCGGCCCCGGCGATCCGGACCTCCTCACCCTCGCCGCCGTGAAGGCCATCGCCGAGGCCGACGTGGTCGCGTACCACTCGGCCCGCCACGGCCGCTCCATCGCCCGCTCGATCGCCGCCCCGCACCTGCGCGAGGACCACGTCGAGGAGCGGCTGGTGTACCCGCTCACGGTGGAGACCACGGACCACCCCGGCGGCTACCGGGGCGCCCTGAACGACTTCTACGAGGAGGCGGCGGCCCGCCTCGCCGCCCACCTGGACGCGGGCCGCACCGTCGCGGTCCTCGCCGAGGGCGACCCGCTCTTCTACGGCTCGTACCAGCACATGCACAAGCGGCTCGCGCACCGCTACGACACGACCGTCGTCCCGGGCGTCACCTCGGTGAGCGCCGCCGCCGCCCGGCTCGGGGAGCCGCTGTGCGAGGCGGAGGAGGTCCTGACGATCGTTCCCGGCACGCTCCCGGAGGACGAGCTGACGGCCCGGCTCGCGGGCACCGACTCGGCGGTCGTCATGAAGCTCGGCCGCACCTTCCCCACCGTGCGGCGGGCCCTGGAGCGGGCGGGCCGCCTGGAGGACGCGCGGTACGTGGAGCGGGCGTTCATGGCGGGCGAGCGGACGGAGCGCCTGGCGGAGGTGGACCCGGAGTCCGTCCCGTACTTCTCGGTCGCCGTGCTGCCCTCCCGCATCGACCAGGAGCCCCCCGTACGGGACCGGGGCGAGGTCGTCGTCGTCGGCACCGGTCCGGCGGGCGCGCCCTGGCTGACCCCGGAGTCGCGCGGGGCGCTGCTCAACGCGGACGACCTGGTCGGCTACACCACCTACCTGGACCGGGTGCCGGTCCTGCGCCCCGGGCAGCGGCGGCACGGCTCCGACAACAAGGTGGAGTCGGAGCGCGCCGAGTTCGCCCTCGACCTGGCCCGGCGCGGGCACCGGGTCGCGGTCGTCTCGGGCGGCGACCCGGGCGTCTTCGCGATGGCGACGGCGGTCCTGGAGGTGGCGTCGGAGCCGGAGTACGCGGACGTTCCCGTACGGGTCCTCCCGGGGGTGACCGCCGCCAACGCGGCCGCCGCCGCCGCGGGCGCCCCGCTCGGCCACGACTACGCGACGATCTCGCTCTCCGACCGGCTCAAGCCCTGGGACGTCATCGCGGACCGGCTGCGCGCGGCGGCCGGGGCGGACCTGGTCATCGCCCTGTACAACCCGGGCTCGAAGTCCCGCACCCACCAGGTGGCGGCCGCCCGCGACCTGCTCCTGGAGCTCCGCTCCCCCGACACCCCGGTGGTCGTCGCACGCGACGTGGGCGGCCCGGAGCAGTCGGTGCGGGTGCTGACCCTGAAGTCCCTCGACCCCTCCGAGATCGACATGCGCACCCTGCTCCTGATCGGCTCCTCGCAGACGCGGACGGCGGAACGCGCGGACGGCCGCGTGATCACGTGGACGCCGCGCCGGTACGGCTGAGCCGGCCCTCCAGCACCAGGGCGGCGGCCTCCCCGGGGGTCGTCGCCACCGGTACGCCCTCCGGGACCGGGGGGCGGCGCACGACGACGACCGGGACGCCGGCCTCGCGGGCGGCGGTGAGCTTCGGGGCGGTGGCCGCGCCGCCGCTGTCCTTGGTGACCAGGACGTCGATCCGGTGGCGGCGCAGCAGGCCGCGTTCGCCGTCGAGGGTGAAGGGGCCCCGGTCGAGGAGGATGTCGGCGCGGGCCGGCACCGGTCCGTCCGGGGGGTCCACCGAGCGGACGAGGAACCACTCCGGGCGCGCGGCGAAGGCGGCGAGGCCCATGCGGCCGGTGGTGAGGAAGACGCGGTCGCCGAGGGCGTCGAGGGCGGCGGCGGCCTCCGCCAGGGAGCCCACGTCACGCCAGTCGTCGCCCTCCTCGGGGACCCAGCCGGGACGGCGCAGCGCGAGCAGGGGAACATGGGTGGAGGCGGCCGCACGGGCCGCGTGGAAGCTGATCCGCTCGGCGAAGGGATGGGTGGCGTCGATGACCGCGTCCACCGCGTGCTCCCGCAGCCACGCCGCGAGTCCCTCGGCGCCGCCGAAGCCGCCGATCCGGACCTCGCCCTCGGGCAGCCGGGGCCGGGCGACCCGGCCCGCGAGCGAGCTGGTGACCCGGACGCGGGGGTGGAGCAGTCCCGCGAGGGCGCGGGCCTCGGTGGTCCCGCCGAGAACGAGTACGTGCACAGGAGCCCCTTCGTGAGTTCAGGCGGCGGGCGCGAGGCCCAACTCAAGCACACCGGCCTGCGGCCGGGGTGGACGACCGGTGCCTGCGCGACGGCGGCGACGACCGCCGCGTACACGGCCCTGCTGACCGGGGACTTCCCGGACCCGGTGACGATCGCGCTGCCGAAGGGGCGGACGCCGTCGTTCGCGCTCACGGCCGAGTCCCTGGGTGCCGGTACGGCCATGGCGGCCGTGACCAAGGACGCGGGCGACGACCCGGACGTCACGCACGGCGCCGTGATCCGCTCGACGGTACGGCTCCTTCCGCCGGGTTCCGGCGTCGTCTTCCGGGCGGGCGAGGGCGTCGGCACGGTCACCCTCCCCGGGCTGCCCCTCGACGTGGGCGAACCGGCGATCAACCCGGTGCCCCGGCAGCTGATGCGCGAGCACGTGGCGCGGGTCGCCGCCGCGCACGGCGGCACGGGCGACGTCGAGATCACGCTCTCCGTCGACGACGGCGCCGAGATCGCCCGCTCCACCTGGAACCCCCGGATCGGCATCCTCGGCGGCCTGTCGATCCTGGGCACGACCGGGGTCGTCGTCCCGTACTCCTGCTCGGCCTGGATCGACTCGATCCGGCGGGGCGTGGACGTGGCCCGCGCGGGCGGCCTCACGCACGTCGCCGGCTGCACCGGCTCGACCTCGGAGCGGACGGTGACGGACCTGTACGGCCTGCCGGAGATCGCCCTGCTCGACATGGGCGACTTCGCGGGCGCGGTCCTGAAGTACGTCCGCCGCCACCCGGTGGACCGGCTGACGGTCTGCGGCGGCTTCGCGAAGCTCTCCAAGCTCGCGGCCGGCCACCTGGACCTGCACTCGGCCCGTTCCCAGGTCGACAAGGGCTTCCTGGCGGACCTGGCCCGTACGGGCGGCGCGTCCGAGGCCCTGGCGGCGGAGATCGCCACCGCGAACACGGGCCTGGCCGCCCTCCGCCTCTGCGAGGCCGCCGCCGTCCCCCTGGGCGACCTGGTGGCCGTCCGCGCCCGCGACGAGGCCCTGGCGGTCCTGCGGGGCGCCCCGGTCGCGGTGGACGTGGTCTGCGTCGACCGGGCGGGGACGGTGGTGGGGCGGTCGCCGGTGCGGGGGGCGGGGGCGTAGGGCGGGCCGGTCCGTCAGACCTTGACGACGACGATCCGGTCCGGAACCAGCTTCTCCAGGTCGTCCACGTCCGACGTGAAGACCGTGACGTCGCCCGCCTGCTCCCGGGCGACGACGGCGAGGACGGCGTCGATGGCGTACTTGTGCCCGTGCAGTCCGGTGTCGGCCAGGAGGCGGCGGGCCCGGCGGGCCTCGTCCCTGCCGATGTCCGCGACCCGGACGCGGGACAGCACCCAGTCCCAGCGCTGCTCGGTCGTCCTGCCGTCGTACGCCTCGACGAGGGTCAGGGGGGAGGTGATCACATCGGCCTCCCCACGGGCGGCCAGGTCGAGGCGGGCGATCATCACGCGGTCTCCCCGGACCGCGAGCGAGAGCGCCTCACTGTCCAGGACGAAGACCCGGGGCCGCCGGTCCGTCCGCTTCGTCACGCGGCCTCGCCCGTGCGCGCCTCCCGCGCCCGCCGACGGCGTTCGTGCTCGGCGTCGAGCTCGTCCAGCTCGGCGTGCGCGCCGGCCCGTTCGGCCACCGTGACCGGCCCGTGCTCCTCCTCCAGCCAGTCGACCAGTTCCCGCAGCCGGTCGCGGTCGCGACGCAGCCGCAGCGCCTCCGCGACGTACGCCGACAAGCCGTGCTCGGCCGCCTCGGCGCGGACCTCCTCCAAGAGGTCCTCCGGGATCGTCACCGTCACCTTCTTCGTGGCCATACTCACGACCATACTCTCCGTACGGGGCGCCGTACCGGCTTTCGGCCCACGTGCGACTCCGGCCCCCCGCCCCTAGGCTTGCCGACGAACACCCGACCGATGAACCGAGAGGGAGTCTCATGTCGAAGCGCGGCAACAAGCGGCGGGCCCGGAAGAAGAAGGGCGCGAACCACGGCAAGCGGCCGAACACCTGAGCCCGGCCGTGGCGACGGAGGGGCCCCGGGGAATCTCCCCGGGGCCCCTCCGCGCGTGCGGGGCTCAGCAGGCGTGCCGGTCGCGCGCCGGGTCGTACAGGTGGCTGTCGCGGAACTCCGAGGCCGCGAGGGTGCGGCCCACGAGGATGACGGCGGTCTTCGTGATCCCGGCCGCCTTCGTCCGCTCCGCGATGTCGTCCAGGGTGCCGCGCAGGACCACCTCGTCGGGGCGGCTGGCCATCGCGACGACGGCGGCCGGGCAGTCGGCGCCGTAGTGGGGGACGAGTTCGGCGACGACCCGGTCCACGTACCGCGCGGCGAGGTGGAGGACGAGCAGGGCGCCGCTGCGGCCCAGGGTCGCCAGGTCCTCGCCCTCGGGCATCGGGGTGGCCTGCTGCGCGACGCGCGTGAGGACGACGGTCTGGCCGACCGTGGGGACGGTCAGCTCCCGCTTGAGCGCGGCGGCGGCCGCCGCGAAGGCCGGGACGCCCGGGACGACCTCGTACGGAATGCCGAGCGCGTCGAGGCGCCGCATCTGCTCCGCCATCGCGCTGAACACCGACGGGTCCCCGGAGTGCAGCCGGGCCACGTCCCGTCCGGTCTCGTGGGCGGCGGCGATCTCGGCGACGATCCCGTCCAGGTCCATCCGGGCCGTGTCCACGAGCCGGGCGTCCGGCGGGCACTCGGCGAGCAGGTCGACGGGGACGAGGGAGCCGGCGTAGAGGCAGACCCCGCACCGCGCCAGGGTCCGCGCGCCGCGCACGGTGATGAGGTCGGCCGCGCCGGGGCCCGCGCCGATGAAGTAGACGGTCATGCTTCCTCTTCCTTGGTGACGGACCACTGCGTGACCGGCATCGCCTGACGCCAGCCGGTGAAGCCGCCGACGGGGACGGCGGTGGCGACGGCGAGGCGGACCAGCTCCCCGCCGTGGCGGCGGTGGGCTTCGGCGAGCAGCGCCTCGGACTCCAGCGTGACGGTGTTGGCGACGAGCCGTCCGCCGGGGGGCAGCGCGTCCCAGCAGGCCGCGAGCAGGCCGGGGGCGGTCAGGCCGCCGCCGACGAAGACCGCGTCCGGGGTGGGGAGGCCGGCCAGTCCCTCCGGCGCCGGGGCGGTGACGACCTCCAGGCCGGGGACGCCGAGGGCGTCGGCGTTGCGGGCGATGCGGGCGGCCCGTCCGGGGCTCTTCTCGATCGCGACGGCGCGGCAGGAGCGGTGGGTCCGCATCCACTCGATGCCGATGGAACCGGAGCCGCCGCCGACGTCCCAGAGGAGTTCGCCGGGGGCGGGGGCGAGGGCGGCGAGGGTGGCGGCGCGCACGTACCGCTTGGTGAGCTGCCCGTCGTGCTCGTACGCCTCGTCCGGGAGGCCGGGCACGGCGCCGAGCCGCAGGGCGCCCGGGTCGCGCACGCAGTCGAGCGCGAGGACGTGGAGGGCGTCGGTCCGCTCGTACGGCCAGTCGGCGGCGGTCGCGTCGAGGAGCCGTTCGCGGGGCCCGCCGAGCTGTTCCAGGACCCGGACGCGGGTGCCGCCCCAGCCGGTGTCGCGGAGGTACGCGGCCACGTCGGCGGGGGTGCCGGGGCCCTCGCCGAGGACGAGGACCCGCCGGCCGGGGTGGAGGACGGCGGCGAGGGCGGCGAGCGGCCGGGCCACCAGGGACACCGTCTCGGTCCGCTCCAGGGGCCAGCCGAGCCGGGCGCAGGCGTACGAGACGGAGGACGGGTGCGGGTGGATCCGGAGCCGGTCGGCGCCGACGGTCTCCGCGAGGGTGCGGCCGATGCCGTGGAAGGAGGGGTCGCCGCTGGCCAGGACGGCGATCGCGCGGCCCTCGTGGGCGGCGATCAGGCCGGGGACGGCGGGACGGAGGGGGGAGGGCCAGGCGATCCGCTCGCCGGGGCAGTCGCCGGCGGGCAGCAGGCCGAGCTGGCGGGGGGCGCCGAGCAGGACCTCGGCGGAGCGCAGGACGCGGCGGGAGGACTCGGGGAGCCCGTCCCAGCCGTCCGCGCCGATTCCGACGACCGATATCGCACCGTTCACGCCGCCGAACTCTACGGGAGGCCCCGGCTCCCCTCCTCGTGGCCGTGCTCACGTCCGGGAGGACGGGCCGTCCGTCCCTTCGCCCACTTCCGGGCGCGCTGCCCGACGGAGAAGAGGATCCGGACGGAGCCGGCGAAGGCGTGCGTGGCGAAGACGTACACGAAGACGCGGAGCATCACGCCGCGCTCTTTCCAGCGCTCGGTGTCGGTCACGGGGGCGGTCATGCCCTCCGGCGTACGGGCGGGGGCGGGCACGGGAGCCGGGAGCGGACACGGACGCGGGCGGGCGCGGACGTAGGCGGGCGCGGGGCCGGAACGGCGGAACGGCGGGGCGGCGGGGCAGAACAGCGGGGGGGTGGAACAGCGTGGGGGCGGAATAGCCGGGGCGGTCGCACCGTTGGACGAGATGGTTTAAGGTTCAACCAACACGCGGAAACGCGAGGCAACGCGAGAGGTGAGCACGATGCAGTTCGGGATCTTCACCGTCGGTGACGTGACGACCGACCCCACCACCGGCCGCACCCCCACCGAGCACGAGCGGATCAAGAACACCGTCGCCATCGCGCTCAAGGCCGAGGAGGTCGGCCTGGACGTCTTCGCGACCGGCGAGCACCACAACCCGCCGTTCGTCCCGTCGTCCCCCACCACCCTCCTCGGGCACATCGCCGCCCGCACGGAGAACCTGCTCCTGTCCACGTCCACGACCCTGATCACCACCAACGACCCGGTGAAGATCGCCGAGGACTACGCGACCCTCCAGCACCTCGCGGACGGACGCGTGGACCTGATGACGGGACGCGGCAACACCGGCCCGGTCTACCCGTGGTTCGGCCAGGACATCCGGCAGGGCATCCCGCTCGCCATCGAGAACTACGCGCTCCTCCACAAGCTGTGGAGGGAGGACGTGGTCGACTGGGAGGGCACGTTCCGCACCGCCCTCCAGGGCTTCACCTCCACCCCGCGCCCGCTCGACGGCGTCCCGCCCTTCGTCTGGCACGGCTCCATCCGCTCCCCCGAGATCGCGGAGCAGGCCGCCTACTACGGCGACGGGTTCTTCGCGAACCACATCTTCTGGCCCAGGCAGCACACCGAGAAGATGGTCCGGCTCTACCGGCAGCGGTACGCGCACTACGGCCACGGCACCCCCGAGCAGGCGATCGTCGGCCTCGGCGGCCAGGTCTTCGTGAGGAAGAACTCGCAGGACGCGGTACGGGAGTTCCGCCCGTACTTCGACAACGCCCCGGTCTACGGACACGGCCCCTCCCTGGAGGAGTTCAGCCGCGAGACCCCGCTGACCGTCGGCTCCCCGCAGGAGGTCATCGAGCGGACCCTGTCCTTCCGCGAGTACGCGGGCGACTACCAGCGCCAGCTGTTCCTGGTCGACCACGCGGGCCTGCCCCTGAAGACCGTCCTGGAACAGCTCGACATCCTCGGCGAGGAGGTCGTCCCGGTGCTGCGCAAGGAGTTCGAGAGCCTGCGCCCGGCCGGCGTCCCCGCCACCGCCCCGCTCCACCCCGCCGTCCTCGCCACCAAGGAGGTCTGACACCGTGCGGACGCTGAAACTGGTCGCGGTCTCCGCCGGCCTCGGCTCCCCCTCCTCCACCCGGCTGCTCGCCGACCGCCTCCTCCGGGCGGCCCGGTACCGGCTGGCCGAGCGGGAGTACGCGGTCGACGTCCAGGTCGTCGAACTGCGCGACCTGGCCGTCGACATCGCCAAGAACCTCGTCACCGGCTTCCCCTCCGCCGCGCTCCGGGAAGCGATCGACACGGTGACCGGCGCGGACGGCGTCGTCGCGGTCACGCCGGTCTTCACCGCCTCGTACAGCGGCCTGTTCAAGTCGTTCTTCGACCTGGTCGACCCGGCCGCGCTGACCGGCACCCCGGTCCTGATCGGCGCGACCGGCGGCACCGCCCGCCACTCGCTCGTCCTGGACCACGCGCTGCGCCCCCTCTTCGCCTACCTGCGGGCCCACACCGTCCCCACCGCCGTCTACGCGGCCTCGGAGGACTGGGGCTCGGGCGGCGACGCCCACACGGACGGGCTGCCGGCCCGGATCACCCGGGCCGGGCACGAACTGGCGGACGCGGTGGCGGCCCGGCCGGTCCGGGAGGCGGACGAGGACGAGGTCGTGCCGTTCGAGGAGCAGCTGGCCGGCCTGCGGCTCGGCTGACCGCCCCGGTCCGGCCGCCGCGTCGACCGGACCGGCCGCCCTCGCGGCGCCCGGTGACGAGGATGCCCGACCTTCCCGTACGGGGAAGGTCGAGGTCCGCGGCCACGCCTCCGGCCCCGGCGTGCGGCGGCCCCGGACGCGCTCCCGGACCGGGCCGCGCCCGTACCCGGGGACGGACCCGCGGACGGCTCTCCCCGTTCACCGTTCACCCGTACGGCCCGCCTGGAGGTTCGCGGACGGGCGGGTGCTCCCACGATGGGGTCATGAGCCAGAACGACGACGGAGCCACGGGCCGGAACACCGCCCCGCCCCGTACACAGAGCACCGACCCGTCCCGCAAGCGGAGCACCGCCGGGGCCTGGGCCTCCGGCGGCACCCTCTTCGCCGGCGTCCTCATGCTGGTCATCGGCTTCATGGACGTCTTCCAGGGCATCGCCGGGATCGCCGAGGACGACGTCTACACCCGCGTGGGCGACTACGTCTTCAAGTTCGACCTCACCACGTGGGGCTGGATCCACCTGATCCTGGGCGTGATCCTGCTCGTCGCCGGTTACGGCATCCTGAAGGGCGCCGAGTGGGGCCGGGTCACGGGCATCGTGCTCGCCTCCCTGAACATCCTGTTCCACTTCCTCTTCCTGCCCTACCAGCCGTGGTGGTCGCTCTTCTCCATGGCCGTGTCGATCTTCGTGATCTGGGCCCTGGCGACGGACGACGCGTACGGACCCGACGAGCGGTACTGAGGACCGGCGCGCCTCCGGGGCCCCACCGGCTCCCGGGTACGGCGGGGCGGGGACGGGACGGGCCCTGCGACACTGGCGGGCGTGGCCCCCGACCCCGCCTCCTCCGCACCCCCCGGAACCGCCACGGCGGACGCGGCCCCGCCGCCCCTCCGCCCGAGGCGCCGCCTCCTCGCCGGGGCCGCCGGAGCGCTCCTCGCCGTGCCCGCGACCGTCGCCGGCTGCCGCCTGCTCGGCACGGACGCGGTCACGCCCGTGCCGCAGCTGCTCTCGTTCCTGCCCTGGCTCACCGTCCCGGCCGGGCTCGGACTGCTCCTCGCGGCCGCCGCCCGCCGCCGCGCCCTCTCCTTCGCCGCCGCCGTCGTCCTCGCCGCCACCGGCTGGAGCACCCTCCCCCCGCGGGCGGGGGCCGCCGACGGCCACGGGGCGCTCCTCGCCCGGGTCCGCGTCCTGGCCGCCAACGTCGAGTTCGGTCAGGCCACGGAGGCGCTGATCGGCGCGGTCGGACGCGAACGGCCCCAGCTCGTGTACGTCTCCGAGTGCGACCGCGCCTGCGGGCGCGCCCTCACCACGGCCTTCGCCGCCGAACTGCCCCACCACGTCTCCGTCGAGGCGGACGGCTCGGCGGGCTCCGTCCTGCTGAGCGCCTTCCCGCTGCGCGACCGGTGGACGATCCCGGCGACGATGGGCATGCCGGGGGCCACCGCCGAGATCGGCGGGCGTCCGGTGCGCCTCCAGCTCGCCCACCCGATGCCACCGCTGCCGGGCCAGGTGGACGTGTGGAAGCGGGAGCTGGGCCGGATCGCGGACTTCGCCGCCGGGTCCCGGGAGCCGGTCCTGATCGCGGGCGACTTCAACGCCTCCCAGGACCACGCGGCCTTCCGCGCGATCCTCGACGCGGGCGGCCTCCACGACGCGGCCCGGCAGGCCGGGAGGAGCCGCGCCCCCACCTGGCCGCTGGAGGGCCCCCTCCCCCCGTACGTGCAGATCGACCACGTCCTGACCGGCCCCGGCTTCGTCCCGGCGGGCTTCCGCCTCCTGGACCTCGCGGGCAGCGACCACCGGGCCGTGCTCGCCGATCTCGACCTGCGGGAAGGGCGCTGATCGGCCACGCTGGAAGGCATGGACAACGAGGAGATCCTGGACGACATCGGCGCCCTCGTGGAGGAGGAGCGCGCGCTGCGGCAGCGCGGGGACGGCCTCACGCCCGGGGAGCGGGCCCGCCTGACCGAGGTGGAGATCCGCCTCGACCAGTGCTGGGACCTGCTGCGCCGGCGCCGCGCGAAGGCGGAGTTCGGCGAGGACCCGGACACGGAGACGATCCGCCCGGCGGCCGAGGTGGAGTCCTACCGCAACTGAGCCGGGGCCGCGCGACCGGCGCGGTCCGGTGCGGCCCGGTGCGGCCCGGTGCGGCCCGGTGCGGCCCGGGACCGGTCGGCGCCGGACCGCGACCGGTGCGGCCCGGAACCGGCCGGCACCGGGCGGTACCGCCGGCCGCCCGCCCACCGGTGCCGTACGGGACGACCCGTCGGTGCCGTCAGAAGACGCGGGCGTAGATCCGGGCTCCGCTGTGGAACGACACGGTCAGCCCCGCCCGGCCGGCGGTGTCGGGCTGGGCGGACCACCGCTCGATCCCCGAGATCTCCGGGCTCCCGGCCCGCGCGAGGGCGGCGGCGAGCCACGCCTCCGGGGAGTCGTCCGCCCGGGGCTCCTCCCCGGGCGGCACCGGGTCGCCGGTGACGGGCTCGTCCAGGAACCCCTCGTGCTTGGCCCCTTCGGGCAGCAGCCCGGTGAACTGCCACCGGTGCTCGGCCGATCCCACCGTGACGACCACCCCGAAGGGGTGCTTCGTGTCGCCCGTCTCGGCGAGGGTCCGCGCTCCGCCGGCGGTCGGGGTGTCCTTCACGACGCCTACGACGAAATCGGTGAACCGCTGAGGACGCATGCGTGCTCGTTTCTTCTCGTGACGGCCCTCCATCTTAGGGCGCGTGCCGAAAAGCCCCGCCCGCCCGGCGGCGCCCCGGCGGGCCGGACAGTACGTTGGACGGCATGGCGCGTACCGAAGAAGCCGGGCGGCTCGTCCCGCCGGCCTGGCTGACCGCCGGGCTCAGGCCCGCGCCCGTGCCGGTCCCCCGGGCCGCCGTCCTCCGGGCCGGTGTCGCGATGGCCGCGCCGCTCGCCGCCGGACTGGCCGCCGACCGGCCCGCGTACGGGGCGCTGGTCTCCATGGGCGCCCTGTCCGGGGTCATCGGGGACACCGCCGACGCCTACCGGATGCGGGTCTTCAACATCGCCGTGCCGCAGCTCTTCGGGGCCCTCGGCGTCACCCTCGGCACCCTCGCCTTCGGGCACGGCTGGGTCGCCGTCGCCGTGCTCACCGGCGTCGCGCTCGTCTCCGGGATGATCTCCTCGATCGGCGCGGTCGCCTCCGTCTCCGGGCTGCTCCTGCTCCTCAACGCCGTCGTCGGCGCCGGGCTCCCCCTGCCCGACCCCTGGTGGACGGCGCCCGTCCTGCTCTCCCTGGGCGGGCTCGTCGTCCTCGTCCTCACCCTGCTCGGCTGGCCGGTGCGGCGGAGCGCGCCCGAACGGGACGCCGTCGCCGCCACCTACCGGGCGGTGGCCGACCTCTACGAGGCCGCAGGCACCTCCGCGTACGACGGGAGACGGCAGGCCGTCACCGACTCCCTGAACCACGCCTACGACCTGGTCCTGGCCCGGCGCGCCCGCCAGCACGGCCGCGCCTCGCCCCTGGTCGGGCTGCTCGCCCGGCTCAACGTCCTCGTCCCGCTCGTCGAGGCCGCGCCCGCCGCCCACTTCGGGGCCCGGCGGTCCGGCCCGCTGCCCGCCGCGGTCCCGGCGGCCGTGCGGGAGCTCGCGGACGCCGTCCAGGAGGGCCGCACCGGCGCCCCCGTCCCGGACCTGCCCGTCCCGGAGCGGCCCTCCGAGAAGGCCGTCGACCACGCCCTGCGGCACGCGGCGAACGTCGTCCACGAGCGGGAGCCGGACGCGTACGACGTGGACGACCGGCTCGGCCGGCCCGCCGCCCTCCGCGTCCGCGTGCGGCGCAACGCCCGCGCCGTCCTCCTCTCCGGCGCCTCCTGGCGGTACGGACTGCGGCTCGCGCTCTGCGTCGGCCTGGCGCAGGCGCTCGTGTCGCTGGTCCCCGTGCCCCGCTCCTACTGGGTCGCCCTCACCGTCACCTTCGTGATGAAGCCCGACTTCGGCTCGGTCTTCTCCCGGGCCGTGCTCCGCGCCGCCGGCACCGTGCTCGGCCTCGTCCTCGCCGCCCTCGTCCTGTCCGGAGTGCCCCGGGGCTGGTGGGACGTGCCCGTCCTGCTGGTGCTCGCCGCCCTGATCCCGGCGTTCTCCGCGAAGGGGTACGCCTTCCAGACGGCCGCCGTCACCCCCGTCATCCTGCTGCTCTCCGACGTCCTCAACCACCAGGGCTCCGCCCTCGTCCTGCCGCGCCTCTACGACTCGCTCATCGGCTGCGGGATCACGCTCGTCGCCGGTTACCTGCTCTGGCCCGAGTCCTGGCACACCCGGGTCGGGGCCCGGCTCGCGGACGCCGTCTCCGACACCGCCGCCTACGTGGACATGGCGTTCTCCGACACGGAACGGTCCGATCCGCACGCGCGGCTGCGGGCCCGCCGGACGCTCTACCGGGACCTGTCGACGGTCCGCTCCGAGTTCCAGCGGGCGCTGACCGAACCCCCGCCGACCGGCACCCGCGCCGCCGCCTGGTGGCCGCTGGTCGTCGCCGTCGAACGGATCGTGGACGCCACGACCGCCGCCCGCGTCCGGGTCGGCCACGGCGCCCCCGCCCCCGACCGGGCCGAAGTGGCCGCCGTGGCGGGGGAACTGCGCGAACTCGCCGAGGGGCTGCGGTCGAGCGACACCCTCGTGGAGGTCCGGACCGAACTGCCCGGCGACGAGAACGGAGTCCTGGAGCCGCTCCGCCAGGAGGTCCGGGCCGCGCGCGCCATCGCCGGACCCGACCTGCGCTGACCCCCTCCCGGAGGCGTACGCGGCGGTTCACCGGCGGTGACGGAACGGAATCCTTCCACCGCCGTCACCCCCTTCCGTCCCTCCGACTACGATGCGCCCATTCACGGTGATCCGCGCCCGCCGCCGCCGGTGTCGACCGGCCCGGCGGGCAGGCCACTTCGTCCTGCCTCGCCCCCGCGCCCCGAGGACCCGCCATGCGCACCACCACCAGCGGCAGAGGGCTCCAGCCCAATGTCCTCGGCACCTTCGACACGATCGTGATGGCCGTCGCCGGAAGCGCCCCCGCCTACTCGCTCGCCGCGACCACCGCCGTCCTCTTCGGCGCGGTCGGCTTCGGCGGTCCCGCGGCCCTGCTGTACTGCGCGATACCGATGCTCGGCATCGTCCTCGCGTACGCCCGGCTCGGCCGGATCGACGTCAACGCCGGTGCCGCGTACTCCTGGGTGGGCCGCACCCTGCACCCCTTCCTCGGGTTCCTCTCCGGCTGGGCGCTCGTCTTCTCCACCACCGTCTTCATGGTGGCCGGTTCGCTGCCCGCCGGGACCCTCACGCTCTCCCTGGTCGCCCCGGACCTCGCCGACAGCACCCCGCTCGCGGCGGCGGTCGGCGCCTGCTGGTTCCTGGCGATGCTGCTCGTCGTCCTGGGCGGCGCCCGGCTCACCGTGCGGGCCCAACTGGTCATGTCCGGGATCGAGATGCTGATCCTGGCCGGCTTCGTCCTCGCGGCCGTGGCGCACCGGGGCCGGGCCACCGCCTTCGACTGGTCGTGGTTCGGCCTCGGCCAGTTCCACGGGACGCAGGGCTTCGCCGCCGGGGCGCTGATCGCCGCGTTCTACTACTGGGGCTGGGACGTCACCGGCAACCTCAGCGAGGAGACCCGCGACAGCCGCCGGACCGCGGGCGTCTCCGCGCTCGTCGGCGTCGGCTTCGTCTTCGTCCTCTTCGAGGTCATCACCGTCACCGTCAACCTCCTCCTGACGGCGGAGGAGATCCGCGCCGCCGGGCCCAACGTCCTCGCCGTCGTCGGGCAGGAGGTGTGGCCCGGTATCGGCGGCAAACTGCTCGTCGGGGCCGTGCTCCTGTCGACCGTCGCCACCCTGGAGACCACGCTCATCCAGGTCACCCGCTCGCTCTTCGCGATGGGCCGCGACCGGACCCTGCCGGCCGCGCTCGGCACCGTGCACCGCCGCTGGAACACCCCCTGGGTCGCGATCGTCACGGTCGGCGGGGCGGCGCTGCTGCTGTTCGCCGCCGCGGCGGCGGCCGGTTCCGTCCAGCGCGTCCTCAGCGACGCGGTCGCCGCGATCGGCCTCCAGATCGCCTTCTACTACGGCCTCGCGGGCATCGCCGCCGTCGTCGCGTACAAGTCGGTCCTGTTCCGCTCCGTGCCCAACCTGGTCATCGGCGGCCTCTGGCCGCTGTTCGGTTCGGCGTTCATGCTCTGGGCCTTCGTCGCCTCGCTCGGCGAACTCTCCAGGACCGCCCTCGCCATCGGCCTCGGCGGCCTGCTCCTCGGCGTGGTCCCGCTGCTGGTCCACCGGCGGGCGGGCAGCGACTACTACCGCCGCCCGGCCCGCCTGGACGCCGCCCGCGCCCTCGTCGCCACCGAGGCCGCCGGCGCGCCCACGCCCGGCGCCCGCACGGGCGGTCGCGACAAGAACTACGCGACGGACTTCTGACCCCCGGCCCCACTCCCGGACGAGGGGGCCGGGCCCGCCCGCGCCGGGCGTGGAATACGCTGCGGCCACGTCCGGTCCCCGTTCCCGGCGCGGCGCGCCCGCTCCCGCCCCGCCCCGTCCGGCCCGGACCCGTGCTCCGTCGGTCCGCCCCGCGACTCCCGGCCGCCGCCCCCGAAGGAGGACCCCGATGGCCGTACTCCGCCGCTCCCGCCGCCCGGCGCGCCCGGAGCGCTTCGTGCCCGCCTTCGACCCGGACTGCGGGGACCGCGCGCTGACCGAGGCGCGCCACGACATCGTCATCGGCCGCTGGCAGGGCGTGCGGGACCTGCTCGCCGCGACCGGCGACGACTGGGCGCGCCGCACCCACCGCGTCCGGCTCCTGTCGCACGCCGTCGCCGGCGGCTGCGCCGTCGAGACCTGGCGGAGCGCCGAGCCGGGCAATCCGGACGCCGCCGTGCTGCGGGCCGCGACCGAGGTGGTGCGGGTCTTCGACGCGGCCATCGCGGCCGGCCGGGGCGCCCCCGTCGACCGGGGCCGGATCGACGCGGCCGTGGACGCCTGCCGGGACGCGGCCGAGGCGGCGCCCGCCGACCCGGTGCCGTGGGTGTCGCTCCTGTCGGTGGCCAGGCTGTACGAGGGCGGGGTGCCGCGCCGCGAACTGCGCCACTGGTTCGACGAGCTGCGCCGCCGCGACCCGTACAACACCGAGGGGCACATCCAGGTGCTGCGCTACTGGTCGGCGCGGTGGCACGGCACGCACGGCAGCATGTACGACTTCGCCCGCGACGCGGCGGGCGTGGCGCCGCCCGGCTCCCCGCTGCCGGTCCTGGTCCAGGTGGCCCGGGTCGAGGAGTACCGGTACGTCGCGGACGGGGCGCTCGGCCGGGGCCCGGTGCGCGGGTTCGACCAGCACTGGAAGCACGAGCTGGCCGTGACCGAGCTGCGCCGTACGCACGCGCGGTGGATCGGCGGCA
This sequence comes from Streptomyces sp. NPDC041191, assembly GCF_055591945.1. Taxonomy (NCBI): domain Bacteria; kingdom Bacillati; phylum Actinomycetota; class Actinomycetes; order Kitasatosporales; family Streptomycetaceae; genus Streptomyces; species Streptomyces sp. NPDC041191. Next base: position 42,177 of record NZ_JBVIZC010000008.1, on the reverse strand, counting down.
GGGAGCCCGGAAGACCGGTGCCCCCGGAGGAGGTCGGGGACCTCAACTTCCTCGCGCACGCCGCCTGCTACGCGGGCCAGGTGGGGATCGCCAGGGAGCTGCTCGGCCTGCTGGGCCGGCGGGCGACCTGGGTGCCGTGGGCGTACACGGGCGACCCGGAGGAGCAGGTCGTACGGTTCCGGGAGGGCCTGGGGGCGGAGTGAGACCGCTCCGCCCCGGGCCCCGGAACCGCGCGGGATCAGACGCCGATGTCGCGGCCGTCCGTGCGCCAGACGGCGACGACCGACGGGCGGACGATCTTCCCGGGTCCGTCGGGCCAGGTGCTGGCCGGCTTCTCGACGGACGCCCCGTCGATCTCGCCCGGGTGCTGCACGGCGACGAGCACGCGCCGGTCCTGAACGAGCGGGCCGCAGGTCTCGGCGCCCTTCGGGACGGTCAGGAACTGCTTCAGCTCACCGCGCCGCTCGCCCCGCACCGCGACGCCGAACAGGCCGTCGTGGGAGCCGAGCTGGTTGCCGTCGGTGGAGATCCACAGGTTGCCGTGCGGGTCGAAGGCGACGTTGTCCGGGCAGGAGATCGGGGACACCTTCTCCTTGGGGAAGCCGGCGAAGTAGGTGGCCGGGTCGTCCGGGTCGCCCGCGACGAGGAAGAGACGCCAGGCGAAGCCGTCCGAGGACGGGTCGTCCCAGTGCTCGGCCAGCTCCAGGATCTGCCCGTGCTTGTTGAGGTTGCGCGGGTTGGCCTCGTCCGCGCCCGCCTTGCCGGCCTTGCCGCGGTCGGTGTTGTTGGTGAGCGCGACGTAGACGCGGCCGGTGCGGGGGGACGGCTCGACGTCCTCCGGGCGGTCCATCTTCGTCGCGCCGACCTTGTCGCCGGCGAGGCGGGTGAAGACGTACACCTCCTCGGCCGTCATGCCGGGCACGTGCGAGACGTTCCCGGTGGCGAGCGGGATCCACACGCCGGAGCCGTCGAACTCGCCGTCGTCCGGGAGCTTTCCGGTGCCGTCGACCTCGGCGGCCGGGGAGTCGCCGGTCAGCTTGGCGACGTACAGCGTGCCCTCGTCCAGGAGGGTCAGGTTGTGCTCGCGGGCGGCCCGTGAACTCCCCTTCATCATCCGCTTCGAGGAGACGAACTTGTAGAAGTAGTCGAAGCGCTCGTCGTCGCCCATGTAGACGACCGGACGGCCGTCGGCGGTGAGGCGGGGCTGCGCGGCCTCGTGCTTGAAGCGGCCGAGCGCGGTGCGCTTGCGGGGCGTGGAGCCGGGGTCGTACGGGTCGAGCTCCACCACCCAGCCGAAGCGGTGGACCTCGTGGGGCTCCTGCTTGAGGTCGAAGCGCTTGTCGAACCGCTCCCACTTGCGCTCGGTGGCGCCCGAACCGACGCCGTAGCGCTTGTCGGTGGCGGAGGAGCCGTTGGCGAAGTACTGGTTGAAGTTCTCCTCGCCGTGAAGGGTGGTGCCCCACGGGGTGGTGCCGCCGGCGCAGTTGTTGAGCGTGCCGAGGACCGTGCGGCCGGTCGGGTCGGCGGAGGTCTTGAGCAGGTCGCTGCCCGCGGCGGGGCCGGTGACCCGGAACTCGGTCGTGGTGTGCAGGCGCCGGTTGAGGTGGTGGCGGGGGACCGGGGTGAGCCGGCCGGTGCGGTGCTCCTCCTCGACCACGACGACCGACAGGCCGTGCGCGGCCCAGGCGATCTCGACCTGCTCGCGGGTCGGGTTCTGCGGGTCGTAGCCGCGGAACATCAGGACCTCGTCGGTGTACTCGTGGTTGGCGACGAGGACCTGCCGGCCGCGCTCGCCGGGCAGCGGCAGCAGGGAGAGGAAGTCGTTGTTGTAGCCGAACTGGCCGGCCTGGGCCTTCGCGGTCTGCTTCTCGGCGTCGAAGGCGGGGGCGCCGCGCAGGATGGGCTCGCCCCAGCGGATGACCACGTTCTGCGCGTAACCGGCGGGGACGGTGACCTTGTCGGCGGTGTTGGGCGCGACGGGGGTGAAGCGGAGGCCGCGGGCGCCGTCGGCCCTGCCGGGGACGTGACCGTGACCGTGGCCGGTGCCGTGGGCCTCGGCCGCGGGGGCCTCCCCGAGGACGACGGCGCCGCCGACGGCGGAGGCGACCGTCACGACGGCGGCGGCGCGGAGGGCGGAACGGCGGGAGAGCACACCGGCTATGAGGTCACCGGCGTACTCGTTGTCGCTGGTGTTGGGCACCTCGTGGAAGCAGGCGTCACCACAGCGGTACCGGCAGGTGAGAGCGGAACGGCCGCCTCCGTGCGGGTTCGTGCTCAGCAGCGGCAGCAGTTTGCGCACTTCGTCCTCCTCCGGCGCACCGTCTGCGCCGACATGGTGTCGGGATGGCTTCGGCGGTGACGCTAGGTGTGCGTCCGGGCCCGGGGACGGCCTCGGCGTGAACGCCGGATGAATGCGTGGCGTCCGGGGCGGCGGGGGGACCGCGACCGGGCCACGGAGGGGCCCGGGGACGGCCGCTAACCTTACGTATCCGCCCTGGCCAGGGATGAAGGTCCCGAAACACGCCCGGTACGGACATTCACACCGCACCCCCACTCATGCGAAAGGGTTCGCCCATGGGTATTCGGAGCATGCTGCGCAAGGTGTTCGGCCGGGACCGCGAGGACTCCCCGGCAACCTCCGTCCCGTCCCAGTCGCGTGAGACGCCGGAGGCGGTGGAGGCGCCGGTGACGCCGGTTCCGGCGGTTCCGCCGGTTCCGGCGGTTCCGCCGGTTCCGGCGGAGGCGTCGGTTCCGACGGAGGCGTCGGTGGCCTCGGGGACGACGACGGAGACGGCGACGGCGACGGCCGTGTCCGGGGAGGCGCCGGGTACGCCGGAGGCGCCGGTCACCGGCGGGGCCGCGGAGGCGCCGGGCGCCCCGGAGACGTCGATCGCTCCGGAGGAACCGGAGACGGCGGTCCGCCGGGCGGCGGACGACCTGGTGGCGGCGTCCTTCGACAACCCGCAGGTGCCCAGGGCGAGGACGGCGGAGCCGGAGCCGGTCACGGTCCCGGAGGCGGTTACGGAAACGGAGCCGGTCACGGCCCCGGAGACGGCCGTTGAGCCGGTCACGGAGCCGGAGGCGGTTACGGAAACGGACCCGGTCACGGCCCCGGAGACGGAGCCGGTCGCGGTCACGGAGCCGGCCGCTGAGCCGGAGCCGGTCGCGGTCGTGGTCCCGGAGCCGGCCGTTGAGCCGGTCACGGTCCCGGAGCCGGTCGCGGAGGAGGTCGCCGCCGAGGCGGAGACGCCCGCCGTGGAGGCGGCGGACACCGCCGTCTCGGTCGCGGCCGAAGCGGCGGCGCGGGAGGCGGACGGTGCCGCCGACCCGGGAACGGAGACCCCGGCCGCCCCCGCCCCGGTGGAACCGGAGACGCCCGTGGCAGACGCCCCGGAGACCCCCGAAGCACCGGAAGCCCCGGAGCAGGAGGTCCGACCGGATGAGGCCCCGACGGTTCCGGAGGCCGTCCCGGCCACCGCCCCGGAGGTCGCCGCTCCCGCCCCGGCCGAGCACGAGCCCGTCGTGACCGAGCACGAGCCCGTCGTGACCCCCGCGCCGGAGGCCGCCGTCATCCCCCTGCCCGAGGCCGTCACGGAGCCGTCCGCGGTCGTCCCGGCCCCGGCCGCCCCCGCCCTCTCCCTCGCCCGGGTCAAGGCCGTCGCCCCCCACCTCGTGGACGCCTACAAGGCCGCCGGGGCCGCGCTCAGGAAGCAGGGACTCGCCGGCGCACGGGCGGACGTGTACCTGGTGGTCGACCGGTCCGGTTCGATGCGCGGGTACTTCAGGGACGGGTCCGTGCAGCGGCTCGCGGAGCAGACGGTGGCGCTCGCGGCGCACCTCGACGCCGACGCGAAGGTCACCACCGTGTTCTTCTCCACGGACATCGACGGCACCGCCGAGCTGACCCCCGCCACGCTCACCCCCACCCGGGTGGAGGAGATCAACGGCACCCTCGGCCGCCTGGGTCGCACCCACTACCACCGCGCCGTGGAGGAGGTCCTGGCCCTGCACGCGAAGGCCGACCCCGCCCGCCCGGCGCTCGTCGTCTTCCAGACGGACGGCGCGCCGGACGCGAGGACGGCCGCCACGCAGGCGCTCGCCGGGGCGGCCGACCGCCCGCTGCACTGGCGGTTCGTGGCCTGGGGCGACGAGGACAACAAGGCGTTCGACTACCTCCGGAAGCTCGGCGGGACGCCCCGTACCGCCGCGTACTTCCAGGGCACGGACCCCGCCGGGACCGAGCACGCCGCCTTCTACCGGGGACTGCTCGCCGGCCTGGAACTCTGACAGCAGTCATCCACCGACCTGACGAACATCTCGATGACAAATCCCAGTGCAACGGCTCAGCGTGTGCTTCCCCCCAGCCGTCATATCTGTTCTGCGCTCGTGTAGTTACGGCGCGGTTCCGAACGCCGTCGCGGGCAGGAAATCCTATGGCCTGCCCGCGACTCCCACCGCCGCCCTAGAGTGGTGGTGGACGGCACCAAATGGGGGGTATCGGCTTGTACGAGGATCCGCGCACATCTCAGGACTGGGAGGACGTAGCCCTGGAGCGCAGGGCGGATGCGATGGAGCTGCACCGTGCCGGCCGCCATCTTGCATGCCTGTACTACCTGGGATTCACCGCCGAGTGCTTCGCCAAGGCCCTGTGCGCGGCACAAGGGCGCCCTGCACCACGTGGCCATGACATTCTGGCGCTCATGGTCCAGGCGGGGTTCAGCCCTGCGGTACTGGCCAAAGAGGTTCGGGAATTCCTTATGGATCGCGACGTCGGTCTGCGCTACCAGACGGCTCTGCCAGAAGATGTCAAGATCGAGGACGAAATCGAGGCGGCCAAACGCTTTGTGAGCTGGTGCACAATGCAGTTGCGACGTCGCCATCGAACGCGGGGCGCTGGAGCGCGCAGGAGGAAAACGTCATGACACAGCCGGATGACGACATCAACCTCGTAGGAGCGAAGCTCAAGAGCGTGCTGGGGGAGCATGTTCGTGTTTCCGCCGACCCCTTCAGCGGCATGAGGGTCGCAGCGGTATCGGAACAATTCGTCGGTCTGACGCCACGAGCACGTCGTGAGAGAGTCCAGAGTCTGGCGCCGGACACGGACTTCGTCCGGTACGAGCTGTGGACCCCCGACGAGGCGGAGTTCATGGACCTGGGCGAGCTGGGCGACTCGCCTGTGCAAGCCGAGTTGCCGCTGTGGCCGGAGGCTCTGGCAAGCGGGCGGGCAGAAGAGATCACCGTCCGCTTCCCTTCGGAAAACTACGGCACTCTCTCATCCCCTGTGGTCTCGACCTTCTACTCGCTGCGAGGTGGTGTCGGACGGTCCACTTCGCTGGCCCATGCCGCGCGGATCATCTCAGGGCAGGGTCTTACCGTGCTCTGCATCGACATGGACCTTGAGGCTCCCGGTCTGGCGTCACTGTTCGACGTGGAAGAAAGCGTCACGGAGAACATGGGCGTGGTGCCTCTGCTGGCAGCCGCGGAGATGAGCGGTGAAATCGGCGCTCTCGACGAGCATGTAATTCGAGTTGCCGAGGACGTCAGCCTTTTCCTGCTTCCGGCCGGACGCCCGGGAGCGGAGTACGCTCGGCTACTGTCCCATCTCGACCCCTCCGCCTGGTACGGAGAAGACGAAATCAATCCTCTTCGCCTACTGGTGGAGGCAGTGTCCGACTTCGCCGAACGACCGGATGTTGTCCTCATTGATTCCCGGACCGGAATCAGCCCTCTGGCCGCCCCTCTCTTGTTCGACGTTTCCGATATCAACGTGGTGGCCTTCTACCCGCACCCTCAAGCAAAAGCCGGAACCCGAGCACTCACCCGCGCCTTGCTCGCCGCGAAATCTCGTCGGTCGACCGAAGAGAACCCCTGCACCCCAGAGGTCCGTTTCATCGCCTCGCCGGTCCCGGCCACTCCGGAAGTACGCGAGCTCTACTCCGAACGCGCCCAGGACTGGATCACAGAGTGGCTTTCCGTAGCACGAAACAGTGCGGGAGGGCCGGCCTTCGAAGCACTCGAAGAGGTCGTCCAAGTCATCGGCTACCAGGAGAACCTGGCTGCCTCAGACTCTGTGATGCGCGTCCAGAGTTCGGACGACTTCACCGTGGTGGCCGATTGGATCACCGGACTCGTAGAGCCAAAAAATGCACTCGGGGCACCGGAGGACTCAGCTCCGGAGCCCACCAAGGCCGAGGTGCTGGCTTCGCTCCAATTCGCCGGAGAGACCGCCGAGAACCAAGAGATCGAGGAGCTGCAGAACACTTTCCTGAGCACTGCAGATGTAGATCGCGCGCTCGCGCCGAACACCATGCTTGTGATCGGACGCAAGGGAACAGGAAAAACAGCGCTCTTCCGTAAACTGGCTGGCGAATCGACGTCTGTGGTCGTCACCAGCCCACCGGGGCTCGACACCCATCGAAGCTGGACTCCAGACGCAAACGTCTACGCCTTGATGGAAAGGGAGCTCCAGGAAAGAGGGCTGGAGTGGCGCCAGGGGTGGCCGGCCCTCATCTGCCTCGCTCTTCGCCAGCACCTGAAGAGCATTCCTCTGCCTGATTGGGCCCCCTCCTCTGTCGGGCCGGCACAGGGAGACGGAAGATACCTCAAGACAGACCTCCTCAAAGATTTGAAGGATCTGCTCTCGAATCCACAGGCTCCACTTCTGGTGGACCAGTGGCTCTTGGACATCGACAGCTCCCTCGGTACGAGTCACACCTTGCTCTTCGACGCTCTCGACACCGGGTTCGGCAACACCGCCGACAACCGGAGGCGTCGAAACGACGGTGTGGCGGGGCTCCTCACCGCCATCGGAACACTCGGCCCACAGATGAAAAAGCTGAAGTTCAAGGTGCTTCTGCGTGAGGACATTTGGCGCGAGGTGAGTATGCCGAACAAGTCTCATCTCAGCGCCCGAGCCGCCCGTCTGAGCTGGTCGAACAAGACAGACTACCTGCGCATTGCCATCAAGCAGGCATGGCGTTCGGAGGAGTTTCGAAAACTGGTGACGGCCCGTCTGAACAAGGCGAACTTCCATCTGGAGAAAACTGAAGTCGAGTACTGGCCAGAGGACTTCGTCCGCAACGCATGGGTGATCCTCGCAAGCGAACGCATCTCCGGTGGGCGCACCGCATACACGGACAACTGGGTCTGGTCTCGGTTGGCCGATGCGAACGGCGATCACGCGCCGAGGGCTCTGGCTCAGTTGATGACGGCCGCCGTCGAGTTGGAGAGGGGATTCGAAGCGGGCAATCGCTACTCACGCTCCATCATTCGACCTCGAGCTTTGGTCGAATCACTTGACAAGGTCAGCGTCCCAGCCTTGGACGCCCTCGAGAAGGACGAATTCCCGGAACTCGCGCCGGTGTTCAAGCGCCTTCGGGAAATCAGCTCTACGCCTTTCGCCGCGGAGCAGCTGGAGGAAACTTCGCCTGACCTCGTCAGGCTCGCCCGAGATGTGGGGCTGCTGGAGGAAGTCTCCGGACCTCGCGACAAGGCTGAGCGATACCGCGTTCCTGAGCTCTATCGAAAGGCCCTCAACATGACGCGGAAGGGTCAGGCATGAACGGAGCAAAGAAAGCCGCTCGCCAGGGCGTCGAGATCTTGACCTGAGCCGAGCCCGTCGTGGTGACGGTGGCCGTCCGGGTCAGGTGCTGACCGGCAGGCTCACCGTCACCACGAGCCCGCCGCCCTCGGCCGCGCTCCGGGCGGTCGCCGTCGCGCTCCCCCCGTGGGCGACGGCGATCGACCGGACGATGGAGAGCCCGAGCCCGGCGCCGGGCCCCATCCGGTCCCGTCCCTCACCCCGCCGGAAGGGTTCGAAGAGGGCTTCGACCTCGTCCGGGGGAATCACGGGACCGGTGTTGACGACGGTCAGGACGCCCCTGTCCACCCGTACGCCGACCGTGCCGCCGGGGACGTTGTACGCGACCGCGTTCGCGACGAGGTTCCGCACGAGCTGCCCGAGCAGCACCCGGCTCCCCCGGACGACGCCGCTCCCGTCCTCCACCACGACGTTCTCGCACTCCTCCGCGACGACCTCGGCCAGGGGGACGTCCTCCTTCTCCGCGAGGCCCCGCTCGCCGCGGGCGAGGAGGAGCAGGCCGTCGAGCAGGCGTTCGCTGTGCCGGTTGGTGTCGAGGAGGATCCGCCGCACGTCGTCGTCCCCGTCCGGGCCGACCTGGAGGGCGGCGCGCTGCGTGGCGAGCGGGGTGCGCAGCTCGTGGGAGGCGTTGGCGATGAAACGGCGCTGGCTGTCGAAGGCCGTCTCCAGGCGTCCGAGCAGCGCGTCGATCGTGTCGCCCAGCTCCTTCAGCTCGTCGTCGGGCCCGCGCACCGCGAGCCGCTGGTGCAGGTTCCGCTCGGAGAGGCGGCGGGCGCGGGCGGTCATCTCGTGCACGGGCCGCAGGACGCGCCCGGCGGTCCACCACCCGACGACGACGGCACAGCAGGCCGTGACGAGCAGGGCCAGGCAGGACCACATGAGCATCTGTTCGGCCGCCGCCCGGCCGATGTCGTCGCCGAGCCGGTACGCCTCCACCCCGCCGGCGCCGTCCGCGCGGGAGACGATCGCGTCGGTCGCCCAGGCGGTCCCCGCGAGGACGAGCAGGTTGACGACGAGGAGGAGGACGGCGCCGAGGACGAGGAAGGCGCCGCCGTAGACGAGGGCGATCCGGGTCCTGATGGTGGACCCGGAGCCGAGGTAGGGGTCCCGGACGCCGGGACCGGAGTGGTCCTCCCGGTCGCCGGGAGCACCCGGGGAGCCGCCGGACGGGCTCACAGCCGGTATCCCACGCCCTGGACGGTGCCGATCAGCGGGGGCTCCCCCAGCTTGGCCCGCAGCTTGCTCATGCAGACGCGCACGGCTCCGGTGAAGGGGTCGGCGTGGGCGTCCCAGGCGCGTTCGAGCAGTTCCTCGGCGGAGACGACCGCGCCGTCGGCCTCCAGGAGGATCTGGAGCACGGAGAACTCCTTCGGGAGAGGCCGAGGTCGCGCCCGTCGCGGGTGGCGGTCCGCCGGACGGTGTCCAGCCGCAGCCCGCCCCGTTCGAGGAGCGGCGGCAGGGGGCGGGCGGAGCGGCGGCGCAGGGCGCGGACCCGGGAGACCAGCTCGGGGAACTCGAAGGGCTTGCCGAGGTAGTCGTCGGCGCCCAGGTCGAGCCCCTCCACGCGGTCCTCGACGGCGGTGGCGGCGGTCAGCATCAGGATGCGGGTGCGGGAGCCGTCCGCGACGAGCCGCCGGGCGACCTCGTCGCCGTGGACGCGGGGCAGGTCGCGGTCGAGGACGAGGACGTCGTACGCGTACAGGCCGAGCCGTTCCAGGGCGTCCTCGCCGTCGTGGACGGTGTCGACGGCGAAACCGGCCCGCCGCAGGCCGGTGGCGACGAGCCCCGCGAGGACCCGCTCGTCCTCCGCCACCAGTACGCGCATGTCCTCCATCTTCCCCGGGCCGTCCCGGCGCCCGGACCCGGCCCCCGGCTCCCTTCCCCCGCGCCCGGCCCCGGCTCCCGGCTCCCTTCCCCCACGCCCGGCCCCGGCCCCCGTCCCCCGGCCCGGTGCCGGTTTAAGGATGTGAGTGGATCTTCACGGGGCCGTTAGGATTTCGGCCATGGCGGCCACTGGAACCGAGAAGCGGGGGACGAAGGCGTTCTACGTCACGACCCCCATCTACTACGTCAACGACGCTCCTCACCTGGGCCACGCCTACACGACCGTCGCAGGCGACGTGCTCACGCGCTGGCACCGTCAGCGCGGCGAGAAGGTGTGGTACCTCACCGGCACGGACGAGCACGGTCAGAAGATCATGCGCACGGCCGAGGCGAACGACGTGACGCCCCAGGCATGGTGCGACAAGCTCGTGGAGGAGGCGTGGAAGCCCCTCTGGGAGCACCTGAACATCGCGAACGACGACTTCATCCGCACCACGCAGAAGCGTCACACCGACCGCGTCCAGGAGTTCGTGCAGGACCTGTACGACAAGGACGAGATCTACAAGGGCGGCTACGAGGGCCCGTACTGCGTGGGCTGCGAGGAGTACAAGCTCCCCGGCGACCTGATCGAGGCGGAGGACGGCACGAAGCTGTGCCCCGTCCACAAGAAGCCGGTGGAGATCCTCAAGGAGGAGAACTACTTCTTCAAGCTGAGCGCGTACGGCCCGAAGCTCCTGGAGTTCTACGAGGCGAACCCGGGCTTCATCCAGCCCGAGTCGGCCCGCAACGAGGTCGTGAACTTCGTCCGGCAGGGCCTTGAGGACCTCTCCATCTCGCGCTCGACGTTCGACTGGGGCGTCCCGGTGCCGTGGGACGAGAAGCACGTCATCTACGTGTGGATCGACGCGCTCCTGAACTACGCGACGGCCGTCGGCTACGGCGCCGACCAGGCGAAGTTCGACGCGACCTTCCCGGCGGACGTGCACCTCATCGGCAAGGACATCCTGCGGTTCCACGCGGTGATCTGGCCGGCGATGCTGATGGCGCAGGGCCTGCCGGTCCCCGGCCGGATCGCGGCCAACGGCTGGCTGATGGTCGGCGGCGAGAAGATGTCGAAGTCGAACCTGACCGGCATCAAGCCGCAGGACCTGACCTCGCACTTCGGCGTGGACGCGTACCGCTGGTACTTCCTGCGGGCGATCGCCTTCGGCCAGGACGGCTCGTTCTCGTGGGAGGACTTCACCGCCCGGTACACGAGCGAGCTGGCGAACGACTACGGCAACCTGGCGTCCCGCGTGGCGGCCATGGTCGGCAAGTACTTCGGCGGCGCGCTGCCGGCGTCGGCGGCCGACGGCGACGCGGAGAAGGCCGTCCACGACGGCCTGGCGAAGGCCGTCGCGACGGCCGACGCGAAGATCGGCGAGGAACTGGACTTCCAGGCCGGCATCCTGGCGATCTTCGACTTCGTGAAGCAGGTCAACGGCTACATCACGGAGCAGGAGCCGTGGAAGGTCGCCAAGGACGAGTCGGAGGAGGGCCGCGCCCGCCTCGCCACGATCCTCTACACGGCCGCCGAGTCCCTGCGCGCGGTCGCGGTCCTGCTCAACCCGATCATGCCGGAGACGTCCCAGGCCCTCTGGGACTCCCTGGGCGCCGAGGCGTCCCTGGGCGCCCTGGCCGACCAGCCGGTGCGGTCCTCCGCCACGTGGGGGCAGCTCCCGGCGGGCGCGACGGTGACGAAGGGCGCGGTGCTGTTCCCGCGCCTGGAGGACCCGAAGAAGGACTGACGCCTCCGCGTCCGTGGACGAAGGCCGCCGCACCCGTACGCACGGGGCGGCGGCCTTCGCCGTGCGCACGCGCCTCACACCAGGGCGAGGACGGCCGCGGCGGGCGCCATGTAGACCAGCGGGAAGGGCACGTAGCCGTACGCGCGGGCCCGCAGGACCGTGACCACGGCCCCGGCGAAGTACAGGACGAGCCCGATCGCGGCCAGGACCCCGACGACCGGTACGGCGTACCCGACGAGCAGGCCCACGGCCCCGGCGAGCTTGGCGGCCCCGAGCGGGTTCCACCAGCTCCGGGGCACCCCGTACGCGGCGAGCGGCCCGACGACGAACCCGGCCCTCACGAGGACCGCGACCCCGGAGAACCCGGCCATGAACGCGGCGACGGCGGTGACGACGGTGGCGGTGGTGGACATGGCGGGCTCCTTCGTTGTCCCCGGCGCCCGCCCCGGCCGGGGCGGACACCTCACTGACGGAGCCCGGAGGGGAAGTGTGACCGTCCCCGGGAAATTTCTTCAGACGCCGGCCGCGTACGCCACGAACCCGGCCCACGCGCCGGGCCCGACCGCGAGCCGGGGCCTTCCACGACCGGGCGGAGACGCGCTGGGCATCACGTCTCTTTCAGCAATCGGTACAGGGCGTCGACGGTCGCCCCGGGAGTGAGTGCCTGAGTCCGGAGAATGCCGTAGCGCAGCTCCAGGAGACGGAGCCGCCGCAGGTCGGTCATCGGCCTTCCGCCGGACACGTCGGACGACCGCCCGATCGCCGTACCGTCCTCGAACTTCATCACTTCGACCAGCGACAGGCCCACGTGTTCCACCTGGCCCAGTGGCATCACCTGGATTTCGACGTGGCGCAACTCGGCCACTTCCAGAAGGTGTTCGATCTGGCGCCGCAAGACGGACCGGCCGCCCAGTGGACGGCGGAGCGTGCATTCCTCCAGGACGAAACTGATCTCGGGCGCGGGATCACGTTCGAACACCGCTTTGCGTGCCACACGCGCCGCCGTGTAGTGCTCCACCTCGTCCTGCGTATACACCGGGCGCCGCATCAGGAACAGGCCGCGCGCGTACTCGGGTGTCTGGAGCAGGCCGTGCACGTTGAGCGGGTCGTAGAGCTGCATCTCCACCGCCCGGGCCTCCAGCTTCGCCAAGGCCCGCTCCCTCTTCGGGTAGCCGACCTTGGCCACGTCCTCCTTCATCGCCGAGACGAGCCCGTTCGCCCCCAGCACCTCGTCGGCCTTGTCCAGGAACTCGGGACGGGGAATCCGCTTCCCGCCCTCGATCTTGTAGATCATGTCCTCGCCGTAACCGACCGCACGGGCGAACTCGGCGGCCCGTACCCCCACCGCCTGACGCCGCAACCTCAGCTGCCGCCCCACGGCTTTGACGACTGCGATCCCCCGCTCATCGTCCTGATCGACCTCCCAGGTGACTTCCCTCGCCGCCATGTCGCTCTCCTCCGCCTGCTCCCGTCCAACTGCGCCCGCTTCCACCCGTGACGCGGTTCGGACAGGTCCGGACAGCGGTGGACAAGCTCCGGACAGTCACCCTACGTACCGGTGGAGTGACTGTTCACGGTAGCCAGGGGCGGCCACGCTCGGTGACGTGAACCAGAAGAACACCACCCAAGCCCCCTCCCCCGCCCGCGACTTCGGCCTCCTGCTGTCGTCCACGCCGCGCGGCGCCCGGCTCGCCCGGCTGCTCGCCGCCGAGTGGTTGCGGGACCTCGAACTGCCGTACGGCATGGCCGAGAACACCACACAGGTCGTCGCCGAACTCGCGGCGAACGCGGTCACCCACGGCCGGGTCGGGGGACGGGACTTCCGTCTCGTGATCCGGCTTTCGGCCGGGATGCTCCGGGTCGAGGTGACGGACACCCGGGCCGACGCCCCGCCCCGCCTCCGGCCGCCCTCGCCGGACGGGGTCGGCGGGCGCGGGCTGCTCCTGGTCGAGGCGCTGGCCGACCGGTGGGGCGTCGCCCCCGGCCCCGTACCGCAGAAGACCGTATGGGCCGAACTCACTCTCCCCCATCCCTGACCTGCGCGTACGGCCCGGCCACCGGGTCCCGGGAAAGCGGGTTCCGGCGGGGCGGGCGGTCCCCTCAAGGAACAACGGGAGAGAAAGGAACCCCACCGAACCCCACCCCTCCTCCCGCACGCCGGGCCCCGCGCACGCACACGGAAACTCACTCACTCGCGCGGGTGAAAAGCGCCAACAGCGCTGGCTTTGGGAGGGGTTGCCTGATCTACGCTCAGCGCGTCCGGCATATGACAGCCGGCCTCAGACATGCGTCGGCCCTCGCCGGGAGTGGAGTCCCAAAGGCGAGGGCCTGACCACCAAGGAAGGTACAAGCTTCCCGATGGGTACTCAGGAGATTAGCGCGCCCACGTGCGCTCCGTCCCGCAACGGCTGGAAGAAGTCCGCCGCGTGCCGCGGTGGCGTCATCCACGAGAGCGTCCGCCACACCACCCGCTTCACGGTGATCGGCAATCACCTCGCCCAGCACGGCGCCCTGTCGTTGGTCGCCATCGGACTCGGCGTGCACATCCAGTCGCTCCCCGACGGCACCCCCGTCGGCATCAAGGACCTCGCCGCGCGCTTCCCGGAGGGGGCCACCCGGATCGCCGGCGCCCTGCGCGAGCTGGAGGTCCACGGCTACCTGCGCCGGACCCGGGAACGCACGCGGGAAGGACACATCGTCACCCGCACGGTGTTCTGCAACCGGCCGGGCCGGACCCGCACCCCGGCGAAGCCGAAGCCCCGGCCCTCCGCCCAGCGGCGGACCGCGCCGGAACCCCAGCGGGGGCCCGCTCCCCGGGAGGACGCGCCCGAGACCCGGCACCCCGCCCACCGCGAGGGCACCCCGGCCCCTCGGCACTCCACCCACCGCGAGGACGCCCAGGCCCTCCGGCATCCCGCCCACCGCGAGGACGGGAAACCGCGCCGCACCGCCCTGCCCGCCGTGCCGCAGCCGGTGTACGCCGCCCCCGACCTGCTCCGGACCGCCCTCGGGGTCCTCTCGGGCCTCCGCCGCACCGACCCCCGGCTCCTGATCTCCGCCACGGACGCCGAACACCTCCTCCCGGGCGTCGCCGCCTGGCTGGAGCGGGACCTCACCCCCGAGGACGTCCACCGCGCCCTGACCACCGCCCTGCCCCCGGAACCCCTGCGCCGCCCGGCCGCCCTCCTGGCCCACCGCCTGACGGCCCGGCTGCCACCCCTGCCGCCGTTCGCCCCCGGGCGCCCGGAGGCCCCCAGACACCCCCTCCAGAACTGCGACGTCTGCGACCGCGCCCACCGCGCCCCCGAACCCGGAACCTGCGGCGCCTGCCGCACCCGACCGGCTCCGGCCCCACACCCCTAGGAACCCCGTGGTCAACCCACCGCACGAAGCGATGCACCACATCTTCCGGCACGACCTCCACCTCTTCAGCCGTCTGAAGGACGTGCTGGGACTTCCCCTCCCGGACGCCGTCGAGGCGGTCGTCCTGCCCAACGACCTCACCGAGACACGGCCGGTCGAGCGCCGCGTCGACACCCTCCTGCGGCTCGACAGCGCCCAGGACGGCTCCCTCCTCCTCGCCATCGAGGCGCAGGGCAGGAAGGACCCGACCAAGCCGGCGAGCTGGGCGTACTACGTCTCCTACCTGTGGACGAAGTACGGGCTGCCCACCGTCCTGCTGGTGGTCTGCCAGGACCGGGCCACGGCGGAATGGGCTGCCCGGCCGGTCGCCGGCGGCCCCGCCTACATGCCCACCCTCGAAATCCGGCCGATCGTCGTGGGCCCGCACAACATGCCCGTCATCACCGACCCGGCCAAAGCCGCCGAGGACCTGGCACTGGCCACCCTGTCGGCCGTCACGCACGCGGGCGATCCGGACATCGGTGCCATACTGAAGGCACTGTCCACCGCACTGCGGGACGTTCCCGAGAACGTCGCCGACCCGATCATCGAATTCACCGCACAAGGGCTGAGCAAGCGCCCGGCCCAGGACCTCTGGAGGACTCTGGTGGCCGTGGACCTCTCCTTCTACACGTCGTACCTCGCCGAAGAGATCCGGGACGAAGGCCGGGCCGAGGGCAAGGCCGAGGGCAAGGCCGAAGGACGCGCCCAGGCGGCTGCCGACGCCATACTGCTGGTCCTGGAGCAGCGCGGCCTCGACGTGTCCGACGAGGTACGCGCCCGCGTCACCGGCTGCGACGACCCCGAGACGCTGCGCGGCTGGCTGGCCCGCGCCGTCACGGCCGCCTCGGCCGAAGAGGTCTTCACGGAGAAGTAGTCCCGGCGGGCGGACGACCGCCGGAGCACCGGCCTCCCCCACCCCACCACGGCGCGTCCGCCCCTCCTGATCCGGCTCCGTCCGTCCTTCCTTTCCGCGACTACGAACCCTTCCTGCTCCCCGATAGCCGTGGAATCGGCTACGGGCCCTCGCCGTCGGCGGTGTGCAGCGCGGCGGTCTCTCCGCCGGGACCAGGACCCGAAGGGGCGGGGCATCACCGGTCGCCGACGTGACGAGATCACTCCTTTGTTCGTTGCTCGTGTGAAGGGACGCGTGACAGCATGCGGGCGTGGAGGACAACGGGGACGACATGCCGAAGCCTCGGCGGGTTTCGAGGCTGACGGAGCTGGCTCACCTTACGGTTCCGCCCGCGACGCCGATGCCGGTCGTGCCGGCGTCGGCCCCTGCGGAACAGAGGGGGCCGGACGCCGCGATCGCGAAGGCTCGCCGTGAGTTTGCGCGTTTGCTGGGGGAGTTCCGGCGTACTGCCGTCCTGGTGCCGCTCGACGAGCGGGAGAGCCTGTGGACCGCCGATGTCAACGGGGTCCGGTGGATCTGCGCCTTCTCGGACGAGGAGGCGCTGACCCGGTTCGCGGCGGCGCGCGGGGACGCGGAGCGCGAGTGGGCGTACCGGACGGTCCTGGGCGCGCGGCTGCTCGACGTGATGGTGCCGATGCTGCCCGGGCCGGGCGGGGTCGCGCTGGACGCGGGCAGCGCGGACGGGATGCTCTTCCCGCCGGTGGCGGGGATCGTCCCGGACGAGGTGGCGGTGGACCTCGGAGAAGCCGGGACGGAGACCGCCACGCTCCCGGACACGGGCGCGCGTACGGATACGGGGACGCGATGAGTGGCAACGAACCCGAACTCGCGGCGTCGGCGGAGGCGCTGGCGGCGATCTCGAAGGGCATCGACCTGGCGCACACCGAGCTGAAGGAGCTCGGCATGATCGGTGAGGCGTCGGCGGGCCGGGGCTTCTCCGACCTCGCCCTCTCGGGGTTGGAGCTGGGCCACGATGGCCTGGCCTCGGAGTTCGGGACCTTCTGCGAACGGTGGGAGTGGGGCGTACGCGCGCTGACCATGCGGGGCAACGCCTTCGCCCAGGGGGTCGGCCTGTCCGCGGGCTCGTTCGCGGAGCAGGAGCAGTACGTCAAGGACTCGTTCAAGATCGGGGTGAACGCGCTCAACGGCAACCCGCACCTGTCCGAGGACGACGTCAAGAAGATGCGCTGGGAGACCGTGCGCGACCAGCACACGTGGGACGACGCGGACTGGAGTCCGGGCTCGTTCGTCGGGGCCCGTGACGAGATCGAACAGACCTGGAAGAACACGGGCTACGACGTGATGGACGCCCAGCTGGACTCGATGGAGCGTTCCGGGCTGATCGAGCCGGCGGAGCGTGACAGCGTGGACGAACGGCTCAAGGAGGACCTCGGCCCGGACCGGGCGACGGTCGAGCAGGCCGAACAACCGCGGTGGGGGGAGAACCGCTGATGCCGGACTGGGGGGAACTGCTCGACAAGGGCGTCGACAAGTTCGGCGACGGCATCGACAAGGGCAAGGAGCTCGCCGGCAAGGGCGTCGACTTCGCGACCGGCCAGACCGGTCGGCTCCTGGACGGGGCGGGCGCGCACGACTGGGCGGAAAAGGTCGAGGACTGGGGCGACGAGACCGCTTCCTCACTCGGCGCGCACGTCGGGGAGAAGCAGCTCGGGCAGACCGAGGAGGCGGACGAACTCGTCCACGGCAAGCCGGAGAAGATCGCCGCGACGGTGAAGAACCTGCGGGACTTCCAGCGCGCGTTCGACCTGGTCGGCGACGGGATGAAGAAGCTGGACGCCAGCCACTGGAGGGGCGAGGCCGCCGACGCGTTCCGGAAGAAGTTCCAGCCCCTGCCGACCGAGTGGCTCCGTGCGGCGGACGCGATGGAGAACGCGGCCAAGGCGCTGGAGACGTACGCCGGAACGGTCGTCAGTGCCCAGGGGAAGGCCCGTGAGGCGATCGCTCTGTACAAGGAGGGCGACAAGGAATCCGAGGAGGCCGAGAACAGCCACCGGAAGAAGACCGAGGCGTACAGGGCGGCCCTCGGCGGAGACAGCCCGCTCCCCGACCCCGGGCCCTGCCCCGACCCCGGCGAGGCCAAGCGGCGGCGTGCCCGGGAGATCCTGGACGACGCGCGCAGGGTGCGCGACGAGGCCGGGGAGACCGCGAAGGCGGCGGTCCGCGCCGCGCTCGCCCACGCGCCGAAGGAGCCCTCCGGCCGCGACCGGGTCAAGCTGGAGCTGACGGACCACTTCCTGGGGCAGGGCATCGAACTGGCGCACTTCGGCGGCGGCGTCATCAAGGGCGGGGCCGGCCTGGTCAACTTCGTCCGCTCGGTGAACCCGACGGACCCGTACAACCTGACCCACCCGGCGGAGTACTACAAGGGCGTCCACATGACGCTCGCCGGCCTGGTCTCCTCTGCGGCGAACCCGGACCGGGCGTTGAAGAACGCCTGGGACTCGGCGAAGGGCGACCCCTCGGAGTTCCTCGGCCGTCTGGTGCCGGAGCTGATCGGGACGAAGGGAACGGGGCTGGCGCGCGGCGGGGCACGGCTCGGGCTGAACGGTGCGAAACACCTCCCCGAGCCGAGGAAACCGGGTGGCGGCCGCGGAGACCACGAGAAGAACCCGGACAACCGGAGCAACAAGTGCCGTGAGAACGTGTGCGACGGCGACCCGGTGGACATGGCGTCCGGCCGCGTCCTGCTGCCGCAGACGGACATCGCCCTGCCCGGCTCGCTGCCGCTGGTCTTCCGGCGCGTCTTCGATTCCTCGCACCGCTCCGGCCGCTGGTTCGGCCCCACGTGGTCGTCGACGCTGGACCAGCGTCTGGAGATCGACGCGGAGGGCGTCGTCTTCAGCTGCGACGAGGGCAGCCTCCTCGCCTACCCGCACCCGGCCCCCGGGGTCCCGGTCGTACCCACGCACGGGCGGCGGTGGCCGCTGGACCGGGCCGGGGACGGCTACACGATCACCGATCCCGACACCGGCACGGTCCGGCACTTCGCCGACCACGGCGACGGGCTCGCCCTCCTGGTCCAGATCGACGACCGCAACGGGAACCGGATCACCTTCGAGTACGACGAGACGGGCGCCCCGGAGTCGATCGTCCACCACGGCGGTTACCACCTGAAGCTGACCACGGATGCGGGCCGCGTGACCGCCCTCCACCTCGCGGGCGCGGCACCGGACGGCTCCGACCAGGAGATCCTGCGCTACGGCTACACCGACGGGCACCTCACCGAGGTCGTCAACTCCTCCGGACGGCCCCTGCGCTTCGGCTGCGACGAACACGGCCGCATCACGTCGTGGACCGACACCAACGGCAGCCGCTTCGACTACGTCTACGACGAGCAGGACCGCTGCGCCTACCAAACCGGGGCCAACGGCCGCCTCGAATCCCGCTTCGCCTGGGACGGCACCGGCCCCGAGACCGGTCTCAGGACGACGTCCATCACCGACGGGCTCGGACACACCAAGCGGTTCGTCGTCGACGGGCGCTCCAGGGTCGTCGCCGAGATCGACCCCCTGGGCGCGGTCACCCGCTTCGGGTACGACCGGCTGGGCCGCCTGCTGTCCCGGACGGACCCGCTGGGGCACATCAGCCGTTCCACCTACGACGAGCGGGGCCGCCCGTCGTCCGTGGAACGCCCGGACGGACGACTGGCACGGGCCGAGTACGACGGGAACGGCTTCCCGGTACGGATCGTCGGCACCGACGGCAACGCCGTACGCCAGACCTTCGACGAGCGCGGCAACCGCACGTCGGTGACGGCACCTTCGGGCGCCCGGACGGAGTTCGCGTACGACGGAGCGGGCCGGCTCGTCTCGGTGACGGACCCGCTCGGCGCCACCACCCGGCTCGTTCCGGACGCCCGGGGCCTGCCCGTCGAGGTCACCGACCCACTGGGGGCCACGACCCGGTACGCGTACGACGCCTTCGGGCGGGCGGTCCGGATCACCGATCCCCTGGGCGCGGTCACGCGCCTGGAGTGGACGGTCGAGGGCTTGCCGTCCCGGCGCGTCGCACCCGACGGGACGGTGGAGTCCTGGACGTACAACGGCGAGGGCAACTGCCTGAGCCACACGGACGCGACGGGCGGCACGACTCGCTTCACGTACACCGACTTCGACCTGCTGACTTCCCGTACGGACCCGGACGGGACACGGTACGAGTTCACGCACGACACGAGCCTGCGGCTGACGCGGGTGACGAACCCGCAGGGCCTGACCTGGGACTACGTCTACGACCCGGCGGGCCGGACCCTGTCCGAGACGGACTTCGACGGCCGGACGCTGAGCTACGCGTACGACGCGGCGGGCCGGCTGGTGGCGCGTACGAACGGTCTCGGCCAGAGGGTGCGCTTCGAGCGTGACCCGCTCGGCCGTATCGTCCGCAAGGACGCCGAGGGGACGGTCAGTACGTACGAGTACGACGTCTTCGACGAGCTGGCGGTGGCGACGAACCCGGACGCGCGCCTCGAATGTCTGCGGGACCGCTACGGCCAGCTGGTGTCCGAGACGGTCAACGGTCGGACGCTGTCGTACGCGTACGACGCGGTGGGCCGGCGGGTGGGGAGGACGACGCCGGGTGGTTCGGTCAGCACGTGGGCGTACGACGCGGCGGGGCGCAGGACGAGCCTCACGGCGTCCGGGCGCGAACTGTCCTTTTCCTACGACGTGCTGGGGCGCGAGGTGGAGCGCTCGGTCGCGGACTTCGTGTCGCTGACGTCGTCGTACGACGTGATGAGCCGGCTGACGGCACAGGAGGTCACGTCGGCCCGGGACGGCGGCCGTCTCCGGCACCGCGCGTACGACTACCGCCCGGACGGCGGACTGGTCGCCGTCACGGACGGGCTCTTGGGCACGCGCCGCTTCGACCTCGACGGGGCGGGGCGGGTCACGGCGGTGCGGGCGGACCGGTGGACGGAGCGGTACGCGTACGACGAGGCCGGCAACCAGACGGAGGCGGACTGGCCGTCGGGGCACCCGGCGCACTCGGCGACGGGCCCGCGCGCGTACGAGGGCACGCGGATCACCCGCGCGGGGGCGGTCCGCTACGAGCACGACGGGCAGGGCCGGATCGTCCTGCGCCGGAGAACCCGCGTGTCCCGGAAGCCGGACACCTGGCAGTACGCGTGGGATGCGGAGGACCGGCTGACGTCGGTGACGACGCCGGACGGCACGGTCTGGAGCTACGCGTACGACCCGTTGGGCCGCCGCGTGTCCAAGCGGTCCGCTTCGGAGGCGGTCCACTTCACGTGGGACGGCACGACCCTCTGCGAGCAGACGACCGAGAACGTGGTCCTGACCTGGGACCACGCGGGCCTGCGGCCCCTGACCCAGACAGAACGCCGTACGGACACGGACGACGAGCGCTTCTTCGCCGTCGTCACCGACCTGATCGGCACCCCGACGGAACTCGTCGACGAGTCGGGCGCCCTGGCCTGGCGCACCCGCTCCACCCTCTGGGGCACGACGACCTGGAACCGCGACGCCACGGCGTACACCCCGCTCCGCTTCCCGGGCCAGTACTTCGATCCGGAATCGGGGCTGCACTACAACTACTTCCGGTACTACGACCCGGATACCGCTCGCTACCTCTCTGCGGACCCCTTGGGCCTCGCCCCCGCCCCCAATCCGGCGACCTACATCCACAATCCACACACGTGGAGCGACCCTCTGGGTCTGGGGCCGTGCCCGCCCAGAGGTGAACACTCGAACCCGTTCGATACCCGCGAGGAGGCCAGGCGAGCTGCCTACGAACTGGCGGGCATCAAAACCGGTGAGGCAGAGTTCTGGGCCGAATGGGAGGTTGGACCTGACATTACAAGAAAGCATAGTCCGGGGTACGTGCACTCTTCAACGAATACACATTGGGGCACCTTCCGGCAATATGAGACACCTCAGGGGTCACGTGTAGTGGTGGAACACACGGGCGATCCGGCCGGACCCCACTTCCATGCAGGCAAACCCAAGGGTGATCCCGATCGCACATTCGTGAATTTCGGTTGGGATAATGCCAATTACAGGGAAATGGAACGGTACGCAAAGATCAACAAACTAGAGGGAGACCACCATCTTTTCTACAAACAATGAACCTCTCACCCATGACTGAGCCAACGAGGGATGCCTGGTTGAACCGTATGACCGTCACCGGACTGAGAATCTCGGGTGATCCCGCGCCCGTCGATGCTCCCTCTGTCCGCGAGGCGATGCAGAGCGTGTCCAATTGGGAGGTCCAGCCTGTCGCAAAGGTCCCCTTGAACCGACCGGAAGCCCTCCGGGAGGTCGACCGGCAGTGGTACCTCCAGGCCACTCAAAACGGACTGTTCGACGATGAGAACTTCTTCCTTCTGAGCATTTCTGGACCCGGCTCGTCCACCTTCGGCTGGGCTGTGGTGAAGTGGATTCCCGGCGCGGAACTGGCCCCGCGGCTTGCTCGGGGCGAAGAGGGCCTGGATTTCCTTGCGATGTCACTGGACGGAAAGGTGGTCTGTGCCGTGACCGAAGAAGAATACGACTACTGGATCGTCGTTCAGCACCTTCGGTAGAAGGGAGGCGGACGGCGGCGACCGGAACGCGCCAAGGGCCCGGAACCTGTCCGAGGTTCCGGGCCCTTGGCACGAGCGGGTGGTGCTACCGCGCCGCGTCCGGGTGGACCGCGTCCGTCACCGGGCGGTCCTCCGTCTTCGCGGACGGCTTCTCGACCGGCTTGCGCAGCTGGATGTTCAGTTCGCGCAGGCGGGCCTCCTCCAGCTCCGTGGGGGCGCCCATCATGAGGTCCTGGGCGTTGCCGTTGAGCGGGAAGGCGATGGTCTCGCGGATGTTGGGCTCGTCCGCGAGGAGCATGACGATGCGGTCCACGCCCGGGGCGATGCCGCCGTGCGGCGGGGCGCCGAACTGGAAGGCGCGGAGCATGCCCGCGAACTCGGTCTCGACGGTCTCCTTCGAGTAGCCCGCGATCTCGAACGCCTTGAACATGATCTCGGGCTCGTGGTTCCGGATCGCGCCCGAGGACAGCTCGATGCCGTTGCAGACGATGTCGTACTGCCAGCCGAGGACGTCCAGCGGGTCCTGGGTCTCCAGGGCCTCCAGGCCGCCCTGCGGCATCGAGAACGGGTTGTGCGAGAAGTCGATCTTCCCGGTCTCCTCGTCCTTCTCGTACATCGGGAAGTCCACGATCCACGCGAAGCGGAAGACGTTCTCCTCGAACTGGCCGGCGCGCTTGGCGGCCTCGACCCGGACCGGGCCCATGATCCTGGAGACCTCGTCGAACTCGCCGGCGCCGAAGAAGACGGCGTGGCCGGGCTTCAGGCCCAGGCGCTCGGTGAGGACCGCGACGTCGTCCTCGGTGAGGAACTTGGCGATGGGGCCGGTCAGGGCGTTGCCCTCGCCGACGCGGACCCAGGCCAGGCCCTTGGCGCCGAGGGAGACGGCGTAGTCGCCGAGGGAGTCGAAGAACTTGCGCGGCTGGTCGCCGGTGTCCGGGACGGCCAGGGCGCGGACGTGCTTGCCCGCGAACGCCTTGAAGCCGGAGTCCGCGAAGACGTCGGTGAGGTCGACGAGCTCCAGGGAGGTGCGCAGGTCGGGCTTGTCGTTGCCGTACTTCAGCATCGACTCGCGGAACGGGATGCGCGGGAACGGCGAGGTGACGTGGCGGCCGCCGCCGAACTCCTCGAACAGCTCGGTCATGAGCTTCTCGATCGGCTGGAAGACGTCCTCCTGCTCGACGAAGCTCATCTCGACGTCGAGCTGGTAGAACTCGCCCGGCGAGCGGTCGGCGCGGGCGTCCTCGTCGCGGAAGCAGGGCGCGATCTGGAAGTACCGGTCGAAGCCGGAGATCATCAGGAGCTGCTTGAACTGCTGCGGGGCCTGCGGCAGCGCGTAGAACTTGCCCGGGTTCAGGCGGGACGGGACGACGAAGTCACGGGCGCCCTCGGGGGAGGTCGCGGTGAGGATCGGGGTCGCCATCTCGTTGAAGCCGAGGGCCACCATCTTGGAGCGGATCGACGCGATGACCGCCGAGCGCAGCATGATGTTGCGGTGCATGCGCTCGCGGCGCAGGTCGAGGAAGCGGTACTCCAGGCGCCGCTCCTCGTTGACGCCGTCGTCGGCGTTGATGGTGAAGGGGATCTGCTGGGCGGCGCCGAGGACCTCGACCTCCGCGACCTCGACCTCGACCTCGCCGGTGGGCAGCTCGGCGTTGACGTTCTCCGCGCCGCGCGAGACGACCTTGCCGTCGACCCGGACGACCGACTCCTTGGTCAGCTTGTCGAGCGCGTCGTACGCGGCGGTGCCGGGGCGGGCGACGAGCTGGGTGATGCCGTAGTGGTCGCGCAGATCGATGAAGAGGATGCCGCCCAGGTCGCGCCGATTGTGCAGCCAGCCGCTCAGCCGGACGTCGGTGCCGACGTCAGAGGCGCGGAGCTCGCCGCAGGTGTGGGACCTGTACCGATGCATCGTCGTTCATCCAGTCTTCGGGATTCGGTGGAAACCTTGACGGCTTCAAGGACAGCGTCAAGGTTTCCAGCGTACCGGCCGGGCCATGATCGCTTTTCGAATACCGGCGGTGGCGGCCCGTGGTCACCTCTTCATAAAGTGGGGCAATGCGCACCGAGGACGTCCTGGCCGCGATCGCGACCGGTCTGTGGCGCTGGGACAACGCGTCCGGGACCGTCTCGCTCGACGCCGAGGCGGCCCGGCTGCTCGGGCTGCCCGCCGAGCCCGCGCGGCTCACCGAGGCGGCCGTACGCTCCCGGTTCCACCCCGTCGACTGGAACGAGATCGACGGCGTGGTGGGGCTCGCCGTCGCCGAGGGCACCCTCGCGGAGGCCCGGATGCGGGTGATGGACGAGCACGGCCAGGTGATCCGTACCGTGCGGAGCCGTTCCAAGCCGCTGGTCGAGGGGAACGGCTACCAGCTCGTCGGCACGCTCCAGGAGGTCGCGGAGCAGTCGCCGGGCACCGCCGCCCGCACCCCGGTCACGGGCGACTGGCGCCGCTCCCGGGAGGCGTTCCTCCTCGACGCCGGCCGGGCGCTGGCGGAGGCGCGGTCGACGGCCGAGGTCCTGCGGGTGGCCGCCTCGCTCTCCATGCCCGGCTTCTCCCCGGACGGGCTCGCCGTCTTCGGGGTCGCGGGCGACCGGCTGACGATCACCGGGCACCACGGGCAGCGGCAGGGCGACGAGGAGCCCTTCACCTCGATGTCGCTGGACACCGACTACCCGGCGGCGGAGGTGGTGCGCACGGGCCGGGCGATCTACCTGCCGGCCCCGGAGGACTACCGGAGCCGCTACCCCGCGACGTGGCCGCTCGCCCGGCGCTTCGGGCGCCGCTCCTGGGCCTTCCTGCCGCTGGTGGTCTCCGGGCGCACGATGGGGGCCTGGATGGCCGCCTTCAAGCACCCGGTGGCCTTCACGCCCGACGAGCGCTCGGTGCTCACGACGGTGGCGCGGATGCTGGCGCAGGCCCTCGCGCGGGCGGGCGTGGCCGAGTCGGAGCGCGAGCTGACGCTCGGCCTCCAGCGGACGATGATGCCGGTCCTGGGCCCGGGGGTGCCCGGCGTCCGGGTCGCCGGGCGGTACGTGCCGACCGGCGGCGGGCTCCAGGTGGGCGGCGACTGGTACGACATGATCCGGCTGCCCGGCGGCAGCTCCCGCGCGGACGGGGCCGGTACGGGACGGATCGCCCTGGTCATCGGGGACGTCCAGGGGCACGACGTGCGGGCGGCGGGCCTGATGGGGCAGCTGCGGATCGCCCTGCGCGCGTACGCCTCGGAGGGCCACCGGCCGGACGCGGTCCTCTCGCGCGCCTCGCGCTTCCTGTACGGGATCACGGGCGGGGAGGACGGGGGCGGGGAGGGCGGCCCGCGCTTCGCGACCTGTCTGTACCTGGAGGTCGATCTGGAGACGGGGGCGGTGGAGATCGCGCGGGCGGGGCATCCCGATCCGGCGGTGCGGATGAACGACGGAACGGTTCTGCTCAAGCCGACGGCCGGCGGTCTGCCGCTCGGCATCGTTCCCGACACGGACTACCCCACCACCCGGGTGACCCTGGACCCGGGCGAGATCCTGATGGTCTGCACCGACGGCCTCCTGGAGACCGGCGGGCACGATCTGGACAGCGGCTGGGAACGGGTCAGGAAGATCCTGGAGTCCCACGACGGCGAGGACCTGGAGACCCTCGCCGACACCCTCGTGGAGGCCGTCCACGGTCCCGGTTCGCACCACACCACGGGCCCGCTCGCGGACCGGCGCGAGGACGACATCGCCCTCCTGCTGCTCTCCCGCCGCCCCGCCGTCACCGTACGGGAGCCCCCGCGCCGCGCCCTGATGACGATCGCCCAGGCGGAGCCGGAACGGATCGCGGAGGCGCGGGAGCAGGTGCGGCAGCTGCTGCACGACTGGACGGACGGGGACCAGGTCGACTCGGCGGTCCTGATGGTCTCCGAGATGGTCACCAACGTCCTGGTCCACACGGACGGCGACGCGCTCCTGGTCGCGGAGGTCTCCTGCGGCGAGGATTCCCGCTGCCTGCGCGTGGAGGTCTCCGACACGAGCGACGAACCGCCCCACCGGCGCCGGCCGGGCGAGATGGCGTCGAGCGGGCGCGGCCTGCTCCTGATGGAGATGCTGGCGCACGCGTGGGGCGTCGATCCGCGGGGCGAGGGCAAGGCGATCTGGTTCGAGCTGAACGAGGCGGTTCCGGAGGAGGAGAAGGAGGGGGAGGAGTAAGGGGCTCGTCGTCGGGACCCGGAGGGGAGGCGGGTCCGGTTCCCGGAGCCGGTGGGCCCGGGAGCGGCCGGTCCGGAGCCGGTCGGTCCGGGAGCGGCCGGTCTGGGAGCGGCCGGTCCGGAGCCGTCCCTCAGGTCCCGTCCGGGCCGTGGTCCGCCCCGTACCGGTTGCGCAGCTCCCCCAGGATGCCCGTCGCGGCGGCGGTCAGGGGGACGGCGAGCAGCATGCCCAGGATGCCCGCGACGGACGCGCCCGCCGTGATCGTCAGCATCACGGCGGCCGGGTGCATGTGGACGGTCCTGCTCTGCACCACGGGCTGGAGCAGGTGCCCCTCGATGACCTGGACGGCGAGGACGACGCCGAGCGCCCACAGGGCGATGACGAAGCCCCGGTCCGCGAGGGCGACGAGGACCGCGACCGCCCCGGAGAGGAAGGCGCCGAGGTACGGGATGTAGGCGGTGACGAAGACGAGCGCCGCGAGCCCGACCGCGCCGGGCACCCGCAGGACGAGCA
Source organism: Streptomyces sp. NPDC041191 (assembly GCF_055591945.1). Lineage (NCBI taxonomy): Bacteria > Bacillati > Actinomycetota > Actinomycetes > Kitasatosporales > Streptomycetaceae > Streptomyces > Streptomyces sp. NPDC041191. The sequence goes on along the minus strand of NZ_JBVIZC010000008.1, from coordinate 15,397 downwards.
GCCCGACGCCGATGAGGGTCGCGTCGACCAGCGCGATGAGGGTCGTGCCCCGCATGAACCCCTGGACGGCCTCGAAGGCCCGGCGCGCCATGGCCTCGACGACGTCACCGGTCTCCCCGGGGACGAGGGAGCGCAGGGCCCCGGCGGCCCGGTCCGAGTCGCGGAGGAAGAAGAAGACGAGGAACAGGGCGAGGACGGCGGTGGCGAGGACGTGGCCGACGACGCTGATCCCGGAGAGCACCCCGGAGGCGGCGGTCCCGCCGAACTTCTTGAGGAGGGTCCCGGCGTTCCCGCCGAGGTCGTCGAGGGAGGTCCCGACCACGCCGAAGTGCCGGGAGATGTCCTGGGCGGCCCGCCGGAGCGAGGCGACGATCTGGTCGCCGGTGTCGACGAGGGCGGCGACGACGATGTACGCGGCGCCGCCGACGACCGCGAGGACGGCCAGGACGGTGAGCCCGGCGGCGAGGGACTTCTGCACCTTCATCCGCAGCAGGCGCCGGTGGAGCGGGCCGAGGAGGGCGGTGCCGAGGATCGCGAGCAGGACGGGCGTGACGGCCGTCCTGAAGGTGAAGCACAGCCAGATCGCGACGGCGGCGACCCCGGTGACGAGCAGCAGGACGGCGCACCAGGCGGCGGTCCGGCGGGCGGGTTCGGGAAGGAGCGGTCCGGTGGTCGTCTGCACCCGACCACCGGACCACGCCCCCCGGCGCGCCGTCGCGCGCTGACGGCCCGTACGGGTGAGGGGGCGTCAGTACCGGCCGCGCGGCCCCGGGACGTCGTACCGGCCGCGCGGACCCGGGGCGGCCGTACGGGTCCGGGACAGCCGTACGGGACCGGGGCGCGCGTCCCGGTCCCGTACGGCCTCCGTTCCCGCGTTCCTACTCGCCCATCCCGTGCACCGCCGGGACCGTGCCGAGGCGGCCCGCCTGGAAGTCCTCGAACGCCTGGCGCAGTTCGGCCTGGGTGTTCATGACGAACGGGCCGTAGTGGGCCATCGGCTCGCGGATCGGGCGACCGCCGAGGAGGACGACCTCCAGGTCCGGGGTGTTGCCGTCCTGCTTCTCGTCGGCGCGCACGGTGAGGGTGCCGCCCTTGCCGAAGACGGCGGTCTGGCCGGTGTGGACCGGGCGCCGTTCGGCACCGGCGGAGCCGCGTCCGGCGAGCACGTACGCGAGGCCGTTGAAGTCCTCGCGCCAGGGGAGGGTGATCTCGGCGCCGGGGCGCAGGGTGGCGTGGATCATCCTGATCGGGGTGTGGGTGACGCCGGGGCCCTCGTGGCCGTCCAGCTCGCCCGCGATGACGCGGAGCAGGGCGCCGCCGTCGGGAGAGGTGAGCAGCTGGACCTGGCCGCCGCGGATGTCCTGGTAGCGGGGGGCCATCATCTTGTCCTTGGCCGGCAGGTTCACCCAGAGCTGGAGGCCGTGGAAGAGCCCGCCGCTGACGACCAGGGACTCCGGCGGGGCCTCGATGTGGAGGAGGCCGGCGCCGGCGGTCATCCACTGGGTGTCGCCGTTGGTGATGGTGCCGCCGCCGCCCTGGGAGTCCTGGTGGTCGAAGGTCCCGTCGATGATGTAGGTGACGGTCTCGAAGCCGCGGTGCGGGTGCCAGGGGGTTCCCTTGGGCTCGCCGGGCGCGTACTCCACCTCACCCATCTGGTCCATCATGATGAACGGGTCGAGGTACTGGTGGTTGATCCCCGCGAAGGCCCGGCGGACCGGGAAGCCCTCTCCCTCGAAGCCGGAGGGGGCCGTGGTCACGGCGAGCACGGGGCGGGCCGGGGCGTCGGCGGGGGCGGCGACGCGCGGCAGGGTGAGCGGGTTCTCGACAGTCACGGCGGGCATGGCGGGACCTCCTTGGGGGACCTTGCGCGTCCACTTTAGTTGAACAGTGAACTTCTTGCCACCGGGAACGCGGAACGCCCGGGAGGAATTCCTCCCGGGCGCCCTCCGCGCGGACCGCCCGCGCCGGCCGTACGGCCTTCCGGCCGCGTCAGCCGTACATCCGCCGCATCGCGAAGTCGACCATCTGCTCCACGGCCTTCGCGTCGAAGACCATGCGGTGGTCGCCCTCCATGTCGAGGACGAAGCCGTAGCCGGTCGGCAGCAGGTCGATCACCTCGGCCCCGGTGATCACGAAGTACTTCGACTCCTTGCCCGCGTACCGCCGCAGCTCCTTGAGGGACGTGAACATGGGGATGACCGGGTGCTGGGTGTTGTGCAGGGCCAGGAAACCCGGGTTGTCGCCGCGCGGGCAGTAGACCTTGGAGGTCGCGAAGATCTGCTGGAAGTCCTCGGCCGCCAGGGTCCCGGTGGTGAAGGCGCGCACCGCGTCCGCGAGGGAGGGGGGCGAGGGCTCGGGGTAGAGCGGGGCCTGGTGCCCGTACCCCTGCGCACCGCCCTCCATACCGCCCTGCTGCGGCGGGATGTACTGCTGCTGGGCGGTACCACCGTCTGCGTGCTGGCCGTATCCGTACATGGCCCCAGCCTAGCGAGCGACGGCGCCGCGCCGGGGCCCCGCGGCCCCGGCCGCCAGGCCGGGTGGGGCCGGTGGGGCGCCGGGGGCCCGCGGGGCGGGAGGTGCGGGCGAGGCGCGTCACAGATGCCCGCCAGGGGTTGCCCTTATTACCGACGGGTAGCATCATCGGAGAGAGCTTTTTGCTACTCGCTGGTACGTGTACGAGGAACCTCCCTCCCCGAGCCTTACGGAGCCGTCGCCATGGGGCACTACAAGTCGAATCTCCGCGACATCGAGTTCAACCTCTTCGAGGTCCTCGGGCGCGACAAGGTGTACGGCACCGGTCCGTTCGAGGAGATGGACGTCGAGACCGCCAAGAGCATCCTCGACGAGATCCGCCGCCTCGCCGAGAACGAGCTCGCGGAGTCCTTCGCCGACGCCGACCGCAACCCGCCGGTCTTCGATCCGGAGACCAACACCGCGCCGGTCCCGGCCTCCTTCAAGAAGTCGTACGACGCCTTCATGGAGTCCGAGTACTGGCGTCTGGGCATCCCCGAGGAGATCGGCGGCACCGTCTCCCCGCGCTCCCTGATCTGGGCCTACGCGGAGCTGCTGCTCGGCTCGAACCCGGCCATCTGGATGTACTCCTCCGGCCCGGCCTTCGCCGGCATCCTCTACAACGAGGGCAACGAGGCGCAGAAGAAGGTCGCGCGGATCGCCGTCGAGAAGCGCTGGGGCTCCACCATGGTCCTCACCGAGCCCGACGCGGGCTCGGACGTCGGCGCCGGCCGCACCAAGGCGGTCCAGCAGGAGGACGGCTCCTGGCACATCGAGGGCGTCAAGCGCTTCATCACCTCCGGTGAGCACGACATGGAGGAGAACATCCTCCACTACGTCCTCGCCCGCCCCGAGGGCGCCGGCCCCGGCACCAAGGGCCTCTCCCTCTTCCTCGTCCCGAAGTACGAGTTCGACTGGGAGACCGGCGAGCTGGGCGCCCGCAACGGCGTCTACGCCACCAACGTCGAGCACAAGATGGGCCTCAAGGCGTCCAACACGTGCGAGATGACCTTCGGCGACAAGCACCCCGCCAAGGGCTGGCTGATCGGCGACAAGCACGACGGCATCCGCCAGATGTTCCTCATCATCGAGTTCGCCCGCATGATGGTCGGCACGAAGGCGATCTCCACCCTCTCCACGGGCTACCTCAACGCCCTGGAGTACGCCAAGGAGCGCGTCCAGGGCACCGACCTGGCCAACTTCATGGACAAGGCCGCGCCCAAGGTCACCATCACGCACCACCCCGACGTCCGCCGCTCGCTCATGACGCAGAAGGCGTACGCCGAGGGCATGCGCTCCCTCGTCCTCTACACGGCCTCCGTGCAGGACGAGATCGCGATCAAGGAAGCGGCCGGCGAGGACACCAAGGCGCTGCACGGCCTCAACGACCTGCTGCTCCCGATCGTGAAGGGCTACGGCTCCGAGAAGGGCTACGAGCAGCTCGCCCAGTCGCTCCAGACCTTCGGCGGCTCCGGCTTCCTGCAGGAGTACCCGGTCGAGCAGTACATCCGGGACGCCAAGATCGACACCCTCTACGAGGGCACCACGGCCATCCAGGGCCAGGACTTCTTCTTCCGCAAGATCGTCCGCGACCAGGGCGCCTCCCTGAACGCGCTCGCCGAGGAGATCAAGAAGTTCCTCGCGGTCGGCACCGGCGGCGAGGAGCTGGCCGGCGCCCGCGACGCGCTCGCCAAGGCCGCCGTGGACCTGGAGGGCATCGTCGGCGCGATGCTCACCGACCTCACCGCCACCGGCGAGGACGTCAGGAACATCTACAAGGTCGGCCTCAACACCACCCGCCTCCTGATGGCCTCCGGCGACGTGGTCGTCGGCTACCTGCTCCTCAAGGGCGCGGCCGTGGCCGCCGAGAAGCTGGCCGCCGGGGCCTCCGGCAAGGACGCCGCCTTCTACCGGGGCAAGATCGCGGCCGCGAAGTTCTTCGCCGCCAACGTCCTGCCCGGCGTCTCCACCGAGCGCGTGCTCGCCGAGGCCGTCGACGGCTCGCTGATGGACCTGGACGAGGCCGCGTTCTAGGACCCGCCCTCCGCGGCGACCGGAACACCCCCGCCCAGCACAGGAACGGCCCGTCCCCGGGGAGGGGGGCGGGCCGTTCCCGCCGTTCACGGGCGCGGCCGCCGGATCCCGGCCCCGCCCGGCCGCCCGGGGCCCGCCCCCGCGCCGCACGGCCGGTCCCGGGAGGGCCGGGCCGCGCCCGGGGGCCCGCCCCCGCGTTCCGGGCCCTGCGTAAGGTGAACCCATGAGCAGCGCAGCTTCCCGTACCACCGCCGGCCCCTTCGACCGCGGGCACACCGACGACCTGATGACCTTCCTGGCCGCCTCCCCCTCGCCGTACCACGCGGTGGCGAACGCCGCCGAACGGCTGGAGAAGGCCGGGTTCCGCCAGGTCGAGGAGACCGCGGCCTGGGACGCGACGAGCGGCGGGAAGTACGTGGTCCGCGGCGGCGCGATCATCGCCTGGTACGTGCCGGAGGGCGCCGCTCCCCACACCCCGTACCGGATCGTCGGCGCCCACACCGACTCGCCCAACCTGCGCGTGAAGCCGCGGCCCGACACGGGCTCCCAGGGCTGGCGGCAGGTCGCCGTCGAGATCTACGGCGGCACCCTCCTCAACACCTGGCTCGACCGCGACCTGGGCCTCGCCGGACGGCTCACCCTCCGCGACGGCGGCCACCGCCTCGTCAACGTCGACCGGCCGCTGCTGCGCGTCCCGCAGCTGGCCATCCACCTCGACCGGGGGGCCAACGACGGCCTCAAGCTGGACCGCCAGCGCCACATGCAGCCCGTCTGGGGCACCGGGGACGTCCACGAGGGCGACCTGATCTCCTTCGTCGCCGCAGAGGCCGGCGTCGACGCCGACGACGTCGCCGGCTGGGACCTGATGGTGCACGCCGTGGAGGCCCCCGCCTACCTGGGCCGCGACCGCGAACTCCTCGCCGGGCCGCGCATGGACAACCTGCTCTCCGTCCACGCCGCCACCGCCGCGCTCGCCTCCCTCGCGGGCCGCGACGACCTCCCGTACATCCCGGTCCTCGCCGCCTTCGACCACGAGGAGAACGGCTCCGAGTCCGACACCGGCGCGCAGGGCCCCCTCCTCGGCAACGTCCTGGAGCGCTCGGTCCACGCGCGGGGCGGCTCCTACGAGGACCGGGCGCGCGCCTTCGCGGGCACCGTCTGCCTCTCCTCCGACACCGGCCACGCCGTGCACCCCAACTACGCGGAGCGCCACGACCCGACGCACCACCCGCGCGTCAACGGCGGCCCGATCCTCAAGGTGAACGTCAACCAGCGCTACGCCACCGACGGCAGCGGCCGGGCCGTCTTCGCCGCCGCCTGCGAGAAGGCGGGCGTGCCCTGGCAGACCTTCGTCTCCCACAACGACATGCCCTGCGGCACCACGATCGGCCCGATCACGGCCGCCCGCCACGGCATCGGCACCGTGGACATCGGCGTCGCGATCCTCTCCATGCACAGCGCCCGCGAACTGTGCGGCGCGGAGGACCCGTACCTCCTCGCGAACGCGCTGGTGGCGTTCCTGGAGGGCTGAGGCCATCCGCGCTCAAGCCGAACTCTCCGCTCCTGGCCTGCACTTGGGTCAGGAGCGATACTCTTTTGGCGAGAAACCCCAGGTGGGAGGGGTGAAGAGCACTCCCTCTTCACAAACCGTCAAGTAACTCAGTAACTTACTAAGTTATGGACCTCACTATTATCAAGCACGCTGTCGAGTGCGACGACGGCGCCAAGCGTCTCAGCATGCGCTTCCTCAAGGAGCATGCGGCGGAGGGGCGTTCGCGACTGAGCAGGGAACTGTGCACTCAGATCAGCGCGGAGCTCAACAGGCTCGAGCTGACCACGATCCCCCGGACGCTTCCGACGTCCGAGAATGATTTCGTCTGGATTATCCAGAAAGGCAGCATTCTGGGTGAAATCACTGCTGTAGCCGCCGTGTTCGCCAATCTGGACAGACTGGACCAGAATCCCCTTCCCAAGCTTTTCGATAACTATCCGAACGCCAGAGATGCATTGATCTAGCTACGACAGTGGGCACACGCAGCAGACGGTTGGCTTATTTACATACAGCTTCCCCGGCTGGGTGATACGACCTCGCATGCCGCCCCACCAGGGTGCCAGGGGCTGGATGGCCCCTCTTGGGCTTCTCAAGTTTCAGCCAGGACTCGTTTCCTCATTGCCTCGGAGCTCGCGGAGGTGTCACTCTGGAAATACGACACCCCGTCAACTGGGCCCAGAAAATGCCAACTTGCATGTGCCCGGCGCCCCGTAGAGCCAGGAGGCGCCCGCCATGAGCCCGGACCCGCACGCTTCGCACGCGCTCCACCCCGACACGCTCGACTCTACCCAGGGACCCACCGGCAACGCGTCGCGACCTGCGTCGCCGCACTACGTCATGGAGTGGGGAATTGACAACCCGTTGCCTCCGGCGCGGGATGCCCCTTCCCCGTCCCTCCACATCCTGGGCTACTCGCGTTGGCGACGGAGAACCACTATGTCCGTCATTTCGCTCATGCCCGGCGAAGTCACTTCGTTCCTCGACCGGTTGAGGAGGGACCAGAAGGCGATGTGGCGGCCCCGCCCGGGCCGTTTTGGCGGCCCCCCGGCTAAGTTCTTCGAGACTCTCGCCTCTCTCACCTCCTCCAGGGCGACTGTCCTCCACACCGGGAAGGCACATGAGGAGCAGGCCTACCAGCGGGCCCTGGCGCTGATCCCCGAACGCCTCACCGACGGAGCTCCGGCACTTGTCCTGATGCGCAGAAGTGGTAGCGGCGATCCCGTCTGGTACCACCTCACCCCCGGCCACACGGTCCCCCTTCCGCCCTGTTCCCTCTTGCTCGCCGGGCTGCCGTACTCCGAGGCCGACGCGCTACTTCTCGACCTTGCACGTGACCACGCCTGGGCATGCCATCAGTACCGCAACCGTCCGGACACGACGAACGACCCCCGTCGGCCCTCGCCGCCGCCGGGTGCCGAGTCTCCGGAAGCGCTCTAACACCACAACGTCCCTTCGGAGGGTGGCTATCACAGCCTTGCCGCCCTCCGAAGGGCCTCCTGCTGTATCCGTGTACCCGTTCTCAACTGCCTCTCCACCAAGGAGCCCACCACCGTGCCCAATGGCCCGACCGCCGCTCTCACCATGGACGTCCCCTGGGGAGGAGAGATCGTCCAGGTCACCAACATCGCCCGCCAGCTCCCGCAGGAACCCACTGCGGAGCAGCGCAACGACGTCCTCACGGCCGCGCGAAGCAACATGGAGATCCACCTTCCGGAGCCCGCTTGGACCGCCATAGCGCACGCCACCCTCCATCCCGATGCCCTGGCCATCCAGCTCCGCCCCACCCCGAACAACCCCACCGGCGTCCTTATGGCCGAGACCGTCGAGGGTGCCACGCTCCGCTCGGCCGTCACCCGCGTCTTGACGAGTGAGCTCTTCCCCGGCATCCAGCCACGCACCGGCATGTCGATTACGGAGGTACCCGACCCCCAGGTCCAGGGGCTGGCCCACGAAGGCGAGCCGAGCGCCGTCGTCGAGTACCGCTACGAAAACTTCGACCACTTCCGGCAGCACGTGTGGCAGACCATCCACGCCACCCTGTCAATCAACACCTACGCCGAGTCCATCCTGACCCGGTCGGTGACCCGAAATCTGATCGTTCACCCGGTCTCGATCACGTTCGAGGACGGCACCGCCCCGATCGAGGTTCTCGTCGTACGGGACGGCATCACACGGCTCGCGAGCGCCTGGTCCGTGCTCGCCGGATCCGGCGAGGAACCGAGCACCGTGGCGAAGCTGGCCACGAACGCCCTCCTCGGGAACATCTCGGCCTCCTCAGCCCGGAAAAGCGGGTCTGACCTGCGGAAACAGTTGATCGAATCCAGAGCGGCATGGCGGTCGAACCTCAGAAAGGAATTCGACGAGGAGATCAAGAGAGAGGTGCCAGGACCGCGCGCGGCCCAGATCTTCCAGTCGTACGCCGTGCCGGCCCAGATCGCCGTCGGCATCGAGGGCCACGCGGGACGGCTGCTGTCTCCGGAAGATCTCTTCGACGACGCCATCCGCTCCGTACTCGCCTCGATCCACGTCGAGTTCAGGCAATGGGACACCGCCGCCCAGAATGTGGAGGTCATCACGCGCGCGCTCAAGCGCGTCATCCAGATCGGCGACCCGCGCTGGAGCACCTCCGACCTCCAGGACGTGTACGGCCTCGCCGTCGGTCGCATCCCCGTGGTAGACCTCCCCGACGTTTTCGGCAGCACCGGCCGCCCCCCGGGAACCGCACTCTGGCGTGCCGTCTACCTAGTCAGCGCGCTGACCAAGCCCGACCTGCTCGAAGCCCTCAAGGACCAGGCCAAGGCCATCAGGGGCGGCAAACGCATGAGCGTGAAGGCTTTCGGCGGGCTGCTCGGGCCGATGATCGACCTGCCGTGGCGCTCACGAAAGAGTCTGGTCACCAAGGTGGCGCGCAACGCGTGGAACAACGGCGGTGTGCTGACCGGCGATGTCATCGGCGACTGGGACCCCGTGCCCACCGACGACTTCACCACGCTGGTGGAGCCGGCCATGCGCGGGGACGTCGACGCCCGCTGCACCCTGGCCGTGGCCGGCGGCGTGGCGCTGATCGCGGACAAGCTGCTCACGCGGAACGTCGGCTCCTCGCTCGACGCACCGAAGGAAAAGGGCGGTGTCCCGTTCCGGGCCGACGCGAGCGCCATCATCGAAGGTCTGTCGCGTCAGGACAACGAGCTGGGCCTCTGGACCCTGGCGATGGCCGCCAACACCTTCCGGGCCGATGATCTGCCGCTGAATTCAGTCACCAGGCAGAGCCTCACCGGGAAGGACGCGTCCGAGTCCGCCGAGAAGCCCTACGCCTACTTCCAGGTCGATCTGGCCGCGCAGGACAAGATCGCGCATACCGCTGACGGTGTTCCTGTCCTGCTCTACGAGTGGGACGTCGTCGCCGCGTCCTACCCCGAACGGGTCAAGAAGCCCGTCACTCCCGTTCAGTACCCCGAGCCCGGCGAGCCCTCGTCATCAGCTGGCAAGGACGGCTCGTTCACCGGCCAGGGCGGGATCCTCGAGCAGGAAGGACAGTTGCCCGAGGGGGAATTCCCCGAGGGTGCGCTCCCCATATTCGGTGAACTCCCCGCACCGAGGGCGGACACCGCTCCGCTCCTGCCCAGCCAGCGTGCGGCCGAGCACCGCAAGAGCCTGCGCCTGCACGTATTGGGAGCCCGGGACTCCATGGACCGGCTCCTCGCCCTGGAGCCGGAGGTCGGCGAGCACACTCCGCTCGCACCGCTGAGCCTGCTCGACGAACTCCACAAATTGCTGCTGAGCATCCAGACCGACGCCGAGAACCTGCGCCGCAGGATCTCGGCCGACGACCTGGACGAAGACCCGTACGACGAGGAGGACGCGTACGCGGGAGGCTGACCCGATGCGGGTGCCTGGACGGGGCGGAGAGGGCCCCGTCCAGGAACGGGTGATCGGAGAGTCGCCCGGCGAGGTCCGTCAGGCGTCCATGCCCGCGAGGATCAGCGGGAGCCGGGAGGCGCCCGCCTCCGTGACCTTCACCGGGACGCCCCAGTCCTGCTGGTGGACGTGGCAGGCCGGGTACTCGTTGGCGGGGTCGTCGTCGCAGGACGCGGCCATCGCGGAGACGTGCAGGACGCCCTCGGTGACCTCCGGGTTCAGGTCGAGCTCGCGGAAGAGGTCCGTGCCCGTGCCCTCGCCGCCGAGCAGCAGCTCCGGCGGGGTCGAGGAGACCAGGAGCCGGGTCGAGGGGCCGTACCGCTCGTCCAGCTTCTGCCCGGTCGGCGCCCGGAAGACGACGTCGAGGCGGAGGCGGCCGGGTGCCACCTCGGTGGCCTCGCGCCGGGTGCGGTGGGCGACGGCCTCGACCCGGACGGCCTCCTCGGGCAGCCGCAGCCGGGTCAGCCGGTGCCGGGCGGACTCGACCACCACGATGTCGCCGTCCACCAGGACCGCGTCGCTCGGCTCGCGCAGGTCGGTGGCGAGGGTGGTGACCTCGCCGGTGGCGGGGTCGTAGCGGCGCAGGGCGTGGTTGTACGTGTCGCTGACGGCCACCGAGCCGTCGGGCAGGGCGGTCACGCCCAGCGGGTGCTGGAACAGCGCCTGGCCCGCGTCGCCGTCGCGGTGGCCGAAGTCGAAGAGGCCGGTGCCGACGGCGGTGCGGACGGTCCCGTCCGTGTCGATCCAGCGCAGGGCGCTGGTCTCGGAGTCCGCGATCCACAGCCGGTCCCCGGCGGCCGCGAGCCCGGAGGGCTGCGCGAACCACGCCTCGGCGGCGGGCCCGTCGACCAGGCCCTCGTTGGTCGTCCCGGCCGCGACCCCGACGGTCCCGGTCTCCGGGTCGTACGTCCACAGCTGGTGGACGCCGGCCATGGCGATCCACACCTTCCCCTGCCACCAGGCCACGTCCCACGGCGAGGACAGGTCGACCTCCAGGGCGGGCCCCGAGGTCGGGGACCCCTGCCACCACTGCTTGCCGGTGCCCGCGAGCAGTTCGATCGCGCCGCTCTCCGGGTCGTACGTGCGCAGGGAGTGGTGCACGGTGTCGGCGACGACGACCTTGCCGTCGGGGAGCAGCGTGAGCCCCTGCGGCTCGCGGAAGACGCCCTCTCCGACGCGGCGCACGACGGTCTCGCCGTCCGCCGCCAGCTCGACGAGCTGGTGCCGGGTGGTGTCGGAGACCAGGAAGTTCCCGGACGGGAGGGTGATGACCTTGCCCGGGAAGCGCAGGTCGGTGGCGACGGGCTCCGGCGCCACGTACGGGCCGTCGCCGCGCCGCAGCGTCCCCTTGGCCCCGTGCTCGGCCTCCAGCTCCTCGACCAGGTTCCGGATCGCGTTGGCGTGGCCCTCGCCGGCGTGCTGGGCGACGACGTACCCCTCGGGGTCGATCACGACGAGCGTCGGCCAGGCCCGCACGGCGTACTGCTTCCAGGTCGCCAGCTCCGGGTCGTCCAGTACGGGGTGGTGCACCTCGTACCGCTCGACGGCGTCCACCACCGCCCGGTGCTCGGCCTCGTGCACGAACTTCGGCGAGTGCACCCCGACGACCACCAGGGTGTCGCGGTGCTTCTCCTCCAGTTCGCGCAGCTCGTCGAGGACGTGCAGGCAGTTCACGCAGCAGAAGGTCCAGAAGTCGAGGAGGACGATCTTCCCCCGCAGGCCGGCGAGGGACAGGTCTTCCCCGCCCGTGTTCAGCCAGCCGCCCTTGCCGATCAGCTCGGGGGCGCGGACACGGGCGCGCCGGGGCGCGGGGGTGGGCTCGGGAGCGTTCATGGGTCAAGGGTGCCGTACGGGTGGAAAGTGGGGGCCGGGCGGGGTGAGGGGCGTGTCCGGGAACGGGTTCGGGGGCGGGGGCCCGTCAGCATGGCGGGCATGGCACAGCGTGCGGTCAGATCATCGGACTATTCCCGCTGTCGGGTGAGCGGCGGGTCCCTCGTTGCGGTGCCGCTCGTGCTGGTGCTGCTCGTCCTGCCGGAGATCGTCCCGTTCCTCTCCTCCGCCCCCTCCGCCTGGGCCGGCGGGGTCGGGGACGAGGCCCTGCGGCTGACCGTGACCGTGAACGGCCGCGCCGACAGCGGACGGCACCCCCCGGAGGTACGGGCCGGGGCGGAGGTCGTGAAGCGGTACCTGCTGGTGAACCGGGGCGAGGCGGACCTGTACCACGTACGGATCCTGGACCCCGGGGTCCCGGCCGGGGCCGCGCGGTGTCCGGACCGCCCCCTCCCGGCGCTCGGGGAGACGGAGTGCGTCGCCCGCTTCCCCGCCCTGCCCGGCGCCCACCGGGACACCGTGCGGGCCGAGGGCGACGTCCCCTCCCTGTCACGGCGCCTCACCACGACCGCCCCCTCCGGGTACACCGGGGTCGCCGGGGCCCTCCAGCTCACCGAACAGGTGGCGGTCGGCGCCCCGGAGCCGGGCGCGGCCACCGTGACGTACACCGTCACCAACACGGGGAACCTCCCCCTCCAGAACGTGCTGGTCGAGGACCCCGGCCTCGGCCTCGCGCCGGGCGCCCCGGACTGCGGGGGAGCGGGCGGGACCGTGTCCGTCCTCGCCCCGGACACCTCGGCCCTCTGCACGGCCACCGTACGGCTCCCCCCGGGGACCTACCGGAGCACGGGCCTCGCCACCGGGAGCGACCTGGCGACCACGTTCGGGGCGGGGGGCGAGCGGGTCTCGGCACCGGTGCTCACGGCGGGCGCCTCGGCCGACTTCGTGGTGGAGGAGAGCGGGCCGGCGGCGGGGACGGGGGCCGGGGGGAGTGCTCCGGGAGCGGCGGGGACGGGGGGCGGGGCGGGAGCCGGAGCGGGTACGGCTTCGGGTGCCGGGGCGGGCACGTCTTCGGGCGCGGCGACGAACCCCGGGACCCCGGGGGCTCCGGGCGCGGCCGGGACTCCGGGGGCGGCCGGGACGCCGGGTGCGGCCGGGACGCCGGGTGCGGCCGGGACGCCGGGTGCGGCCGGGACGCCGGGTGCGGCCGGGACTCCGGGGGCGGCCGGTATCCCCGGAGCCGCCGGGACCTCGGAGGCGGCCGGGCTGGAGCCGGGGGAGGTCGTGATCGGGGGCGGCGAGGCCGGGGCGGGGAACGGCGGGGCTCCGGGGGCCGCCGGAACCCCGGCGGCCAGGCCGTACCCGTTGGCACCGGGGGTTCTCACGGCGGAGGGACCCACCGGGCTCCTCGGCATTCCCGGGGTACTCCGGTCCGTCGGGGCCCCTGCGTCTCCAGAGGCCCCCGGGTCCCCCGAGGCGCCCGTGACCCCCGGGACGGAGGCCGGGACAGGGACGGAGGCCGGGACAGGAACCGGCGCGGGAGCCGGTGCCGGAGCGGGACCCGGTGCGGGAGCGGGAGCCGGTGCCGGACCCGGAGCGGGAGCCGGTGCCGGAGCCGGACCCGGTGCGGGCGTCGCCCCCGGAGCCGTCCCCCCGGGCGCCACGCCCCCCGGAGCCGTACCCCCGCGAGCCGTACCCCCCGGAGCCGCCGTGCCGCCCGCCCCCGTTCCCCCGGGGGTCCCCCCGGGCCGGGCCCCCGCCTCCGAGACCCCCGCGCTCCGCCGCGCCACCGGACTCGACGGCGAGGGGCTCCTCGGGCGGCTGCGGCGGCGGGGGCGGGAGGCGCGGGAGTTCGGGGTCGTCCTGATGCTGTTGCTGCTCCTGATCCCGGCGGCCGTCGCCGCCGCCCTGCTCGGAAACCGGAAGGGGTGACCGCCGTGCTCCTGACCTTCGTCGTCGTCCTCGGGGTCGCGCTCGTCGCCGCCCTCTCCGTCTTCGCCAAGACCAGGTTCTTCCCGGTCGGCGAGGACGAGGAGCCGCGCGAGGACGTGGCCGAGTACATCGCCATGATGGTGTCGGTCCTCTACGCCGTCGTCCTCGGCCTCTGCCTGGTCTCGGTCTGGGAGACCCGTTCCGCCGCCGCCGACCACGTCCAGGCCGAGGCCAGCGCCCTGCACCAGACGTACCTCCTCGCGGACTCCCTCCCCACCGCCCAGCGACAGCCGGTGCGCGACGCGGCCCGGGCGTACGCGCACCACGTCGTGGACGTCGAGTGGCCCGCGATGGCCGCCCGCGAACCGCTGGACTCCTCCGGCTGGACGCTGCTCGACCAGCTGCGGCGGGCGGGCGAGGTGACCCGCACCGAACGGGTGTCCGAGCAGATCGCGGCCCAGGAGGTGCTGGCCCAGATCGGTTACGTGGACGACGCGCGGCGCGGCCGGGAGGCGGCGGCGCAGGAGAGCCTCTCCCCCGTGCTGTGGACCGGACTGCTGCTCGGCGGCCTGCTGACGCTCGCGTTCATGTTCATCTTCGGGATCAAGAAGAGCACGACCCATGTGGTGATGGTGATGGGCCTGTCCGGGTTCATCGCCTTCACGGTGCTGCTGATCCATCAGCTCGACGCGCCCTACGGGGGGCTGCTGGGGGCGACCCCGGACGCGTTCACCCGGTACTTCGGGTGAGAAGCGGCGCGCGGCGGGCAGGCATGACGGGGTGAAATACCTCGTACGGGACAAGATCTTCGCGATCGGCGACGACTACTGGATCGAGGACGAGGAGGGCCGCCACGCCTTCCTCGTCGACGGCAAGGCCCTGCGGTTGCGCGACACCCTGGAGCTGAAGGACCCCGAGGGGCGGGTCCTGGTCACGCTCCGGCAGAAGCTGCTCGGCCTGCGGGACGCGATGACGATCGAGCGCGGCGGGGAGCCGCTGGCGACCGTCCGCCGCAAACGGCTCTCGCTGCTGCGCGACCACTACCGGGTGACGCTCGTCGAGGGCACCGCGCTGGACGTCAGCGGCCGGGTCCTGAACCGCGAGTTCGCCGTCGAGTACGAGGGCGAACTCCTGGCCCACGTCTCCCGGCAGTGGTTCCGCGTCCGCGACACGTACGCGGTGAACGTGGTCCGGGAGGACGCGGACGCCGCCCTCCTCGTCGCGGTGGCGGTATGCGTGATCCGGATGGCCGAGCGGGAACGGGAGGACTGACCCCCGGT
This sequence comes from Streptomyces sp. NPDC041191, assembly GCF_055591945.1. Lineage (NCBI taxonomy): Bacteria > Bacillati > Actinomycetota > Actinomycetes > Kitasatosporales > Streptomycetaceae > Streptomyces > Streptomyces sp. NPDC041191. Next base: position 340 of record NZ_JBVIZC010000008.1, on the reverse strand, counting down.
CAGGACGCCTTTCCCGGGGCCTCCTCCCGCACCCGGCCCAGCGGGGTCCGTCCCGGAGACGTACGCGACCTCGACGCCCCGGCGGGCCGCGAGGTCGGCGAGGCCGGTGAGGCCGGTGAGGACCGCGTACGCGCCGCCGTACAGGCAGGTCCGGGCGACGCCCCGGACGCCGGGCGGCCCCTGCCCGTGGCGGTTCGCCGCGCGGGCTTCTCCCGGCTCACCGGGCCGTGGGCGGAAACCCCGTACTACTGATCTTTTCGTTAGTTCCGTGGGTGCGCTGGCCTCGTTGGTGGGATCCTGTTGCGGTGTCTTTCAAGCCTTCGCCTGTTGTTCCTCCTTT
>NZ_JBVIZC010000007.1:0-375215 GCF_055591945.1 Streptomyces sp. NPDC041191 | reverse complement strand
TCGTCGCCTTGGTAGGCCATTACCCCACCAACAAGCTGATAGGCCGCGGGCTCATCCTTCACCGCCGGAGCTTTCCACCCGCCGAGATGCCTCGGCGGGTCGTATCCGGTATTAGACCCCGTTTCCAGGGCTTGTCCCAGAGTGAAGGGCAGATTGCCCACGTGTTACTCACCCGTTCGCCACTAATCCACCCCGAAGGGCTTCATCGTTCGACTTGCATGTGTTAAGCACGCCGCCAGCGTTCGTCCTGAGCCAGGATCAAACTCTCCGTGAATGTGTACCCGTAATCGGGTGAAACACTCGCGTTGAGCGGGACAGCCAGACCGGAATAAGGCCGGCTGCCCACAGCGTCCTCGCTGTGTGTGCCACCCCGGCAAAGGGGCGGACTTGATTTTTCAAAGGAACCTCGACCAACCGGACAGGTCCGGCCGGACGGGGTATCAACTAATCTGGCGTTGATTTTTGGCACGCTGTTGAGTTCTCAAGGAACGGACGCTTCCTTCGTACTCACCCTCACCGGGCTTTCCTCCGGGCTTTTCCCTTCGGTCTTGCGTTTCCGACTCTATCAGATCTTTCCGATCCGATTTCCCCGGTGCTTTCCGGTCCCTTTCGCTTTCGCTCCGGGTCCTTCCGGCGGTTCCGACTTTATCAGAAGTTCTGAGTCGGTCTTTCCGCCTCCCGTTCGGCCTTCCGGGCGCACATCGGCGCCGGGGCTTCCCGTTCTGGCGGAGCCGTAAACGTACTGGAGCGGGGCGCCCCGATGCAAATCGTGGCGCCCCGCTCCTGTTCGCGCTGGTCAGCGCGGTCAGACCTCGACGACGACCGGAAGGATCATCGGACGCCGGCGGTAGGTGTCGGAGACCCACTTGCCAACGGAGCGGCGGATCAGCTGCTGGAGCTGGTGGGGCTCGACGACGCCGTCCTGGAAGGACTTGTTGAGCGCCTGGTCGATCTTCGGGAGCACCGCGTCGAACGCGGAGTCGTCGATGCCGGAGCCGCGGGCGTGGACGTGCGGGCCGCCCACGATCTTGCCGGACGACGAGTCGATCACGACGAAGACCGAGATGATGCCCTCCTCGCCGAGAATCCGGCGGTCCTTGAGGGAGGTCTCGGTGACGTCGCCGACCGAGAGGCCGTCCACGTACACGTACCCCGCCTGGACCTTGCCGGTGATCCGGGCGCGGCCGTCGACCAGGTCGACGACGACGCCGTCCTCGGCGATGACGATGTGGTCCTTGGGAATGCCCGTCATCGCGCCGAGTTCGGCGTTGGCGCGCAGGTGGCGCCATTCGCCGTGGACCGGCATGAGGTTCTTCGGCCTGCAGATGTTGTAGAAGTACAGCAGCTCGCCGGCCGAGGCGTGGCCCGAGACGTGGACCTTGGCGTTGCCCTTGTGGACGACGTTCGCGCCCCAGCGGGTCAGGCCGTTGATCACGCGGTAGACCGCGTTCTCGTTGCCCGGGATCAGGGACGACGCCAGGATCACGGTGTCGCCCGGGACGATCCGGATCTGGTGGTCGCGGTTGGCCATGCGGGACAGGGCCGCCATCGGCTCGCCCTGGGAACCCGTGCAGACGAGCACGACCTCGTCGTCCGGCAGGTCGTCGAGGATCTTCACGTCCACGACGAGGCCGGCCGGGACCCGGAGGTAGCCCAGGTCGCGGGCGATGCCCATGTTGCGGACCATCGAGCGGCCGACGAAGGCGACCCGGCGGCCATACTCGTGGGCGGCGTCGAGGATCTGCTGGATGCGGTGCACGTGGCTGGCGAAGCTGGCCACGATGATCCGCTTCGGGGCGTTCGCGAAGACGTTCCGCAGGACGTTCGAGATCTCCCGCTCCGGCGGGACGAAGCCCGGGACCTCGGCGTTCGTCGAGTCGGACAGCAGGAGGTCGATGCCCTCCTCGCTGAGCCGCGCGAACGCGTGCAGGTCGGTGAGGCGGCCGTCCAGCGGGAGCTGGTCCATCTTGAAGTCGCCGGTGGCGACGGCCGTGCCCGCGGGGGTGCGGATCGCGACCGCGAGCGCGTCCGGGATGGAGTGGTTGACCGCGATGAACTCGCAGTCGAACGCGCCCAGGCTCTCCCGGTCGCCCTCCTTCACCTCGAGGGTGTAGGGGCGGATGCGGTGCTCCTGGAGCTTGGCCTCGATCAGCGCGAGGGTCAGCTTGGAGCCGATCAGCGGGATGTCCGGCTTGAGCCGGAGCAGGTAGGGGACGGCACCGATGTGGTCCTCGTGCCCGTGCGTGAGCACGATGCCCTCGATGTCGTCGAGGCGGTCCCGGATGATGGTGAAGTCCGGCAGGATCAGGTCGACGCCGGGCTGCTCCTCCTCGGGGAAGAGGACGCCGCAGTCGACGATGAGCAGACGGCCGTCGAACTCGAAGACCGTCATGTTCCGGCCGATCTCACCGAGCCCGCCGAGCGGGATGACGCGCAGGGCGCCCTTCGGCAGCTTCGGCGGGGCACCGAGTTCAGGATGCGGATGACTCAAAAGACTCTCCTCACCACGCACGCCACGTACCCCCTGGCACGTGGCGCGCATGACATTCGTGCACTTGCTGTTGTGGTTTTCGACTGGTGACGATGTTCAGTTGTGAAGTCGTTGATCAGAGTTCTACCCCGCCGGCGGCCAGATCGACCTTGAGCTGCTCCGTCTCCTGCGGGGAGAGCTCGACGAGCGGGGGCCGCAGCGGGCCGGCGGGGAGGCCCTGGAGGGCGAGGGCGGCCTTGGTGGTCATGACGCCCTGGGTGCGGAACATGCCGGTGTAGACCGGGAGCAGCCTCTGGTGGATCTCGGTCGCCTTCTGCACCTCGCCGCCCAGGTGGGCGTCGAGGAGGGCGCGGAGCTCCGGGGTGGCGACGTGGCCCACGACGGAGACGAAGCCGCAGGCGCCGACGGAGAGCAGCGGCAGGTTGAGCATGTCGTCGCCGGAGTACCAGGCGAGGCCGGAGCGCGCGATGGCCCAGCTCGCGCCGGCCAGGTCGCCCTTGGCGTCCTTGTTGGCGACGACGCGCGGGTGCTCGGCGAGGCGGACGATCGTCTCGGTGTCGATCGGGACGCCGCTGCGGCCGGGGATGTCGTACAGCATCACCGGGAGCTCGGTGGCGTCGGCGATGGCCGAGAAGTGCCGGTACAGGCCCTCCTGCGGAGGCTTGTTGTAGTAGGGCGTCACGGCGAGGAGGCCGTGGGCCCCGTCGCGCTCGGCGGCGCGGGCCAGCTCGACCGAGTGGCGGGTGTCGTTGGTGCCGATGCCGGCGACGACGTGGGCGCGGTCGCCGACCGCCTCCCGTACCGCTCGTACCAGCTCCGATTTCTCCGCGTCGCTGGTGGTGGGGGACTCGCCGGTGGTGCCGTTGACGACGAGGCCGTCGTTGCCCGCGTCCACCAGGTGGGTGGCGAGCCGCTGGGCACCGTCGAGGTCGAGTGCGCCGTCCGCCGTGAAGGGCGTGACCATGGCGGTGAGGACCCGCCCGAAGGGGGTCTGCGGAGTGGAGATCGGAGCCATGGGTACCACGCTACTCGCTGCTCAGCACCGGGTGCCCCTCTGGGGGGACGGGAGAGAAGGAGCCCGGCGCTGCCTGCTCGGGGGTTCAGGCAGCGCCGGGTCCGTTTGATCAGCCTAGATGAACTTCTCGAAACCCCGCAATACGGACACTTCGCATGGCGGGGTCGGACATGTGTGCCCTACGGGGCCACACGGCCGTTCTTGTTGAAGGCCGCGTGGGTCAGCGGCATCAGCCGGGCCCAGTGCTCCTCCATCCGCTCGCCGACCATCTCGATCTCCCGCTGCGGGAAGGACGGGACCGCGGCCAGCTCGTGCTGGGTGCGCAGGCCCAGGAAGTGCATGAGCGAGCGCGCGTTGCACGTGGCGTACATCGAGGAGAAGAGCCCGACCGGAAGGACCGCGCGGGCGACCTCGCGGGCGACGCCGGCGGCCAGCATCTCCCGGTATGTCTCGTACGCCTGCCGGTAGGAGTCCTCCATCGCGCGGCTCGTCAGCTCGTGCTGCTCCGGGGTGCCCTCGACGAAGACGTACTTGCCGGGGCGGCCCTCCTGGACGAGCTTGCGGGAGGTGTCGGGGACGTAGAAGACCGGCTGGAGCTCCCTGTAGCGGCCCGATTCCTCGTTGTACGACCAGCCCACGCGGTGCCGCATGAACTCGCGGAACACGAAGATCGGGGCGCTGATGAAGAAGGTCATCGAGTTGTGCTCGAACGGGCTGCCGTGGCGATCCCGCATGAGGTAGTTGATGAGGCCCTTGGAGCGCTCGGGGTCCTTCTGGAGCTCTTCGAGGGACTGCTCGCCCGCCGTGGAGACCCGGGCGGCCCACAGGACGTCGGAGTCGGCCGCCGCGCTCTTGACCAGGTCGACGGTGACGTCGCTCCTGAAGTCGATCTTCACGTTCTCGGTGGGGCTGTCGCTCACCAGCGGTCCTTCCAGTCGGGGTGCAGCCGCCCACTTTAACGAGGGTCCTCCGGAGGTCGGACCCCCTCCTCCTGGAGTCCTCCTGGAGGACTGCATTCGGCCGGTTTGGTGAAATCCTTGGCGAAAACGGGCACCAAAGGACCGGTTTCCTCGTCTGTACAGGTGAATACACGACGACACCCCCAGACGACATCCCAGGAGAGTGGCTCTGATGTTCCGCCGGAAAGAGGCCGTACCGTTCGCGTTCGTCGTGGAGGCCGACCACTTTCGCAGTAACGTCACTCCGCCGCCCCGGGAACGTCCCAGCGCCTCGCAGATCGTGGGCCGTACCCTGCTCGGACTGACCGTCGTGGCCGGTCTCGTCGGGGCGCTGGTCTTCGGGATGCCGTCGCTCCAGTCGGGCGAATCGGCCGCCCGCCAGCAGCAGTCCGCGGCCTCCGAAGGCCACTGAGGTAGCCTCACCGGGCATCGCCCCTTCGAGCGTGCTTGTGAGTGAGGACCTGTCGTGCCCCTGCCCTTCCTGACGGCCGACCGTGCTTTTGACACGACCGACCCTGTCGCCCTGCCGTTCGACGACCACGACCAGTGGCGCCGTCCGTACCGGCCGGGGTCCTGGCGGGTCGGGGCGGCGGCGCTCTCGCTGCTGCTCGCCTCCTTCGTGCTCCTCGCCGCGGTGATCGTCGCCGCGGCGGGCTCCTTCGGCGGCGGGGGCGTCACCTTCGGCATCGCCCTGCTCATCATCCTGGCCACGCTGCGGATGCTGCGGATGGGCACCTGGGTGAGCCGGGCCGGCGTGCGGCGCGTGGGCTTCCTCTCGACCCTCACCGTGCCGTGGGCCGATGTGGCGTCCGTACGGACCGCGCAGCAGCCGGTGCGCTGGCTGGGGCTCCCCCGTACCGTCCAGGGACAGGCCCTGGTGCTCGGCCGCCGTCGCGGTGAGCAGCTGCTGCTGCTCACCGACCACGGCGCCGACTTCCTCTCCCGGGTGGAGGCGTTCGACCGGGCCGCCGACACGGTCGAGGCGTGGAACGCCGAGTACGGCACGGCCCCGGTCGCTACACGCTGACCGGACGCCCCTCGTGGAGCGCGATGGCCCGCTGCATCGCCTGGCGGGCCCTGGGGGTGTCACGGGCGTCGTGGTAGGCGACCGCGAGCCGGAACCAGCAGCGCCAGTCCCCGGGCGATTCCTCCGCCTCGGCCTTGCGCCGCGCGAAGACCTCGTCGGCCGAGTCGCGGTCGATCCGGCCGCCCGCCGTGCGCCGCAGCTCGTCGACGGGCAGGCCGCCCTCCGCCTCCAGTTCGGCGGCGAGACGGTTCGCCCGGCGCGCGAAGCGGGTGTTCTTCCAGAGGAACCAGCCGCCGACGAGCGGCAGCAGGAACGCCACCGCGCCCATGCCCATGGCGGCCGGCTCGCCCGTGAGGAGCAGCAGGACGCCCTCCATCGCCACCACCCCGAAGACGAGCACCAGGACGGTGGCGAGGAAGACGTACGTGATCTTTCCGCCCATGGCCGTCAGCCCAGGTCCAGGAAGTGTTCCAGGCCGAAGGTGAGGCCCGGGGCGGTGGTCACGCGGCGGGCGCCCAGGAGGATGCCCGGCATGAAGCTGGAGTGGTGCAGGGAGTCGTGGCGGACGGTGAGGGTCTCGCCCTCGCCGCCGAGCAGCACCTCCTGGTGGGCCAGCAGGCCCCGGAGGCGTACCGCGTGCACGGGCACGCCGTCCACGTCCGCCCCCCGCGCACCGTCCAGGGCGGTGGTCGTGGCGTCGGGCTGCGGAGCGCGGCCTGCCTTCGACCGGGCCTCGGCGATGAGCTGGGCGGTGCGGGTGGCGGTGCCCGAGGGGGCGTCCACCTTGTTCGGGTGGTGCAGCTCGACGACCTCGACCGACTCGAAGTACGGGGCCGCGAGCTGGGCGAACCTCATGGTGAGGACCGCGCCGACGGAGAAGTTCGGGGCGATGAGGACGCCGGTCCCCGGAGAGGCGTCGAGCCAGGTCCGCAGCCGCGCGAGGCGCTCCTCGGTCCAGCCGGTCGTGCCGACGACCGCGTGGATGCCGTGGCGCACGCAGAAGTCGAGGTTCTCCATCACCGAGTCCGGAGTGGTCAGCTCGACGACGACCTGGGCGCCCGCCTCGGTGAGCGCCTCCAGTCCGTCGCCGCGGCCGAGGGCCGCGACCAGTTCCATGTCCTCGGCGGCCTCGACGGCCCGGACCGCTTCGGAGCCGATGCGGCCCTTCGCGCCGAGGACCGCCACGCGCAGCTTGCTCATTGCTCTTCCTTAAGGGGGACTCGTGGGTCAGGAGACCGCTTGCCGGAGGCGGTCGGCCTGCTTGTCCTTCAGCGGGCCGATCACCGCGAGCGAGGGCCGCTGCTCCAGTACATCGCGGGCGACCTCCCGGACCTCGTCCGGGGTGACGGCGGCGATCCGGGTCAGCATGTCGTCGACCGACATCTGGGTGCCCCAGCACAGCTCGCTCTTGCCGATGCGGTTCATCAGCGCGCCGGTGTCCTCCAGGCCGAGCACGGTCGAGCCGGAGAGCTGGCCGATCGCGCGGCGGATCTCCTCGTCCGTGAGGCCGTCGGAGGCGGCCTTGGCCAGCTCGTCCCGGCAGATCTCCAGGACGTCGTGGACCTGGTTGGGCCGGCAGCCCGCGTACACCCCGAAGAGGCCGCAGTCGGCGAAGCCCGAGGTGTACGAGTACACGCTGTAGGCCAGGCCGCGCTTCTCGCGGACCTCCTGGAAGAGGCGGGAGGACATGCCGCCGCCGAGGGCGGTGTTCAGCACGCCGAGGGCCCAGCGGCGCTCGTCGGTGCGGGCCAGGCCCGGCATGCCGAGGACCACGTGGGCCTGCTCGGTCTTGCGGCCGAGGAGTTCGACGCGGCCCGCCGCGCGCAGGGTGCGGGCGCCGTCGCGGGGGGCGACGGGGACGGCGTCGGCGCGTCCGAGGGCGCCGGCCTTCTCGAAGGCGCGGCGGACCCGGCGCACGACCGTGGCGTGGTCGACGTTGCCGGCGGCGGCGACGACCAGGTGGGTCGGGTCGTAGTGCTTCTTGTAGAAGCGGGCGATCTGGCTCCGGGTGAGGGCGTTGACGGTGTCGACGGTGCCGAGGACCGGGCGGCCCAGCGGGGTGTCGCCGAACATCGTCTGCGCGAACAGCTCGTGCACGACGTCGCCGGGGTCGTCCTCGGTCATCGCGATCTCTTCGAGGATGACCCCGCGCTCGGCCTCCACGTCCTCGTCGAGGACGAGGGAGCCGGTCAGCATGTCGCAGACGACGTCGATCGCCAGCGGCAGGTCGGTGTCGAGGACCCGGGCGTAGTAGCAGGTGTACTCCTTCGCCGTGAAGGCGTTCATCTCGCCGCCGACCGCGTCGATCGCGGCGGAGATGTCGAGGGCGGACCGCTCGCGGGTGCCCTTGAAGAGGAGGTGTTCCAGGTAGTGCGTCGCCCCGTTGAGCGCCGGGGTCTCGTCGCGGGACCCGACGTGCGCCCAGATGCCGAAGGTGGCGGAGCGCACGGAGGGAAGGGTCTCGGTGACGACGCGGAGGCCGCCGGGGAGGGTGGTGCGCCGGACCGTGCCGATGCCGTCCCTGCCCGGGAGAAGCGTTTGGGTACGGGCGACGGCCCGCCCCTCGGAGGAGGGGCGGGCCGTCGCGCGGGAACTACGGGACGTCACTTGGCGGCGTCGTCCTTGTCACCCTCGGCGGCGTCCTCGTCCGCGATCACGGGGATCAGGGAGAGCTTGCCGCGCTGGTCGATCTCGGCGATCTCGACCTGGACCTTGGAGCCGATCGCGAGCACGTCCTCGACGTTCTCCACGCGCTTGCCACCGGCGAGCTTGCGGATCTGCGAGATGTGCAGCAGGCCGTCCTTGCCCGGGAGCAGGGAGACGAAGGCACCGAAGGTCGTGGTCTTGACGACCGTGCCCAGGTAGCGCTCGCCGACCTCCGGCATGGTCGGGTTGGCGATGCCGTTGATCGTGGCGCGGGCGGCCTCGGCCTGCGAGCCGACCTGGGCACCGATGTAGATGGTGCCGTCGTCCTCGATCGTGATCTCGGCGCCGGTGTCCTCCTGGATCTGGTTGATCATCTTGCCCTTGGGGCCGATGACCTCGCCGATCTTGTCCACGGGGATCTTGACGGTGATGATCCGCGGGGCGTTGGGGGACATCTCGTCCGGGGTGTCGATCGCTTCCATCATCACGTCGAGGATGTGGAGGCGGGCGTCGCGGGCCTGCTTGAGGGCCGCGGCCAGGACGGAGGCCGGGATGCCGTCCAGCTTGGTGTCGAGCTGGAGGGCGGTGACGAACTCCTTCGTACCGGCGACCTTGAAGTCCATGTCGCCGAAGGCGTCCTCCGCACCGAGGATGTCGGTGAGGGCGACGTAGTGCGTCTGGCCGTCGATCTCCTCGGAGATCAGGCCCATGGCGATGCCGGCGACGGGGGCCTTGAGCGGCACGCCGGCGTTCAGCAGGGACATGGTGGAGGCGCAGACCGAACCCATGGACGTCGAGCCGTTGGAGCCGAGGGCCTCGGACACCTGGCGGATCGCGTAGGGGAACTCCTCGCGGGTCGGGAGGACCGGCACGAGGGCGCGCTCGGCGAGGGCGCCGTGGCCGATCTCGCGGCGCTTGGGCGAGCCCACGCGGCCGGTCTCGCCGACGGAGTACGGCGGGAAGTTGTAGTTGTGCATGTAGCGCTTGCGGGTCACCGGGGAGAGGGTGTCCAGCTGCTGCTCCATGCGGAGCATGTTGAGGGTGGTGACGCCCAGGATCTGGGTCTCGCCACGCTCGAAGAGCGCCGAGCCGTGCACGCGCGGGATGGCCTCGACCTCGGCGGCGAGCGTACGGATGTCCGTGATGCCGCGGCCGTCGATGCGGACCTTGTCCTTGATGATGCGCTCGCGGACCAGCTTCTTGGTCAGCGCGCGGTAGGCGCCCGAGATCTCCTTCTCGCGGCCCTCGAAGGCCGGGAGGAGCTTCTCGGCGGCGAGCTCCTTGATGCGGTCGAGCTCGGCCTCGCGCTCCTGCTTGCCGGCGATGGTGAGCGCCTGGGCCAGCTCGCCCTTGACGGCGGAGGAGAGCGCCTCCAGGACGTCGTCCTGGTAGTCGAGGAAGACCGGGAACTCGCCGGTGGGCTTGGCGGCCTTGGCGGCGAGGTCCGACTGGGCCTTGCAGAGGACCTTGATGAAGGGCTTCGCGGCCTCGAGACCGGCGGCGACGACCTCCTCGGTCGGCGCCTCGGCACCGTCCTTGACCAGCTGGATGGTCTTCTCGGTGGCCTCGGCCTCGACCATCATGATCGCGACGTCGCCGTCCTCCAGGACGCGGCCGGCGACGACCATGTCGAAGACGGCGTCCTCGAGCTCGGTGTGCGTCGGGAAGGCGACCCACTGGCCCTTGATCAGGGCGACGCGGGTGCCGCCGATCGGCCCGGAGAAGGGCAGGCCGGCGAGCTGCGTGGAGCAGGAGGCGGCGTTGATGGCGACCACGTCGTACAGGTGGTCGGGGTTGAGTGCCATGATCGTCTCGACGATCTGGATCTCGTTGCGCAGGCCCTTCTTGAAGGAGGGGCGCAGCGGGCGGTCGATCAGGCGGCAGGTGAGGACGGCGTCCTCGGAGGGGCGGCCCTCCCGGCGGAAGAAGGAGCCGGGGATCTTGCCGGCCGCGTACATCCGCTCCTCGACGTCCACCGTCAGGGGGAAGAAGTCGAGCTGGTCCTTGGGGCGCTTCGAGGCGGTGGTCGCCGAGAGGACCATCGTGTCGTCGTCCAGGTAGGCGACGGCGGAGCCGGCGGCCTGCTTGGCGAGGCGGCCGGTCTCGAAGCGGATGGTGCGGGTGCCGAAGGCGCCGTTGTCGATGACGGCCTCGGCGTAGTGGGTCTCGTTCTCCACTATGGGTTTCTCCTACGTGTTCGTCTTTGCGTCCCGGGCCCGTGTGGCCGGGGACGGTGTGCGACGGCGGCGGAGAAGCGCTTCTGAGGCGGGCCGGTCTTCGATCGAAGCACCCGGGGATTCGGTTCCGGGGGCCACTACCGAGGACCGGCGGCCGGCCGGCGGCTTCTCGCTCGTCGTATGGGGTTGTGCTACCAGACTAAAGGGACGCGCGGGTTTCTCGCACGTACGGCAAAGGGAGCGGCCCCCTGAACATGGGAACCGCTCCCTCCACGGCGTCCTACTTGGCGCCGCCGGCCGCGCCGCGGCGGATGCCGAGGCGGTCGACCAGCGTACGGAAGCGCTGGATGTCCTTCTTGGCCAGGTACTGCAGCAGGCGGCGGCGCTGGCCGACCAGGATCAGCAGACCACGGCGGGAGTGGTGGTCGTGCTTGTGCTGCTTGAGGTGCTCGGTCAGGTCCGAGATGCGGCGGGTCAGCATCGCGACCTGGACCTCAGGGGAGCCGGTGTCGCCCTCCTTGGTGCCGAACTCGGCCATGATCTGCTTCTTGACGGCGGCGTCGAGAGCCACGCGGATCTCCTCTTGGTTCGTGCGCCCGCGAGTGCCCCTGGTCTGGTTCTCAGGGGAAGCTTCCGTGACTCGGCGGGCGAAGGTCCGATGGGCGCAGCTTCCAGAGGCTTCGAGGGCTTCCGGGAGCGCGTACACAAACGGCCGTCACACAGCGTACCAGTTCGCCGGAGCGGCCCCGGGGGCCCCCTCCCGTCGGCGGGCTACGCGCCGGTGAGGGAGCGGACCGTGGTGAAGACGTCGAGGACGGCGAGGCAGAGCGGGACGAGGGAGAGCAGGACGAAGCCCTCGGTCAGGTCGAGCAGGCGGCCCCAGAAGGGCGAGAGCCCCTTCTTCGGGACGATCAGGCCGATCGCGGTGACCAGCGCGGCTCCGCCGGCGACGGCGGCGGTGAGCCAGATCGTACGGATGTCGAGGCCGCCGCGGTCCCCGTACACCAGGAGATCCCCGACCAGGTCGGCCGGCGGGTTCAGGGAGAGGCCGAGGACGAGCAGCGCGATGGCGGCGATGCCGGCGACCAGGGCGCAGGCGACCTGGGAGGTGTAGCGGAAGAGGCGGGCGCGCAGCAGCATCGCGAGGCCGGAGGCGAGGGCGAGGAGCTGGCCCCAGACGTTTCCGGCGAAACCGAGGACGGCGGCGGAGCCGACGACGACGGCCGCGCAGCCGCCGACCAGGCCGAGAAGCATCTCGTGGCCGCGGCGGGCCTGGAGCGCGATGCGCTCGCCGTCCACGGGACGGGCCTCCCCGCCGGGCTGCCGCGGGTCGCCGAGGAATTCGTCGTCGGCGGCGCTGCGCGGGGCGGCGTAGCCGATGGGCAGCCGGGCGAAGCGTGCGGAGAGGCCGGGCAGGAAGGCGACGAGGCCGAGGGCGACGGGGGCGCAGACGGCGGCGGTCCCGGTGGCGGTCGCCCCGGTGAGGATCGCGACGAAGGTGGCGAGGGTGCCGACGGCGGCGAGGAAGGTGGCGGCGACGAAGGGGGCGTCCCCGCTGGGGGTGAGCGCGACGAGGACGACGGAGGCGACGAGGACGGTGACGCAGCCGAACAGGAACTGGAGGCGGCCGGGGCCCTGGCCGGCATCGGGGCCGACGATGCCAGAGCCGGCCAGGAGCAGCAGGGGCAGGGCGCCGAGACCGAGGGCGACGGCGGTCGGCCGGTCCCGGTAGACGCGGGCGCGCACGCCGGCGAAGGCGGTGAGGAGGAGGCCGGCGGCGCCCGCGACGATACCGGGGAGGCCGTGCATGTCGTGGCGGACCGGGTCGGCGTACCAGAGGACGAAGTTCATGAGGACGAGGAGCAGCACGCCGCCGAGGAGTCCGGCGCCGCGCAGCAGTTCGTCGCTCCACAGGTGCCGGTCGCGGGTGACGGCGGAGGCGACGGCGTCGGAGACGTCGTCGTAGACGGCCGGCGGCAGGGACCGGGCGAAGGGGCGCAGGGAGAGCACGTCGCCGTCGAGGACCCGCTGGGCGGCCAGGGTGCGGGCGCCGTCCAGGACGGATCCGTCGCGGCGGACCAGGTGGTAGCCGGTGGGGGTGCCCGGGGCCTGGGTCTGGCCGGTGAGCCGCAGGATCTCCGGGTAGACGTCGGCGACGGCGATGTCCTCGGGGAGCGCGACGTCGATGCGGCTGTCCGGCGCCACGACGGTGACGCGGCAGAAGCCGGTCGCTGCGGTCGTACTCACGGTGTGGACCCCCTGATTCGCGGTTGCGCACGATGCGCGCGCCACCCTACCGGGGAGCGCCGTAAGGGGCTGCACGTAGGATCACCGCCCATGGGGGAAGTCCGCGCGCCCGGCTGCCGGTGCGGATGCTCCTGCCACGAGCCCGTCTCCAACGAGGGATTGATGCGCCGGTGAGCCAGATCGTCGTCAAACGCCCGCCGAGGTCCCTTCCTCCTGAAGTACCCGGTGAGGAACTGGTTCTGGAGCCTCCGCCGGAACTTCCGCGGGGGCAACAGGAGTCGGCGCTGATGCAGTTGCTCCCGATGCTCGGCATGGGTTCGTCGGTGGTGTTCTTCTTCATGACGCCGTCGCCGATCATGCGGATCATGGGCGTGCTGATGCTGGCGTCGACGGTCGGCATGGCCATCGCCCAGGTCGTGCGGTTCCGTCGTGGTACGCAGGGGCAAATGGCGGATGTCCGCCGCGACTACCTCAAATACCTCGCGCAGACCCGGCGCACGGTCCGCCGCACGGCGCGCGCGCAGCGGGACGCGCAGCTGTATCTGCACCCCGCTCCCGAACAGTTGTGGTCGGTGGTGGCCGAGGGGTCGCGGGTGTGGGAGCGGCGGATCGGCGACCGCGACTTCGGGCAGGCCCGCATCGGCCTGGGGGCGCAGCGGCTGGCGACGCCGCTGGTGGCGCCGGAGACGGCGCCGGTGGACGAGCTGGAGCCGTTGTGCGCGGGGGCGATGCAGCAGTTCCTCGCGGTGCACGGCACGCTGGACGGACTGCCGATGGCGGTCTCGATGCGGGCGTTCTACCACGTGACGGTGTCGGGCGATCCGGAGTCGGCGCAGGCGGCGGCGCGGGCCCTGGTGGCGCAGCTGGTGACGCTGCACTCCCCCGACGACCTGACGCTGGCCGTGGTGGCGGCGCGGCCGGCGTGGGAGCGGTGGGACTGGACGAAGTGGCTGCCGCACGCGCAGGTGCCGGGGCAGGTCGACGGGGCCGGTACGAGGCGGCTGTTCGGCGACGACCTGGGTGAGCTGGAGCAGTTGCTGCGCTCCCGGCTGGACGGGCGGCCCCGGTTCTCCCGGGAGAGCCGGCCGGTGCTGGACCAGCCGCACGTGGTCGTGGTCCTGGACTCCGATTCCACCCGCGGCGGCCTGGTGCCGCCGGACTCGCTGCTCGCGGCGGCCGAGGGCCTCCAGGGCGTGACGATCGTGGAAGTGGTGTCCGGCGAGCTCGACGAGCCGCGCGGCGGCCTGTCGGTGGTGGTGCGGCCGGGCCGGTTGCGTCTGGAGTCGGGCGGCGGCTTCGCGTACGAGGGGTTGCCGGACGGCATGTCCCTGCCGGCGGCCGAGGCGCTGGCCCGGCAGCTGGCGCCGCTGCGGACGGGCGGCGGGGACGACGACGAACCGCTGCTCGCCAACCTGGACTTCACGGATCTGCTGAACCTGGGGGACGCGGGTTCGGTGGACGTGGCCAGGACCTGGCGGCCCAGGACGGTGGCCGAGCGGCTGCGGGTGCCGATCGGCGTCGGCGAGGACGGGCAGCCGGTCATGCTGGACCTGAAGGAGGCCGCGCAGGAGGGCATGGGCCCGCACGGACTGTGCGTGGGCGCGACGGGTTCCGGCAAGTCGGAGCTGCTGCGGACGCTGGTCCTCGGTCTGGCGGTGACGCACTCCTCGGAGACGCTGAACTTCGTCCTCGCGGACTTCAAGGGCGGCGCGACCTTCACGGGCATGTCGCAGATGCCGCACGTGGCGGCGGTCATCACCAACCTGGCGGACGACCTGACGCTGGTGGACCGCATGGGCGACGCGATCCGCGGCGAGCTCCAGCGGCGCCAGGAGCTGCTGCGCTCGGCGGGCAACTACGCCAACATCCACGACTACGAGAAGGCGCGGGCGGCGGGCGCGCCGCTCGAACCGCTGGCGTCGCTGGTCCTGGTGATCGACGAGTTCTCCGAACTCCTCAGCGCCAAGCCGGACTTCATCGACATGTTCATCCAGATCGGCCGGATCGGCCGTTCACTGGGCGTGCACCTGCTGCTGGCCTCGCAGCGCCTGGAGGAGGGCAAGCTGCGCGGCCTCGACACGTACCTCTCGTACCGGATCGGTCTGCGGACCTTCTCGGCGGCGGAGTCGCGGACGGCGATCGGCGTGCCGGACGCGTACCACCTGCCGTCGGTGCCCGGTTCGGGCTACCTGAAGTTCGGCACGGACGAGATGACCCGCTTCAAGGCGGCGTACGTCTCGGGGACGTACCGGGCGGACGGGCCGCGCCCGGAGGCGGGGCAGCTGCCGGTGGAGCGGCGGCCCGTGCTGTTCACGGCGGCGCCGGTGCCGGTGGTGTACGCGGCGCCGGACCCGGCGTACCCGGCAGGGCGGGGCGCGGAGGAGGACGAGGCCCTGGCGGACACGGTCCTCGACGTGATCGTGCGCCGTCTGGAGGGGCAGGGGGTGCCGGCGCACCAGGTGTGGCTGCCGCCGCTCGACCGGGCGCCCTCGCTCGACCAGCTCCTTCCGGGGCTCGCGCGGACGGCGGAGCGGGGCTTCACGGCGACGGAGTACACGCGCCGGGGCGCGCTCACCGTGCCGCTCGGGCTCATCGACAAGCCGTTCGAGCAGCGGCGCGAGGTGCTGTACCGGGACTTCTCGGGCGCGGCCGGCCACATGATGGTGGTCGGCGGTCCGCAGTCCGGGAAGTCGACGCTGCTGCGGACGCTCGTCTCGTCGTTCGCGCTCACCCACACCCCGGCCGAGGTGCAGTTCTACTGCCTGGACTTCGGTGGCGGCGGCATGGCGTCGCTGGCGGACCTGCCGCACGTCGGCGGGGTCGCGTCCCGGCTCGACCCGGAGCGGGTGCGTCGGACGGTCGCGGAGGTGATGGGGGTGCTGAACCGGCGGGAGGAGTTCTTCCGCGCGCACTCCATCGACTCGATCGGGACCTACCGGCGCAAGCGGGCCGCGGGCGAGCTGCCGGGCGAGGCGTGGGGCGACGTCTTCCTGGTGGTGGACGGCTGGGGCGGCTTCCGCAACGAGTACGAGGGCCTGGAGGGGACCGTGTCCGATCTGGCCGCGCGCGGCCTCGGCTACGGCATCCACGTGGTGATCACGGCCTCCCGGTACATGGAGGTGCGGGCGGCCCTCAAGGACCAGATGCTGGGCCGGCTCGAACTGCGGCTCGGTGACGTCATGGACTCGGAGTTCGACCGGAAGGTCGCGGCGAACGTGCCGACCGGGGTGCCGGGGCGCGGTCAGGTGCCGGAGAAGCTGCACTTCATGGGGGCGCTGCCGCGGATCGACGGGTCGAGCGTGAGCGACGACCTCGCGGCGGGCACGGCGTCCTTCGTCGAGGCCGTGCGGACCGGCTGGCAGGGTCCGCCGGCGCCGCCGGTGCGGCTGCTTCCGCACAAGCTGTCGGCCGACCGGCTGCCGAAGGGCTTCGAGTTCCCGCAGCACGGCGTCGCGATCGGCATCGACGAGACCCGCCTGGAGCCGGTCTTCGTCAACTTCGAGACGGATCCGTTCTTCCTGATCTTCGGCGAGAGCGAGTCCGGCAAGACGAACCTGCTGCGGCTGATCGTCCAGCAGATCGCCCGGCGGTACTCCCCCGACGAGGCGAAGCTCGTCGTGGGCGACTACCGGCGGGCGCTGCTCGGCAGCCTGCCGGAGGAGCACCTCCTGGAGTACGCGCCGATGGCGAGCTCGATGCAGATGCACATGGAGGCGCTCTCGGGCGTGTTCGCGCGCCGGCAGCCGCCGCAGGACGTGACGCCGCAGCAGCTGCGGGACCGGAGCTGGTGGTCGGGTCCGCAGGTCTTCATCGTCGTCGACGACTACGACCTGGTGGCGACGAGCGCGGGGAACCCGCTGGCGCCGCTCGCGGAGTACCTGCCCTTCGCGCGGGACACGGGTGTGCGGTTCATCATCGCGCGCAACAGCGCGGGGGCCTCCCGCTCGATGTACGAGTCCTTCATGCAGCGCGTCAAGGAGCTGGGCGCGCAGGGCGTCGTCCTGTCGGGCGACCCGGCGGAGGGCGATCTGCTCGGGGCGGTCCGCCCCCGTCCGATGCCGCCGGGCCGCGGATACTTCGTGGGGCGCCGGGGCGGGGCGTCGCTGGTGCAGACGGGGCGGATGCCGGAGCTGTGACCGGGCACGGCCGGGCACCGGCCCGGGGCGGGAGCCTCCGCCCCGGGCCCGCCCGGCGGTCTTCACGTCTGCACAGACGTCGTTGGACGTGCGCACCTCAAAACTGAAAGCATCGCACCAGCCCGGCCGAGGCTCGACCAAGGAGGAGACCGTGTCGTTCGAAGACGAGTGGGCCCAGCACAAGACCGCCGCCCTGGAACACCAGTCGTCGAGCACGCGGCTGAACCAGGTGCCCTCCGACCCGGGTGGGGGCGGGGACCAGCCGGACCTGGCGACGTCACCGGCCAGGAAGAAGGCCGCTGCCGGAACCATCGAGAACCACATCCAGCCCGATGTGAAGGCGGCCGCGGACGCCGGCGACGAGGGCACCAACGGCGCCGTCGCCGAGTTCAAGGGCTGGGAGACCGCGACCGGGCTCAAGAAGGCCCACGACCACTGGGACAGCCAGGTGAAGCGCCTGATGGCGCGGCTGGACTCGGAGAAGACCGCGCTGCGGAGCGCGTCGACGCTGTTCACCAACAACGACATCGTGACGGGGTACAGCTTCGCTCCGGCGCAGTCCAAGGTCTCGGGTCTTTAGGGGGAAGAGCGATGCCGACGTACCAGGAGATCATGGAGATCGACCTCGGCAAGCTGAGCACCGCCGCCGACGGCTGGAAGAGCATGGCGGAGAAGTTCAAGAAGGTCGAGGACATGTACGAGAAGGAGGTCCAGAGCGTCGCCACGGGCGGACCGCTGTGGACCGGCCGGGCTCAGCAGGTCGGCGCGACCAACTTCGGCATCACCCGCAAGGAGCTCGACTCGGCGCAGAAGGAGGCGCGCGCCATGGAGTCGCTCCTCCGGGACGCGCACAGCACGTTCACCGAGCTCAAGGGCCGGGTGAAGGCGGCGGTCGACGAAGCCGTGGCCGCCGGCATGAAGGTCTCCGAGTACGGGAACGCCAGCTACGACTTCAGCAAGGTCAGCGCCCAGGAGGCCAACGCCGTCCGCCACGACCCGGGCCTGCGGGACGTGGAGATGTCGTACACGACCAAGATCAACGACGCGGTCAAGGCAGTCACGGAATTCGACGCCGACGTCAAGACCGCCCTGCTCAACGCCTCCGGGGCGGACGGCACCGCGCCCCTGGGCTTCAACGCGAAGCCGGTCGGCGACGTCGAGGCCGTCGAGGCGCTGGCGCTGTCGGAGAAGGTCCGCGAGGGCAAGGCGTCGAAGGCGGAGCTGGAGCACTACCGCGAGATCCTCGAACAGAACTCGAAGGACAAGCACTTCAGCGAGGCGTACCTCGACGGCCTCGGCGCGAAGGACGCCCTGAAGATAGCGGACCGGATGAACCTGGCGTCGAACGAGCGGGGCATCCCGGCCGGCGAGAAGAAGCTGTACGACTCGATCAACGCCGGCCTCGCGGACACGATCGCCTCCGGCACGAAGGACCCGAACAGCTACGCGTACCGGCCGTTCGTGGACGGCCTCAAGGGGCTCGGCACGGAGAACTTCGGGCGCTACGGCAACGTGACCAACGGCTACCAGGTCCTCGTCACGATGATGAAGCAGGGAGACCCCAAGGCGTACGGCAAGGAGTTCCTGAACGAGATCGGCGACGACATGATCAGGATCGAGAAGGAGAAGCCCCGCGTCTGGCAGCACTTCTTCGACGGCCAGCGGCCGAACCTCGCCCACGACCCGCTGGACGGCCTGCTCGACATCATGAGCAAGGACCCCAAGGACGCGGAGTACTTCCTCGACCCCAAGGCCCCGGGGAACACGAACGAGCACCTGAAGTTCCTGCTCACGGACCGGAAGTGGCCGGACCCGGTGATGAATCCCGTTTACGGGGCCCCCATGGGGATGGACGACCCCTTCAAGGCGACAGGTCTGGGCAACGCCATCCAGGCGGCGGCGACGGGACACGAGCCGGGCGAGAAGCTCGGCCCGGTGGGACCGCACACCGAGGGGCAGGCGCGGGTCATGCAGAGCACCATCACGTTCCTGGACGACGACAAGGGCGGTGCCGAGTTCCCCGAGGAGCTCTCGAACATCAAGCAGCCGATGGCCCGGGCCCTCGCCGACTACGTGGCCGACACCCACATCACGCTCAACGGCCAGGAGTCGGAGTACGGCGGCGCCGGCGGCAACCCCGACATCACGGGCAAGGGCGACAACGCACACATCGCGGTGGGTCAGGAGAGTCTGGTCCGCGTCATGCGCGGAATCGCGGACGACGGTCCGTCGTACGCCCTGATGTACGAGGCGGAGCGGGCTTACTCCGCGAAGCTGCTCGCGGAGGCCCCGGCCCCGCCCCCTGAGACCGACCCCGTGCACGGTCAGAGCGCCGAGTGGGACCACCGTTCGAAGAACATCGGCTTCGCGATGGGCGCCCTCAACGAGATCGGCGCCGACGTCTACATCGACAAGGGCAAGGAGAAGTCGGACTGGGCCGAGGAGACCGCCGAATACTCGGCCATCGCCGGCAACGCGCTGATCGGTGAGATCCCCTTCGTGGGTACGGCGGGCGGCGCACTGATCGACTCCGTCAAGTTCGACTGGGTGAAGGACGTCCAGGACGTGGCGGAGGAGCAGGCGAGGAAGGAGTCGAGCGACTCGTACTCGTCGGGGACAGACGGGCTGAACACTATGTTCGACGCATGGCACAAGCGCGAGGACCTGGGCGAAGGCCCCTTCAATTCCGCCAAGGACGCTGCGAGCGGGGGCCACTCCGACGGCATCGGCGCGGCCAAGAAGTACCTGGGGTGATCATGCGCAGTTCCCGAACCTGGCCGCTCCTCGTCGTCTCCGCCCTCTTCACCGTGGCCTCGTGCAGTGACGGGACTCCGTCACGGGCGGAGCGTCCGGACGACTACGCCTGCGCGGTCTCCGCCGGTTCCCCCGAGGCGAAGTTGCTGTCCCAGGTGATGCGGACGGACTCCTTCACGACCCGGAACGGCTATCGGAGCCCCCGGTTCGTCGAGAAGGCGCAGGACCGCCTGCGCGAGTACGGGGAGGAAGGGAAGACACTCGCCGTCAGGCAGTGTTTCTTTTTCCCGGACGGACGGAGCGGTGACGGCCAGACGACCGTCGAGTACGGGTGGGCTCCCCCCTCCGACGCGCAGAAGGGAACGGACGCGGCCGGCACCCGCCGCTACCGCCTGAACGGGGCGACAGGACGGTCCGGCGACGTCACCACCGATCTCTACGTACGGTGCGAGCTGCCCGGCGAGCTGAAGGAACCGTCGGAGAAGGTCCTCTTCCACGCGGGCGTCTCGTTCACCACGAATCTGGGCACCGTCGAGGATCACGGCACCCAGGACCAGCAGATGTCGTTCGCCTATCTGATGGCGCGCCGAGCCACGGAACTCCTCGGCTGTGAGAACCGGCCGCTGGCGAAGGACCCCGTCGTGAAGCCCTTCACCAGAAACGCCCCCTGACGATCCACGCGAAGCACATCCGGTTCCGTCTGACAGGGCGTCCGCCCGGCGTCCATGATGGAACCGCTACGCCGTTCCGCCTTTTTCACCGCACGAAGGAGCAGAGCCAGATGGGCACCCAGCAGGAGAAGGACGAGCTGTACGCACTCGACATCAGTGGTGTCGAGTGGCAGGGAGCCCCCGGGACGAGCCCCGACGAGGAGCGCGTGGAAATCGCCCACCTGCCCGGTGGCGCCGTCGCGATGCGCTCCTCCCTCGACCACGACACCGTGCTGCGGTACACCAAGGCCGAGTGGGACGCCTTCGTCCTGGGCGCCAGGGACGGGGAGTTCGACCTGCGGTAGGGCGCGCGGGAACGCGGAAGGGGCCCGCTCCCCCCGAGGGAGCGGGCCCCTTCGCGCGTCCTCGGAGGACGGCGGCGCGAACGCGGGTCAGTACGCCTCGGTGAAGAGGCGGGAGGCCTTCACGTCGGTGGCGCGGTAGCTGTCCTTGCCCTGCTCGACGATCCGGGCGACCTTCTCGAGCCGGTCCTTCATGTCCTCGGCGCGCTTCTTGTACTTGCGCTGGAGGATCTCGTACTCGCGGTGCGCGTCACCGTCCCAGGTGTCGGTGACGACCTTGAGTGCGGTGTCCATCTCCTGGATGTCCTTGATGATGTTCTGCGAGACCGTGCGGATGCGGTTCGCCATCTCCTGGACGCTCTCGTACCGGACCCGGGTGCCGGCGCTGTCGGCAGACATTTCGTCCCCTTTTCTTAGAGGTTGTTGAGCGCGGAGCTGTTGTTGGCGGCGGCGAACGCGGCACGGACGTCGTCGTCGTTCGCGTTGCTGAGGTTCTTCGTCTCGCCGACGGCGTTGAGCAGCACGCCCAGCAGACGGCGGATGACATCGTGGTCCTCGTTGAGGGTCGTCTGGGCCTGCTTGAAGCCCACCGCGCCGACACCGGTCCAGCCGGCGCTGCACGTCTCCAGGATGTTGGCGAGCTCGCGCGCCTGCTTGGAGACCGCCTCACCGGTCTCCATGATCTTGTTCTTGGCCTTGACGACCGGATCGTCTGCGAGTCCGAACCCGCCGGCGGGAGTGCTCATTCGTGCTCCTCGGTTGGTGAGATGACCTTGCTCATGCGTCTGTCGACGTTCTCTTGCGTACTGCCACCGTCACGACGACGCCCAGGACGACGGCGACGGCGACGGCACTCACGGCGACGGTCCGGAGCGGGAGACCGCTCTCCTCGGGCCCGGCGGCCGACTCGGTCTTCCCGGGCGTCCCGGGGCCCGTGGCCGGGCTCGTGCCGCTTGCCCCCGTGTCCTCAGGAGAGGGGGAAGTCCGCGATGCGGATGGAGCGGGCGACGTGTTCGCCCGCGCGGCGAGCAGCGGGTGGACGTCCGGGTCGCCCGGATTCCCCTTGCCCTCCAGGAGCACCTGGGCGGGGCGTACGGACCCGTAGCCGATGTACTTGCTGGGGACGGGCCCGTTGTGCCCGGCCGTCTCCAGCATGACCCGGAGGACCTGGTTGGCGGTCCAGTCGGGGTGGGCGGACCAGATGAGGGCGGCGGTGCCGGAGGCGATGGCGGTGGCCTGGCTGGTGCCCCGGGTGGCGCAGTACTTGTTCTTGTCTTCGGTGCAGCGTCCCGGGATCTCCACGCCGGGAGCGCTGAGGGCCAGATGGGAACCGTAGTTGGAGAACTTGGCGGTCTTGCCCCTGGTGTCGAGGGCGCCGACGGCAACGACGCCGGGAATCGCCGCCGGATACTCCCGGTTCTCCGAACCATCGTTACCGGACCCCGCGAAGATCAGGGCGCCTTTCTCACGGGCGTAGTCCACTGCGGCCTGCCACTCGGAGGCCTCCCCCTCATAGGCGGTCCTGCCCATCGAAATGTTGAGGACCCGGGCCCCGTTGTCGACCGCGTACCTGATGCCCCGGCTTGCCAGGACGTCCAGGCCCTCGGAGACGAAGTCGCCGACCTTGACCGGCAGAATCGTGACATCCGGCGCGATCCCCTCGACGCCACCGCCCGTTCCGTTGCCGGCGATGATGAGGGACATGTTGGTACCGTGACGCTCCGTATCCTTAGCGTCCACGCGGCCGGGCCCCCCGCCCCCGTCGTAGAAGTTGCGGCCGGGCAGTACCTTTCCCCGCAGCTCCGACACCGTCGAGTCGACTCCGGTGTCGATCACGGCCACCGTGACGCCCTTGCCCGTGGCCACCTTCCACAGCTCGTCCGCCTTCATCGCGTCCAGGTACCACTGGCGCGACCGCATGTCGTCCGCCTGCGCCGCCGGCGCCGCGACGGTCCACGTCGCGACGACGGCGGTCAGGGCGCCGAGCAGACCGACCGCTCGGCTGCGAACGGCCCGGGTGGGGAAGGGCATCGGGGGAGACTCCTAGTCGATGACGGGCGGGACGATCCGGCGCTGTCCCGAGGTCCACGTCTCCTCGTCCTCGGACAGGTAGTCGGGACGGTTGCGCGTCTCGCGACGCTCTTTCCGGTCCGGGTCGGTGGAGGCCGGGGGACGGACGAGACCCGTGCCGCCGGGGGTGAAGGCGCGCCCGCCCGTGGCGGACGTGGCGGCCGATCCCACGGTTCCGCCCGGCTGGGTCGCCAGTCGGCGGCCCGCCGCACCGGGCGTGCTGCCGGGGGCGCCGCCGAAGCCTCCGGCACCGGGGCCGTGCATGCCCGTGGCCCCGCGGCCGAGCTGGGAGGCGGCGCGTTCCTCACCGATGACCGTGCCCATGGGCATGGACACGCGTCCCGGCCGGCCGGGTCCGGCGTGGCCCGGGACCTGCCGACCGCCGATGATGCCCTCGGCCCGGGGAGCAGGGCCCAGGGGACTGGGACCCGTGAGGCCCGGGGCACGGGTGACGGGGCCCGTCGTGGTCGGGCCCGGAACGACCGGGCGCTCGAACTGCCGGCCGCCCTGATACCCGGTCTGGGGTACGAGGGGCGGAGCGGCGGGCGGGAGCACGGGCCCCGGTCCGTTCGTCGTCGGGGGATGCACGACCGGGGGCTGCGCCGTGGGCCGGGTCGGCACCTCCGGCGTGACGGTCACCGAGTCGAGGTGGGTGTCCACCACCCTGTCCGGCGGCACGGTCGGCGGCAACGAGACCGGTGTCGTCGGCGGGGACAGCGACATGACCCGGTCGGTGCCACCGGTGCCGGGGTCAGCGGGGCGCAGAGACGATGAGGAGCCGGCCGGGGCGGAGCCCGCACCCGTACCCGAGGACGTACCGGGACCGGTTCCGCCCCCGACTCCGTACTCGTGCTCGCCCTCACCTCGTCCTGTCGTGGTGAGCGGCTTGAACTCCGGCTGCCGCTCCGTCGCGAGCCGTTCCCGCGTCGCGTCGTAGTACGACGACAGGCGCTGGAGCTGCTGGATCGCCTCCTGAAGCTTCGGGCCCTTCTCGGCCTCGATGCGGGCCTTCTCCTTCTCCGGGTCCGCGAAGCACATGCCCGCCGGCTTCGGCACGGCGGCCTTCGCCTCGGTGAGGGCCTGGCCGGCGCGCTTCATCTCCTCGGAGACGACCTTGGTGAAGTCGCCGAGGACCAGGGTCTCGGAGACCATGCCCGCGCCCCACTTGCGAAACGCGTCGCCGCCCTCGCCCTCCCACTCCACGCGGCTGATGTAGTGCCGCAGATCGGTGGCGATGGCGAGGATCTTGGGTACCGCGGCCGCGAGGGCGGTCCCGCTGCTCGACAGCTCCTCGGGCCTGGCCGACGCGATCATCGCGTACAGGGCGTCCAGGGACTTCCCCTCGAACTCTCCCGACATCGTGTGTTCCTCCCCCGTCGGCGTCAGCTGAATCCGCCGGTGTCTGCGGTGCCGTGCGTCGGTGTGACCGGCTGCCCGGGCGTGGGCGCGCCCCGGCCTCCGGTGCCGTGGTGCTCGTTGGTGCCCGTCTCGACGGACTTCTGGATCGCGGCGAAGCGCTGCCGCTCCTCCTCGTCCACGCCCGAGTACCCCTTGTCGGCGATCCGGGCGCGGATGCCCATCGCCTCGATCGTCTCGCCGAAGATCCTCGTCAGCTCTTCGAGCCGCGTGCGCACCTTGTCGTACGCCCCGTGCAGCTCGGTTGCGGCGGCGAAGCCCGTGCCGTACGCGTCCGGCGTGATCCTCTGTTCGCCGATCTTCGTGTGTTCGGCGGGCGAGCTCTTCAGCTCGTCGAGCAGTTTCTGCATGCGCGTCTGGAACGTCTGGAGGGTCATCTCTCCGACTTCCAGATCCTTCTTGCCGTGCCCGTCCGGTCCTGCCACGTCACATCCCCCGTCCCGCAAGAACAACGGTCACTCTAGCCACTCGGTACGACAGTTCCAACTGCAAAGCCCTGTCCGGAGAACCGTTCACGGGCGTGCCCCCTTCCGGCGGCGGCCGTCACGGATCACGGTGGCGGTTCCGGCGACCACGGCCACCAGGACGGCTCCGATTCCCAACGCGTAGGTGGCGAGCCGTTCGGAGCGCTCCTGGGGCGTCTCCGACAGGGCCAGGCGGGCCGGCTCGGGGGCCGGCGGCCTGGGCGGGCCGGGGTCGGGCGTGGGCGAGGACGGTGGTGTGCCGGGGAGGTCGGCGAGGGCCCGTACGGGATCCACCACGCCCCAACCGACGTGATTGTCGCGCCCGTTGACGGAGCGGACGGCGGTCTGCTCGATGCGGGCGACGATCTGGGCCGGGGTCCACTTCGGGTACTTGGCGCGGAGCAGGGCGGCGACGCCCGCTACGTACGGGGCGGAGAAGCTGGTGCCGTTGTCGACGCACTGGCCGTCGCCGGGGACGGTGGAGACGATGTCGACGCCGGGGGCGGCGACGTCCACGAAGGTCCCGGACTGGGAGAAGGCGGCGCGCTCGTTGTTGCGGTCCGAGGAGGCGACGGCGAGGACGCCGGGGAAGGCGGCCGGGTAGGTGTTCCCGAGGGCGCCGTCCACGCCGTCGTTGCCCGCGGAGGCGACGACGACGACACCCTTGGATATCGCGTTCGCCACGGCCCTGGCCAGGGCGGATTTCGGGGAGAGGGCCTGGGTGGTGTCCTGCGAGATGTTGATGACGTGGGCGTTCTTCGCGACGGCCCAGTCGATGGCCCGGGCCATCGTGTCGGTCTTGCCGTTGTTCTTCTCGTCGTTCTGCCGGATCGGGATGATCGTCGCCTCGGGGGCGAGGCCGACGAAGCCGGTGCCCTCGCGGGGGCGGGCGGCGATGATGCCCGCGACCTTGGTGCCGTGACCGACCTCGTCGACCGTGCCGTCCGTCCTGCCGCGCCTCTCGTCGCCGGGGCCCGGATTCTTCTTGTCGGGTTCGAGGTAGTCCTTGCCCGCCCCGGCGTCGACGGCGGTGCGCAGCTGCGGGTTGACGTCGTCGACCCCGGTGTCGATGACGGCGACCCGGACGCCCTTGCCCCTGGTGTCCTGCCACAGTTCGTCGAGGAGGACCCGCTGGAGCGGCCAGGGGGTTCCCCGGATCTGCTCCTTCATGGGGAAGGCGCACTCGCCGCCGCCGTCGAGGACCGGCGCCTCCCGGGGCGTCGCGGCGGTCGCCGCGGGGACCGGGAGGAGGAGGGCGAGGGTGCCGGCGGTGAGCAGGGCCGCCGTGCGGTGCGTGGTCGTCACCGGCGCCATCCCCTCAGGAACCCTGCGGCCGGCGCGCGCTGTTGGTGTCCAGGCGCGGGCCCTTCGAAAGGAACTCGGACCACTCGATCGGCACCAGGACCGGGGTGACCTTCTCGTAGCCGAGACGCTTCTGGGCGTCGCTGGGTTCCGGGCGTCCGTCGCTGCGCGGTTGCTTCCCCGCGCCGATCTCGGAGCGGCCGGAGTCGCTGTCGCCGTTGGCCTGGACGGCGTACCGCAGGCCGGTGTCGGTGACGAGGAAGAGGGAGCCGTCGGGCGTCTTCTGCCGGCCCTGGATCTGGGTGTAGAGGAGGCCGGTGCCGGGCGTGACGTACGTGCTGGTGCCCCCGGCGGTGATGTCGGCGGGATAGTCGCGGCCGGCCCAGGTGGTGAGGGTGGTCCCGCCCTTCTCGTCGACGTGGGTGAGGACGCTGCAGACGGTGTCGCGGGCACCGGGGCCGGAGACGGCGTTGACCCGGGTGGACTTCAGCCGGGGCCAGCGCGCGCCGTCGTGGAAGGGGGTGGGGTCCGGGTCGACGGAGGAGGCGTCGACGGCGGTGGCCCTGCCGTCCATGTCGAGGACGCCGGTCTGCGGGGAGTTGATGAGGAGCCAGGCGGTGAAGGGGGTGACGGGCCGGACCTTCCCGGCGAGTACGACGTAGTGCTGGGGGCCGGAGCCGGTCTGGGCGAGGAGGACCATGCCGATGCGGTTCTCGGTCCCGGTGAGGGTGTCGCCGGGGATGCCGGCGGGGGCCCCGACGCGTCCGTCGATGCGCGGGAAGTCGATCTGGTCGCCGGTCTTCAGGGTGGCGAGCCAGTCGTCGGTGACGGGCTGTGGCTCCTTGCCGAGGCCGACGAGGGCGGTCAGGAGGCCGGTGGAGCCGGCCTTCACGGGGTACTTGGTGCCGGTGTGGTCGACGAGGAACCGGGCGTTCCCCTTCTCGCCCCTGACGTAGAGGACCTGTCCGTCCCCGAGCCGGCCGGGGCCCTCGGTCCGCCCGAGGTCGCGCTCGGCGAAGAGGAAGGTCGCCTTCTGGACCCCGGCGCCCTTGCCGCCGCCGGGCTGTTCGCAGACGGCCCAGCGCTTGGGCCTGCCCGCGTCGTCCGCCGCGGGCAGCCGGTCGGGGGCGTAGGGGATGCCGAGGATCGGGCCGCGCGGCGGCTTGCCCTCGTCGAGCTTTCCGTCCTCGACCTGGACGACCTGGAACTTGTCGGGGTCGAGCAGGAGCCGGGCGGAGGTGAGGTTGAGGACGGGGTGGAGCAGGGTCTTCCGGTCCTTGCCCCTGCCGGTCTCCAGGACGACGTACCGGGTCGTCGACTGCTTGCCGACGATCACGCGGGTGCCGGGGTCGTCCCAGCCCTTGGGGGCGGTGGGCTTGAACATGCCCCAGGCGCCGAACCCGGCGACGGCCAACGCGGCGACGACCAGCCCGGGGAGGACCGCGCGCAGCGGCTTCGGCGCCCCTTCCTCCGTGCCGGAGGGAGAGGGCTGGAGGAATGCCGCCACCGTGCGCTTCTTCGCAAAGGTGTACGCGTTGAGCTCGTCCCGTCGCGATGCCATGAGTCCCCATTCTCGTCAGGCGCGGTCTCCTCGCGGGGCGGCCGGAGCGGTGGCACCCGGGCCTCGGCCGTCGGACCGACCCCCTACTATGCCCGCTGCCCCGTGGGGTTCGTGGGGCGGGTAGGGTGATCCGGCCGCCAAAGCCCTGGCAGGCCAGGGTCATCGGGACGAATTGAGGGGGATTCTCCATCATGGCTTCCGCGACGCGGAGGCGGCCCGCAGCGGCCGCCGCCTCCGCTCCCCCGCCCGCGGGACCCGGCACCTCGGTCTCGCCGAGACTCCGGGCCCGCCCCGGTCATTTCGGTTCGTTCCGATTGCAACAGCTCGTACTGATCGAGGTGGCGGCGGCCCTGCTGCTCGTCGCCTGGGCCGTGGAACCGGTCCTGCTGGCACCGGCGGGCGTGGTGGCCGCCGTGCTCGTCCTGCTGGCCGTGGTGCGCCGGCGCCGTCGTTCCCTGCCCGAGTGGCTCGGCAGCTTCCTCGCGCTGCGCGCCCGGACGCGCCGGGCCGCGTCGTTCACGGTGCCCGAGGGCACCGAGCCGGGCTTCGCGCCGATCATGGAGTGCGACCCGGCGCTGCGGACCCTCGCGTACGGCGACCGTGACCGGCGTCCGGTCGGCATGGTCGGGGACGGCACCTTCCTGACCGCGGTCCTGCGGGTGGACGCGGAGGGCACGGCGCTGCGGCCGGACCGGGCGGCGCGGCCGCTGCCGGTCGGGATCGTCCGGGACGCGCTCAGCGTGGACGGCATCCGGCTGGAATCGGCGCAGATCGTCCAGCACACGCAGCCGGCCCCCGCGCCGCACCTGCCCGCGCAGTCGATGGCGGTGCGCAACTACGGCCCGCTCCAGGCGCGAACGGGTTCGCCCGCGGTGCGGATCACCTGGATCGCGCTCAAGCTCGACCCCGAACTCTGCCCGGAGGCGGTCGCCGCGCGCGGCGGCGGCATGACGGGCGCGCAGAAGTGCCTGGTGCGCGCGGCCGACCAGCTGGCGAGCCGGCTCGCGGGTGCCGGGTTCCGGGCGAGCGTGCTGACCGAGCAGGAGCTCACCTCGGCGCTCGCCACGTCCAGCTGCGCGAGCCCGATGGCGATCGCGCAGGCGGGCCGGGGCCGGCCGCAGGAGCGGCGGGCCCGGGAGACCACCCGCACCTGGCGGGTGGACGACCGCCTGCACACGACGTACTGGGTGGGGCGCTGGCCCCGGCTGGGCGGCCGGAACGGCGGCGCGGGCGCGTCGATGCCGCAGCTGGTGGCCCTGCTGACCTCGCTGCCCGCGCTCGCGACGACGTTCAGCCTGACGCTGAGCGGCGGGGACCGGCAGGAGGTGACGGTGACCGGACACGTACGGATCACCGGGCGCAGCGACGAGGAACTGGTGGCCGCGCGGCACGAACTGGAGCGCGCGGCGCGCGGGGTGAGGACGGGGCTCGTGCGACTGGACCGGGAACAGGTGCCCGGCGTCCTGGCGACGCTTCCGCTGGGGGGTGCGCGCTGATGTCCACCGCCGCCCCGCACGAACCGCACGGCTTCCCCGGCCCCGGTGCACAGCCGGGCGCGGGGACTCCCGGACTCACCGGCACGCCCGGCGTTCCCGGTGTCGATGGCGCCTCCGGTGCCCATGGCGTGCGGCCGGCCACCGGTACGTACGGCGGACGGACGGACGCTCCCGCCGCCGCGCCCCTCCCCCGGCCCGCCGGACGGGGCGGACGGCCCCGGTTCGGCTTCGGGCTCGTCGGACCGCGCCGCGACCGGCACTCCGTGTCCGTGGAGCAACTCGACGCGCTGGCCCTCCCGGTGGGCGACGACGGCGTGGTCGTGGGGGTCGACGCCGAGGGCCGCCCCGCCGTGCTCGGCATCAACCGCCCCGTCCCGTACGACGTCACCCTCATCGGCGGCCTGTGGACCGCGCAGGTCCTGGCGCTGCGGGCCGCCGCGACGGGCGCCCGGGTGGCGGTCGAGACCGGCCGCGCGCAGGCGTGGACGGCGCTGGCCCGGGCCGCGGGCGGCGGGCAGCCCTGCATCACGCTGCACGACGTGGGCCGGGTGCCGCCGCAGGGCGCGTCGGCGGGCAGTCCGGTGGTCGTGGTGCGCGACTGCGGCATGCGACCGCCGCGCGGCCGCGTCGTGTCGACGCCCTGGCAGTCGGTGGTGACGCTGCTCCCCTATCTCAGCCCGGTCGCGCCCCGCCTCCTGGAGAAGTCCTCCCTGGCCGGGGTCCAGCGGGTGTCTCCGGACGAGGCGGTCCGGATCGGCCGCATCATGAACCTGCCGCGCCACGCGTACGAGGCGCTGTCCACGCTCGCGGACGGGGTCACCCTTTGGTGCACCCCGGACGACCGCCGGTTCGTGATGACGCAGGCGACGGACGCCGAGACCGGATTGTTGGGCGGCGCGCGCCGCATGGACTGAGCGGCACGAAGTCGCTCGCGTACGTCCCTTTTTGCATCGTTTTGAACGGTAGGGGTTCTCACTCTGCGGCGTGGTCGGGTCACTTGGGGACCGGACCGGGCCCCGGAGGCGGGCGGGACGGACCTGCCGGGCCCGCCCGGAGGTGGCCCGCGCCGATTAGGCTGGAAGGGCCCCGCCCACGACGGCACAAGGGTGCTCGACCACACCAGGAGGCAAAGTGAACGGCGATCGTGACGAGATCCACGGGGGTTGGAATCCGCCCGCCGACGATCAGTCCGACGCGGATCCCGCCGAGACGACGGGTGAGTTCACCATCGACTACACCCCGCCCGCCTGGTACACGCAGAACGCGCCGGACGGTACGGGGGCGGGCGGCGCCGCTCTCCCGCCGCCGAGCGGAGCACCGGTCCCTGTGCCGGGCCCCCCGGCGGACAGCGGTGACGAGCCCTCCTGGAGCCCCGCGCCGCCGGCGACGGCGTCCCCGGCTCCGGGCGGCTCCGCGCCGAAGGACCCCACCGCGCCGAACGGCTCGCTGCCCGACGGCTCCGCGACCGACGGTCCGGCGCCGGACGGCTCCCCCACCGGGGGCGGAAACGGGGACGTGGAGAGCGGTGCCACCATGCGCTTCTCTCCCGCCGCGCTCCGGCACGAGGTCGCGGAGCGGGCCACCGGGTCCCCGGCGGGCGGCGCCGAGGTGCCGGACGCGGGCCCGGACGCCGCTCCGGCCCCGGTCGGGGACGACCGCGCCCCGGCGGGTTCCGGCGTGCCCTCCCCCGGGGCACCGGAAGAGGCCGGAGACGCCGAGCCGTCCGTGACGGACGGCGGCGAGCCGGGCGACGCCTCCGACGTCACCACGCCCCCGGAGGACCGGACCGCCCGGGCCGGTACGGAGACCACGGCGGAGGCGGGGGCGGAGACCGCGGCGCCCCCGGCCGCCGACGCGCCCCGGAGCCCCGGCGCCTTCCCGGCCTCCGGCGGTCCCGCCGCTCCCGGTGCCTTCCCGCCCGCCGCGCCGCAGCCCGGGGCCGCGCCCGGACTCCCTCCCCTGCCGCCGTCGTTCCAGCCCGCGGCACCGGCGGCCCAGCAGTGGCCCGCCCCGCCGGCTCCCGGCGCCCAGCCGGTGCCCCCGCCCGCCGCCTGGCCGTCGCCCGCGTCCGCACCGGCCGCGCCCGGCCCCGTGCCCCCGCAGCCCCAGGAACCGGCCGGATACGGCTACCCCCAGGCTCCGCAGACTCCGCAGCCCCCGGCCCCCGCCCCGCACCCCGGCTACGGCTTCCCGCACCCCGGCACGCCCCCGCAGCCGGCCGGTTACGGCTACCCGCAGCCCGGCGGCGTGCCGCCGCAGGCCGGGGAAACGGGCGACTACGGGCTTCCCCGGCCCGGCGCCGTCCCCCCGCCGCCTCCCCAGCCGCAGCCGCACTCCCCGCACGACGCGCAGCCGCCCGTCGATCCCCGGACCGGGGCGGCCTGGCCCTCGCCGGTGACACACGACCAGCGCGAGCGTTCGGTGCCGGGGGCTCCGCTCGGGTACACCGCCGCCGTCGAGCTCTCCTCCGACCGGCTGCTGCGGAACAACAAGCAGAAGCCCAAGTCCAGCCGGAACCCCGGCGCCGCCTCCCGTTTCAAGCTCGGCGGCAAGAAGGAGGAGGCGGAGCGGCAGCGGAAGCTGGACCTGATCCGGACGCCGGTCCTCTCCTGCTACCGGATCGCGGTCATCTCGCTCAAGGGCGGCGTCGGCAAGACCACGACGACGACCGCGCTCGGCGCGACCCTGGCGACGGAGCGGCAGGACAAGATCCTGGCGATCGACGCGAACCCGGACGCCGGCACCCTCGGCCGCCGGGTGCGGCGCGAGACCGGGGCGACCATCCGCGACCTGGTGCAGGCGATCCCGTACCTCAACTCGTACATGGACATCCGCCGGTTCACCTCGCAGGCGCCCTCGGGCCTGGAGATCCTCGCCAACGACGTGGACCCGGCCGTCTCGACGACCTTCAACGACGAGGACTACCGGCGGGCGATCGACGTCCTGGGCAAGCAGTACCCGATCATCCTCACCGACTCGGGCACGGGTCTGCTCTACAGCGCCATGCGCGGGGTCCTCGACCTGGCCGACCAGCTCATCATCATCTCCACGCCCTCCGTGGACGGCGCCTCCAGCGCGTCGACCACCCTGGACTGGCTCTCCGCGCACGGCTACGCCGATCTGGTCCAGCGCTCCCTCACCGTCATCTCGGGGGTCCGCGAGACCGGCAAGATGATCAAGGTCGAGGACATCGTGCAGCACTTCCAGACCCGTTGCCGGGGGGTCGTGGTCGTGCCCTTCGACGAGCACCTGGCGGCCGGCGCCGAGGTGGACCTCGACATGATGCGGCCGAAGACCCGCGAGGCGTACTTCCACCTGTCGGCGCTGGTGGCCGAGGACTTCGTCCGGGCGCAGCAGGCGCAGGGCCTGTGGACCGGTGACGGCCGGGGGGCGCCGCCCCCGCACATGGCGCCGCCGATGCCGGGCCCGCGAGGACCGGTCCCGCCGGCGCCGGGCCCGTTCACCCCCGGACAGCCCGCCCCCGGTCAGCCCTACGCCCCCCGGCCCGGCATGCCCCCCGCGCCGCAGGCGCATCCGGCGCCGGGGCAGCCGATACCCGAGCAGCCGATGCCCGGTCAGCCGATACCCGAGCAGCCGCCGTACGGCCGGCCGACACCGGACCAGGGCCCCGGACCGATGCCCGGTCCGTTCCCTCCCGGTCAGCCCCAGCCGTCCCGGCCCGGCCCGCCGGACGCGCCCCCGGCCTGGCACCAGCCGGTCCCGGCGCAGGAATCTCCCGAGCGGTGGCCCGGGCAGCCGCTGCCTCCGCAGGCGCCGCCGGCCTCTCATCAGTAGGGCGTCACAGGAGTAGACCAATGAGGCCCCGTACCGGTCCCCCGGTACGGGGCCTCTTGGCGTTCCCGCAGTCCACAAGGGGTTTGAGCCATCGTTGACGACGGCAGACCACCGCTGATACACCTTCGCTTCACTCACCGTCAGCCCACGATCCACGACAGTAACTCCGACGCGAGGTCACGTCCCATGGTCATGGTCACGAAGGTCCCACCCCGCCCCGCTCCCGTCCGCAGGCTCCTCCGTCCGCTCCTCGCCTGCGGTCTCGCCGCGAGCTCCCTGGCCGCCGTCCCCGGTACGGCCGGGGCCGAGGACGGGAAGGCCGGGGGCACCACCCTCACGGTGGCGGTCTCGCAGAGCATCGACTCGCTGAGCCCGTTCCTGGCCCAGAAACTCACCTCGACGAGCATCCACCGGCTGGCCTACGAGTACCTGACGAACTACGACCCGAAGGACGCCCGCACGGTCCCGGGTCTGGCGACCTCGTGGACCCCCTCGCCCGACAAGCTGACGTGGACGTACACGATCCGCGGGGACTCGTTCTGGTCCGACGGACGGCAGGCCACCGCCGAGGACGCCGCCTGGACCTTCAACAAGATGATGACCGACCCGAACGCCGCCACCGCCAACGGCAGCTTCACGGCCAACTTCGAGAAGGTCACCGCGCCCGATCCGAAGACCCTCGTCATCCGGCTGAAGAAGCCGCAGGCGACGATGACCGCGCTCGACGTGCCGATCGTGCCCAAGCACGTCTGGGAGAAGGTCACCGACTTCTCGAAGTTCAACAACGACAAGCAGTTCCCCCTCGTGGGCAACGGGCCGTTCGTCATCACGGACTTCAAGGTCGACCAGTACGTCCGGCTCAAGCCGAACAAGAGGTTCTGGCGGGGGGCGCCCAAGTTCGACGAGCTGGTCTTCAAGTACTACAAGGACGGGGACGCCGCCGTCGCGGCCCTCCGGAAGGGCGAGGTCTCCTTCGTACCGAACCTGACGCCCGCCCAGGCGGCCGCCCTGAGGACCCAGAAGAACATCAAGGTCAACGACGCCCCCGGCCGCCGCTTCTACGCCCTCGCCACCAACCCCGGCGCGAGGGCCCGGGACGGGAGGACCTTCGGCAACGGCCACAAGGCGCTCCTCGACCCGGCCGTCCGCAAGGCGCTCTTCCTCGCGGTGGACCGGGCGGCCCTGGTGGACAAGGTCTTCCAGGGCCACGCCGTCGAGGGCGAGGGGTACGTCCCGCCCCGCTTCGGCACGTACTTCTGGAAGCCCTCCGGCGCGCAGAGGCGGGCGTACGACCCGGCCGGGGCGGAGAGGCTCCTCGACGCCGCCGGGTACCGGAGGAACGCCGACGGCAAGCGCGTCGGCAAGGACGGCCGGCCGCTCGACTTCCGCATCCTCTGCCACGCCACCGACCCGAACGACAAGGCGGTCGGCAAGTACCTCCAGGAGTGGTGGGGCAAGCTCGGCATCGGTCTGAAGGTCGAGTGCCTGGACAGCGTCTCGGACCCCTGGCAGAAGGGCGACTACGACCTCGCCTTCGACGGCTGGTCGGTCAACCCCGACCCGGACTACGTCCTCTCCATCCACACCTGCGGCACCCTCCCGGCCACGCCGAAGGACACCGGGGCCACCGACAACTTCATCTGCGACGAGGAGTTCGACGGGCTCTACGCGCGCCAGGCGGCGGAGTACGACGCGGCCGAGCGGGCGGATCTGGTGAAGCGGATGCAGTCCCGCCTGTACGACACGGGGTACATGAACGTCATGGCCTACCCGAACGCCCTGGAGGCGTACCGCACGGACCACATCGCGTCCATCACGACCATGCCCGCGGACGCCGGGAACCTGTGGGGGCAGGACGGCTACTGGAGCTGGTGGTCCGCCGTGCCCGCCGCGTCGTCCTCCGGGCCGGGGGCGGACTCCTCGCCGGCCGGGATCTGGCTGGTCGCCGGACCCGCCGCCGTCGTCCTCCTCGGCGCGGGCGTCTGGGCCGCCCGCCGCCGCCGCGCGACCGCCGACGACCGCGAGTAGCCGGTGACGACGACAGGCACCCCCGCCGACGCGGTACGGCCGGACGCGGCCCGTACCGCGGACGGCGCGTCCCGCGCCGGCGTCTCCCCCGGCCTCCTCCGCCACGCGGCGGGAAAGCTGGGCGGCGCGCTCGTCTCCCTCCTCGCCGTGCTCGTCACCAGCTTCTTCCTGTTCCGGATCGTTCCCGGCGACCCGGTGCGGGCGATGACCCACGGCGTGCCCACCTCGGCCGAGCAACTGGCGACGCTGAGGCGCCAGTTCGGGCTCGACCTGCCGCTCTGGCAGCAGTTCGCCGACTACTGCGCGAAGGCCCTGACGGGCGACCTCGGCACCTCCTTCCAGTTCCACGCCCCCGTGGGGGAGCTGATCGCGGCGAAGCTCCCGGCGACGCTGCTGCTCACCGGGGTCGCCGTGGTGATCTACTCGGCGCTCGGACTCTGGCTCGGCACCCGGTCGGCCTGGCACCACGGCGGGCTCGGCGACAAGCTGAACACCGGGATCGCCCTGACGCTGTGGTCGGTGCCGTCCTTCTGGCTCGGTCTGCTCCTCATCATCGTCTTCTCGGTCGGCGCGGGCCCGGTCCCCGGCCTCTTCCCGACCGGCGGCA
Organism: Streptomyces sp. NPDC041191; assembly: GCF_055591945.1. Lineage (NCBI taxonomy): Bacteria > Bacillati > Actinomycetota > Actinomycetes > Kitasatosporales > Streptomycetaceae > Streptomyces > Streptomyces sp. NPDC041191. Next base: position 340,012 of record NZ_JBVIZC010000007.1, on the reverse strand, counting down.
TGGAGTCGGGCACGGGCGCGACCGGTCTCGCGCACGTCCTCGACGTCGCCCACCACCTGGTCCTGCCGGTGGCGACCCTGGTGGCGGTCGGCTACGCGCAGACCCTCCTCGTCATGCGGTCCTCGCTCCTGGACGAGATGGGCGGCGACTACCTGACGACGGCGCGGGCGAAGGGGCTGCGGGACGACCTCGTGCGCCGCAGGCACGCCGTGCCGAACGCGCTGCTCCCGACCGTGACCATGGTCTTCATCAACCTGGGCCACGTGGCGGCCGGTTCGATCCTGGTGGAGACGGTGTTCTCCTGGCCGGGGCTCGGCGGGCTGTTCTACCAGGCGCTCAGCGTGCCCGACCTGCCGCTGGTGCAGGGCCTGTTCGTGGTCTTCGCCGGAGCGATGATCCTGATGAACCTGATCGCCGACCTGCTCTATCCGCTGCTCGATCCCCGGGTGGGCCGATGACCTCCTCCACGACCTCCGCGACGTCCGCTCCCGAGCCGCCTCCGGAGCCCTCCGCGAAGACCCTCCCCGGGCCCCCGCGGAAGGCCCCCTCGGCGTCGTCCCTCGCCCGGGAACGCCGCCGGGCGTCGGTGGCCCGCTTCTGGAAGCGGTACCGCGCCCACCGCGCCGGTCTGTACGGGCTCGCCGGGCTCGTCCTGACCGCCCTGCTCGCGCTCGCCGCCCCGCTGCTCGTCGGCGCCGGCGTGCAGTCGGTGACGGAGGCGCCGGGCACGGCCCTGGAACCGCCGAGCGCCGGGTTCCCGCTCGGCACCGACCGGTTCGGGCGCCCCCTGCTCGGGCTGCTGGTCTGGGGGGCGCGGGTCTCGCTGCTCGTCGGTCTGCTCGCGGCGGTCCTCTCGGTCGCCATCGGCACCCTGGTGGGGATCGTCGCCGGGCACTACGGCGGCCGGCTCTCGACCGTCGTCATGCGGATCACCGACTGGTTCCTGGTGATGCCGACGCTGGTCCTGGCGATCGTGCTGGCCACCGTGATGTCCCGTTCGCTGTGGACGGTGGTCCTGGCGATCGGGGTGACCTCGTGGCCGACCACCGCCCGTCTGGTGCGGGCGCAGACGATCGCGGTGGAGTCCCGTCCGTACATCGAGCGGGCGGTCGCGCTCGGCGGCGGCGACGGGCACGTCATGACCCGGCACGTGCTGCCGAACGTGATGCCGCTGGTCCTCGCGCAGACCACGCTCGGCATCTCGGCCGCCATCCTCACCGAAGCGACCCTCGCCTTCCTCGGCCTGGGCGACCCGACGGTGGTCTCCTGGGGCGGGATGCTCCAGGACGCCCGCGAGGCGGGCGCGGTCTCCTCCGGCCACTGGTGGTACCTGGCCCCGCCCGGGATCGCCATCGCCCTGGTCGCGCTCGCCTTCACGCTGTGCGGCCGGACCGTCGAGTCCGTGCTCAACCCGAAGCTGGGGGTGGGGCGATGAGCCTGCTCGACGTACGGGGTCTCAGGGTGACGTACGGGACGGGCGCGGCGGCCGTGCCCGCCGTGCGCGGGGTCGACCTGACCCTGGAGGCGGGGACGCGGCTGGGCGTGGCCGGCGAGTCCGGCTGCGGCAAGTCCACGCTCGCCCTCGCCCTGCTGCGGCTCCTCCCGGCCTCGGCGCGCCTGGAGGGCGAGATCCTGCTGGACGGCGAGGACGTCCTGGCGATGTCGTGGGGACGCCTCCGGGCCGTGCGCTGGGCGGGCGCGTCGATCGTCTTCCAGGGCGCGATGCACTCGCTGAACCCCGTGCGGCGGATCGGGGACCAGATCGCGGAGCCGATGCTCGTGCACGGTCTGGCGACCCCGGCGGCGGCCCGGGAGCGGGTCGGCGCACTCCTCGAACAGGTCGGTCTGCCCGCCGCGCGCGCCGCCGCCCACCCGCACGAGCTGTCCGGCGGGCAGCGGCAGCGCGTGATGATCGCGATGGCGCTGGCCTGCGGTCCCCGGCTGATCGTCGCGGACGAGCCGACGACCGCCCTCGACGTGATGATCCAGGCGCAGATCCTGCGGCTGATCGAGGGACTGGTCACCGAGCGGTCCCTCGGGCTCCTGATGATCAGCCACGACCTGGCGGTCCTCGCCGACACCTGCGACCGGCTCGCCGTGATGTACGCGGGCCGGATCGTCGAGGAGGGCCCGGCGCGGGCGGTGTACGAGGCGGCCGCGCACCCCTACGGGCGGGCGCTGTCCTCGGCGTTCCCCCGCATCGGGGACCCCGCGTCCCGGCGGGCGCCGCGCGGCCTGCCGGGCGATCCGCCGGACCCGGCCGCGCTGCCGGACGGCTGTGTCTTCCGTCCGCGCTGCCCGGTGGCGCTGGACGCGTGCGCGGAGACCGACCAGGAGCTGCGGGAGGCGGGCGCGGGGCGCCGGGCCGCCTGCGTACACGTGGGGAGCGCTTCATGAGGACGGACACCTCCGCGCGTCCGGGGGCGGCGGCCGGTCCGCTGCTCTCGGCGCGGGACCTGCGCGTGGTCTTCCCCGGGCGGCGGGGCGCGCCGCCCGCCCGCGCGGTGGACGGCGTGGACCTGGACGTCGGCACGGGCGAGATCGTCGCCCTCGTCGGGGAGTCGGGCTGCGGCAAGACGACCCTGGCCCGCTCGCTGCTCGGGCTGGTCCGGCCCACGTCGGGCACGGTCTCCTTCGACGGGGAGGCGCTCGCGTACTCCTCCGGGGCGCTGAAGTCGTACCGGAAGCGGGCGCAGCTCGTCCTCCAGGACCCGAGCGGGTCGCTGAACCCCCGGCACACCGTGTACGACGCGGTGGCGGAGGGGCTGCGGATCCACGGGTACGCGGGGGACGAGCGGGCCGCCGTCGCCGGGGCCCTCGCGCGGGCCGGACTGCGTCCGCCGGAACGTTTCCTCCTGCGCTACCCGCACGAGCTGTCCGGCGGGCAGCGGCAGCGGGTGGTCATCGCGGGCGCCCTGGTCCTGGAGCCCGAACTGATCGTCGCGGACGAGCCGGTGGCCTCCCTGGACGCGTCCGTGCGGGGCGAGATCCTGGCGCTGCTGCTGCGCCTGCGGGACGAACTCGGCCTGTCCGCCCTGGTGGTGACGCACGATCTGGGGCTCGCGTGGAACATCGCGGACCGGGTGGCGGTGATGTACCTGGGGCGGATCGTGGAGACGGGCCCGGTGGAGTCCGTGCTGACGGCGCCCCGGCACCCCTACACACGGGCGCTCCTGTCGGTGCTCCCGGAGTCCGGCGGCACCCCGGTGGTCCTGGCCGGCGAACCCCCGGACCCGTCCCGCGTCCCCTCCGGCTGCCGCTTCCACGCCCGCTGCCAGGTCCTCGCGTCGGGCGCGGCGGCGGCGGTCGCGGACCGCTGCCGGGACGAGGACCCGCCGGTCCTGCCCGGCGGCGGGGCGGGCGCGGTCGCCTGCCACTGGGCGGGAGGCGCGGCGGGCACGGCAAGCACGGAGAGGGGATGAGCGGTGCGGCCGGGAACGGGCCGCCGGGTCAGTCCCGGTGCGGGTGCTCCCGGTCGTACTCCCCCGTCAGCTCGCGGCAGCGCCGCACGTCGTCCGCCATCGCCCGGAGCAGACCGTCCAGGGTGTCGAACTTCAGCATGCCGCGCACGTACGCCAGGAAGTCGACGGCCGCGTGCAGCCCGTACAGGTCGAGCCCCTCGCGGTCGATCGCGTACGCCTCGACGGTCCGTTCGACGCCGTCGAACTGCGGGTTCGTGCCGACCGAGATGGCCGCCGGCATCCGCTCCCCGTCGGCCGTCAGCCAGCCGGCGTAGACGCCGTCCGCCGGGATCGCGGTGTGCGGCAGGGTCTCGACGTTGGCCGTCGGGAAACCGAGTTCGCGGCCGCGCCGGGCGCCCCGGACCACGACGCCCTCGACGCGGTGCGGGCGGCCCAGGATCTCGGCCGCGCCCGTCACGTCGCCCTCGGCGACGAGCCGGCGGGTGAGGGTGGAGGAGAAGGGCCGGCCGCCGCCCGCGGTGCCGCTGACGTACAGGTCGACGACCTCGACCCCGTAGTCGTAGGTGGCGCCGAGTTCGGCGAGGAAGGCGACGTCGCCCGCCGCCCGGTGGCCGAAGCGGAAGTTGGGCCCCTCGACGACGAGCCTGGCGTGCAGCTTGTCGACGAGGACCTTGACGATGAAGTCGGCCGGGGAGAGCTGGGAGAAATCGGCGGTGAACGGCAGCACCAGCACCGCGTCCACGCCGAGCCCGGCGATCAGCTCGGCGCGCCGGTGGTGCGGGGCGAGCAGCGGCGGGTGGCTGCCGGGCCGCACGACCTCGGAGGGGTGCGGGTCGAAGGTGACCACGACGGAGGGGACGCCCAGCTCGCGGGCGCGCTCGACGGCGCGTCCGACGATCAGCTGGTGCCCTCGGTGCACCCCGTCGTAGGAGCCGATGGTGACGACGCTGCGCCCCCAGTCCTGGGGGATGTCCTCCAAACCACGCCAGCGCTGCACTGTGACCGCTCCTCGTCCGCCTGTTCGCCGATTAAGCAGGTCTAAGACTGCCATGCCCCCGCCCGTCGGCACGCATCGGCATGGGGGTGCCGGGGCTCCGCAGCGCGTCCAGGGTCTCGATGCCGAGCAGCGGCGCCCAGTCGCCGGGGGCGGCGACGATCCAGCCGCCGAGGAGTTCGGTGAAGACGGGCCACTCGTGGACGAGCGCGGCCAGCGTCCGGTCGAGCCGCCCGGCGCCCTCGGGGGTACGGAGGTACAGGAGCCCGGCGCGGTGGGTGAGCTGCCGGGTGCGGGGCGCGCTGCGCCGCTCCGCGCCCTCGGCGGCGGCCTCCAGGAGGGCGTCCAGGACGGACAGCTCGCCTGCGTCGGCCTCGTACCGCTCGTGCTCCAGGAGGACGTCGAGCAGTTCGGCCCGCAGGTGGCGGGAGGCGCCGGTGCCGGGGGCGGCGAGCACCGGGGCGAGGGCGTGCCGGAGGGCGGCGGGGCGGCTCCGGATCAGGCCGGTGACCAGGGGGTGGAGGACGGCCCTGGCCTCCGGTCCGTCCTCGAGCCTGCGGTCCACGAAGGCGGCGACGTGCGGGGCGTCCTCGGGGTGGCGCAGGGCGCGGTCGCGGACGAAGGCCGCGACGCGGCGGGCGAGGGAGGGCGTGTCGATCCCGGCGAGGGCCCGCAGGACGGCGGCCGGTGTGGCGCCGGGGCCGTCCAGCCGCTCCCCGAGGGCGTCGAGGACCGGTTCGGGGTGGGTCGGGAGCGCCGCGAGGAGGGCGTCCAGGGGGACGCCGGGTTCGGTGCGGGCGCGGGGCAGGTGGGCGGCGCGGGTGTGCGGGTCGCGGATCAGGAGGCCGAGGGCGGCGCCGTGCAGGGCCCGGTCGCCGGGGCGGGCGAGCAGGGCGAGGGCCGCGTAGCGGAGGAGTTCGCGGTCGGCGGGGGCGGTGGCGCGGCCGGCGGCGAGGTGTCCGTACGCGGCGGCGGCGACGCGCCGCTCCGGTCGTCCGTCGTCGTGGGCCCAGCGGTCGACGGCCCGGCAGAGGGCGGAGGTCTCGTCCTCGGCGAGCGCGCCGAGGAGACCTTCGGCGAGCGGGTGCGCGGTGGTGACCAGCGCCTCGCACAGGTCGTCCACGGCGAGCCGCCGGTGGGTGTGGAGGAGCGCCTGGGCGGTGGTGGCGACGGTGGCGTGCGGGGCGGCGGGCAGCGGCCGTCCGTCGCCGAACCAGCGGCACAGGAGCGGCTGGACGCCCCGGGGGTCGGCGGCGAGCATCTCCGCGACGGCGTCGAGGCAGCGTTCGCCGTCCGGCGGGTCGGCGGGGACGAGCCGCCGGAGCAGGTCGATCCGCTCGTCCTCCCCGAGCGCGAGGCCGCGCCAGAACTCCGGCCCGAAGGCGGCGAAGACGGGGTGCCGGGCCGGGCGGGCGCCGATCCGGTCGGCGAGCAGCCGCAGGACGGGCAGGTAGGGCCGCTGGTCCGGCATCCGCCGGACGCTCTCCCCGAGGAGCCGTGCGGCCCACCAGGCGCCGTCCCCGTTCCGGTCGGCGTCCGCGAACCCGGCCAGCGCCTCCACCAGCGCGGCGAGCCTGGGCGCGAGCCCGGCCGGTCCGTGCTCCCGGTGCAGCAGCAGGAGCGCCTGGAGGACGGGCCCGATCCGGTGCCGGGGCACGGGCGGCTGCCCTTCCGGCCCTTCCGGCCCTTCCGTCGGCGCGGCGTCCCGCCGCGCGGGTACGGCGGGGCCGGGGCCGGCCGGGGCGGTGCGGGGGCCGACGGCGCGCGGGGCCGCTCCGGGCACGCCCGGGAGCGCGGGGGGCGGGGTGCCCGCTCCCGCCCGGTGACGGCCGGCCGGAACGGCGACCTCCGGTTCGGTGGCTCCCGGGGGGACGCCTCCCGGCCCGGTGCCTCCCTGCCCGGCGGCTCCCGGGGCGGTGCCTCCCTGCCCGGCGGCTCCCGGGGCGGCGGGGCCCGCGTCCGGGCGGGTCCCGCCGGAAGGGCCGGGTCCCGCCGGCGTCCCGCGGTGGGCGTGGACCAGGGCGTGCAGGGCCGCGTCCAGGTCGAGGTGGGCGGCCTGGAGCCAGTCGGCCGGCTCCTCGTGGGCGAAGCGGTAGCCGGAGCCGGCCGGGACGAGCAGGCCCTCGGTGAGGACGGCCGGGGCCCACCCCTCCCGCCAGGGGAACAGTTCCTCGAAGGAGGCCCGGTCGAGGACGCCGTGCCCGGGGCCGAGGCAGCGGCGGGCCGCCTCGTGGACCCGGCCGGTGACGCGCGCGGCGAGCCGGCGCACGGCGGTCCCCCGGACGAGGGGCCGGGTCCCGGCGGCGATCCGGACGGCGATCCGCAGGCACATCAGGTCCAGGTGGGCGGTGAAGATCTCCTCGCGGCAGGGCCGCCCCGGCACCTCTCCGGGCAGCGCGGCCCGGACCTCGGCGAGCAGCCGCAGGGCGAGCGGGTGCCGGGCGTCCGCCTCGGCGAGGTCCGTCGCGCGGAGCCCGTACCCCTCGCGCACGGCCCGGGCCTCCTCCTCGGTGTACGGGCCGAGGACGACGGCGGGCGGCCCTCCCCCGGTCGCCGCGGCGGGCCGGTGCGGGGCGTGGGGGCCGTAGAGCGCGCCGGCCCGCTCCCAGTGTTCGGGGCGGCAGGCGGTGACGAGCCGGACCTCGTGGGCGCGGAGCCAGCGTTCGGTGGCGGTGGTCCAGGCGGGGAGCCGGTGGGCGAGGAGCGGGGGCATCTCCTCGGGACCGTCGAGGACGACGAGGAGCGGCCGGCCCGCCTCCCGGGCGAGGGCGGCGGCCCGTTCGGGGGTCACGGCGGTGGTGTCGCCGAGCGCCCCGGAGGCGGCGACGATCCGGCCGGCCTGGTGCAGGGCGCGGCCGACGGCGTCGGCGAGGGAGCGGTCCCCGGCGCGCAGGTCGGCGCCGCGCAGCCGGACGGTGGGGGCCGGTTCCGCGCCCCGGGCGCGGCGGTCGCAGAGCGCGGCGAGGGCGGTGGTGCGGCCGGTGCCGGGGGCGCCGACCAGGGCGAGGACGGGGGCGTTCCCGGTGGTGAAGCGGTCGAGTTCGCGGGCGCACCCGGCCCGTTCGACGGGTTCGGGCCACGGGTCGGGGAGGCGCGCGGGTCCGGTGGAGGTGGCGGTCAGTTCCAGGATGCCGGCGAGGTTGAGGTCGGGCCCATAGGCGGGGACGGTGGCGGCGTTGCGGCGCAGCAGGTCGGCGAGGGGGCCGGCGGGCCGGAGCGGGACCGCGTACCCGGCGGTCGCCCGGGCGCCGCGGAGGGCGGTGCCGAGGACGGCGAGGACGGTGCCGGTGGTGGTGTCGAGGACGGGGCCGCCGGCGGCCTGTCCGCCCCGGCGGAGCGCCTCGGCGCCCTCGGTGCCGATGGCGAGTTCGAGGGCGTCGTCGAGGTCGTGGAAGCGGTCGGCGGCGGTGTACGTGACGGCGGCGGGGCCGAGGACGCGGGCCTCGCGCCAGCCGTGGGCCGCGATCCGGACGTAGGTGCCGGGTTCGATCTCGGCGCGGGTGGCGAGCGGCAGGGGGCGGACGCCGAGTCCGTCGCTGCGGACGAGCGCGAGCCCGCTCTCCGGGAGGGGGGTGACGGCCTCGGCCTCGGCGAGCCAGCTCCGGTCGCCCGGGGCGCGCAGCAGGACGCGTCCGAGTCCGTCGACGGCTTCGTGGCTGGTGACGACCGTTCCGTGGTGGTCGGCGAGGAAGCCGGTGCCGCGCGACCGGCCCGCCGGATCGCAGATCCGCACCAGCGTCGCCAGGTCCCCGCGTCCCATGCTGACGACGGTAAGGCCGCCGGTGATCACCGGACGGCGCACGACGCGTAACGCGCCCCCTTTCACTCCCCTTTCGCCCCGAGCGCCCGCCCGGTGGAGTGAATCCCCGTGACTTCGCCGGACGGCTCCCCTTCAGGAGGGGGACGCCGGGGAAAGGCGGTGGGGCGGGCACGCGCGCGTGCCCGCCCCACCGCCGGGACCGCCCGGAGCACTTCCGTGCCCCGGCGCCCGGACCACCGCTCAGCCGAAGACGGCGAGGCTCTTGGCCTTGCCCCGCTGGTCCTCGACCAGGGCGAGCAGCTTCCCCTCCGGTCCGTAGACCGCGACGGGCCCCTTCGGGTACTCCGGCATCTCCAGGCGGACGCCGTTGAGCAGCAGCCGGGCCCGCTTCTCGTCCACGTCCCAGCGGGGGAACGCCGCCGAGGCCGCGTCCGCGACCGGCATGACCGTCAGCTCCTCCTGGAGCTGGTCCAGGGTCCTGGCCGCGTCCAGCTTGTACGGGCCGACGCGGGTCCGGCGCAGCGCGGTCAGGTGGCCGCCCACGCCGAGCCCGGCTCCGAGGTCCCGGGCGAGCGCCCGGATGTACGTGCCGGAGGAGCAGACCACCGAGACGACCAGGTCCACGACCGGGGTGCCGTCCCCGGCGACGGCCTCGCGGATGTCGTACACCCGGAAGGAGGAGACGGTGACCGGGCGGGCCGGGATCTCGAACTCCTCGCCGCCGCGCACGCGCGCGTAGGACCGCTTGCCGTCGATCTTGATGGCGGAGACCTTCGACGGCACCTGCATGATGTCGCCGGTCAGCTCCGCCACACCGGCGTCGATCCCCTCGCGGGTGACCTTCGACGCGTCGGCCGACGCCGTGATCTCGCCCTCGGCGTCGTCGGTGACCGTGGTCTGGCCCAGGCGGATGGTGCCCAGGTACTCCTTCTCGGTCAGCGCGAGGTGCCCGAGCAGTTTGGTCGCCCGCTCCACGCCGAGGACGAGGACGCCCGTCGCCATGGGGTCGAGCGTTCCGGCGTGGCCGACGCGGCGGGTCTTCGCGATCCCGCGCATCTTGGCCACGACGTCGTGCGAAGTGAAGCCCGACGGCTTGTCGACGATGACAAGGCCGTCGGGCGTGGGGGGTGCGGTGCTCATTCGGCGGCTTCGTCCTCGCCCGGCTTCTTGTAGGGGTCGGCTTCGCCCGCGAAGGCGGCGCCCGAGGACGCCTCCCGCACCTGGGCGTCGGAGGCGCGCGCCTTGTCGAGGAGGTCCTCGATGGTGCGGGCGTTCTCCGGGAGCGCGTCGGCCACGAAGGCCAGCGTCGGGGTGAACTTGGTGCCCGCCGCCCGGCCCACGGCCGAGCGGAGGATGCCCTTGGCGCTCTCCAGGCCGGCCGCGGCGCTCGCGCGGTCCTCGTCGTCGCCGTAGACCGTGTAGAAGACCGTGGCCTCCCGCAGGTCGCCGGTGACACGGGTGTCCGTGATGGTCACGTGCGTACCCAGGCGGGGGTCCTTGATGCCGCGCTGCAGCTTCTCGGCGACCACCTCCCGGATGAGGTCTGCCAGCTTCTTCGCCCGCGCGTTGTCGGCCACTGGTCCTTCTCCTTCTTCGCCTTGCTCAAATCAGTCTTCATCAGTGTGGAGCCTGCGGCGCACCGACAGCAGCTCCACCTCCGGGCGGGCGGCGACGAGCCGCTCGCACCGGTCCAGCACGTCGCTGAGGTGTCCCGGGTCCCCCGTCACCATCGCGACGCCGATCTCGGCCCGCCGGTGGAGGTCCTGGCCGCCCACCTCCGCCGCGCTCACCGCGAACTTGCGCTGGAGCTCGGCGACGATCGGCCTGACGACGGAGCGTTTCTCCTTCAACGAACGTACGTCGCCGAGGAGCAGATCGAAGGACAGTGTCCCCACGTACATGTGTGTCCGGATGTCCCGCCGGTTCGGGGTCAGTGGCCCCGCCCACCGCGGGGCGGGTGCACCAGGAACCGTACACGCAACGGCCGGGGCCGATCGACGGAATAAGTTCCGCCGACCGGCCCCTGCTCACTGCTGCGATCCGACGCGATCAGGCGCGCGGCTTCTCGCGCATCTCGTACGTCGCGATGACGTCGTCGACCTTGATGTCGTTGTAGTTTCCGAGGTTGATACCGCCCTCGAAGCCTTCGCGGATCTCGGTGACGTCGTCCTTGAAGCGGCGCAGACCGTGGATGGTGAGGTCCTCCGCGATGACCTTGCCGTCGCGGATGAGGCGCGCCTTGGTGTTGCGCTTGACCTCGCCGGAGCGGATGAGGACACCCGCGATGTTGCCCAGCTTGGACGAGCGGAAGACCTCGCGGATCTCCGCCGTACCGAGCTCGACCTCTTCGTACTCCGGCTTGAGGAGGCCCTTGAGCGCCGCCTCGATCTCCTCGATCGCCTGGTAGATGACCGAGTAGTACCGGACGTCGACGCCCTCGCGCTCCGCCATCTGCGCGGCACGGCCGGCCGCGCGGACGTTGTAGCCGATGACGATGGCGTCGGAGCCCATGGCCAGGTCGATGTCCGACTCGGTGACCGCACCCACACCGCGGTGCAGGACGCGGATGTCGACCTCTTCGCCGACGTCGAGCTGGAGCAGCGAGGACTCCAGGGCCTCGACCGCACCGGACGCGTCGCCCTTGATGATGAGGTTGAGTTCCTGGACGAGACCGGCCTTGAGCACCTTGTCGAGGTCCTCGAGGGACACCCGGCGGACGCGCTTGGCGAAGGCCGCGTTGCGCTCGCGGGCGGCCCGCTTCTCGGCGATCTGACGCGCCGTGCGGTCCTCGTCGACCACCAGGAGGTTGTCGCCGGCACCCGGGACGTTGGTGAGACCGAGCACCAGGACGGGAGTCGACGGGGTCGCCTCCTCGACGTTGTTGCCCTTGTCGTCGAGCATCGCCCGGACGCGGCCGTACGCGTCGCCGACCACCACGGTGTCGCCGATGCGCAGCGTTCCGCGCTGGACGAGGACGGTCGAGACCGCACCGCGGCCGCGGTCCAGGTGGGACTCGATCGCGATGCCCTGCGCGTCCTGGTTCGGGTTGGCCCGCAGGTCGAGCGAGGCGTCGGCGGTGAGGACGACGGCCTCCAGCAGGGAGTCGATGTGCAGACCCTGCTTGGCGGAGATGTCGACGAACATCGTGTCGCCGCCGTACTCCTCGGCCACCAGACCGAACTCGGTCAGCTGGCCGCGGACCTTGGTCGGGTCCGCGCCCTCGACGTCGATCTTGTTGACCGCGACGACGATCGGGACGCCGGCGGCCTTGGCGTGGTTGAGCGCCTCGATCGTCTGCGGCATGACGCCGTCGTTGGCCGCGACCACGAGGATCGCGATGTCGGTCGACTTCGCACCACGGGCACGCATGGCGGTGAACGCCTCGTGACCCGGGGTGTCGATGAAGGTGATGCGACGCTCTTCGCCGTTGACCTCGGTGCCCACCTGGTAGGCGCCGATGTGCTGGGTGATGCCACCGGCCTCGCCCGCGACGACGTTCGTCTTGCGGATCGCGTCGAGCAGTCGGGTCTTTCCGTGGTCGACGTGACCCATGACGGTGACGACCGGCGGACGGGAGACCAGGGCCTCTTCGCCGCCCTCGTCCTCGCCGAACTCGATGTCGAAGGACTCGAGCAGCTCGCGGTCCTCCTCCTCGGGCGAGACGATCTGAACGGTGTAGTTCATCTCCTCGCCGAGCATCGTCAGCGTGTCGTCGGAGACGGACTGCGTGGCCGTGACCATCTCGCCGAGGTTCATCATCACCGCGACGAGCGACGCCGGGTTGGCGCCGATCTTCTCGGCGAAGTCGGTGAGGGAGGCACCGCGCGACAGGCGAATGGTCTCGCCGTGGCCGCGGGGCAGCATCACGCCGCCCACGGACGGGGCCTGCATGGCCTCGTACTCCTGGCGCCTCTGACGCTTCGACTTGCGACCGCGACGCGCGGGACCGCCGGGACGGCCGAAGGCGCCCTGCGTGCCACCACGGCCACCGGGACCGCCGGGACGGCCGCCGAAGCCGCCGGGACGACCGCCGAAGCCGCCGCCACCGGGACCACCCGGACGGCCGCCGCCGCCACCGGGACCACCGGGACGGCCGGCGAAGCCGCCGCCACCGCCGCCGGGACCGGCCGGACGGCCGGTGAAGCCGGGACGACCGCCGCCGCCACCGCCGGGACCGCCCGGACGGCCGCCGGGGCCACCGGGACCACGGCCGCCGGGGCCGGGACGCGGGCCCGCGGCGGGACGCTGCGGCATCATGCCCGGGTTGGGACGGTTGCCGCCGGGGGCGCCGCCGGGACGGGGAGCCTGCGGACGGGGCATGCCGCCGGGGGTGGGACGGGCGCCGCCCGGGGCGCCGGGGCCGCCGGAACGCTGTGCGCCGCCGGGGCCGCCCTGCGGACGCGGGGCGCCCGGAACGGCACCGGGGCCGCCCGGACGGGGGGCACCGCCACCGGGACGCGGCGACTGCGGGCGCGCCATGCCGGTGGAGCCGCCCGAGGTGAAGGGGTTGTTGCCCGGACGGGGACCGGCCGGACGGGCACCGCCCGGACGGGGGGCCTGCTGGCCACCGGGGCGCGGGGCGCCCTGTCCCTGCGGGCGGGGTGCCTGCTGGCCCGGACGGGCGGCCGGGCGGGGGCCCGGGGTCGCGCCGGCGGGACGCTCCTTGCCGGCGGCCGGGGCCGACGGGGGCGCGGTGAACTCCGGGGCGGTCGGAGCCGGGGAGGCCGGCGCCGGCTTCGGCGCGGCCGGGGGCTTCGGACCCGGAGTGGGACGCGGGCCGGAGGCGGCCGGCGTCGAGGGCTTCTCCGCTGCCGCGGGCTTGGGCGCCGGGGTGGGCGCGCCAGGCTTCGGGGCGGCGGGACGTGCGGCCTGCGCCGGGGACGGCGCGGGGGATGCCTGCGCCGGCTTCGGCGCGGCGGGGGCGGGCGCCGCCTTGCGGGGCGCGCCGGGCTTCGCAGCGGTCCTGCCGGCGTTGCCGCCGGGACCCTGCAAAGCGTCAGTCAACTTGCGCACGACCGGCGCCTCGATCGTCGAGGACGCCGAACGGACGAATTCACCGAGTTCTTGGAGCTTGGCCATGACGACCTTGCTCTCCACACCGAACTCCTTGGCGAGTTCGTATACCCGGACCTTAGCCACTTTGCTCCTTTGTGAGGTCCGGTTACCGCCGGACCGTCGCTACTTCATGGGCGTACTCATCGCGTACTCATCGAGTGCTCATCGCAATCTCGACCTACTTCCAACTCGCGAGGTACCTGACCGCACGGTGTTCCGTGCCGTGCTTCTTCACTGCTGTGCCGATCGCTCGACGTGGTGGCGGAGTTCCGCGGTGTCGAGCGGTCCCTGGGCCCGGAAGGCCCTCGGGAACGCCCGGCGGCGGACCGCCAGGTCGAGACAGACCACGGCGGGGTGGAGGTACGCACCCCGGCCGGGCAGCGTACCGCGATGATCCGGAACGCACTCGTCCTTATTCATCACGATCCGCAGCAGATCGCTCTTGGCCGCTCGCTCCCGGCATCCCACACAGGTTCGCTCAGGGCACGCGCGGGCGGGCGTCCGGCCAGACACGATTAAGTCTACCTCCCCGTACCGACCTCGCCCGATCGGGGCAAGAATCGAACAGTCGTTGGCCAAAAACGGTCTCAGTCCCGGCCGGCCAGCCCGGTCTGCCCGGTCTGCTCGGTGTCCGGACGGATGTCGATCCGCCAGCCGGTGAGGCGCGCGGCCAGGCGGGCGTTCTGGCCCTCCTTGCCGATCGCGAGCGAGAGCTGGTAGTCCGGCACCGTCACCCGGGCCGAGCGGGCGCCCAGGTCGACGATCTCGACCTTGGAGACCCGGGCCGGGGAGAGCGCGTTCGCCACCATCTCGGCCGGGTCGTCCGACCAGTCGACGATGTCGATCTTCTCGCCGAGCAGCTCCGCCATCACGTTGCGGACGCGGCTGCCCATCGGGCCGATGCAGGCGCCCTTGGGGTTCAGGCCCGAACGGGTGGCGCGGACGGCGATCTTGGTGCGGTGGCCGGCCTCGCGGGCGATGGCCGAGATCTCGACCGAACCGTCCGCGATCTCCGGCACCTCCAGGGCGAAGAGCTTCTTCACCAGGTTGGGGTGGGTGCGCGACAGGGTGACGGAGGGACCGCGGACGCCCCTGGCCACCCGGACGACGTACGTCCGCAGACGCAGGCCGTGGGTGTACTCCTCGCCCGGCACCTGCTCCTGGACCGGAAGGATGGCCTCCAGCTTGTCGTCCAGCCTGACCAGGACGTTCTTCGGGTCCTTGCCCTGCTGCACCACGCCGGCGACGACATCGCCCTCGCGGCGCGCGTACTCGCCGAAGGTCACGTCGTTCTCGGCGTCCCGCAGCCGCTGCTGGATGACCTGGCGGGCGGTGCTCGCCGCGATCCGGCCGAAGTCGGACGGGGTGTCGTCGAAGTCCTTGGGCTCCTGGCCCTCCTCCAGGTCGGAGGGGTCCTCCTTCGCCCACACGGTGACGTGACCGGTGGTGCGGTCCAGCTCCACGCGCGCGTGGCGGCGGGCGTCGGGGGTGCGGTGGTACGCGATGAGGAGGGCCGACTCGATCGCCTCGACCAGCAGGTCGAAGGAGATCTCCTTCTCATGCGCCAAGCCCTTGAGCAGCTTCACGTCGATGTCCACGGCTACGCCTCCTCTTCCTTCTTGTCCTTGCGGTTGAACTCGATCTCGACACGCGCCCTGGAGATCTCGCCGAACCCGATCCGGCGGGCGGTGGGCCTGCGCCCCTTCACGCCCGGCACCTCCAGGTCGAGGCCGTCCTCGTCCACGGCGACGATCCGGGCGACCAGCTCACCCGCGTCGGCGAGCTGGAACCGGACCAGACGGCCGGTGGCCCGTACGTAGTGGCGGTGCTCGGTGAGGGGGCGGTCCGCGCCGGGGGAGCTGACTTCGAGGACGTACTCGCCCTCGCCCATCGCGTCGGTCTCGTCCAGCTTCTCGGAGATCGCGCGGCTCAGCTCGGCACAGAGGTCCAGCTCCACGCCCTCGTCCGCGTCGACGACGATCCGCAGCAGTCCGCGGCGGCCCGCCCGGGAGACCTCGATCTCCTCCAGGTCCAGGTCCTTCTCGCGGACGAGCGGCTCAATGAGTCCGCGCAGCCTGTCGCTCTGGTGGGTGCTCATCCGGGTGACTCCTCGGCCGCGTGTGCTGTTGTGGTTCGTCGCGTGTCAGACCAAAGGGTATCCGGTCCCGGAGGGTGTTGCCGTCCACCGGCCCGGGGCCCGCGGGTACGCTCGCCTGCGACGATCCCGGCGGTCTTCGCGTACGGACGGATCTTCGAATACGGACACGGCGGCCGAGGGAGAAGGTGTGACGACGACGGGCAGACGCGCGCTCCTCGTGGCGGGGGCGGCGGCGGGGGCCACGGCGCTGGTGGGCTGCACCTCCCCGGGCGGGGACGGCGGCCCCCGGCGGCCGGACGCCGCCGAACGGGAGGCCGCGCGGGCGGCGCGCGCCGAGGCGGCGCTGCGGGCGCGCTCGGTGGCCGCCGCGCGCGGACTGCTGGAACGGTACGACGCGGTGCTCACGGCCCATCCGGCCCTGGCGCCCCGGCTGGCCCCGCTGCGGCGCTCGGTGGCGGACCACGTGAAGGCCCTCGGCGAGGGCGGTACGGGCCCGGCGGAGCCCGTGACGGCCTCCCGGGCCCCCTCCGCCTCCGCCTCCGCCCCGGCGGCCCCCTCCCCTGCCCGCGTACCGGTGGCGGCCGACGCCGGGGCGGCCCTCGGGCAGCTCGCGGCGGCCGAGCGCGCCGCCTCCGACGGGCACACGGCGGCGCTGCTCGCCGCCCCTCCCGAGTACGCCCGGCTGCTCGCCTCGGTGGCGGCCTCGGGCGCCGTCCACGTCCATCTGCTGACCGGAGGAGCCCGGACATGAGCGCCCTCGACGCCGCCCAGGCGGCACTGGCCGCCGAGCACGCGGCGGTGTACGGGTACGGGGTCGTCGGCGGCCGGGTCGGCGCCGGACGCCGGGCGGAGGCCGCGGCCGCGTACGAGGCCCACCGGGCGCGCCGGGACGCGCTGCGCCGGACCGTACGGGACCTCGGCGGGACACCGGTGGCGGCGGAGGCGGCGTACGGGCTGCCGTTCCGGGTGGCGGACCGGGCGGACGCGGTGCGGCTCGCCGCCGTCCTGGAGGACCGGGTGGCCGCCGTCTACTCCGACCTGGTCAGGGCCACCGAGGGCCCGGCCCGGCGGGAGGCGGCCGCCGCGCTGAGGGAGGCGGCGGTACGCGCCGTGCGCTGGCGCGGCGGCGACGTAACCTTTCCTGGGCTCGCCGAGCGGGCCTGAGCCCGCCCCGACCGAAGGAACAACGTACGCATGGGTTTCGAACCGCCGCAGCGACTCGTCCGGGTGCTCGGCGAGACGTACGGGGAGTCCGCGGCGGCCGAGTGGCTGGAGCGGCTGCCGGAGCACGCGCGGGCCGCGCTCGACCGGGGCTCCCTGGAGGCCGAACGGGTGGTGGCCCCCGGCGGGCGGAGCAGTCTGGTGGTGCTCGTCCGGCGGCCCGACGGCTCCCCCGCCGCCCTCAAGGTGGCGCCTCCGTTCGCTCGGCCCGACCGGGAGCGGGACGCGCTCGCCCACTGGGACGGCTGGGGCGCGGTACGGCTGCTCGGGGAGGCCGGTGACGGGGGGCTGGTCCTCGAACGGCTGCACCCCGAGGTGTCGCTGCGCTCGCTGCCGGAGGCGAAGGCGCTCCTGGAGGCGGCGGGCACCGTGCGGAAGCTGTGGGTCGAGCCCCCGGCCGGTCACGGCTTCGAGTCGGTGGCCGGGCGGACGGCCCGGCAGGTTCCGGCGATGGAGCGCTACCGCGCGGACGCGGCGACCGCCGGTCTCACGGAGGCGGCGCTCGCGGCACGCGAGGAGCTGGTGGCCGGGGAGAGCGAGACGCTGCTGCTGCACGGCAACTTCCGGCAGGGCAAGGTCCTGGCCGGCGACCGGGCGCCGTGGCTGGCCGTGGGACCCGAACCGCTGGTCGGCGAGCGCGCCTACGACCTGGCCCGGCTCGTACGGGACCGGGTGGAGGACCTGGTCGCGGCCTCGGCGGGCGCCTCGGTGGCCCGGCGGCGGGTGAACAGGCTGGCGGACTCGCTGGACGTGGACCGGGAGCGGCTGCGCGGCTGGACCCTGTTCCGGGCGGTGGAGTCGGGGACGCGGGCGCTGACGGCGGGGCGGCGGCAGGACGCGGAGCTGCTCCTGGAGTTCGCGAGCTGGCTGTAGCCGGCGGGCCGGCACGGCTCCCGGACGGGCGGTCCCCGGACGGGCGGCTTCCGGAGGGGCCGCTTCCGGGCGGGCGAGGTTGCGCGGGCCGGAGACTGTTCGCGGACGAACAGCGGGGTAATACCCTTTTTGTACCGTTCGTCGGTCTTCGGCGTTCGGACTCGCCCGGTCCGGGCGGCTCGACCCCAGGGAGCCGTGATGATCGAAGAGCTGCTGCTGGCAGTGGGCGGCGCGGCCGCCGCGGCGGCGGTGTACGCGGGCGCGGCGGCGCGGGTGGTCAAGCAGTACGAACGCGGGGTCGTCTTCCGCTTCGGCAGGCTGCGCGGCCGGGTGCGGCCGCCCGGCTTCACCCTGGTCGTCCCGTTCGCCGACCGGCTGCACAAGGTGAACATGCAGATCGTCACGATGCCGGTGCCCGCGCAGGAGGGCATCACCCGGGACAACGTGACGGTGCGGGTGGACGCGGTCGTGTACTTCAAGGTCGTCGACCCGGCGGACGCCCTCGTACAGGTGGAGGACTACCGGTTCGCGGTCTCGCAGATGGCGCAGACCTCGCTGCGGTCGATCATCGGCAAGAGCGACCTGGACGACCTGCTGTCCAACCGGGAGCAGCTCAACCAGGGCCTCGAACTGATGCTCGACAGCCCGGCGATGGGCTGGGGCGTGGCCATCGACCGGGTGGAGATCAAGGACGTGTCGCTCCCGGAGACCATGAAGCGCTCGATGGCCCGGCAGGCGGAGGCGGACCGGGAGCGGCGGGCCCGGGTGATCAACGCGGACGCGGAGCTCCAGGCGTCGAAGAAGCTGGCGGAGGCGGCGGCGGAGATGTCGGCCCAGCCGGCCGCGCTCCAGCTGCGGCTGCTGCAGACGGTGGTGGCCGTGGCGGCGGAGAAGAACTCGACGCTGGTCCTGCCGTTCCCGGTCGAACTGCTGCGGTTCCTGGAACGGGCGACGCCGGAGGCCCCGGCGGGGACGGACACGGGCAAGGGTACGAACGCGGAGGCGGGCGCGGGTGCGAACGCGGGCGCGGCCCCCGCCCCGGTCCGGTCCCCGGAGGTGCCGTCGCTGCTCGACGAGGCGCGCCCGCGGGGACGGGCGGCGCCGGAGGACGCCATCGAGGACCTGACGGGCACGTCGGTGGAGCCGGCGCCCCGCGAGGACGGCGCCTGAGGAACGGGACGGGGGGGAGGGCCGGGACCCGCGGGTCCCGGCCCTCCCCCCCGTCCGGCGGTTACGCGGTGAGGCGGGCGACCGCCTCGTCCACCGTCAGCTCCTCGCGCTCCCCCGTGCGGCGGTCCTTCAGCTCCACGACGCCCTCGCCCGAACGGCGGCCCGCGACCAGGATCTTCGGGACGCCGATCAGCTCCGCGTCGGTGAACTTGACGCCCGGCGAGACGCCCGCGCGGTCGTCGACCAGGACGCGCAGCCCCGCGGCGGACAGCTTGTCGGAGACCTCCAGGGCCAGTTCGGTCTGGAGGGCCTTGCCCGCGGCGACCACGTGGACGTCGGCCGGGGCGACCTCGGCCGGCCAGCACAGGCCCTTGTCGTCGGCGGTCTGCTCGGCGAGGGCGGCCACGGCGCGCGAGACGCCGATGCCGTACGAGCCCATGGTCACGCGGACCGGCTTGCCGTTCTGGCCGAGGACGTCGAGCTTGAGGGCGTCGGCGTACTTGCGGCCGAGCTGGAAGATGTGGCCGATCTCGATGGCGCGGTCCAGCTTGAGGCCGGTGCCGCACTTCGGGCAGGGGTCGCCCTCCTCGACGACGACCACGTCGACGTACTCGGTGACCTCGAAGTCGCGTCCGGCGACCACGTTCTTCGCGTGGGTGTGCTCCTTGTTGGCGCCCGTGATCCAGGACGTGCCCGGCGCCACGCGCGGGTCGGCGACGTACGTGACCTTGTCGAGGCCCTGCGGGCCGACGTAGCCGCGCACGAGGTCGGGGCGGCCCGCGAAGTCGGTCTCGGTGACCATCTCGACGGTGGCCGGCGCGAAGTGCGCCTCGACCTTGCCGAGGTCGACCTCGCGGTCACCGGGGACGCCCACGGCGACGATCTCGCCGTCGACCTTCACCAGGAGGTTCTTGAGGGTGGCGGAGGTGGGGACGCCGAGGGAGGCCGCGAGGGTCTCGATGGTCGGGGTGTCCGGGGTGGGGATCTCCTCGGCGGCGGGCACGGCGGAGCCGTCCACGGCCTTCAGCGCGAAGGAGACCGCCTCGGTGTTGGCGGCGAAGTCGCAGTTCGGGCAGTCCGCGAAGGTGTCCTCGCCGGCCTCGGCCGGGGCGAGGAACTCCTCGGACTTCGAGCCGCCCATCGCGCCCGCCGTGGCGGCGCAGATGCGGTAGTCGAGGCCGAGGCGCTCGAAGACCCGCCGGTACGCCTGGCGGTGCAGGGCGTACGCCTGGGCGAGGCCCTCGTCCTCCGTGTCGAAGGAGTACGAGTCCTTCATCAGGAACTCGCGGCCGCGCAGGATGCCGGCGCGGGGGCGGGCCTCGTCGCGGAACTTGTTCTGGATCTGGTAGAGGATGACCGGCAGGTCCTTGTAGGAGGACGCCTGGTCCTTCACCAGGAGGGTGAAGATCTCCTCGTGGGTCGGGCCGAGGAGGTAGTCGCCGCCCTTGCGGTCCTGGAGGCGGAACAGCTCGGCGCCGTACTCGTCCCAGCGGCCGGTCGCGTCGTAGGGCTCGCGGGGCAGCAGGGCCGGCAGGGAGACCTCCTGCGCGCCGATGGCGTCCATCTCCTCGCGGACGATCCGCTCGACGTTGGCGAGGACCTTCTTGCCGAGGGGCAGCCAGCTCCAGATGCCGGCGGCGGTGCGGCGCACGTACCCCGCGCGGACGAGGAGCTTGTGGCTGAGGACCTCGGCGTCCGCCGGGTCGTCGCGCAGCGTCTTCGCCATCAACTTCGACATGCGCTGGACCGGTGCGTTGGCCATGGTTCTCGTACTCCTGCCGGGCTGGGGGTCCCCCCTGCTCGAACGGGCCGAGAGCTCGGGGGAGGTGATGGCCCCGAGGTTAGCCGGGCGGCCCCGGGGACGAGAAATCAGTTCCGGCGCGCCAGCGGCAGCGGGGCGCCCATCACCGCGTAGGGCCGGGGGGCGCTCGGGAAGTGCACCCGCCGGGCGAGGTCCCGGTAGCCGAGGGACCGGTAGAGGCCCCGCGCCGGGCTCTCGGTGTCGATGGCGGAGAGGATCGAGCGGGGCTCGGCGGCGGTGTCGGTGAGGGTGGTGATCAGCGCGCGGCCCGCGCCCCGGCCCTGGAAGCCGGGGTGGACGTGGAGTTCGGTGACGGCGAAGGAGCCGTCGAGCCAGTCGGCGGTGCCGGTGGCGCGCAGGTACGGCTCCACGACGGTGGACCACCAGTGGGTGCGGTCGTTGGGCATGCCGTACGCGAAGCCGACGAGCCGTCCGTCGGGGGTGGTGGCGCCGTAGGCGCGGGCGCCGGGCACGAGGAGGTGGCGCAGCACGATGTGGCGGCGCACGGCGACCTCGTCGGCGTCCAGGCCGAAGGCGACCGCCTGCACGGCCAGGGCCTCGTCCACCCGGGCGGCCAGGTCGACCGGTCCGATCGCGATCTCTGCGTCTTCCATGCGGCGCACCCTACAAGCGGCTCCCCCTCCGGCATAGCACGCGCGGGGAGGGCGCTCAGAACAGCACGCTCGTGAAGGCGCCGGTCTCGCGGAAGCCGACGCGGCGGTACGCGGCCCTGGCGGGGAGGTTGTAGTCGTTGACGTACAGGCTCACGACGGGGGCGACGTCGGCCAGGGCGTACCGGAGGACGGCGGCCATGCCCGTCTCGGAGAGGCCCCTGCCCCGGTGCTCGGGGGCGACCCAGACGCCCTGGATCTGGCAGGCCCGGCGGGTGGCGGCGCCGATCTCGGCCTTGAAGACGACCCTGCCGTCCTCGATCCGGGCGAAGGAGCGACCCGCGCCGACGAGTTCGGCGACCCGGGCCTGGTAGAGCAGGCCGCCGTCGTTGGCGAGCGGGGAGACGCCGACCTCCTCGGTGAACATGGCCACGCAGGCGGGCATGATCACCTCCATCTCGTCCTTGCGGACGCGGCGCACCAGCGGATCGGGCTCGACGGTGGCGGAGGGCTCCTCGGCGACCATGAGGGGCTGGTTGGCCCGGACGTCCCTGGCGGGGCCCCAGCTCGGTTCCAGGAGCCGCCACAGTTCCGTGGTGGGTCCGGCGGGGCCGACGATGGAGGAGCAGCGGCGGCCGGTCCTGCGGGCCCGGTCGGCGAAGGCGCGGACGGCCCCGGGGGTGGCGCAGATCGGGACCAGGTTGGCGCCGGAGTAGCAGAGCGAACGCAGCCGTCCCTCGGTGTACCAGCCCCACATCTCGCCGCCGAGGCGCCAGGGGTCCAGCCCGGCGGCCTGGACGCGGGCGGTCACGAAGGCGTTCTCGACGGGAGCGCTCTCCAGGACGGCGAGTGCGGCGCCGAGGTCGGCGGGTTCGAGGACCCGGGTGGTCTCTGTCAACACGAGGGGGCCTCACCGTGCGGTTCCGCTGGTTCACCGCACTTTACCCGGAGGGTCGCGGGGCGCGCCTCCGGCGGCCGAAGCCCCGCCCCCCGGGGCGGGGGCGGGGCTTCGGCGGGAGCTTCGCGGGCGCGGCGCCCGGTCGCGGGCGGGTCAGCCCGCGACGGCGATCGTCGGCTCGCCGCTCGCGACGCCGTCCTTCTCCATCTGCTCGGCGATCTTCAGCGCCTCCTCGATGAGGGTCTCGACGATCTTCGACTCGGGGACGGTCTTGATGACCTCGCCCTTGACGAAGATCTGGCCCTTGCCGTTGCCGGAGGCGACGCCGAGGTCGGCCTCGCGGGCCTCGCCGGGACCGTTGACGACGCAGCCCATGACGGCGACGCGCAGCGGGACGGTCATGCCGTCGAGGCCGGCGGTGACCTCCTCGGCCAGCTTGTAGACGTCGACCTGGGCGCGGCCGCAGGAGGGGCAGGAGACGATCTCCAGGCGCCGCTGGCGCAGGTTCAGCGACTCCAGGATCTGGATGCCGACCTTGATCTCCTCGGCCGGCGGGGCGGAGAGCGAGACGCGGATGGTGTCGCCGATGCCCTGGGAGAGCAGCGCGCCGAAGGCGACGGCCGACTTGATGGTGCCCTGGAAGGCGGGGCCCGCCTCGGTGACGCCGAGGTGCAGCGGGTAGTCGCACTGGGCGGCGAGCTGGCGGTACGCCTCGACCATGACGACCGGGTCGTTGTGCTTGACCGAGATCTTGATGTCGCGGAAGCCGTGCTCCTCGAAGAGGGACGCCTCCCACAGGGCGGACTCGACCAGCGCCTCGGGGGTGGCCTTGCCGTACTTCCTGAGGAGCCGGGCGTCGAGCGAGCCGGCGTTGACGCCGATGCGGATCGGGGTGCCGGCCTCGGAGGCCGCCTTGGCGATCTCCTTGACCTTGTCGTCGAACTGCTTGATGTTTCCCGGGTTGACGCGGACGGCGGCGCAGCCCGCGTCGATGGCGGCGAACACGTACTTCGGCTGGAAGTGGATGTCCGCGATGACGGGGATCTGCGACTTCTTCGCGATCGTGGCGAGGGCGTCGGCGTCGTCCTGGGTGGGGCAGGCCACGCGCACGATCTGGCAGCCGGAGGCCGTCAGCTCGGCGATCTGCTGGAGCGTGGCACCGATGTCGGACGTGCGGGTGGTGGTCATCGACTGCACGGAGACGGGAGCGTCACCGCCGACGGCCACGCTGCCGACCTGGATCTGACGGCTCTTGCGCCGCTCGGCGAGCCGGGTCGGGACGGTCGGGATACCGAGAGAAATCGCGGTCATCTGATGTGCAACCTCAGGGTTGTGCGTCGGCGGGCTCGGGTCTCCGAGGTTACCGCCCCGGCGGCGGGGGGCCGGACACCACCGGGTCCGGCCCTCCGGGGGATCACGTCAGCTTCACCGGGTTGACGATGTCGGCGGCGAGGACGAGCAGGGTGAAGCAGACGAAGACGCCGGCCACCACGTACGCGGCGGGCATCAGCCGGGCCACGTCGAACGGGCCGGGGTCGGGGCGCTTGAAGATCCGGGCCGCGTGGCGGCGCACGGACTCCCACAGGGCGCCCGCGATGTGGCCGCCGTCGAGCGGCAGCAGCGGGAGCATGTTGAACAGGAACAGCGAGACGTTGAACATGACGAGCAGGTTCATGAACATCACGAGGATGCGTTCCGGCGGCGCGTCCACGGTCATCAGCTCGCCGGTGATGCGGGCGGCGCCGAGGACGCCGACCGGGGAGTCCTCGGCGCGCTCGCCGTCGCCGAAGGTGGCGTTCCAGAGGCCGGGGATCTTGCCCGGGAGGGCGACGACCGAGTGGACGCCGGTCTCCAGGAGGTCGGTCATGCGGCTGGTGGTCTCGCCGAAGGTGAGGGCGGCGACCTCGGACTTCGGCTGGAAGCCGAGGTATCCGGCGTCGACGTACTGGACCGGCCGGACGACGTTGCCGTCGGCGTCCTTCTTCTCGACCTTGTTGGAGACGAGGGTGGGGTGCAGGTCGAGCCGCTGTCCGTCCCGCTCGACGGTGAGCGTGGCGGGGCCGATGGCGGCGGTGCGGATGCGGTCGGAGAGGGTGTTCCAGTCGTTCACCGCCCGCCCGTTCAGGGCGAGGATCCTGTCCCCGTCCTTCAGGCCGGCCGCGTACGCCGGGGAGACGGGGTCGCCCTGCTCGCACTTCTGGCGCTTCTCGCTGAGTTCGATGACGCACTTCTGGACCCCGGCGACCCGGGTCGTCGGGCCCTCGACGCCGAGCGTCATCATCGACCCGAAGAAGAGCGCCGCCGCCAGGACCAGGTTCATGAACGGTCCGGCGAACATGACGACGACGCGCTTCCACGGCTTGCGCGTGTAGAACAGCCGGGTCTCGTCGCCCTCCTGCAGCTCCTCGTACGACGCCTCGCGGGCGTCCTCGATCATGGAGCGCCAGGGCGAGGTGGAGCGGGCCTCGATGCGCCCGTCCGCGCCCGGCGGGAACATGCCGATCATGCGGATGTAGCCGCCGGCCGGGATGGCCTTGATGCCGTACTCGGTCTCGCCGCGCCTCCTCGACCAGATCGTGGGGCCGAAGCCGACCATGTACTGCGGGACGCGGATGCCGAAGAGCTTGGCCGTGGAGAGGTGGCCGAGTTCGTGCCAGGCGATGGAGACGAGCAGCCCCAGCACGAACAGCGCGATGCCCAGGGCGTACAGGAGCGTTTCGTTCATGCGCGGGCCTCCGCTGTCGCCTTCGCTGCGAGTTCTCGGGCCCGGGCCCGTGCCCAGGTCTCCGCTTCCAGGACGTCCGGCACGGTGAGGGAGGTTCCCGCGGCGGGAACGCCGTGCTCCGTGACGACCGTCGTGACCGTGTCCATGATGCCGTTGAACGGCAGCCGGCCCGCCAGGAACGCCTCGACGCACTCCTCGTTGGCGGCGTTGAAGACGGCGGGGGCGGTGCCGCCCAGTTCGCCCACGTGCCGGGCCAGGCCGACGGACGGGAACGCCTCGGTGTCGAGCGGGAAGAACTCCCAGGTGGACGCCTTGCTCCAGTCGAAGGCGGGGGCCGCGTCGGGGACCCGCTCGGGCCAGCCGATGCCGATGGCGATCGGGCCGCGCATGTCGGGCGGGGTGGCCTGGGCGAGCGTGGAGCCGTCCGTGAACTCCACCATCGAGTGAACGTAGGACTGCGGGTGGACGACGACCTCGATGCGGTCGAAGGGGATGTCGTAGAGGAGGTGGGCCTCGATGACCTCCAGTCCCTTGTTCACCAGGGTCGCGCTGTTCACCGTGATCACCGGGCCCATGGCCCAGGTGGGGTGGGCGAGCGCGTCCTCGCGGGTGACGTGGGCCAGTTCGTCCCTCGTACGGCCGCGGAAGGGGCCTCCGGAGGCGGTGACGACCAGCTTGCGGACGTCGGCGCGCGTGCCGGCGGCGAGCGCCTGGAAGAGGGCCGCGTGCTCGGAGTCGACCGGGATGATCTGGCCCGGCTTCGCGAGCGCCTTCACCAGGGGGCCGCCGACGATCAGCGACTCCTTGTTGGCGAGGGCGAGGGTGCGGCCGGCCTCCAGGGCGGCGAGGGTCGGCGCGAGGCCGATGGAGCCGGTGATGCCGTTGAGGACGGTGTGGCACGGGGAGGCGGCCAGGTGCGCGGCGGCGTCCGGCCCCGCCAGGAGTTCCGGCAGGGGCTCGGAGCCGTAGCGCGCCTCCAGGGCCTCGCGCAGCTCGGGCAGCGCCTCTTCGCGGGCGACCGCGACCGTGGCGACCCCCAGCCGGTGCGCCTGCTCGGCGAGCAGTCCGGTCCGGCCGCCGGAGGCGGCCAGGGCGGTGACCCGGAAGCGGTCGGGGTTGCGCAGCACCAGGTCGACGGCCTGGGTGCCGATGGACCCGGTCGAGCCGAGGACGACGATGTCCCGGCGGCCTTCGGACGCGTCGAAGGCGGTGTGCGGGTCGGCGAGGGGTGAGGGACGGTCGGTCATGCCCCCCATTCTTGCCGCAAACCCGGCCCGGTCTTCACGGGGTGCGGGCGAACGCGTCGAAGACGCGGTGGAAGTCGGGGAACGTCTTCTTCACGCAGCCGGGGTCGTCGAAGGTGATGCCGGGGGTGCGCAGGGCGGTGACCGCGAAGGACATGACGATCCGGTGGTCGCCGTGGGTGGCGATCCCGACGGGTCCGGCGGGCGTGCCCGGGTGGATCTCGATCCAGTCGGGGCCGGTGCGGACGGTGATCCCGAGGCGGCGCAGGTTCTCGGCGCAGGCGTCGAGCCGGTCGCACTCCTTGACCCGGGTGTTGGCGACGTCCTCGATGCGGACCGGGCCGTCGGCGAACGGCGCCATCGCGGCGAGCGTCGGCATGGTGTCGGAGATGTCCCGCATGGTGACGGTGAGTCCGCGCAGGGTGCCGGTGGAGCGGACGGTGGTGGCGTCCTGGCCGATCTCGACGTCGGCGCCCATGCGGCGCAGGACGTCGACGAAGGCGAGGTCGCCCTGGAGGGCGCCGGTGCCGAGGCCGGGGACGGTGACCGAGCGGCCGGGTTCGAGGGCGGCGGCGGCGAAGAAGTAGCTCGCGGTGGAGGCGTCGGGCTCGACGGCGTACGTCCTGGCCCGGTAGCCGGTGGGGGCGACGCGGTAGGTGCGCCCCTCCCGCCGCACGTCCGCGCCGAAGCTCCGCATCATGGCGAGGGTGATCTCGACGTACGGCTCCGAGACCAGGTCCGTGACGGTGATGTCGAGGCCCTCGGCGGTGAGCGGGCCGAGCATGAGCAGGGCGGTGAGGTACTGGGAGGACTGCCCGGCGTCCAGGGTGAGCGCACCGCCCCTGACGCCGCGGGCGTGGACGGCGAGCGGGTGGTGGCCCTCCTCGCCGCCGTGCCGCAGGTCGACGCCGAGGGCCCGCAGGGCGGCGGTGAGCGGGCCGAGGGGCCGCCGCCGCATCTGGGCGGAGGCGTCGAAGCGGTACGTGCCGCGACCGGTGGCGGCGAGGGCGGGGAGGAAACGGGCGGTGGTGGCGCCGTCGCGGCAGTAGACGTCGGCGGTGTCCGCGCCGGGGCCGGCGGGACGGCCCTCGACGTGCCAGGCGCCGGGTTCGCGGCGCACGGCGTACCCGAGGGCGGCGAGCCCTTCGGCGAAGCCCTCGGTGTCGTCGGAGACGAGGGGCCGCAGGAGGGTGGTGGTGCCCTCGGCGGCGGCGGCGAGGAAGAGCGCGCGGGCGGTGACGGACTTGGAGCCCGGTATGTCGATGACGGTCACGGGCGCCATCCTGCCGTGCCGGCCGGGCGGACGGGCCGGTGTTCCGGATACCGGGACGTACGGGGCCCGGGCCCGGGGCCGGGGCACGGGGCGGAGGCGCGGGGCCCGTACCGCCGTGAGGCCGCCGGGAAGGGCGAAGGCGGTCCGGCTCCCCGCACAGTGGAGCCGGACCGCCCGGTCCGGGTGGGGCAGGTGCCCCGGGGGTCCTACAGGGCGAGGCCCGTGAGGACGAGGACGCGCTCGTAGGTGTAGTCGTCCATCGCGTACTTGACGCCCTCGCGGCCGACGCCGGAGCGCTTGGCGCCGCCGTACGGCATCTGGTCGGCGCGGTACGAGGGGACGTCGCCGACGATCACGCCGCCGACCTCCAGGGCGCGGTGGGCGCGGAAGGCGGCCTGCAGGTCGTGGGTGAAGACACCGGCCTGGAGGCCGAAGTCGGAGTCGTTGACCGCGGCGAACGCCTCGGCCTCGCCGTCGGTCCTCGCGATCGTCAGGACCGGGCCGAAGACCTCGGCGCGGGCCAGGGTGACGTCGGCCGGGAGGTCGGTGAGGACGGTCGGGGCGTAGGTGGCGCCCTCGCGCTTGCCGCCGGTCAGGAGCGTGGCACCGGCCGCGACGGCCTCGTCCACCCAGGACTCGACGCGCTTCGCGGCGGCCTCGTCGACGAGCGGGCCGACGTCGGTGGCGTCGTCCGCCGGGTCGCCGGTGACCTGGGCCTCGACGGCGGCGACGATCTTCGGCAGCAGGCGGTCGTGGACGGAGGAGTCCACGATCACGCGCTGGACGGAGATGCAGGACTGGCCGCCCTGGTAGTTGGAGAAGGTGGCGATGCGGCCGGCGGCCCAGTCCAGGTCCTCCTCCGAGGACCAGTCGGGCAGGACGACGGCCGCGGCGTTGCCGCCGAGCTCCAGGGTGCAGTGCTTGTGCGGCACGGACTCCTGGATGGCGTAGCCGACCTTGTCGGAGCCGGTGAAGGAGATGACCGGGAGGCGCTCGTCCTGGACGAGGGCGGGCATCCGGTCGTTCGGCACGGTCAGGATCGACCAGGAGCCGGCCGGCAGGTCGGTCTCGGCCAGGATCTCGCCCAGGATCAGGGAGGAGATCGGGGTCGAGGGGGCCGGCTTGAGGATGATCGGGGCGCCGACGGCGATGGCCGGGGCGACCTTGTGGGCGCTGAGGTTCAGCGGGAAGTTGAACGGCGCGATGCCGAGGACGACGCCCTTGGGGATGCGGCGGGTGAGGGCGAGGCGGCCCGCGCCGCCGGCCTCGGTGTCCAGGCGCTGAGCCTCGCCGGCGTTCCAGCGGCGGGCCTCCTCGGCGGCGAAACGGAAGACGGAGACGGCGCGGCCGACCTCGCCGCGGGCCCACTTGACGGGCTTGCCGTTCTCGGCCGAGATGACCTGGGCGATCTCCTCGGTGCGCTCGGCGAGGCGCTTCGACACGTGGTCGAGGGCGGCGGCGCGGATGTGGGCCGGAGTGGCGGCGAACTCGTCGACGACGGCGTGCGCGGCGGCGACGGCCTCCTCGACCTGGGCCTCGGTGGGCACGCTGACCTTGCCCACCAGACGCCCGTCGAAGGAGTTCGTGACGTCGAAGGTGGCCTCGCCGGTGGCCTCGCGGCCGGCGAGCCAGAAGGCGTGGGTGGTCGTCATTGCGTCCCGGCCCTTTCCGTATCGGGGGGTGCGAGCGATTGCTCTCGTGACACGTTAGGGCCGGGGCGGGCCACGTGGGTTTGTCCGGTCTGTAGTGATGGGGCCGGAGCCCTGTCCGAATTGGCCGAACAGGGGCCGGGAGCGGTCCCGGGGAGGCGGCCCCGGGAGGCGGTCAGCCGCGCCGTTCGGTCGTCACGATCAGGCAGACCCCGGCCACCACGATCGCGCCGCCCAGGACGAGGGGCCAGGTCAGGGCCTCGTTCAGGACGAGGGCGCCGAGGGCGACGGCGACGACGGGGTTGACGTACGCGTAGGTCGCGACGAGGGAGAGCGGGGCCGCCCGCAGGAGCCAGGCGTACGCGGTGAAGGCGATCAGCGAACCGAAGACGACCAGGTAGGCGAGGGCGGCCCAGGAACGGGTGGAGACCTCGGCGGGGTCGAGGCCGTGGTGCTCGCCGCGGGACAGGCCGACGGCGACGCCGGCGAGACCGCCCGCGACCATCTCGTACGCGCTGGTGGCGAAGGGATTGGCGGGCATCGGAAGGCGCGAGGAGACGAAGGAGCCCACGGACCAGCTGAGGGCGGCGGCGACCACGAGGAGGACACCGCCGATCCGCACCTCGCCGGTCAGGCCCGGCAGGGTGAGGACGCCGAGCCCGGCGAGGCCGAGGAGGACGCCGCCGACCGCGCCGGGGCCGGGGCGCTCGCCGGTGGTGACGCGCAGGACGACCACCCAGACGGGGACGGCGGCGACGAGGAGCGCGGCGAGACCGGAGGGGATGGAGGTCTCCGCGAGGACGACGAGCCCGTTGCCGCCGAGGATGAGGAGCAGGCCGACGAGGAGGGCCGAGCCGAGCTGCCGGCGGGTGACCCTGAGGGCGGCGGGGCCCTGGCGCCAGGCGACGATCCCGGCGAGCAGCAGGCCCGCGGTGACGAAGCGGGCGCCACCGGAGAGGAACGGGGGCAGGGTCTCGACGACGACCCGGATGCCGAGGTACGTGGACCCCCACACGACGTACACGATGCCGAGAGCGGCCCAGACGGCGCCGGTGATCCGGCGGGCGGGCGCCGGGGGTGTGACGGGGAGGGCGGTACGGGTGCCGGGAGCCGGGTCGACGGCGGGTTCTGTCATGAACAGGAGAATAGGGAGCGGAAGGCGGGAACTGCCAGAAATTTGCCCGCTTCCGGGCAGGGGTTCGGGGGCCCGGGCGACGGAGGGGGCGGGAACGGCAGCCTGGAGGGCGGTGGCCGGGGGCGGCCCGGGGGGCGGCGGCCTGGGGGCGGCCCGGGGGGGCGGCGGCGGTTCGGACGGCCTGGAGCCGGGAAGCCCGCGACGCCCTGGGGTCGCCCCGCCGCTCGGGGACTGCCCCATCCGCTCGGGGCTGCCCCACCCGCTCGGGGCTGACCCACACCCGTTCGGGGCTGACCCACACCCGCTCGGGGCTGCCCCGCACCCGCCCGGGGACTACCCCGTCCCTCCAGAGGGGCTACCCCGTCCCCTCCCCCGTCGCCTTCAGGGCCAGCCACAGCTCCATCCGCACGTCCGGATCGTCCAGGGAACGGCCCAGGATCTCCTCCACCCGGCGCATCCGGTAGCGCAGGGTGTGCCGGTGGACGCCCAGGTCCGTCGCCGCCGCGTCCCACTGGCCGTGCCGGGAGAGCCAGGCGCGCAGGGAGACCACCAGGTCGCCGCGGCCCGTGGCGTCGTGGTCGCGGAGGGCCCGCAGCATCCCGTCGGCGAAGGCGCGGACGGCGTCGTCGGCGAGGAGCGGCAGGACCGAGCCCGCCGCCAGGTCCTCGTGCTCGACGAGCGCCCGGCCCCGGCGCCGGGCCACCGAGAGCGCCTGCTCGGCCTGCTTGTACGCGGGCGCGGCGCCGACGGGACCCGCCGGGGCCGAGAGGCCGATGACGACGCCGGCCTCCTCCGCCTCCCGCTCCGCGTACCCGGCGCAGGCGGCGGCGACCGCGCCGCCGTCCCCGGCGAGGACGACGAGCCGCCGCTCGCCCTCGGACACGGCGAGCACCGTCTCGCCGGCGCGGGCGGCGGCGGCCTCCAGGGTTTCGGCGAGCGCCGGGAGGGGCGGCTCACCGGCCGGTTCGCCGCCGGCCTGCTCGGCGACGAGCAGCCGGAACGGGGCGTCGAGGAGGCCGCCGTACACGTCGCCGGCCACCGCGCGCGCGTGGTCGGGCTGGCCGGCGAGCATCATCCGCAGGACGGCCGTGCCGACCCGCTGTTCGGCCGCCTGGAGCGAGCGGGAGCGTTCCGTGGTCAGGGTGAGCAGGGCGATCGCGGAGTGCACCGCGTACCGCTCGGCCGTGCCGAGGGGCGCGCCGGTGCCGACCGCGAGGGCGCCCCGGACCCGCCGCCCGGTGCCGAGCGACTGGAGTTCGACGCGGTCGTCCGCACCGCCGACCACCGCGCTCGCGGGGGCGGAGCGTTCCCGCAGCCGCTCCACGTCGGGGGTGAGACGGGCGGCCCGGCGCGCCGCCCACTCGGGCGAGACGGCGACGGGCCGGCCGGAGGCGTCGTAGAGGGCGGCCCAGCCGTCGACGTGGGCGGCGAGCCGGGCGACGACGGCCTCGGGCCCCTCGGCGAGCGCGGCCCGGGTCAGCTCGCGCTGCGCCTCGAAACCGGCCGTGACGGCGCGGTACTGGTCGGCGGAGATGGCGGCCGACACCGCCTTGCTGATGGCCAGGAACGGGGTGCGGCGCGGCACCTCCAGGAGCGGCAGGTGCTCCTCGCGGGCCGCTTCGAGCAGCGCGGCCGGGATCTCCTCGTGGTTCACGCCCACGGCGAACCCGAGCCCGACGACCCCCGCGTCGAGCAGCCGCCGCACATAGCGGCGCATGGCCTCCAGGTCCTCCGCGTCGAGGGTGAGCGCCGTGGTGAGGAGCAGCTCACCGCCCTCCATGTACGGGACGGGATCGGCGAGTTCGCTGACGTGGGCCCAGCGGACGGGGGCGTCGAGACGGTCCTCACCCGCGCGGACGACGAGCTTGAGGGCGGAGTGCTGCACGAGCGAGGCGAGGGTGGGCGGCATTGGGGACCGTCGGACCTTTGGGCGAGGGGGCGCCGCTCAGCCGAGCGGCGCCCCCGATTCTGCCAGGGGCCGGGGGCGGGCGCTCAGCCGCGGAGGTCGACGAGGAGGGGCGGCATGTGCTCGCCGCGCACGTGGGTGAGGGAGAGGACGGCGTGCCCCGGCGGGACGGCGTGGGCGAGGTCGGAGGCGGACCAGCGCTGCCGCTCCACCTCCCGGACGGTGACGGCCTCCGCAGTGGCCGCCCGGCCGGTCACCAATCGCCGCATGAAGTGCAGAGCCTTGGTGAGAGGCTCGTCCGAGATGATCTGTCTGTTGGTGACATCCTTCGTCTGGACCCACTCGGTGCCCCAGGTGTCGGCGAACCGCCCGCCGTCCCAGGGCGCGATGCCCGCGAAGGCCATCCGGCAGCCGACCACGCCGAGCAGCGGCCCGCGCAGCGTCTCGGGCACGTCCTCCAGGCTGCGCAGGGCGAGCACCACGCCGGCGTGTACAGAACGAAGCCCCTGAATGGCGCGAAGGGCTTCTCCTGTGGCGGTACGCGTGGCGTCGTCAAGGATCAGGCAGGCGAAAAGAGAACGGTCGCGACGGGCGAGAGCGGCATCTGTGAACTGTGCGAGCAACAGCCGGGAGACGATTCGGGAGGCCTCTGCGTGTCCACGCTCGGGAAGATCGACACGGACCCGGAGCGGGTGTTCGAGAGCGCGGAGGGAGAACTGTGGCCGCCCGTCCCCATCCGTGGCGAAGAAGGCTGCGAAGGCGGGACGGTCGAGGAAGGCGATCCGCTCTGCGAGCAGAACGCCGATGTCGTCGTCACGCTCCGCCTGCCGCTGCCGGGCATCGAGTTCGCGCAGTTGGGCGGGGTCGGCAGCGACTGCCTTGCGGAGGGCTCCGAGGACAGCGGGGGCGCCGGAGAGGAGTTCACGCAGTTCCGGCACGGAGGGAAAGCGGCCATGTGCGGCCCGGAAGGGGCCGATGAGCTGGGCGAGCGCGGTGGCGGCGCGACGACTGTCGGTCACGAGATCACCCACGAGTGCCTCGGCGACGATCCTGGCGGCCTCGTCCGGATCGTCCGCGCCTCCGTACAGATCGAGGTCATGAGTGGATTCGGGACGGCCGACGGAGACAACGACGTCGAATGCCTCATCGGGGCCGAGCGGCGTGTCCTGGGCGGCGACGGCCACGACGGCGGCACGGTTGGCAAGGGCTTCGAGGCAGAGGAACTCCACCACCGGCCGGATCAGCCGTGTGCTCTTCCCTGTTCCGGCGGGCCCCACCGCGAGCAGTGACGTACCGAGAAGAGCGGGTTCCAGGGCAACGCCGGTGGTGCGCCGGGCGTAGGGGTTGCGAGGGTGATCAGCCACGGTGCCGATCCTCACCTGATGGGTGAACAAGTCGTGCGGAGCCGTACGGACGGGCAGGTCTCGAATGCCCGAAGGATGGGAGAACGCGGCTGCCCCTTGGCGCACCACCGCGTCGACGAACGGGCCCAGACGGCTCGGAGCGGTCTGGACCGTCTGCCAGGCACGCGCGATCCTCGCGTAGTCGACATCGTTCATGCGACCCGTCCGGGCCTCTTCGGCCAGCCGGTCGGCAACCACGTGCTGCCCGACCGTCCGCAGATGCGGCCATCGGCCGGGATCTTCCGGTGATCCTTCTTCCAGGGGAGGCTGGGCCCTGGGACCCGTCTCCGGTCGGCGTACGCCGACGAGTGGGAGCACATAGCGGCGGAAGACCTCGTCCCATCGGCCGACCCTGAAGAAAAAGGCGACCAGGCCGGCGAACAGAGCGAGGTCGACGGTCCAACCGATGATTCCCGTGATCACGGGATCGTCGGAGAGCTGCATCAAGGCACTGGTCCAGTAGTGCGGGTCGAGCCAGCGTGGAATGTAGTAATTGACGTACAGCGACCAGACGAGCAGACCGGAGAGGAACGAGATCAGCGCCCCGCTCAGCAGCTGGAGCCCGGGGACGTCCTCGCGCGGTGCGTCGGGCCGGGGTGCATGGCCGTAACGCCAGACGCCGACGGCGGCCTCGGGGCGGGGCGCACGGAGCCAGGTGCCCAGAAAAGTACCGAAAGCGGGCTCGCGGGGGGGCAGGGGCGGTACCGGCGGCGGGCCCGCCGGACGTGGCACCGCGCCTCCCCTGGCGTCGCGTGACTCGTACGTGCCGTCGGTCTCCATGAACCCCTGCCCCCTGACCAGCCAGGTCGATGCGTGTACGCCTCGTCAATCTAACGGGCCCGCGGCGCTCCGGCGGGGTTTCGGCCGCCTGTGCGGCCGATCACCGGCGACGCGTCGCTCGGGAGCGAATCGTCACGCCCGGCCGGTGGGCCGTCGCCGCACTCGCCGAGCCGCCGGACGATCGGGAACGCCACCTCCCGCGAGCACACGCCTCCACCCCCTCCCCTGTCCATCCCGGACAACGACACACCCCCCACCACTCCCGATCGGCGCATGCCTCTCCCCCTCCCCCGCGCCTAGCCTGCGGAGGAAACCCGCAAGTGCGTCCAGATCACCCCCAGGAGCCCCGCATGAACGCTGTCCCGCAGGAGCGGCGCGTCGTCACCGCCATCCCCGGTCCGAAGTCGCAGGAGCTTCAGGCCCGCCGCCTCGACGCGGTCGCCGGTGGCGTGGGCTCCACGCTGCCCGTCTTCACCAAGCGGGCCGGCGGCGGCATCATCGAGGACGTCGACGGCAACCGTCTGATCGACTTCGGCTCCGGCATCGCCGTGACCTCGGTCGGCGCCTCCGCCGAGGCCGTCGTGCGCCGCGCCTCCGCGCAGCTCCAGGACTTCACCCACACCTGTTTCATGGTGACGCCGTACGAGGGGTACGTGGAGGTCTGCGAGGCGCTCGCCGAGCTGACCCCGGGCGACCACGCCAAGAAGTCGGCCCTCTTCAACTCGGGCGCCGAGGCCGTCGAGAACGCGGTCAAGATCGCCCGTTCGTACACCGGGCGCCAGGCCGTCGTCGTCTTCGACCACGGCTACCACGGCCGCACCAACCTCACCATGGGCATGACGGCGAAGAACGTGCCGTACAAGCAGGGCTTCGGCCCGTTCGCGCCCGAGGTCTACCGCGTGCCGGTGGCCTACGGCTACCGCTGGCCCACCGGTGCCGAGAACTGCGGCCCCGAGGCCGCCGCCCAGGCGATCGACCAGATCAGCAAGCAGATCGGCGCCGACAACGTCGCCGCGATCGTCATCGAGCCGGTCCTCGGCGAGGGCGGCTTCATCGAGCCGGCCAAGGGCTTCCTGCCGGCGATCGTGAAGTTCGCCAACGACAACGGCATCGTCTTCGTCGCCGACGAGATCCAGGCCGGTTTCTGCCGCACCGGCCAGTGGTTCGCCTGCGAGGACGAGGGCATCGTCCCCGACCTCATCACCACCGCCAAGGGCATCGCGGGCGGTCTGCCGCTCGCCGCCGTCACCGGCCGCGCCGAGATCATGGACTCCGTCCACGGCGGCGGCCTGGGCGGCACCTACGGCGGCAACCCGGTGGCCTGCGCCGGTGCGCTCGGCGCCATCGAGACGATGAAGGAGCTGGACCTCAACGGGAAGGCCCGGCGCATCGAGGAGGTCATGAAGGCCCGCCTCGCCACCATGCAGGAGAAGTTCCCGGTCATCGGCGACATCCGCGGCCGCGGCGCCATGATCGCCATCGAGCTGGTGAAGGACCCGGTCACCAAGGAGCCGTACGCGGAGGCCGCCGGCGCCCTGGCGAAGGCGTGCCACGCGGAGGGCCTGCTCGTCCTGACCTGCGGCACCTACGGCAACGTGCTCCGCTTCCTGCCGCCGCTGGTCATCGGCGAGGACCTGCTGAACGAGGGCCTCGACATCATCGAGAACGCCTTCGCCGGCATCTGACGCGGGTCCGGCACACGGGCCCGAGGGCCGTGGTGTGAAGACTCTGTGGGGGGCCGATGGCGGGACGCGTTTCCCGCTGTCGGCCCCCCGTTCCCTGACGTACGGTTTCCACGGATGAGAGAAACACCCCGGGCGGAGCCTCCCCAGCACCGCCCACACCGTGCCCTCGCGCACGCCGCCGGTGCCTCGTGCCCCGGCACTCCTCACGGATCGGACGGCCGCCCGCCCCACACCCCCCGGGGCGCGCGGCAGCCGGATCCCCTCGGCCGTCCTGGAGCAACCCCCCCTGTTCCAGGACGGCCGGCTCTCCTCTCGGCGCTCGTCGCCCTCGCCGTCGTGACCTGGCAGGTGCTCGTCCACGGCCCCTTGGCCAGGCTCGACGAGCGGGTGTCCCGGGCCCTGGTGGACACGGTCCCCCGGCCCCTCTCCGAACTCGGCGCCGACCTCGGCAACATGACCGTCGCCCTCCCGGTCCTCGCCTGCGCGGCGGCGTACGCGGTGGGGCGCGGGCGGTGGCGGGCCGCGCTGTGCGCGGTTCTCGCCATGGCCGCCGTGCCCCTGCTCGTGGTTCCGCTGAAGGAGTGGACCGGCCGTCCGGGCCCCCTCGAACCGTGGGCGC
Organism: Streptomyces sp. NPDC041191; assembly: GCF_055591945.1. Taxonomy (NCBI): domain Bacteria; kingdom Bacillati; phylum Actinomycetota; class Actinomycetes; order Kitasatosporales; family Streptomycetaceae; genus Streptomyces; species Streptomyces sp. NPDC041191. The sequence goes on along the minus strand of NZ_JBVIZC010000007.1, from coordinate 303,690 downwards.
ACGGCTACTATCCCTCGGGCCACACGGCCACCGCGATGGTGGCCTACTTCGGAGCGGCCTTCCTCGTCTCGAACCGCCTGGTCCCCGTCGCCGCCGTGCTGACGGCGGCGACGGGGACCGGACTGGTCCTGCGGGGCTACCACTGGCCGCTGGACGTGGTGGCCTCGGTGGCCCTCTGCCTCCCGCTGCTGCGCTGGCCGGTCCTGGCTGCGCGGTACGGTCCCGGCGTCCGGGCGGATCTCCGGGAGTGAGCCGGCCCGGCTGTTCGCCGGGGCGGCGGGGTGGCGGTCAGCTCCAGCCGTACGCGTCGAAGTTCTTCGAGAACTCCCACTGGTTGTAACGGTCCCAGTTGATCGACCAGGTCATCAGGCCGCGCAGGGCGGGCCAGGTGCCGTGGGTCTGGTAGGTGCCGCAGTTCTGCTTCTTCGTCAGGCAGTCCAGGGCCTTGCCGACCTCGGACGGGCTGGTGTGGCCGTTGCCCGCCTGGGTGGAGGCCGGAAGGCCGATGGCGACCTGCTCGGGGCGGAGGGCCGGGAAGAAGTGGTCCGCGTTGCCGGCGACCGGGAAGCCGGTGAGGAGCATGTCGGTCATGGCGATGTGGAAGTCCGCGCCGCCCATGGAGTGGTACTGGTTGTCCAGGCCCATGATGGAGCCCGAGTTGTAGTCCTGGACGTGCAGCAGGGTGAGGTCGTCGCGCAGGGCGTGGATGACCGGCAGGTAGGCGCCGGCGCGCGGGTCCTGGCCGCCCCAGGGGCCGGAGCCGTAGTACTGGTGGCCGAGCTGGACGAAGAAGGTCTCCGGGGCCATGGTCAGGACGAACTTCGCGCCGTACTTGGCCTTGAGGGTCTTGACCGCCTGGATCAGGTGGACGACGACCGGGCTGGTCGGGTTGCGGAAGTCGGTGTCGCCGGTCCGGAGCGAGAGGGAGTGGCCCTCGAAGTCGATGTCCAGGCCGTCGAGCCCGTACTCGTCGATGATCTTCGAGACGGAGGCGACGAAGGCGTCGCGGGCGGCCGTCGTGGAGAGCTGGACCTGGCCGTTCTGGCCGCCGATGGAGATGAGGACCTTCTTGCCGGCAGCCTGCTTGGCCTTGATCGCCGCCTTGAACTCGGCGGGCGACTCCACGTTCGGGCACTCGGCGGCCGGGCAGAGGCTGAAGCGGATGTCGCCCGAGGTCACCGAGGTCGGTTCGCCGAAGGCCAGGTTGATGACGTCCCAGGAGTCGGGGACGTCGGCCATGCGGACGTAACCGGAGCCGTTGGCGAAGCTGGCGTGGAGGTAGCCGACGAGGGCGTGGGCGGGCAGGCCCTGATCGCCGCCGCCCCCGCCGCCGGTGGTGGTGGTCGCGGTGACGGCGGCGGACTTCGGGGACTCGCCCGCGGCGTTCACGGCGCTGACCTGGAAGGTGTACGCGGTGGAGGGCGTGAGGCCGGTCGCGGTGGCGGAGGTGCCGGTCACCGTCTGGATCCTCGTGGTGCCCCGGTAGACGTGGTACGAGGTGGCGCCGGGGACCGCGCTCCAGGTCAGCGGCACGGTGGTGGAGGTCGGGGAGCCGGCCGCGAGCCCGGTGGGGGCGGCCGGGAGCTGGACCGGGTCGCCGCCGGGGCCGTACAGGGAGAGGTCGTCGGCCTGGTAGGCGGGGGTGCCGTACCAGCCGTGGGTGTAGATCGTGACCGAGGTGGTGGAGGGGCCCGTGGTGAAGCCGGTGCTGAGCTTCTGCCAGTCGGGGGCCGAGCCCGTCCAGGTGGAGACGTCGGTGGTGCCGGTGCCGGTGGCCCCCAGGTACACGTAGCTGCCGCGCACCCAGCCGCTCAGCGCGTACGTGGAGTTGGGCTTCACGGCGACGGTCTGGGAGCAGCGGGCGTTGTCGCTGCCGGCCGGGGTGGCCTGGAGGGCCTTCGTCCCGCCGTGCACGGGCGACGGGACGGCGGTGCCGCTGCCCGCCGTGCAGGTCCAGCCGTCGAGGCCGGCCTCGAAGCCGCCGTTGCGGGCGAGTTCGGTGTCGGCGGCCTGGGCGGCGGGGGTGAGCGCGAGGAGTCCGCCGGCGGCGAGGGCGCCCGCCAGCATCAGGGTCAGGGGTCTGGAGCGGTCCACGACTGCCTCCGGGGGTGGGGGGATCGGGTGGAGCGCGCCACAGCATGGTCCAGACCAATCGAGCGGTCAAGACCTCCGTCCGCGCAGTGTCCCCCTCGGCCCCTCCCGGTCTTCCCCCTTCCTCCCGGCCAGCCGCCCCGCCGCCTCGTGCATCGCCAGCTCCAGGAGGGCGGGGTCGGTGAGCGTGCCGGTGCCGTCCGGCACCACCAGCCAGCGCACCCCGCCGGTCACGCGGCCGGGGTACGGGGCGACGATCCAGGTGCCGGCGCCCGCGCCCCGGACGCCGGTGCCGAGCCAGCGGGCGGCGGTGCCCGGCGGGACGAAGAAGCCCGTCCGGGCGTCGCCGAAGCCGGCCAGGACGGGACCGGGCCGGTCCACCAGGCGGGTCAGCACGTCGAGCGTGGGGTGGCCCAGCCCGGCCGGCAGGATCAGCACGTCCCACCGCACGCCGGCGGGCAGCAGCGCGACCCCGTACGGGTTGCGCTCCCACTCCCACCGGCAGGCGTCGGGGTCGGGCGCGACCGAGGCCAGCCACTCCACCGCGTTCCTGGCGCTCGCGGCCTCCGTACCAGTCATCGCGACGTCCTCCTTCCGCGGGGACACGGTGCCCCCACGGAAGAGAGCCGGGACGGCCGCTCCTCTTACGCGGCTTCGGCCACCCCTCGCGTGTGACCTGCGTCACACGCCCGTCTCAGCTGTCGAAACCGAGGCCCAGGCGGTCCATGGCCTTCAGCCACAGGTTGCGCCGGCCCCCGTTCTCGTCGGCACGGGCGAGCGACCACTTGGTGAGGCCGATGCCGGCCCAGGCGACCGGCTCGGGCGGGAACGGCAGCGGCTTGGAACGGACCATCTCCAGCTCGGTGCGCTCGGTGCGCTCCCCCGCCAGCAGGTCGAGCATCACGTCGGCGCCGAAGCGGGTGGCACCGACGCCCAGCCCGGTGAATCCGGCGGCGTACGCGACCTTCCCCTTGTGGGCCGTGCCGAAGAAGGCCGAGAAGCGGGAGCAGGTGTCGATCGCCCCGCCCCAGGCGTGGCTGAAGCGGAGCCCCTCCAGCTGCGGGAAGCACCGGAAGAAGTGCTCGGCGAGTTTCAGGTAGGTCTCGGGGCGGTGGTCGCGCTCGGCGCTGACCTTTCCTCCGAAGGGGTAGATCGCGTCGTAGCCGCCCCAGAGGATGCGGTGGTCGGCGGTGATCCGGAAGTAGTGGAACCGGTTGGCGGAGTCGCCGAGCCCCTGCCGGTTGTGCCAGCCGACGGAGGCGAGCTGCCCGGGGGTGAGCGGCTCGGTCGTCAGGGCGTAGTCGTAGACCGGGACGGTGTAGGCCCGGACGCGCCGGACCAGGGACGGGAAGACGTTGGTGCCGAGGGCGACCCGGCGGGCGACGACCCTGCCGTACGGGGTGCGCACGCCCATGCCGGCGCCGAAGGGGGCCAGTTCGAGGCCCGGGGTGTTCTCGAAGATCCGCACGCCCAGGCCGAGACAGGCCCGCTTGAGGCCCCAGGCCAGTTTGGCGGGGTGCAGCATGGCGACGCCGCGGCGGTCCCAGAGGCCGCCGAGGAAGGTCGGGGAGTCGACCTCGGCGCGCACGGCGTCCCGGTCGAGGAGTTCGAGGCCGTCCGCGAGGCCGAGCCGCTCGACCTCCCCGTACGTCTCGGCCAGCTCCCCGAGCTGGTGGGGTTCGGTGGCCACGTCGATCTCGCCGGTGCGTTCGAAGTCGCAGTCGAGGGAGTAGCGGGTGACGGCCTCCTCGATGGCGTCGAGGTTCCGCCCGCCCAGCTCCTCCAGCTTCGGCAGCTCGCCCGGCCAGCGGGCGAGCCCGTTGCCGAAGCCGTGGGTGAGGGAGGCCGCGCAGAAGCCCCCGTTGCGGCCCGAGGCGGCCCAGCCCACCTCGCGGCCCTCGATCAGGACGACGTCCCGGGAGGGGTCGCGCTCCTTGGCGAGGAGCGCGGTCCACAGTCCGCTGTAGCCGCCGCCGACCACGAGGAGGTCGCACTTCTCGGTGCCGGTGAGGGCGGGCAGGGCTCCGGGCTTGCCGGGGTCCTCCAGCCAGAAGGGGACGGGCTGGGCGTCGGAGAGAGAGTGGGCGGCGAGACGCATGGCGGCTGGGGCCATGGTTTCCAACTCCTTCGGTGCCTGGGCGGTGTCCGCTCAGGCCGTCGCTGTTTTCTTGCGCCGGGACGCGATGATCTGCCCGGCCATGACCACCAGGACCGCGAGGACGAACATCGCGGTACCGATGACGTTGATCTGAACGGGGGTGCCGCGCTGCGCCGAGCCCCAGACGAACATGGGGAAGGTGACGGTGGAGGGACCCGCGTTGAAGTTGGTGATGATGAAGTCGTCGAACGAGAGGGCGAAGGCGAGCAGTCCGCCGGCGGCGATGCCGGGCGCGGCGATCGGCAGGGTGACCCGCAGGAAGGTCTGCGCGGGCCCCGCGTAGAGGTCGCGCGCGGCCTCCTCCAGGCGCGGGTCCATGGACATGACCCGGGCCTTGACCGCCGTCACGACGAACGACAGGCAGAACGTGACGTGGGCGATCAGGACCGTCCAGAAACCCAGCTCGATCCCCATGTTGAGGAAGAGGGTGAGCAGGGAGGCGGCCATGACGACCTCGGGCATCGCCATCGGCAGGAAGATCAGCGAGTTGATCGCGCCGCGCGCCCGGAAGCGGTAGCGGACGAGCGCGAAGGCGATCGCGGTGCCGAGGGCGACGGCGCCGAGGGTGGCCCAGGCGGCGAGCTGGAGCGAGAGCGACAGCGACTGGCACATGTCGGCGACGCCGCAGGGGTCCTTCCAGGCGTCCAGGGAGAACCGCTGCCAGGAGTAGTTGAAGCGCCCGTTCGGCTTGTTGAACGAGAACGCCATGACGACGAGGTTCGGCAGGATCATGTACGCGAGCGTCAGCAGGCCCGCGACGACGACGAGGTTGCGTCGTATCCAGCGCATCAGACCAGGTCCTCCGTTCCGGCACGGCGGATGTAGACGGTGACCATGACGAGGACGACCGCCATGAGGATGAAGGAGAGCGCGGCGGCCGTCGGGTAGTCGAGGACCCGCAGGAACTGGGACTGGATGACGTTGCCGACCATCTTGGTGTCCGTCGAGCCGAGCAGTTCGGCGTTGACGTAGTCGCCGCTCGCCGGGATGAAGGTGAGCAGGGTGCCGGAGACGACGCCGGGCATCGACAGCGGGAAGGTCACCTTGCGGAAGGTGGTGGCCGGGGAGGCGTACAGGTCCCGCGCGGCCTCGTGGAGCCGCCCGTCGATCCGCTCCAGGGAGGTGTAGAGGGGCAGGATCATGAAGGGCAGGAAGTTGTACGTCAAACCGCAGACCACCGCCATCGGGGTGGCGAGCACGCGGTCGCCCTCGGTCCAGCCGAGCCAGCTCGTCACGTCGAGGACGTGCAGCGCGTTCAGCACGCCGACCACGGGGCTGTCGTCCGCCAGGATCGTCTTCCACGCCAGGGTCCGGATCAGGAAGCTGGTGAAGAAGGGGGCGATGACGAGGACGAGGAGCAGGTTGCGCAGGCGGCCGGCCCGGAAGGCGATCAGGTACGCGAGCGGATAGCCGAGCAGCAGGCAGAACAGGGTCGCGGTCCCGGCGTAGAGCAGGGAGCGGACGAACTGCGGCCAGTACTCCTGGAGCGCCTCCCAGTAGGTCGGGAAGTGCCAGGTGACCCGGAAGCCGGCTTCGAGGGAGCCGGTCTGGACCGAGGTGGACGCCTGGTAGACCAGCGGCAGCGCGAAGAAGACGAGCAGCCAGACGATGCCGGGCAGCAGCAGCCAGTACGGGACGAGCCGCTTGCGGGCGGAGGGCCTGCGCGGGGCCGGTTCCCCGGCCGTCTCCGGCGCCTCCTTCGTGAGGGTGGGAGCGCTCATCCGGCGTCCTCCACGCTCTCCACGCCCGCGTCGATGGCCTGGCCGGCGTCGAGCCCGAAGGTGTGGGCGGGGTTCCAGTGCAGGACCACCTCGGCGCCCGGGACCAGGCGCGTGTCGCGCTCGATGTTCTGCTCGTAGACCTGGAGCGCGGCCCCCGCCGGGCTGTCCACCACGTACTGGGTGGAGACGCCGATGAAGGAGGAGTCGGCGATCCGGCCGGTGACCCGGTTGCGGCCGTCGGCCACCGCGCCGGCGTCGTCCGCGTGGGTGAGGGAGATCTTCTCGGGGCGGACGCCCACGAGCACCTTGCCGCCCGCGCGGACGGCGGCGGTACAGCGGTCGGCGGGGATCCTGAGCCTGCCGCCGCCCGCCGTGACGAGCACGTCCGTTCCGGCGGAGCCCGCCTCCAGGACCTCGGCCTCGATGAGGTTGGAGGTGCCGAGGAAGTTGGCGACGAAGGTGGTCCGGGGGTTCTCGTAGAGGTCGGCGGGGGCGCCGAGCTGCTCGACCCGGCCGCCGTTCATCACCGCGACCTGGTCGGCCATGGTCATGGCCTCCTCCTGGTCGTGGGTGACGTGCACGAAGGTGATGCCGACCTCGGTCTGGATGCGCTTGAGTTCGAGCTGCATCTGGCGGCGCAGCTTGAGGTCGAGGGCGCCGAGCGGCTCGTCGAGGAGGAGCACCTGCGGATGGTTGATGAGGGCGCGGGCCACGGCGACGCGCTGCTGCTGTCCGCCGGAGAGCTGGTGCGGCTTGTGCCGGGCCTTGTCGCCGAGCTGGACGAGTTCCAGCATCTCGTCGACCTGCTTCTTCACCTCCTTGACGCCGCGGCGCCGCAGGCCGAAGGCGATGTTCTCGGAGATGTCCATGTGCGGGAAGAGCGCGTAGGACTGGAAGACGGTGTTGACCGGCCGCTTGTAGGGCGGGAGGTCGGTGACGTCGGTGTCGCCGAGGAAGACGGTGCCGGTGGTGGGGTCCTCCAGGCCGGCGATCATGCGCAGGGTGGTGGTCTTGCCGCAGCCGGAGGCGCCGAGGAGGGCGAAGAAGGAGCCGCGCGGGACGGTCAGGTCGAGCGGGTGGACGGCGGTGAAGGAGCCGTACGTCTTGCTGATCCCGGTGAGACGGACGTCGCCGCCGGTGCTCTTTCCGGTGTGAGCAGTCTTGTCGGTCATGGGGTGTGGTCCCGGGGGTGAGAGGGGTGGACGCGGCCGGACTCAGGCGCCGATGAGCTGGGCGAACTTCTCCTCGTACGCCGTCTCCTCCGCGCCGGTGAGCGAGCGGAAGGCGTGCGACTTCCGGGCCATGGCCCGGTCGGGGAGGATCAGCGTGTTGCCGGCGAGCTCGGGGTCGATCCTGGCGAGTTCGTCCTTCACCCCGTCGACGGGGCAGACGTAGTTGATGTACGCGGCGAGCTGCGCGGCGACCGGGGGGTCGTAGTAGTGGTCGATGAGCTTCTCGGCGTTGGTCTTGTGCCGGGACTGCGCGGGGACGAGCAGGTTGTCGGTGGAGGTGATGTAGCCGGCCGCCGGTACGGAGTAGCGGATGTCGGGGTTGTCCGCCTGGAGCTGGATGATGTCGCCGGCCCAGGCGAGGCAGGCGGCGATGTCGCCCTTGTCGAGGTCGGACGTGTAGTCGTTGCCGGTGAAGCGGCGTATCTGCTTCTTGTCGACGCCCTTCTGGAGGCGTCCGATCGCCGCGTCGTAGTCGGCGTCCGTGAAGCGGCCCGGGTCCTTGCCGAGGTCGAGCAGCGTCATGCCGACGGAGTCGCGCATCTCGGTGAGGAAGCCGACCCGGCCCTTGAGGGAGGGGTCGTCCAGGAGCTGGGTGACGGAGTCGACCTTCTTCCCGCCGGTCGCCTTCACGTTGTACGCGATGACGGTGGAGATGCCCGTCCAGGGGTACGAGTGGGCGCGGCCCGGGTCCCAGTCGGGGTTGCGGAACTGGGCGGAGAGGTTCGTGTACGCGTGGGGGAGGTTCGCGGGGTCGAGCCTCTGCACCCAGCCGAGCCGGATCATCCGGGCGGCGAGCCAGTCGGTGACGCAGATGAGGTCGCGGCCGGTGTCCTGGCCGGCCGCGAGCTGCGGCTTGACCTTGCCGAAGAACTCGACGTTGTCGTTGATGTCCTCGGTGTACTTGACCCGTATCCCGGTGCGCCGGGTGAACGCCTCCAGGGTGGGGCGGGACTTCTCGTCCTCACCGACGTCCATGTACTCGGTCCAGTTGGAGAAGGCGACGGTCTTCTCCCTGGCCGAGTCGTCGGTGGAGGCGGTGGCGCCGCCCTCCCGCTTGGCGGGCGGGATGCCACAGGCGCTCAGGCCGGCGAGGCCGCCGGCGGTGAGCGCGCCGACGCCGCCCGCGCGCAGCACCGAACGGCGGCTGAGGGCGCCCCTGCCGTTCGTCAGGCTGCGCCGCATCGCCGCGCGCTGCGCGGCGGACAGGCTGTCGGGCTCGTACTGCTCCATGCGCTGTGCCCTTTCGGGAGGGATGAGCCGCTGGTCGGGCGGCGGGCTCCACACGGCGGTGGCCGCGTGTCGGTTACGGACGGTCCCCGAAGATCGTGCGGTGCCAGTCCTTGGCCGCCACCGCGGTGTTGTCGAACATCACGTGCTTGACCTGGGTGTACTCCTCGAAGGAGTAGGCCGACATGTCCTTTCCGTAGCCGGATGCCTTGGCGCCGCCGTGGGGCATCTCGCTGATGATCGGGATGTGGTCGTTGATCCACACGCATCCCGCCTGGATCTCCCGCGTGGCGCGGTTGGCCCGGTAGACGTCACGGCTCCACGCGGAGGCGGCGAGGCCGTAGGGGGTGTCGTTGGCGAGCCGGATGCCCTCGTCGTCGGTGTCGAAGGGCAGGGCCACCAGGACCGGGCCGAAGATCTCCGACTGCACGACCTCGCTGTCCTGCGCCGCGCCGGTGATCAGGGTGGGACGGTAGTATGCGCCGTTCTCGAGCTCGCCACCAGGTGCTTCACCGCCGGTGACGACGGTGGCGGAGGCACGGGCGCGCTCGACGAAGCCGGCGACGGCGTCCCGGTGGCGGTGGCTGACGAGCGGGCCGAGGTCGGTGTCCGGCGCGAAGGGGTCGCCGACGCGGACGGTCTCCATGAGGGCGGCGACCCGGGCGACGAAGGCGTCGAAGAGCGGGCGCTGGACGTACGCGCGCGTGGCGGCGGTGCAGTCCTGGCCGCTGTTGATGAGGGAGGCGGCGACGGCGCCCCGGGCGGCGGCCTCCGGGTCGGCGTCGTCGAAGACGAGGAACGGGGCCTTGCCGCCGAGTTCGAGGTGGAGCCGCTTCACGGTGGCGGTGGCGATCTCGGCGACCCGCCGGCCGACGGGGGTGGACCCGGTGAAGGAGGTCATGGCGACGCCGGGGTGGCCGACGAGGTGTTCGCCGGCGGTCCGCCCGGTGCCGTTGACGACGTTGATCACGCCGTCGGGGATGCCGGCCTCCTTCGCCGCCTGCGCGAACATCAGGGAGGTCAGCGGGGTCAGCTCGGACGGCTTCAGGACGATCGTGTTGCCGGCGGCGATCGCGGGGAGGATCTTCCAGGCGGCCATCTGGAGCGGGTAGTTCCAGGGGGCGATGGAGCCGACGACGCCGATGGGCTCGCGCCGGACGTACGAGGTGTGGTCGCCGCTGTACTCGGCGGCCGACTGGCCCTGGAGGTGGCGGGCGGCCCCCGCGAAGAAGACCGTGTTGTCGATCGTGCCGGGCACGTCGAACCCGGTGGTGAGCCTGAGCGGCTTGCCGCACTGGAGGGACTCGGCCGCGGCGAGGTCCTCCGCCCACTCCGTGAGGACCCCGGCGAGGCGGTGCAGCGCGTCGGAGCGCTCGCCCGGGGTGGCGCCCGCCCAGACCGGGAAGGCGGCCCCGGCGGCGGCGACCGCCTCGTCCACGTCCGCGGTGGAGGCGAGGGCGTAGGTGTACACGCTCCCGCCGGTCGCCGGGTCGGTCACGCTGTGTTCCCGCCCGGACGTCCCGGGGCGGAGCCGTCCGCCGATGTACTGCGCGCCGTCCGCGAAGCGGTCCGTCGCCTGGAAGCGGTTGCCCATGACGCTCTCCGTTGTCCCAGCTCGAATTGAGTGCCGATCCTGACAGAGGGGATGACACCCAACAAGTGATTCCGTTGTTGCCTTTTGATTACGCGACGGATTCGGTCGACCATCTGTCGAGGCCGCCGAAAAATCTCCGTACGGAGTGTCCGTGGCGGATGCCAGACTCCCGTGCATGAGCGCGATCGAGGAGCTGACACGGCAGGTCAGCAGGGGCGACCGGGTCAGGTGGCTGCACTTCTGGGGACACCGTCCGCACCCGGCCGGACACCTCTCGGCGAGCTGTCTCAGCCAGTGGTGGCCGTCCCCCTTCACGGTCGGCGGGGTGGCGTACGCGACCGCCGAGCACTGGATGATGGCCGCCAAGGCGCGCCTCTTCGGGGACGCGGACGCCGAGCGCGCCGCGCTGGCCGCCCGCACCCCGGCGGAGGCCAAGAAGGCGGGCCGGCTGGTGCGGGGCTTCGACGACGCGGTGTGGGAGCGGGAGCGCTTCGGGATCGTGGTCGACGGGAGCGTCCACAAGTTCTCCTCGGACGAGGGCCTGCGCGCCTACCTGCTCGGCACCGGGGACCGCGTCCTGGTGGAGGCCAGCCCGGTGGACCGCGTCTGGGGCATCGGGCTCGCCGCGACCGACCCCGGCGCCCTCGATCCGGCCCGCTGGCGCGGCCTCAACCTCCTGGGCTTCGCCCTCATGGAGGCACGGGAACGCCTCCGGACGGCCTGACCCCGGCCCGGTGGAGGGAGCCCCGGGGCGGCCCGGAGGCGGGCCGGAAAGGAACGGCTCCGGGCGGCCCCGGACGGGCGGCCGGAGCCCCGCGCCGGTGCGGAACCGGTGCGGGGCCGGTCCCGGCCGCCCCTCCGTTCAGCGAAGGGCGCCGACGGAGACCCCGCTCGTCGACCAGGGGTCGTCCGGGCTGTCGTCCCACTCGTCCGCGTGCGTGACGAGGAAGGCGAAGAGGACGATGCCCGCGATGCCGAGGACGAGGCCGACGGAGCCGAGCACGATGCCGGCCACGGCCTGCCCCCGGTTGTCCGCCTCGCCCCGCAGGCTCTTCTTGCGGGCGACGATGCCGAGGGGCAGCGCGATCCCGCCCAGGACCAGGCCCATGACGCCGTAGGAGCAGACCGAGAGCACGACGGCGAGGATGCCGAGCACCATGGCCGCCGTGCCCATGCCGTTGTTCTGCGACTGCTGCCGGAGGGGGCCGTACGCCGGATAGCCCGGGTAGCCGGGATGGCCGTACCCGGCGGGCGGCACGGGCGCCGTCGGGTAACCGTAGCCGCCGGGGGCCGCCGGATGACCGTAGCCGCCGGGGGCCGCCGGGTGGCCGTAGCCGCCGGGAGCGGCCGGATGGCCGTACGCGCCGGGGACCGCGCCGCCGGGCGCGATCGGCGGCGGCGGCACGTCACCGCCGGGCGCCGGCACCCCGGGCATGGACGCGACCGTCGGCCGGTCGTGCGCGGGCGGGGCCGGCGGAGTCGGCGGAGTGGGCGGAGTGGGCGACTTGCTCAGCTCCACCCCGTCGCGAGGGGGCGGAGCCCACGGGTCCGCCGGGCCGTGGCCGTCCCTCGGCTGTTCTCGATCGTCGGACATGTGCCTCCCCCGTCGTGGTCACGTCATGCTAAAGCCTCACCCCTGGGGGGGAACCACCCGGCCTACGATGACCCGATGACCGATCTGCACCCCTTCATCGCGGGCCTCCCCAAGGCCGAGCTGCACGTCCACCACGTGGGGTCCGCCTCGCCCCGGATCGTCGCGGAACTCGCGGCCCGTCACCCGGACTCCAAGGTCCCCACGGACCCGGAGGCGCTGGCCGACTACTTCACGTTCACCGACTTCGCGCACTTCATCGACGTCTACCTGTCGGTGGTCGACCTGGTCCGCACGCCCGAGGACGTCCGGCTGCTGACCTTCGAGGTCGCCCGCGACATGGCCCGCCAGAACATCCGTTACGCCGAACTGACCGTCACCCCCTACTCCTCCACCCGTCGCGGCATCGACGAGGGCGCCTTCATGGAGGCGATCGAGGACGCCCGCAAGGCGGCCGAGGCCGAGTTCGGCACGGTCCTGCGCTGGTGCTTCGACATCCCGGGCGAGGCCGGCCTCGAAGCCGCCGAGGAGACCGCGCGACTGGCCACCACCGACGGGCTGCGCCCGGAGGGCCTGGTCTCCTTCGGCCTCGGCGGCCCGGAGATCGGGGTGCCGCGCCCCCAGTTCCAGCCGTACTTCGACCGGGCGCGGGCGGCCGGCCTGCGGTCCGTCCCGCACGCGGGCGAGACGACCGGCCCGGAGACCGTCTGGGACGCGATCCGGTTCCTGGGCGCCGAGCGCATCGGCCACGGCACCAGCTCGGTCCGGGATCCGGAGCTCCTGGCGTACCTGGCCGAGCACCGCATCGCCCTGGAGGTCTGCCCGACCTCCAACATCGCCACCCGGGCCGTGGCGACCCTGGAGGAGCACCCGGTCCGGCGGATGGTGGACGCCGGCGTGCTCGTCACGGTCAACAGCGACGACCCGCCGATGTTCGGCACCGACCTGAACAACGAGTACGCGGTCGCCGCCCGGCTCCTGGACCTCGACGAGCGCGGTCTCGCCGCCCTCGCCCGGAACGCGGTGGAGGCGTCCTTCCTCGACGCGGCGGGCAAGGCCCGGCTCCTCGCCGAGATCGACGCGTACACCGAGGAGTGGACGGCGCGCTGACGGCGTCCGTACGGCGGCCCCGCCGTCGGCACCGGCGCCGGGCGGCGCCCACAATGGCCCCATGCGATCCGTCACTGTCGTAGGCCACCGCGGCGACCCGTACCGCGCCCGTGAGAACACGCTGCGTTCGATCGTCTCGGCGATCGAATGGGGGGCGGACGCGGTCGAGGTCGACGTCCGGCTGACGCGGGACGGGGTGCCCGTCCTCCTCCACGACGACACCCTGAAGCGCCTCTGGGGCCTGGACCGGGCGCTCTCCGCGCTCTCGTACGCGCAGGTGGAGGAGGCGACGGCGGGCGGGGTGCCGACCCTGCGGGAGGCGCTGCTCGCCGCCGGGGACCACCGGCTGATGCTGGACCTGCCGGGCGGGAACGAGGAATCGGTCCGGAAGATCGTCGGCACGGTCCACGAGTGCGGCGCCGGGGAGCGGGTGTACTACTGCGCGGGCACCGTCGCCATGCTCCAGGTGCGGGCCGCCGATCCGGCCGCCGAGATCGCCCTGACCTGGACCTCGCTCGCCCCGCCCCGCCCCGTGCTCCTCGACGCCGTGCGCCCGCGCTGGCTGAACTACCGGTTCGGACTGGTGAGTCGGGAGCTGAGCGAGCGGGTGCACCGGGACGGCCTGCTCGTCTCCGCCTGGACGGCGGACACGAGACGCACCATGCGTAAGCTGATCAAGAACGGGGTGGACGCGATCACCACGAACCGCGTCGACGCCCTCGCCTCCGTCCTGCGAAAGGCCCCCGCGTGAACGACCGCGCACACCAGAGCGTGAACGACCGCATCCGCACCGACATCGCCCACAACGCCCGGGTGTGGAACTACTGGCTGGGCGGAAAGGACAACTACCCGGTGGACCGCGCGGTCGGCGCGCAGGTCACCGGCTTCTACCCGAGCATCGGCGAAGTGGCGCGCGCGGACCGGGCGTTCCTCGGCCGGGCGGTGACCCACCTGGCGGCCGGGGAGGGCGTCCGCCAGTTCCTGGACATCGGCACCGGCCTGCCGACCGCCGACAACACCCACGAGGTGGCGCAGCGGGCCGCCCCGGACGCCCGGATCGTCTACGTCGACAACGACCCGATCGTCCTCACCCACGCCCGCGCGCTCCTGACCAGCGCGCCGGAGGGCGTCACCGAGTACGTCGACGCCGACGCGCACGACCCGGCGGGCATCCTGGAGGCGGCGTCGGCCACCCTGGACCTCTCCCGTCCGGTCGCGGTGATGATGCTCGGCATCCTCAACTTCGTCCTGGACACCGACGAGGCCCGGTCGATCGTGCGGACCCTGATGGCCGCCGTCCCCTCCGGCAGCTTCCTGGTGCTCACCCACCCCACCCTGGAGCCGGAGCTGGGCGGCGAGGGGAACGAGGCCGCGATGGCCTTCTGGAACGAGAACGCGACCCCGCCGATCACCGCCCGCACCCGGGAGGAGTTCACCTCGTTCTTCGAGGGCCTCGACCTGCTGGAGCCGGGCGTCGTCTCCTGCTCGCGCTGGCGGTCCTCCTCGCAGGAGACGCACGTGGTGGCGCAGTTCGGCGCGGTGGGCCGCAAGCCGTAATGGGCATACGGGGGGACGTGCGCGGCGGGTGGGAACGGGCGCGGACCTGGGGCGCGGCGAACCCGTGGGCGGTGGACGCCGGGATCGCGCTCCTGGTCCAGGCGGCGGTGACGATGCCGTTCGTGGTGCCGCGCCCGCCCGGCCTCGCGCCGGCGACCTGGCCGGCGTACGGGCTGATGACGCTCACCGTGCTGCCGCTGGTCTGGCGCAGACGGGCACCGATGACCGTGCTGCTCGCGATCCTGGCGGCGAGCGGCCTGTACCGGTTCGCCGTGGAGGGCCCGGGTCAGCCGCTGCCGTACACCGGCCTGGTCGGCGTCTACACGGTCGCCGCACTCTCGCCCGCGTGGCAGCGGTTCGTGACGATGGGGCTCCTGGCGGTCGCGGTACCGGTCTCGGTGTGGCTCAACACCCGGTCGGCGCGCGAACTGACCTTCTCCCTCTTCGTGTTCGGCGCCGCCTATGTCTTCGGGCGGCTCACGGACGCCCGGCAGCGGGCGCAGCGGGTGGAGGCCGAGCGGGCGGCCGCGCGGGAACGAGCCAGGATCGCGCGGGAGATGCACGACGTCCTGTCGCACGCGGTGAGCCTGATGGTGGTGCAGGCGGAGGCGGGCCCGGTGGCGGTGCGGACGGCGCCGGAGCGCGCCGAGGCCGCGTTCGAGGCGATCTCGGAGACGGGCCGCGACGCGATGGACCAGTTGCGGCGGATGCTGGGGGTGCTGCGCGAGGGCGGCGAGACGGCGGCCCCCCGCGAACCGCAGCCGGACATCGCCGGGATTCCCGCCCTCGTGGAGCGGGTGCGGGCAGGCGGTCTGACCGTCCGGTACACGACGGAGGGCGGGGTGCGGTCGCTGCCTGCGGCGACCGGGGCGAGCGTCCACCGGATCGTGCAGGAGGCGCTGACGAACGTCGTCAAGCACGCGCGGGCCCGCACGGCCGAGGTCGGACTGGTCCACGCGGACGGCGTCCTGCGGATCACGGTCACCGACGACGGGCGCGGCCCGCGGCCGGGCCCCGGCGGACACGGCCTGCTGGGCATCCGGGAGCGGGCGGCCGCCCACGGCGGTACGGCGGTGACGGGTCCGGGCCCGGACGGCAGGGGATTCGAGGTGCGGGTGCTGCTCCCCGTGCCGATGGCGGAGGGGGCGGGATCATGACGGTCCGGGTGGTGGTCGCGGACGACCAGGAACTGGTCCGCAGCGGTTTCGCGATGATCCTGGACGCGCAGCCGGACATCGAGGTGGTGGCGGAGGCCGGGGACGGGGCGGAGGCCGTCGAGGCGGTCCGCCGCCACTCCCCCGACGTGGCGCTGCTGGACATCCGGATGCCCCGGACGGACGGCATCGAGGCGTGCCGGACGATCTGCGCGGAGTCCGGCTGCCGGACGGTGATGCTCACGACCTTCGACACCGACGCGTACGTGTACGAGGCGCTGCACGCGGGCGCGAGCGGCTTCCTCCTCAAGGACGTGCGGCGCGACGACCTGGTGCACGCGGTCCGGGTGGTGGCGGCGGGCGACTCGCTGCTCGCGCCGTCGGTGGCCCGGCGGCTGGTGGAGCAGTACACGGCGGGCCCGCGCCGGACGGCCGGGCCCGACCCGCGCCTCGGCGTGCTGACGGCCCGGGAGCGCGAGACCCTACTGCTGCTCGCCCGGGGCCTGTCGAACGCGGAGATCGCGGCGGAGCTGGTGGTCAGCGACCACACGGTGAAGACCCACGTGGGCAACGTGCTGGCGAAACTCGGGCTGCGGGACCGCGTCCAGGCGGTGATCTGCGCGTACGAGACGGGCCTGGTCGCGGCGGGCTCTCCCCCGCCCGGGGGAGGCGCGGGCGCCGGTTCCTCCCCCGTGCCGGGGAGGAACTGACCCCGCGGAGACCGCCGGTGCGGGCGATCCGCCGGCCGCCCCCGGTCAGCAGGATGGAGCCATCGAGAACGACGGCCCCCACCTACGGAGTTGACCGCCATGCGCACACCCGCCCGCACCCTGCTCGCCGCCGCCCTGGTCCTGGGCGTCACCGCCGGACCGGCGCTCGTCCCGGCCGTGGCCTCGGCTCCGGCCGCGACCGCGCGACACGCGCCGGACGCCGGCCTGGCGAAGGCCATGTCGGCGGCGATCGCGGGGCTCCCCCGCGCCGACGCGACGGCCGCGCTCGTCCGGGTCGGGGGCACGGGGGGTTCCTGGCAGGGGAGTTCGGGCGTCCACGACCTGGAGTCCGGCGCCCCGGCGGACCCGGCCGCTCGTTTCCGGGCCGGTTCGGTGACGAAGGTGTTCACCGCGGCGACCGTCCTCCAGCTCGCCGCCGAGCACCGGATCGACCTGGACCGCCCGGCCCGCGCGTACCTGCCGGGCCTGATCCCCGCCCGTTACGCCGGGGTGACGGTGCGCCAGCTCCTGAACCACACCCACGGCATCCCGGCTCCCGACGTCCGGGGCGAGACGGTGGAGGAGTGGTACGAACAGCGCTTCGTCATCCACGACCCGGAGGAACAGGTCCGTTCGGCGACGGCGAAGCCGCGCGAGTTCCGGCCGGGCACCCGGCAGCACTACCTCAACATCGGGTACACGATCGCCGGCCTGATCGTGGAGCGGGTGACGGGCGACTCGTACGAGCGCCAGGTGGAGCGGCGGATCCTGCGCCCGCTCGGCCTCCGGGACACGTACCTCCCGGGCCCGGCCGCCGGGATCGTCGGTCCGTACAACCACGGGTACCAGACGATGCGGCTGGACGACGGCACGACCGGACTCCGCGACGTCTCGGTGTGGGGGACGACGGACGGCTGGGCGGCCGGGGACCTCGTCTCGACCACGGCGGACCTGGAGCGCTTCACCCGGGCGCTGTTCGCGGGCCGGGTGGTGCGCGGACCGCTCCTGGAGGAGATGTTCACGCTGCCGGGGGTGCCGGACGTGAGGACCGGCGCCCCGGCGGCGCACTCGGCGGGCCTGTCGGTGAAGCGGCTCGGGGGGCGCGAGGTGTGGGGCAAGACCGGGGGCCGCTGGGGGTACAACGCGGCGATCGCCTCGACCCGGGACGGCTCCCGGACCCTCGTCTACAGCGTCAACTCCACGGACGCCAAGGGCCAGGACGCGAACCGGACGGCGCTGAACGTGATGGTGGCGGCGTACGGCCTGCCGGACTGACCCCGGCACCCGCCCGGGTCGTGCCCGTCGTCAGACGGCGGGTACGGCCCCGGGGACCGCCGCCTCCGCCGTGGCGGCCTCCAGCCGCTTGATCATCCGGCGTACGTGGAGCAGCGGCAGGATGCCGACGACGCCGAACGACATGTCGATGACCGACCACCAGAAGGGGATGTCCCGGATCGGCCCGCAGATCAGGGCGAGCGGGATGATGCCGACGCAGGCGATCATGCCGAACTCGACGACCCAGACGTTGCGGACGGGGTCGCGGTACGGGCCGTGGAAGGCGACCGCGATGACGAGGTGCGCGAAGGCGAGCCAGTCGGTGCCGTAGAGCAGGTACGGCGCCTGTGCGTCGGCGGTCGCGAGCCCCTCGCGGACCCGGTGGATCCACTCGGCGAGACCGGGGAACAGGTCGGCCACGGGCGAGGCCCAGCCGGTCAGGGCGGAGTCGAGGAGCCGCAGTTCGGTGACGAGCGGGAAGGCGGTGGCCCCGCTCAGGACCAGGCAGACGACGAAGACGATCAGCCAGGCGCGGATGTGCGTGAGAAGGGCTCTCGGCCCGTTCGTGTCGCTCATGGGCACAGCGTACGCCACTCTTGAACGCGTTCAGAAACCGGGATTGAGGGCACGCCCGTCGGATCGACGCACAGGCCGCAGGCTCTCGGCCCGGTCGATTTCGCGCAGTTCACCGGCGATGCCCCGTGACGGCCCGAAGCCGCAGGTGGACATCGCGAGAATCCTCCGGCAGCCCGTCAACCATGCGACACGGGTGCGGGGTTCCCTTGACCAGACCACTGTGGCCATCGCTGCGGCGCTCACTCCGACCGACGTACAGCCCGTCGTCCAGCAGGCCGCCGGAGGCCCCTCGGACGGTGGCGACGGGAGCGACGACCGCTCCAGGAGCAACAGGTGCGGCACCGGTACCGCCTTCGACGGTCCCCACAGGGTCTGCCTTCCGCGGAGGGAGCAGGCCGGCGAGTACGTCGCGTCAGGTGCTTACGCGAGCCCGACGGCGACCGACTGCACGCCGCCCCCGCGGCCTTCGCTGGGCTTCGCGCTCCCCGGACTGAGGACTCTGCCGTCGGACAATCGAGCACGAGGGCACCTCATCGGTTACGCGACGGGCGGTTCGAACCGGGAGACGCGAAACCTCGTCCCGATGTACCGGACCGCCAACCAGGCGATGGACGACCACGGCGAGGCACCCATCGTGGAGTCGATCAAGAAGGGCGGCACGCAATTCGTCGAGGTGACACCGATCCACGGGAACAGGAACTCGGTGATCCCGACCAAGGTGAGGGTCATGTCGTGGGGCACGATGAACGTCAGATGCGCGTCCGAGAACACTGCTGCCGCAGGGGATAAGCGCTGGTGACGGAAAGGCGACAGAAATGCAACCGGACACGCGCGCACTGCGCGACGCCCTGGGCCCGTCCCCCTGGCCGGAGGAACTGAACCTGAGCCAGGTGGAGCACGATTGGCACGTCGAGCTCCCCGGCGACCTGAAGGCGGTGGCGGGCCTCTACGGAGACACCCTGATCGACGACTTCCTGTTCGTCTACGGCCCGCGCACGATGAGGGAGAAGGGGGAGTGGATGAGTCGGTACGTCAGCGAGAAGAACTCTCGGACGATCGTGGATCCCGTGCTCCCGTCCGCGGGAGGCATGCTCTACTGGGGCCACACCGTGGAGGGCGACCAGCTGTTCCTGGTGCCGGGTTCCGACGGTGGCGGGGCGTGGACCGTCTCCGCGTTCCGGCGTGGGTGGGCGGATTGGCATGTGACCGATCTCGACGTCGTCTCCTGGCTCACCGGCGTTTTCCGTGGCGAGATCGAGACCGACTGGCTGCCCGAGTGGCCCGCTCGGCACACGTTCGAGCACTGACGCGTCCGAGCGCTGACACGGAACCGGGCGAGATGCGGTGGCCCGCACCGTATCTCGCCCGGCTCACAGCCCCACGATCGAGTTCCACCGCTTCGCGAACTCCTGGCGCTCCTCGGCCGTGACGTCCCGGGCGATCGCGAGCCGGCCGCGCATGTCGGCGTCCGGGAAGATCAGCGGGTCCTCGGCGAGCGCCGCGAGTTCCTCGTCGTCGGAGTCCGCGAGGACGTCCCGCGCGGCCGGAACCGGGCAGACGTAGTTGACCCAGGCGGCGAGGGCGGCGGCGACCTCGGGCTCGTAGTAGTGGTCGACCAGCTTCTCCGCGTTGGTCTTGTGCCGGGCGAGGTTGGGCACCATGAGGGACTCGGACCAGAGTTCGGCGCCCTCCTCCGGGACGACGAACTCGATGTCCGGGTTGTCGGCCCGGAGCTGGACGGTGTCCCCGGAGTACGCCTGGCAGGCCAGGACGTCGCCGGAGGAGAGGTCCTTGATGTAGTCGTTGCCGGTGAAGCGGCGGATGTGCTTGGCGCGGACGAGCCGTTCGACCCGCTCGCACAGGGCGTGGAAGTCGTCGCCGGTCCACCGGGTCACGTCGACGCCCTCGCCCATCATGAGCAGGGCGAAGGACTCGTCGAGGCCGGACAGCAGGGTGACCTTCCCGCGCAGGTCGTCGGCCCACAGCTCCTTCACCGAGCGCAGCTCCCGGCCCAGCTTCCGGCGGTTGTACGCGATGCCGGTGATGCCGGACTGCCAGGGGACGGTGTGCAGTCGGCCGGGGTCGAAGGCGGGCGAGCGCAGCTGCGGGTCGAGGTGGGCCGTGACGTTCGGCTGGGCGGCGCGGTCCATCTTCTGGACCCAGCCGAGACGGACGAAGCGGGCGGCCATCCAGTCGCTGAGGACGATCAGGTCGCGGCCGGTCTCCTGGTGGTTCATCAGGGAGGGGCCGATCCGGCCGAAGAACTCGTCGTTGTCGTTGATCTCCTCGGTGTAGCGGACGGACGTCCCGGTCCGCTCGCGGAAGGCGTCCAGGGTGGGGCGGCGGGACGGGTCGTCCTCGTCGGTGTCGATGTAGAGCGGCCAGTTGGCGAAGTCGAGGACCCGGTCGCGGGCCGAGAGGTCCCGGGCGGCGGCCCGGTCCCCCTCCTCCACGAAGGCGGCGGGCACCCCGCACCCGGCGAGCAGGGCGGCGGCCCCGGCACCTCCGACGCCGCGCAGCAGGGACCGGCGGGACGTGTTCTTCCTGGCTGTCGCTCTCATCCGGGCAGCATCCCGGCCGGTCGCCTCCTCCGGCAATGGACGCAGCGTCCGGACGGCACGGCGCGGCCCCGACACCCTGTCGAGCGGGGTGCCGGGGCCGCGGGGGCCGGGGCGGAATCAGCCCAGGGAGGTCATGACGTGCTTGATGCGCGTGTAGTCCTCGAAGCCGTACGCGGAGAGGTCCTTGCCGTAGCCGGACTTCTTGAAGCCGCCGTGGGGCATCTCGGCGACCAGCGGGATGTGGGTGTTGATCCACACGCAGCCGAAGTCGAGGGCCTTGGACATGCGCATCGCGCGGGCGTGGTCCTTGGTCCAGACGGAGGAGGCGAGGGCGTACTCGACGCCGTTGGCGTACTCCAGGGCCTGCGCCTCGTCCGTGAAGGGCTGGACGGTGATGACCGGGCCGAAGACCTCGTTCTGGATGATCTCGTCGTCCTGCTTGAGCCCAGAGACGACGGTCGGGGCGTAGAAGTAGCCCTTGTCGCCGACGCGGTGGCCGCCGGCCTCGACCTTGGCGTGGGCCGGGAGGCGGTCGACGAAGCCGGAGACCTGCTGGAGCTGGTTGGCGTTGTTCAGCGGGCCGTACAGCACGTCCTCGTCGTCCGGCTGCCCGGTCTTCGTCTCGCTCGCGGCCTTGGCGAGGGCGGCCACGAACTCGTCGTGGATGGACTCGTGGACCAGGACGCGGGTGGCGGCCGTGCAGTCCTGGCCGGCGTTGAAGAAGCCGGCCATGGAGATGTCCTCGACGGCCTTCTCGATGTCGGTGTCCTCGAAGACGACGACGGGGGCCTTGCCGCCCAGCTCCAGGTGGACGCGCTTGACGTCCTTGGCGGCCGACTCGGCGACCTGCATGCCGGCGCGCACGGAGCCGGTGATGGAGGCCATGGCGGGGGTGGGGTGCTCGACCATCGCGCGGCCGGTGTCGCGGTCGCCGCAGACGACGTTGAAGACGCCCTTGGGGACGATCCGCCCGATGATCTCGGCCATCAGGACGGTCGACGCGGGGGTCGTGTCCGAGGGCTTGAGGACGACGGTGTTGCCCGCGGCGAGAGCCGGGGCGAACTTCCAGACGGCCATCATCATCGGGTAGTTCCACGGCGCGACCTGGGCGCAGACGCCGACGGGCTCGCGGCGGACGATGGAGGTCAGGCCCTCCATGTACTCGCCGGCCGAGCGGCCCTCCAGGAGGCGGGCGGCACCCGCGAAGAAGCGGATCTGGTCCACCATCGGCGGGATCTCCTCGCTCGCGACGAGGGCGGTGGGCTTGCCGGTGTTCTCGACCTCGGCGGCGATCAGGTCCTCGGCGCGCTCCTCGAAGGCGTCCGCGATCTTCAGGAGCACCCTCTGGCGTTCGGCGGGGGTGCTGTCGCGCCACGCGGGGAAGGCGGCCGCGGCGGCCTCCATGGCGGCGTCGACGTCGGCCTGGCCGGAGAGCGGGGAGGTGGCGTACACCTCGCCGGTGGCCGGGTTGATCACGTCGATCGTGCGGCCGTCGGCCGCGTCGCGGAACTCCCCGTTGATGTAGTTACGCAGCCGGCGCAGCTCGGTGGTCACTTGCCACCCCTCCTGTCACGTTCTGACGTCGCACGTCCCTGTGCGGCCGTCCCGATGGGTGAGACACCCCAGCCTAATCGGTCGACCGACGCTTTCAACAGGCCCGACCCTCCACAACTTCGGATTCAGCACCATCGGAGCCCTCGGACAACGAATTACATCGCTCCGGGGTTGCAAGACCGACAGTCTCGGTGCACAGTGAAGGTGTGGCCAGTCGAAGCGCAGACTCCAGAACCGGAACCGGTTCGTCCCCGACGATCGACGCCGTCTCCCTGGCGATCATCGAACAGCTCCAGGAGGACGGCCGCCGTCCCTACGCGGCGATCGGCAAGGCCGTCGGCCTCTCCGAGGCGGCCGTGCGACAGCGCGTCCAGAAGCTGCTCGACCAGGGCGTCATGCAGATCGTCGCCGTCACCGACCCGCTCACCGTGGGTTTCCGACGGCAGGCGATGGTCGGCATCAACGTCGAGGGTGACCTCGATCCGGTTGCGGAAGCGCTGACGGCCATGGCCGAATGCGAGTACGTGGTGATGACCGCGGGCTCCTTCGACCTGATGGTGGAGGTCGTCTGCGAGGACGACGACCACCTGCTGGATGTGATCAACAAGCGCATCCGCACCCTCCCCGGCGTGCGCTCCACCGAGAGCTTCGTCTACCTCAAGCTCAAGAAGCAGACCTATATGTGGGGAACCCGATAGCCGTGAGCAAGGACCTCTCCAAGACCGCGTACGACCACCTGTGGATGCACTTCACCCGCATGTCCTCGTACGAGAACTCGCCCGTTCCCACCATCGTGCGTGGTGAGGGCACCTACATCTTCGACGACAAGGGCAAGCGCTACCTCGACGGTCTCGCGGGCCTCTTCGTGGTCAACGCCGGACACGGCCGCAAGGAGCTGGCCGAGGTCGCCTACAAGCAGGCCCAGGAGCTCGCGTTCTTCCCCGTGTGGTCGTACGCGCACCCCAAGGCCGTCGAGCTGGCCGAGCGCCTCGCGGACTACGCCCCGGGCGACCTGAACAAGGTCTTCTTCACCACCGGTGGCGGAGAGGCCGTCGAGACCGCCTGGAAGCTCGCCAAGCAGTACTTCAAGCTCCAGGGCAAGCACACCAAGTACAAGGTCATCTCGCGCGCGGTCGCCTACCACGGCACCCCGCAGGGCGCCCTGTCCATCACCGGCCTGCCGGCCCTGAAGGCCCCCTTCGAGCCGCTGGTCCCCGGCGCGCACAAGGTGGCGAACACCAACATCTACCGCGCCCCGATCCACGGCGACGACCCCGAGGCGTTCGGCCGCTGGGCCGCCGACCAGATCGAGCAGCAGATCCTCTTCGAGGGCCCCGACACCGTCGCCGCCGTCTTCCTGGAGCCGGTGCAGAACGCCGGCGGCTGCTTCCCGCCGCCGCCCGGCTACTTCCAGCGGGTCCGCGAGATCTGCGACCAGTACGACGTGCTGCTCGTCTCCGACGAGACGATCTGCGCCTTCGGCCGCCTGGGCACCATGTTCGCCTGTGACAAGTTCGGCTACGTCCCGGACATGATCACCTGCGCCAAGGGCATGACCTCGGGCTACTCCCCGATCGGCGCCTGCATCGTCTCCGACCGCATCGCCGAGCCGTTCTACAAGGGCGACAACACCTTCCTCCACGGCTACACCTTCGGTGGCCACCCGGTGTCGTCGGCGGTGGCCATCGCCAACCTCGACATCTTCGACAAGGAGGGCCTCAACCAGCACGTCCTGGACAACGAGGACGCCTTCTTCTCGACGCTGAAGAAGCTGCACGACCTGCCGATCGTCGGCGACGTGCGCGGCAACGGCTTCTTCTACGGCATCGAACTCGTCAAGGACAAGGCCACCAAGGAGTCCTTCACGGACGAGGAGACCGAGCGCGTCCTGTACGGCTTCCTCTCCAAGGCGCTGTTCGACAACGGCCTGTACTGCCGTGCCGACGACCGCGGCGACCCGGTCATCCAGCTGGCCCCGCCGCTCATCGCCGACCAGGACACCTTCGACGAGATCGAGGGCATCCTGCGCTCGGTGCTCACCGAGGCGTGGACCAAGCTCTGACCGAGCCGGCGCCCCCCGCGGAGCCTCACGCCGCCCTCACGGCGTGACACCACGGCCCGGGTCGCCTCCATCCGAGTGGATGGAGGCGACCCGGGCCGTGTGCTGTCCGTACGAACCGGTCGGAAATAATTACGGTGCCGAGTGACCGACAGGCCCGTCCTTCGTTCCTCCGTCCGGGGGAGCCTCCCCCGGACGGTGGACACAGACCGGATTCGACATCGAGGTGTACGCGATGGCCCCACCGGACGACGACGTGCTCTGGGCGCGTTCCCTGCACTGCGACCTGGACGGCACCGAGGTGCTCAGCGGCGTCTCCCTCGGTGTCCGCGAGGGCGAGATCCTGGCCCTGACCGGTCCACGCGGCAGCGGCAAGACCACCCTCCTGTGCTGCCTCTCCGGCCGGCTCGTCGCCCAGCGGGGCGAGGTCTGGTTCAACGGCGGCCCCGTGCACACCCTGAGCCCCGCCCGGCGCGAACGGCTCCGCCGCGAGAGCTTCGGCTGGATCGGCCCGGAGGCCGGTCTCGTCCCCGAACTCACCGGGTGGGAGAACGCCGCCCTGCCGCTGCTGCTGCGCGGCACCCCCCGCCGGGCCGCGAAGACCGCCGCGCTGGAATGGCTGGACCGGCTCGACGCCGGGGCCTGCGCCCGCAGGCGCCCGGGAGCCCTCACCCGGTCCCAGCGCCAGCGGATCGCGGTCGCCCGCGCCCTCGCCGCCGCTCCCCCGGTCCTCTTCGCCGACGAGCCCACCGCCGCCCTGCACCGCGCCGACGGCGCCCAGGTCCTGCGCACCCTGACGGCCGCCGCCCGCTCCCACGGCATCACCGTGCTCCTCGCCACCCACGACGAGGAGGTCGCGGCGCTCGCGGACCGCGCGGTCGCGCTCCTCGACGGGCGCAGGACCGGCACCGTACCCCCGGAATCAGGGGCGGAGGGCGTCACCACGTGCTCGCTCTCCGTCTAGCCCGCGGGGCCCACCCCCTCGTCCTGGCCCGCCGGCTCCTCGTCGTCGCCGCCTCCGCCGGGGTGGGTCTCCTCCTGCTCTGCACCCTCGGACACGCCGTCGGCCACCCGGACCTGGCCCCGGCCTCGACGGTCCGGCTGCTGTGGTGCGCCCTGCCGCTCGCCGCCGCCGTCCAGTTCGCCGTCGCCGTGGCCCGCGCCGATCCCGGCACCCGGCCGCGTCCCGGCCTCTCGGCGATCGGCCTCGGACCGGCCCGGCTCGCCGCGCTCGCCGCCGTCTCGACCGCCCTCGCCTGCGCGCTGGGCTCCGCCGTCGCGCTCCTCGCCTATCTGCACCTGCGCGGCGGCCTGACGGGGCTGCCCCTCGACGGGGCCGCCGCCGGCCTGCTCGCCGCCGACCGGCCGGTCCCGCTCGCCGCCGCCCTCACCCTCCTCGCGGTCCTCCCGGTCGCCGCCGGCGCGGCCACCGCCCTGGCCCTGCGCCCCCGGACCGCGCCCGCGCGGCCGGAGGGCACGGAACGGCCGGTCCCGTCCGGACTGCCGTGGGGCGTCGCCCTGGTCGCGATCGGCCTCGCCGTCGAGACGTACGCGGGCCGGAGCGGCGGCGGGGAAGCCCTTCCCCTGCCGGGCCGCTTCGACGGCAGCCCGGCGGGCGTCCTGGCCGGCTGGGTCCTCACCGCGATCGGCCTCGCGACGGCGGGCCCCGGCCTCGTCCACTGCTGCGGCCGCCTCCTCCAGGCGGTCCGGCCCGGCGCCGTCCGGCTGCTCGCGGGGCGCGTCCTCATGGAGGAGGCCCACCGCGTCGGCCGGCCGCTCGGCGTGGTCTGCGCGGTGCTCTCCGGGCTGCTCGCGGCGGCCACGCTGTACGGGCCGGACGAGGGTTCCGGCGCCTTCGGGCCGCTCACGGGCCTGGGCGCCACCCTGGTCCTGGCCTGCACCTTCGCCACGCTCCTGACGGCGGCCCTGGAGTCCCGGCAGCACCGCGCCCCCGTCGCCGAGGCCCTCCTCCGCGCCGGTGCCCCGCCCGGGGCCCTGCGCACGACGGCCCTCCTGCGCGCGGGCGCCCTGCTCGCCGTCTTCCTGCCGCTGACGTGGGCGGTGGCGGAGCTGGCGGTCCTGCCCCTGAAGGGGTGACCCGACGGCTCCGCCGGGGCCCCGGGCGCGGGCGTCCGGGTCACTTCCGCCAGAACAGGTGGTGCGTGACCGTGCCGCCGGGGCTGGGCACGACATCGCGGTGGTAGCGGTCGAGGAGTTCGTCGGGCGATTCCCAGAGCCGTGATCCGGCTCCGAGTTCCACCGGCGAGACCGCGACGTGCAGGGTGTCGACGAGGCCGGCGTCGAGGAACTCGCGGACGGTGGCGGCCCCGCCGCCGAGCCGCACGTCCTTGCCGTCCGCCGCCTCCCGCGCCGTCGCGAGGGCGGTGGCCGGATCGGCGTCGAGGAAGTGGAACGTGGTGGCGCCGAGCGTGAACGAGGGGCGCGGGTGGTGGGTCAGGACGAACACCGGCGTGCGGAACGGCGGCTCGTCGCCCCACCAGCCGCGCCACTCGTGGTCCCGCCAGGGCCCGCGCTGGGGGCCGAACTTGTTGCGGCCCATGATCTCGGCGCCGATGTTCCGCCCGTAGTCCCGCGTCAGGTAGTCGTCGAGGCCCCGGCTGCCGCCGGGGTCGGTGCGCCGGGGCCAGCTCGCCGTGGCACCCGCCCAGGCGAACATCGCCTCCGGATCGGCGTGCCCGAAGGGCCGTTCGAGGCTCTGTCCCTCTCCGGCGCCGTATCCGTCGGACGAGACGTTGAAGTTCTGGACTCTGAGCAGCTGGGCCATGGGGTTCCTCCCGTGCGGACGGCGGAGACGCCGTACGTGACCGTACGCGGTCGTACGTACGGGAGACTCCGCCGGCGGGCGGAACTCATCGCGCCCCCGGTGCTCGTCACGTCGTGTCGTCGCCGAGCACCACCACGTCCTCCGGCCGGAAGGCGATCCCGGTCCCCGTTCCCGCCTCCGGCGCGTCCCGCAGCGGGAGCTCGGCCTCCAGGACCGGGCCGTCCGCCGGCCGGAGCCGTACGACGACCTGGCTGCCCCGGAAGGTACGGGACTCCACCGTCCAGTCCGGCGCCGCCCCGGCGGGGACCAGCCGCACCCCGCCGGGGCGGACGAGGAGCCGCCGTTCGCCCTGCGGGGAGCCGCCCGGCACGGGGATCCTCCCCCAGGCGGTGTCCGCGACCGCCCCGGTCACCCGGGCCGGCACCACGTTGTCGAAGCCGAGGAAACGGGCGACGAACTCGGAGGCCGGGCGGCTCCACACCTCGACGGGCGCCCCGGACTGGGCGATCCGCCCGTCCCGCATGACCACGACCCGGTCGGCGAGCGCGAACGCCTCGCCCTGGTCGTGGGTGACGGCGAGGACCGTCGTCCCGAGCCGCCCGAAGAGCTGCCGCAGCTCCACGACGAGCCGTTCCCGCAGGCCCCGGTCGAGCTGGCCGAGGGGTTCGTCGAGCATGAGCAGCCGGGGCCGGGGCGCGAGGGCCCGGGCCAGCGCGACCCGCTGCTGTTCGCCGCCGGAGAGCGCGGCGACGGACCGCCGCCCGGCGCCCGGCAGGCCGACGAGGTCGAGCAGCTCCCCCACCCGCTCGGCCCGCTCGGCCTTCCCCGTGCCGCGCATCCGGAGGCCGAAGGCGACGTTCCCGGCCACGTCCCGCTGCGGGAAGAGCTGGTGGTCCTGGAACATGAGCCCGACGCCCCGCCGGTGCGTGGGCACCCCGCTCTGGTCGGCGCCGTCGAGGAGCACCCGGCCGGCGTCGAGCGGCTGGAGGCCCGCGACGGCCCGCAGCAGGGTGGACTTGCCGCTGCCGCTGGGGCCGAGCACGCACACGGTCTCGTGGTCGGCGACCTCCAGGTCCACGGCGTCCAGGACGGCCCGCGCCCCGAACCGTACGGTCGCCCCGTCGAGTCGCAGCATCAGAACTCCCCGGAGGTCCGGTCGGTACGGAGCCGTTCGAGCAGCAGCAGGGACACCGCGCACACCACCATCAGGATCGTCGAGAGGGCCATGGCCTGGCCGTAGTTGAGCTCGCCGGGCCGGCCGAGCAGCCGGGCCACCGCGACCGGCAGCGTCGGGCTGTCGGGCCGGGCGATGAACACGGTCGCGCCGAACTCGCCGAGGGACACCGCGAACGCGAACCCGGCCGCGACGAGCAGCGCCCGGCGCACCAGCGGCAGGTCCACCTCCCGCCAGGCCCGCCACGGCGGGGCGCCGAGCACGGCCGCCGCCTCCCGCAGCCGTTCGTCGACCGCGCGCAGGACCGGCAGCATCGTCCGGACGACGAAGGGGACGCCGACGAGGGCCTGCGCGAGGGGCACGAGGATCCAGCTCGCCCGCAGGTCGAACGGCGGCTCGTCGAGGGTGATGAGGAAGCCGAAGCCGACGGTGACGGCGGAGACCCCGAGCGGCAGCATGAGCAGCGCGTCGAAGCCCCGGACGAGTCCGCCCGCCCGTCGGGTGAGCGCCGCCGCCGCGAGGCCGCCGATCACCACGGCGAGGGCGGTGGCGGCCGCCGCGTACCGCAGCGAGTTCCCGATCGCCTCCAGCGGCGGCACCAGGAAGGTCCCGTTCTCGTCGAGCGAGCCGAGCGCCCGGTAGTAGCCGAGCCCGTATCCTCCGGGGCCGGCGAACGACCGCTCCACGAGGACGCCGAGCGGCAGCAGGATCAGCAGGGCCACCGAGACGAGGACGCCGCCGAGCAGCGCCCACTGCCCGGCGCCGCGCGGCCTGCGCGCGGTCCGCTCCGGCGGCACGAGCCGCAGCGCGGTCTCCCGCCGCCGGGCCGTCCGGGCGTGCAGGGCGAGGATCGCGCCGACCGCCGCAAACTGCACGAGGGTGAGGACGGCGGCCGTCGGCAGGTCGAGCAGCCGGGCGGTCTGCCGGTAGATCTCCGCCTCCAGGGTCGTGTACGCGTCCCCGCCGAGGATCTGCACGACGCCGAAGGAGGTGAAGGTGAAGAGGAAGACCATCAGGGCGGCGGCCGACACGGCCGGGACGAGCGCGGGCAGCGTCACCGTCCGCCAGGCCGTGGAGCGGGAGGCGCCGAGGACCCGGGCGGCCTCCTCCTGGCGCGGGTCGAGCTGGGCCCAGAGACCGCCGACGGTCCGGACGACGACCGCGTAGTTGAAGAAGACGTGGGCGAGGAGGATCGCCCACACGCCGGTGTCGAGCCGCAGCCCCCACAGTTCGTCCGTGAGCCCGTTCCGGCCGGCCAGGGCCAGGAACGCCGTGCCGACCAGGACGGTGGGCAGCACGAACGGCACCGTGACCACGGCCCGCAGGACGTTCTTGCCGGGGAAGTCGAGGCGGGCGAAGACGTACGCGCCGGGCAGGGCGACGAGCAGGGTGAGGCCGGTGGAGGCGAGGGCCTGCCAGACGGTGAAACCGAGGACGTCGAGGATGTCCGGCCGGGTCAGCGTCTCGCCGATCCGGCCGAACCGCCAGGTCCCGCCGGGCCGCAGCCCCCGGTCCACGATGGACGCGACGGGCCACGCGAAGAAGACCGCGAAGAACGCGACGGGCAGGGCCATGAGCCCGAGCCGCGTCACGTTCCCGCGTACGTCCTTCCTGGTCACCGGGGGCCTGGTTACCGGACGGTCGAGGACCACTGCTGGATCCACGCGTCGCGCTTCTCGGCGATCTTCCCGGGCGCCATGGTCTCCGGCTTCTCCACGACCACGCCGTGCTCGGTGAACAGCTCCGGCAGGGCCGCGTCCTTCGCCACGGGGTTGACGAACATCTGGAGCGGCATGTCCTCCTGGAACGTCTTGGAGATCAGGAAGTCGATCAGCGCCTTGCCGCCCTCGGGGTTCTTCGCCCCGTTCAGCAGGCCCGCGAACTCGGTCTGCCGGAAGCAGGTGCCGGTGGAGACCCCGGTGGGAGCCTCCTTCGGCCGGGGCTCGGCGTACAGCACCTCGACCGGCGGGCTGGAGGCGTACGAGACGACCAGCGGCCGGTCGCCCTTGGCCTTCCTGCCGCCGGCCGAGCCGGAGAACTCCTGGTTGTAGGCGAGCTCCCAGCTGTCGACGGTCTTCACGCCGTTGGCCCTGAGCTTCTTCCAGTAGCCCTGCCAGCCGTCGTCGCCGTACTTCGCGGCCGTGCCGAGGAGGAAGCCGAGGCCCGGGGAGGACCGCTCGGGGTTCTCGACCACGAGCAGGTCCCTGTACTCCGGCTTCGCCAGGTCGTCGAAGGTCACCGGCGGCGCCAGCTTCCTGTCGGCGAAGTACTTCTTGTCGTAGTTGACGCAGATGTCGCCGGAGTCGACCGGCGTGACCCGGTTCTCCTTGTCGAGCCGGTACTCCGCCGGGACCCGGTCCAGGCCCTTCGCCTCGTACGGCACGAAGATGCCGTTGTCGAGGGCGCGGGAGAGCAGGGTGTTGTCGACGCCGAAGAAGACGTCGCCCTGCGGGGAGCCCTTGGTCAGGATCTCCTTGTTGACGGCCTCGCCCGCGTCCCCGGCCTTGAGGACCTTGACGGTGAAACCGGTCCGCTTCGTGAACTCGGCCAGGACCTCCTTGGAGGCGTTGAACGAGTCGTGGCTCACGAGGGTCACGGTCTTCGGCGCGGGCGTGCCGGTCCTGCCCGCGGCCTCACGGGCGTCGCCGGTGCCGCAGGCGGCGAGGGCGGTGACGCCGAGCGCCGCGAGGAGCGCGGCGGCGGCCTGCTTCCTGATGCTCACTGATTTTCCTCCTGGGTGGGACCAGGAAGAGACGCGGCCCTGCCCGCGGCCGGCGGACCGGACGCGGGCAGGGCGCAACAGCTTGAGTTAACGACCGAACTCCCTACCCAGAATGACCTGGGCGAGGTTCAGAGGGTCTGCGGTCTGACGGCACCGCACTCTCAGCGCTGTGGCGCTCCCCTGTCGGAATGAATCTGTCGGAGTGACTATGAAGATGTGTGTTCGACCTCAGGGTACAAGGTCAGCGTTCGGCGGCCGCGAGCTGTCCGCAGGCCCCGTCGATCTCCTGGCCCCGGGTGTCGCGGACGGTCACCGGCACGCCGTGGCGGGCGATGGCCTCGACGAACGCCTTCTCGTCCTCGGGCCGGGAGGCGGTCCACTTCGAGCCGGGCGTCGGGTTCAGCGGGATCAGGTTGACGTGCACCCGCCTGCCCTTGAGGAGCCGGCCGAGCAGGTCGCCGCGCCACGCCTGGTCGTTGATGTCCCGGATGAGGGCGTACTCGACGGAGATCCGGCGCCCGGACTTCTCCGCGTACTCCCAGGCCGCGTCGAGGACCTCCCGCACCTTCCAGCGCGTGTTGACGGGCACGAGGGTGTCGCGCAGCTCGTCGTCGGGGGCGTGCAGGGAGACCGCGAGCCGGCACTTGAAGCCCTCGTCGGCGAAGCGCAGCATCGCGGGCACGAGCCCGACGGTGGAGACGGTGATGCCGCGCTGGGACAGGCCCAGGCCGTCGGGCTCGGGGTCGGTGAGGCGGCGGATGGCGCCGACGACCCGCTTGTAGTTGGCGAGCGGCTCGCCCATGCCCATGAAGACGATGTTGGACAGCCGCGCCGGCCCGCCGGGCACCTCGCCGTCCCGCAGGGCCCGCATGCCGTCGACGATCTGGTGCACGATCTCGGCGGTCGACAGGTTCCGGTCGAGCCCGGCCTGTCCGGTCGCGCAGAACGGGCAGTTCATGCCGCAGCCGGCCTGCGAGGAGATGCACATGGTGACCCGGTCCGGGTAGCGCATGAGCACCGACTCCACGAGCGTGCCGTCGTGCAGCCGCCACAGGGTCTTGCGGGTGGTGTCGTCGTCGCACGAGATGTGCCGCACCACGGACATCAGGTCGGGCAGCAGCTCCCCGGCCAGCTTCTCCCGCGAGGCGGCGGGGATGTCGGTCCACTCGGCGGGGTCGTGCGCGTACCGCGCGAAGTAGTGCGTGGACAGCTGCTTGGCGCGGAAGGGCTTCTCGCCGATCGCGGCGACGGCCTCCTTCCGCTCGGCGGGCGTGAGGTCGGCGAGGTGCCGCGGCGGCTTCTTGGCTCCGCGGGGGGCGACGAAAGTGAGTTCTCCGGGCTTGGGCATGGTCCTACCAGTGTCGCAGAGATACGAGGAAGGGCCCGCCGCCCTCGTGGACGGTGGGCCCCTCCCGGAGGAACGCCCCGGGGACGGCCGCTCTTCCCGCGGCGGGACCGCGGGTCAGCCGGTGCCGACGAACAGGGCGAGCAGCAGCCACACCACCGGCGCCGTCGGCAGCAGGGAGTCGAGCCGGTCCATGATGCCGCCGTGACCGGGCAGCAGCGTGCCCATGTCCTTGATGCCCAGGTCGCGCTTGATCATCGACTCGCCGAGGTCGCCGAGCGTCGCGCTCGCCGCCACCGCGAGACCGAGGACCAGGCCCTGCCACCAGATCCCGTCGTCGATCATGAACTGCATGCACAGCGCGCCCGCGGCCATCGCGAACGCCACCGCGCCGGCCAGGCCCTCGCGGGTCTTGCCGGGGCTGATGCGCGGCGCCAGCTTGTGCTTGCCGAAGCGCCAGCCGACCGCGTACGCCCCGGTGTCGCTGACCACCGTCAGGAGCAGGAAGGTCAGCACCCGCCACGGGCCGTCGTCCGCGGTCAGCAGCAGGGCCACGAACGTCGCCAGGAACGGCACGTAGAACGCGGCGAACACGCCCGCCGTGACGTCCTTCAGATAGCCCTCGGGGGGCTTCGCCATCCGCCACACCAGGACCGCGAGCGCCGTCAGGGCCGTCGCGACCCAGGCGCCCTCGGGACCGCGCGCGTACCCGGCGACGACCATCGCCGCGCCGCCGACCGCGAGCGGCACCAGCGGTGCCCCGATCTGCTTGCGCTCCCGGAGGCGGGAGGTCAGCTCCCACAGCCCGACCACCACGGCGACCGCCACGACCCCGACGAACGCGGCCTTCCAGATGAACAGCGACGCGATGATGACGGCGCCGAGTCCGACTCCGACCCCTATGGCCGCGCCCAGGTCCCGGCCCGCGCTCTTCTTCTGCCGCGGCGGGGGCGCGGACGACGGAGGCGGGGCGGGGCTGGACATGGGCTCCTGCGGGTGCTCGTGCGGGTGCTCGTACGGCGTCCCGTCACGGAACAGGGGGCCGCTCGGGTGAGCGGCCCCCCGGCCGTGTCCGTCCTGGAATCCGCCGGCGGGGACGTCGGGCACGAGGGGCATGGGGCGAGTCTGCGACGCCGGATGCCCCTCGTGTGCGGGACCCGCCGGGGCGGGCCCCTGGTCGGGCCCCCCGCGGCCGGGAGGACCGGCCGGGGCACCCCAGGAAGAGTCGTTCATCAGACCTCGAGCAGCTCGGCTTCCTTGTGCTTGAGCAGCTCGTCCACCTGCGTGACGTACTTCGCGGTGGTGTCGTCGAGCTCCTTCTCCGCGCGGCGGCCCTCGTCCTCGCCGACCTCGCCGTCCTTGACGAGCTTGTCGATGGACTCCTTGGCCTTGCGGCGCACCGAGCGGATCGAGATCTTCGAGTCCTCGGCCTTGCCCTTGGCGACCTTGATGTACTCGCGGCGGCGCTCCTCCGTCAGCTCGGGGAACACCACCCGGATGATGTTGCCGTCGTTGCTCGGGTTGACGCCGAGGTCCGAGTCGCGGATCGCCTGCTCGATGTTGCGCAGCGCGCTCTTGTCGAACGGGGTCACCACGGCCATCCGCGGCTCCGGGACGGAGAAGGAGGCCAGCTGGTTGATGGGGGTGATGGCGCCGTAGTAGTCCGCCACGATCTTGTTGAACATCGCCGGGTGCGCACGGCCGGTGCGGATCGCGGCGAAGTCCTCCTTGGCGACCACGACGGCCTTCTCCATCTTCTCCTCGGCCTCGAGGAGGGTCTCTTCGATCACCACTTGCTCCTGCGTGTCGTCGCGTTGTGTCCTGCACGGTGTACGACCGGCAGGGCTGTCGTCCAGCCCCTCGCGGGGCGGTTCCCGGTTCGGGTCAGGCCCGGGTGCCCTGGTCGCTCACGAGCGTGCCGATCTTCTCACCCTTCACCGCGCGCGCGATATTGCCCTCGGTGAGCAGTTCGAAGACGAGGATCGGGAGGTCGTTGTCACGGCACAGGGTGACGGCGGTGGCGTCGGCGACCTTGAGGTCGCGGGCGATCACCTCGCCGTACTCGAGGGCGTCGAACTTGACCGCGTCGGGGTTGCGCTTGGGGTCGGAGTCGTAGACCCCGTCGACGCCGTTCTTGCCCATGAGCAGCGCCTCGGCGTCGATCTCGAGGGCGCGCTGGGCCGCCGTGGTGTCCGTGGAGAAGTACGGCATGCCCATGCCCGCGCCGAAGATGACGACGCGGCCCTTCTCCAGGTGGCGCACGGCGCGCAGCGGGATGTACGGCTCGGCGACCTGACCCATGGTGATGGCGGTCTGGACGCGGGAGTCGATGCCCTCCTTCTCCAGGAAGTCCTGGAGGGCGAGGCAGTTCATCACGGTGCCGAGCATGCCCATGTAGTCGGAGCGGGCCCGGTCCATGCCGCGCTGCTGGAGTTCGGCGCCGCGGAAGAAGTTTCCGCCGCCGATCACGATCGCGATCTCCGCGCCGTCGCGGACGACGGCCGCGATCTCACGCGCGATGGCGTGCACGACATCGGGGTCGACGCCCAGGCCGGTACCGCCGGAGAAAGCCTCTCCGGACAGCTTCAGCATGTAGCGGCCGGCCTTTTTGCCGTTGTTGTCGTCGCCCTGTACGGCGCCCTGGTTCATGGAGATCTCCTCGTGCACATACGAAGGAGGCCATTGCCTTGGGTCCTCGCGGTTTCCCGTACGGCAATGGCCTCCTCGTCAGATCTGCGGTCGTCCTGCGCGGGGGCGGGCGACTGCTTCAGACCCTACCGGGGTCCGGTGTCCGTCGCTTTCGCGGACAGGCTTCAGATGCCGACCTTGATGCGGGTGAAGCGCTTCAGGGTGACACCGGCCTCGTCCAGGATCTGCTGGACGGACTTCTTGTTGTCCAGCGCGTACGGCTGGCCGAGCAGCGTGGCGTCCTTGAAGAAGCCGTTCACGCGACCCTCGACGATCTTGGCGATCGCGGCCTCGGGCTTGCCCTCGGCGCGGGTGGTCTCCTCGGCGATGCGACGCTCGGACTCGACGACCTCGGCCGGGACGTCCTCACGGGTGAGGTACTTCGGCGCGAAGGCGGCGATGTGCTGCGCGACGCCCTTGGCGACGGCGGCGTCGGCCTTGTCGAACTCGACGAGGACACCGATCTGCGGCGGGAGGTCCGGCATCGTGCGGTGCATGTACGCGTAGACGAAGCCGTCGGCGTACTGCGCGAAGCGGTCCAGGACGATCTTCTCGCCGAGGTTGGCGTTGGCCTCGTCCACGAACGCCTGCACGGTCTTGCCGGGCTCGATCTCGGAGGCGAGCAGCGCCTCCAGGTCGGCCGGGGAGGTGGCGGCGACGTGGGCGGCGAGCTGGTCGGCGACGGCCTGGAACTTGTCGCCCTTGGCGACGAAGTCCGTCTCGCACTTCAGCTCGACGAGGACACCGGAGGTGTGGTCGTCGGCGATGAGGGAGACCACGGCGCCGTTCTCGGCGGAGCGGCCCTCACGCTTGGCGACACCCTTCTGGCCCTTGATGCGCAGGGCCTCGACGGCCTTGTCGACATCGCCGTCGGCCTCGTCCAGGGCCTTCTTGCAGTCCATCATGCCGGCGCCGGTGAGCTCGCGGAGCTTCTTGACGTCAGCGGCGGTGTAGTTCGCCATGAGTCTGTTTCTCTCTCGAAGTCTGAAAGATCGGGCGGGTCCACGGGTGGACGGCGGGGGCTTCGCGGGCCCCCGCCGTCGTCACCCGAAGGTCCTGGTCCTGGAGGGTCAGGCCTGCTCGGCGGCCTCGGCCTCGGCCGGAGCGTCGGCGGCCTCGGCGTCCGCGACCTTCTCGGTCTCGGCGGAGGTCTGGACCTCGGCGGTCTCGGCCTCGGCGGCGGCCGGAGCCTCGGCCTCGGCGGAGTCGGCCTTCTTCTCGCCCTCGAGCAGGTCGCGCTCCCACTCGGCGAGCGGCTCGCCCTGGGCCTTCTCGCCCGGCTTCGAGTCACCGGTCGCGGCACCGGAACGGGCGATGAGGCCCTCGGCGACGGCGTCGGCGATCACGCGGGTGAGCAGGGTGACGGAGCGGATCGCGTCGTCGTTGCCCGGGATCTTGTAGTCGACCTCGTCGGGGTCGCAGTTGGTGTCGAGGATCGCGACGACCGGGATGTGGAGCTTGCGCGCCTCACCGACGGCGATGTGCTCCTTCTTGGTGTCGACGATCCAGACGGCGCTCGGCACCTTCTGCATCTCGCGGATACCACCGAGGGTCTTCTCCAGCTTGGCCTTCTCGCGGGAGAGGACCAGGAGCTCCTTCTTGGTGAGACCCGAGGCGGCGACGTCCTCGAAGTCGATCTGCTCGAGCTCCTTGAGGCGCTGCAGACGCTTGTAGACGGTGGAGAAATTGGTGAGCATGCCACCGAGCCAACGCTGGTTGACGTACGGCATGCCGACGCGCGTCGCCTGCTCGGCGATGGCCTCCTGGGCCTGCTTCTTCGTACCGACGAACATGATGGAGCCGCCGTGCGCGACGGTCTCCTTGACGAACTCGTAGGCGCGGTCGATGTACGACAGCGACTGGAGCAGGTCGATGATGTAGATGCCGTTGCGCTCGGTGAAGATGAAGCGCTTCATCTTCGGGTTCCAGCGACGGGTCTGGTGACCGAAGTGGACGCCGCTCTCCAGCAGCTCCCGCATCGTGACGACGGCCATGGCCGTATCTCCTTGGGTTTCTCGGTTGTGTTCCTGACGCCCCGGCGCGCCATGCCCGCGAGGGACCGAAAGGCGCTGCCACCGCCGGTGAGGACCGTGGCGGGGCGTGCGAAGTCGACCCGGTGTCCCGAGTCGCCATAGGAAGTGTACGGGACCCCGGGGGCGGCGGGTGACGGCGTTGTCCACAACCGGCGCCCGGTCCACAGAAACCGCCCGTGACCCCTGCGAACCGGGCGCCCCGGAGAACCTTTCCCCATGCACCTCACGACGCTGATCCTCGCCCTCGGCCTCCTCTGGCCGGTGGACCCGCCCGAGCTCCTCCGCGGCTGGCAGCCGCCGCCCGGCCCGTACGCCGCGGGCCACCGCGGCGTCGACCTCGCCGCACCGCCCGGCACCCCGGTCCTGGCCCCCGCGGCCGGCACCGTCACCTTCGCCGGCCCGGTCGGCGGCCGAGGCGTCCTCACCCTCACCCTTCCCGGCACGGGCACTCCCCCGCTCCGCACGACCTTCTCCCCCGTGACCCCCCTGGTCCCGGCCGGGACCCCGGTCCGGGCGGGCACACCGATCGCCCGCGCCGCCCCCGGCACCCACTGCGCGCGAAACTGCCTCCACTGGGGTCTCCTCCGGGGCGACCGGTACCTGAACCCCCTGCGCCTGATCGAACGGGCACCGTCACGCCTGCTGCCGTGGGGAGGGTGAGGGAACCGGGGGTGGGGCGGGGGAGGGAGGGAGTGCGGGGGGGGAGGGGGAGGGAGGGGCGGGGGGGGAGGGGGAGGAGAGGGGGCGGGGGAAGGGGAAAGCCACTGTGCAGGCCGGGCCGGGGAACCGCTCCCGGACGAGTGCCCCGGAGAACGCCGTCCAGGCACTCCCCCGGCTCAGGCCGGAGAGCCGCCGACGCCGTGGAGGGCCATCGTGACCGCCGCTTCGGCGATCTCCGCCGGGTCCTCGGCCGCGCCGAGCTCGATGCGGCGGACGGCGGCGTCGACGACGCCCTGGAGGAGCATGGCGCCCAGGCGGGGCCGGGGCTGTCCCAGGGCGGCGAGCGCCTCGACGATCATGGCGACCAGTCCACCGTGGGCCGCGCGGATCTTCTCGCGGGCGCCGTCGTCCAGTTCGCTCGCGGAGATGGCGACGACCGCGCGGTGGCGCCGGTCCCCGACCAGTTCCAGCTGCTTGCGCACGTACGCCTCGACCTTGCCCCGGGGCGTCCCGGCGTCGGCCATGGCCGTCTCGACCTCGGCGGCCCAGACAGGGAAGTCGACGGCGCACAGCTCTTCGACGACGGCGGCGCGCGACCGGAAGTACTCGTAGACCGACGAGCGGGCGAGGCCCGTGCGTTCGGCGAGTGCGGGGAAGGTCAGCGCCTCCGTCCCGCCCTCGGACAACAGGGAACGCGCGGCGTCCAGGAGGGCGCCGCGCTGCATCGTCCGGTGCTCGGCCACCGAGGCCGCTCGAATCCTGGGCACGGCTCCACTGTACGACCGGCCCCGGAGCTCAGCGTCCGGCGTCGGCCAGCTTCGCCCGGAGCTGGAGGACGGACTTGGTGTGGATCTGGCTGACGCGGCTCTCGGTGACGCCGAGGACGTGACCGATCTCGGCGAGGGTGAGGCCCTCGTAGTAGTAGAGGGTGACGACCGTCTTCTCGCGTTCGGGGAGCGTGTTGATGGCGCGGGCGAGGAGCCGGCGCAGCTCACGGTCCTCGGCGACCTCGACGGGGTTGTCGGCGGCCGTGTCCTCGAGGGTGTCCATCAGGGAGAGGCGGTCCCCGCCCTCGCCTCCGACGTGCAGCAACTCCTCCAGGGCGACCACGTTCGCCAGGGACAACTGGCTGAAGACCGCGTGCAGTTCCTCCAGCGTGATCTCCATCTCCGCGGCGACCTCGCTCTCGGAGGGGGTGCGGCGGAGCCGGGCCTCCAGGGTGGCGTAGGCGCGTTCGACGTTGCGCGCCTTCTGGCGGACGGAGCGCGGGATCCAGTCGAGGGCGCGGAGTTCGTCGATCATGGCGCCGCGGATGCGGGTGATGGCGTACGTCTCGAACTTGATGGCGCGCTCGACGTCGAACTTCTCGATGGCGTCGATGAGGCCGAAGACGCCGGAGGAGACGAAGTCCGCCTGCTCCACGTTGGACGGCAGCCCGACGCTGACCCGTCCGGCGACGTACTTGACGAGGGGCGAGTAGTGCAGGATCAGCTGTTCCCGCAGCCGCTCGTCGCCCGTGTCCTTGTACGAACGCCACAGTTCGTCGAGGGAGGTCGGTGCGGACGGACGCACGGTGCCCCGGGCTGCTGGGGGCACCGCGGCGCGGTCAGACCCGGAGGTGTGCTGGGGCATGCGTCGCCTTGAGCCGTTCTACTGTCGGGTGTCTCGGTGCGGGTGTCGCGGGGGGAATCCCGGTGAGCGTAGCGTGAGTGCGCCGTCGCGGTGAGCGAACATCGGCGCATCGCGCCGCTCCGGGGGGACACCGTCGACCACGTCTTCGAACGGGGGCCGTGGCGCGTGTCGGCCCCTCGGTCGTGGCCGGAAGGACTCGGTCGTTCATCGGCTTCACCTTTTCACCCGATTGCTCCGGGTCAAGTACCGCCTCGCCGCGCGTTCGACGCCCGGGTGGCCGTGTTCGTCAACCGCCAGCCCTCTCCGTGGCGTTCGACGAAACCGAGGGAGTGGAGTTCGTACAGCTTGGCGAGGGTGGCGTCGGGGGTGGTTCCGGCGCGGCGGGCGATGGCCGTGGTGGGGGTGGGACCGCGGGCGGGTACGGCTTCCAGGACGTGGGCCGTGGCGGGGGCGAGGAGGTCGCGGGGGAGGACGGGCCCCCGGCGCGGCGGGGCGAGCTGGCCCATGTCCCCGACCAGTTCGACGATCTCGTCGGCGTCGGTGACGAGGGTGGCGTCGCCGCGCAGGAGTTCGTGGACGCCGGCGGAGAGGGCGCTGGCGACGGGGCCGGGTACGCCCATGGTGTGGCGGCCGAGTCGTGCGGCGGCGCGGGCGGTGACGAGGGAGCCGCTGCGGTGTTGTGCCTCGACGACGACGGTGCCGCGGGTGAGGGCGGCGATGAGGCGGTTGCGGAGGATGAAGCGGCTGGGGGTGGGGTGGCTGCGCGGCGGCAGTTCGCCGATGACGAGTCCTTGTTCGGCGATGCGCCGGATGAGCCGGTCGTGGCCGCGGGGGTACGGGGTGTCGACGCCGCAGGCGAGGACGGCGACGGTGGCGCCGTCGGCGGCGAGGGCTCCCCGGTGGGCGGCGCCGTCGATGCCGTAGGCGGCTCCGGAGACGACGACCCAGCCCTTTCGCGCCAGGTCGGTGGCGAGACCGGTGGCGGTGTGGGCGCCGTACGGGGTGCAGGCGCGGGCGCCGACGAGGGCGACGGAGCGCAGGGCCCAGGTGCGCAGGTCGGCGGGGCCCCGGACCCAGAGGCCGAGGGGGCGGGCGTCTCCGAGGTCGTCGAGCTGGCTGGGCCATTCGGTGTCGCCGGGGATGAGGAAGCGGCCGCCGAGGGCGTAGACGGCGTCGAGGTCGCGGGTGGGTTCGGCGGTGGCGGCGCGCAGTCGCCAGGAGGCGACGCGCCGGGGGCCGGTGCCGGGGAAGGGGTCGCCGCCGGAGCGGGAGGTGCCGGGGCCGGAGGGGGCGGGTCGGGCGGTGCCGGGGTGGAGGAGTTCCCGGAGGAAGCCGGTGGCTCCGTAGTGGCGGAGCCACCGGCCGGCGTGTTCGTCGCCGGGTTCGACGGTGCGGGTGAGGGCGGCGCGGGCCAGCCGTTCGTCCATAGGGGCGGGCGGGTCGGGTCGGGTGGTCATGTGCGGTTCCCCGTTCCGGCGGGTACGCCACGGGCCACGCCGGTGCGCATTTCGAGGGCGAGGGCGATGTCCTGGTGGTCGGGCCGGTCGTGTCCGGCGAGGTCGGCGACGGTCCAGGCGACGCGCAGGACGCGGTCGAGACCGCGTGCAGTGAGCAGGCCGCGCTCGATGTCCCGTTCGGCTTCGGCGAGGGCTCCGGGGGCCGCGTGGTGGCGGGTGCGGAGTTCGTGGCCGGGGATCTCGCTGTTCACCCTCCAGGGGGTGTCGGCGAGGCGCGCGGCGGCACGGGCGCGGGCTTCGCGGACGCGCGCGGCGACGACGGCGGTGGCTTCCCCCCGGTCGCCCCGGCCGAGGAGGTCGGCACGGGTGACCGGTTCGGCCTCGACGCGGAGGTCGACCCGGTCGAGCAGGGGTCCGGAGAGGCGCGCCTGGTAGCGGCGGACGAGGGAGGGCGGGCATTCGCAGCCGGCGCCGTACAGGGTGTGCCGGCCGCAGGGGCAGGGGTTGGCGGCGAGGGCGAGGAGGAAGCGGGCGGGGAGGCGGACGACGCCGGCGGCGCGGGCGATGACGACATGTCCGGATTCGAGGGGCTGACGGAGCGCGTCGAGGGCCTTTCCGGAGAATTCCGGGGCTTCGTCGAGGAAGAGGATGCCGCGGTGGGCGAGGGAGACGGCACCGGGCCTGGGGTGGCCGTTGCCGCCGCCGACGAGGGACTGCATGGTGGCGGAGTGGTGGGGTGCGCAGTAGGGGGCGCGGCGGACCAGGGGTTCGCCGGGCGGGAGGATGCCGGCGACGGAGTGGACGGCGGTCACCTCCAGGGATTCCTGCCGGGTGAGGGGCGGGAGGATGCCGGGGAGGCGTTCGGCCAGCATGGTCTTCCCGGCGCCGGGTGGGCCGGAGAGCAGGAGGTGGTGGCCGCCGGCGGCGGCGATCTCCAGGGCGCGGCGGGCGCGGTGCTGGCCCGCGACGTCGGCGAGGTCGGGTCCTTCGGCGGGGTCGGCGGCGAGTCCGGTGCCGATGCCGGCGCCGGGGACGAGGAGTCCGGAGAGCATGGCGTCGGGCCGGCCCTCTTCGGTGGGTTCCTCGTCGGGGACGGGTTCGTCGGCGAGGACGGCGATCAGCTGGCGGAGGCTGCGGACGCCCAGGACGGAGACGCCGGGGACGAGGGAGGCCTCGCCCGCGGTCTGTTCGGGGACGACGACCTGCCGGTATCCGGCCTCGGCGGCGGCGAGGACGGCGGGCAGGACTCCGCGGACGGGGCGGACGCGCCCGTCGAGTCCGAGTTCGCCGATGAGGACGAGGTCGGCGATGGCGCGCGGGTCGACGCGCTCGGCGGCGCCGAGGACGGCCGCCGCCACGGCCAGGTCGAATCCGCTGCCGCCCTTGGGGACGGATGCCGGGCTGAGGCCGACGGTGAGT
The DNA here is from genome assembly GCF_055591945.1 of Streptomyces sp. NPDC041191. NCBI lineage: Bacteria > Bacillati > Actinomycetota > Actinomycetes > Kitasatosporales > Streptomycetaceae > Streptomyces > Streptomyces sp. NPDC041191. Next base: position 261,605 of record NZ_JBVIZC010000007.1, on the reverse strand, counting down.
TTCTTCTGGGGCCATTCGGCTCCGGAGTTGACGATGGCGGCGCGGACGCGGTCGCGGCTCTCGGTGAGGCTCTTGTCGGGGAGGCCGACGAGGGTGAAGGCGGCGACGCCGGGTTCGAGGTCGGCCTGTACTTCGACGACGACGCCTTCGACGCCGACGAGGGCCACGGAGCAGGTGCGGGCGAATCCCATCAGGCCACGCCCCGGGCGTGGGTGAGGACGGGGGCGCCGCGGCGGGGCAGGACGATGCCGACGAGGTCGATGCGGACGCCGCCGGCGGGTGCCGGGGTGTCGCTGCGGTCGAGCCAGCAGTCGGCGAGGCGGCGGAGCCGTTCGGCCTTGCGGGGCGTGACGGCTGCCATGGGGTGTTCGTAGGCGCCGTGGCGCCGGGTCTTGACCTCGCAGATGACGAGGGTGTCGCCGTCCCGGGCGACGATGTCGATCTCGCCGGTCCGGCCGCAGCGCCAGTTGCGGGCGAGGATGTGCATGCCGGTCGCGGTGAGCCGGCGGGTCGCCAGCTCTTCTCCGTACCGTCCGAGTGCGCGGGTGGCACCGGTCCTGTCGGTCGTGTTCATACGGACCACCTCCGTCACCGACTGTGACGTGGTGGGGCGTTCCGTGTGCGGCGCTGTGGACGGCGGTGGGGCTGTGGAAAACCCGCTCACCCGCGAGGGTGGTTCTCCTAGCTGCCGGGGAGTTCGAGGTCGCTCTTGTTGAGCTCCTCGATGTTCACGTCCTTGAAGGTGAGGACACGGACCTGCTTGACGAACCTGGCCGGCCTGTACATGTCCCAGACCCAGGCGTCGGCCATGCTGACCTCGAAGAAGACCTCGCCCTGCACCGAGTGCACCTGCATCTCGTAGTCGTTGGTGAGGTAGAAGCGCCGCTCGGTCTCGATCACGTATTTGAACAGCCCGACGACATCGCGGTACTCCCGGTAGAGCTTCAGCTCCATCTCGGTCTCGTACTTCTCGAGGTCCTCGGCGCTCATGGCATGTTCCCCTTCAGCCGTGCGTCCCCCTATTGTGCGTCAGCCGCACGCGTCCCCGGGACGATGTCCGGGGCGAGGGCGACCGGTGCACGCGGAGGTCCCTCGTCGAGCAGCGTGCGCAGCAGCTCGGCGAGCCTGGTCGGGTACACCGTCTCACGGGCCGCCGACAGTTCGGCGGAGGTCCACCATCTCAGGCCCGCGATGCTGCGGGTCTCCAGCTCCGTGAGGGACCGCGGTCCGGGTGCGGCCCCGGTCCGGCGGGTGCGGGCGAGGTAGTACGTCTCGTCCTGGTCCCAGCGGCGTCCGGCGAAGGGGAAGGAGCAGTACCGGCTCCAGATCGCGGGTCCGAGATCGACCTCGGTGATGCCGGTCTCCTCCGCGAGTTCGCGCAGTGCCGCCTCCTCGGGGGTCTCGTCGCCCTCCAGGCCGCCCCCGGGGGTGAACCACCAGGAGTCGTCGGGGTTCCCCGGCTCGTGTCCGTGCAGGAGCAGGACGCGGTCGTCGGCGTCGAGCAGGAGGACCCGGGCCACCTTCCGGCGTACGGCCCCGGCTTCCGTCCCCGGCGCCTCCGTCTCCGCTCCCCGCGCTCCTGCTACTGCTCCTGCTCCTGCTCCTGCTCCTGCTCCTGCCCCACGCTCCCCCGTCTCCCCCGTCTCCCTCTCCGTTCCGTCCCGGCCCGCTCCCGCGTCCCGCGCGTCTCCCGTCATCCCCCCACCCTCTCGCGCGTCCCGGACCGCTGCCCGCCCGTGCCCCGCGTCAGGAGCCGTGCCACCGGTCCGTACGCCGCGCCCGCGAGGACCAGTACGGCCCCGGCCACGATCGCCGTGAGGAGCGCGTGGAACGGGCCGGGCCGCGAGACTCCGCCCGGAAGGGCGGCGAAGCCCGGCTGGGGTTGCAGGAGGCCCCTGGCGGGCCAGACGACGGCGTCGACCCGGGCGGTGACCGCGGAACGGGGCACGGTGCCCCGGCCGGCGTCCTCGAGGTGGCTGCGGGAGTCGAGGGAGGTGTGCCGGTCGTCGCCGAGGAGGAAGAGGTTGCCCGCGGGGACGGTCACGGAGAAATCCTGGCCGGAGGCGACCGTCCGGCCGCCGGGTCCGGGCCTGAGGTACGGCTCGTCGACGCCCCTGCCGTCGACGGTGAGGCGGCCGGTCGCGTCGCAGCAGGCGACGGTGTCGCCGCCCACGGCCACGACCCGCTTGACCATGGGCGAGGAGCCCCACAGGGGGTCGGTGAAGACGATGACGTCACCGCGCTTCACCTCGTCGCCGCCGACGCGTTCGGCGAGCACCTTGGAGCCGACGTCGAGGGTGGGGGTCATGGAGTCGGTGGGGACGGTGTACGGCCGGTAGAGCAGGGCGCCCCAGACGAACCCGCCGAGGAAGAGCACACAGCCGACGGCCACGGCCAGTCCCGACAGCGCGCTGCCGAGACGGCCGTGGCCGCCCTTGGTCCGTATGGTTCCGCTCATGTGCACCCCAGAGGTCTGTCGACGGTCCGGGACGGCACACTACCCGCGGGGTTCTACTCGGCGGTATGCCGTTCGAGCTGCTTCTTCCGGCGCCACAGGACCAGCGGGAGCGCCCCGGCGAGGCTCGCCGCGCCGAGCGGGGCGGCGCCCATGGCCTTGTTGAGGGCGGGCTGGTCGAAGATGCCGGGCACGGGGAGCGTGGCCCAGCGGGTGACGGGCCAGGCGACGACGACGGCGCGGCCCACGACCTGGTCGGCGGCGACGGTGCCGCCGCCGGGGAGCTCCTGGTGGAAGCGGGAGTCCAGGGAGTTCTGGCGGTTGTCGCCCATGACCCAGATGCGGCCCTCGGGGACCTTGATCGGGCCGAAGGAGTCCTGGCAGGGCACGGAGCCGGGGTAGAGGTAGGAGGTCTCGTCGAGCGCCACGCCGTTGAGGACGACCTTGCCGCCCTCCTTGCAGGAGACGGTGTCGCCGCCGACGGCGATGACGCGCTTGATGAGGTCCTTCTCCTCGGCGGACGGCATGAGGCCGATGAAGCTGAGGAACTTCTGCACGACGTTCGGCTTGGGGGTCTCCGCGGTCTCCAGCCAGCCGCCCGGGTCGTGGAAGACGACGACCTCGCCGCGCTCGGGCTCGGAGCCGAACCAGGGGGTCAGCTTGTCGACGAGGACCCGGTCGCCCTTCTTGAGGGTGTTCATCATCGATTCCGAGGGGATCGAGAACGCCTGCACCAGGAAGGTCTTGATCAGCAGGGCGAGCACCAGGGCGACGCCGATGAGGAGGGGCAGCTCCTTCCAGAAGGAGCGCTGCTTCCTGGGAGCCTTGCCGGACCGGGCCTCCCCGACCTCGAACCCGTCCGCCCCGTCGCCGGAACCGGCCGTCCCGTCGCCGCGCGACACCCCGTCGTCCGTCACGTCGTCACCCGTCACCTCGTCGCCCCTGGCCTCTTCGGCCCTCTTCTCGGGCTCATCGTGTCCGGATCGTGCGCCGAGGGCCAAATCCCCCACATCCACTCCTCAGTCCGTGAGAACGCCCGCCCCGGGAAAGGGACGGGCCCACCACTCCCATAACGAGCAGAAGTTCCGCAGGGGTCGGGAGCCCGGGCAATCCGTTCAGATTCCGCTGGGACACACTATGCGACGGGCCGGACGCCTTGTCGTCCTCCGTACGGGCGTCCGGTACGCCGTCGAAGGTCTTCCGCTCCTCCAGGCGCCGCCAGTGACCGACGGGCCAGGCGATCACCACGGCACGCCCGACGACCTGTTCCTCCGCGACGGTGCCGTGGTCCTTCTCGTCGAGGTGGAAGCGGGAGTCGGCCGAGTCGGAGCGGTGGTCGCCGAGGACGAAGATCCGCCCTTCGGGGACCCTCACCTCGAAGGGGATGGCGGACGGCGGGTTCCCGGGGTGCAGGTACGGCTCGTCCAGCGGTACGCCGTTGACGGTGAGCCGTCCGTCCTCGCCGCAGCAGCGGACGGTGTCCCCGCCGACGGCGACGACCCGTTTGATGAGGTCCTGGTCGTCGGCGGAGGGCAGCAGTCCGATGAAGGTGAGGGCCTGCTTGACCTGCTTGACGCCGACGGGGTCGTCGGCGGGCGGCGCGTCCTCGTGCCGGAGCCAGTTGCCGGGGTCCTTGAAGACGACGACGTCGCCGCGCCGGGGCCGGGAGCCGAACCAGGGGGTGAGCTTGTCGACGAGGACCCGGTCGTGGACGCGGATCGTCTGTTCCATGGAGCCGGAGGGGATGACGAACGCCTGGACGAGGAAGGTCTTGAGGACGAGGGCGATGAGCACGGCCACCGCGACCAGGATCGGGATCTCCCGGATCGCGGAGCGCTGCCGCCGTCGCTTGACCTTGCGGGCGAGTCTGCGCCGTTCGGCCCGGCCGGGGGGCGCGGCGCCCCGGTCCGGGGCGTGACGGGGCCCGCCGGACGACCGGCCCCGGCTACCCACGGCTCCCCGCCCCGTCGGCGGCCCGCTCGCCGGCGGTTTCCCCGCCGGACCGCTCCTCGCGCCCGGCCGGTGCCACGGGCCCGGCCGGCGCCGTCCGCCCGGCCGGTGCCGTGCCGTGTCCGCCGGCCGGCGGGGCCGGTACGGCGGCGAAGGCGTCGGTGCCCGGTACGGCGGACCAGCGTCCGAAGGGCCAGACGATCCAGCCGGCGCGGCCGACGACCCGGTCGACGGGGACCATGCCGCCGCCGGGGTCTCCCAGGTGGTCGCGGGAGTCGCTGGACTGGCTGCGGTGGTCGCCCATGACCCAGAGCCTGTCCGGGGGGACCACGATGTCGAAGGGCACGCCGGAGGGCCGGTCGCCGGGCATCAGGTACCGCTCCGTGACGGTGGCGCCGTTGACGGTGAGCCGGCCGTCCTTGTCGCAGCAGACCACCCGGTCGCCGCCGGTGCCGACGACCCTCTTCACGAAGTCGGTCTCGTCGGGCTCCGCGAGGCCGAGGGCGGCCGCCGCGTCGTGCAGGAGGCCCGCGACGGGGTTGCTCCGGGGCTCCTCCCGCACGAAGGAGCCGGTGCCGTCGAAGACGACGACGTCGCCGCGGCGCGGCCCGTCACCGGAGCGGTAGGCCAGTTTGTTCACCAGGATCCGGTCGCCGACCCGGAGCGTGGGCTCCATGGAGCGGCTGGGGATGAGGAACGGCTGCAGCACGAAGTGGCTCAGGAGCAGCAGGAAGAGCACGCAGGCGCCGCCCGTGAGGACGGTGCGGCGCCAGGAGGGCGCGGTCCGGTGCGGCGGTCCGGGCCGGGGGTCCTCGGAAACGCGTACGGAGCGCGACTCCTCCTCCGTGCCGGAGTCCGTACGGGGATGCGTACGGGATTCCGTGCGGGAGGAGGGGTCGCGCTCCGTGTGCTGTGCTTCGGTGTCCATCGCCGGCAAAGCCTATCCGGCCCGCTCCTGCGGGGAACCGGAAGCGTCGCGCGTTCCGGGAGCCGGGGCTCAGCGGTCGCGCTTCTCCTTGATCTTGGCGGCCTTGCCGCGCAGCTCGCGGAGGTAGTAGAGCTTGGCGCGACGGACGTCACCGCGGGTCACGACCTCGATCTTCTCGAAGATCGGGCTGTTGACCGGGAAGGTGCGCTCGACGCCGACGGAGAACGAGACCTTGCGGACCGTGAAGGTCTCGCTGACGCCCGAACCCTGGCGGCGGATGACGACGCCCTTGAACTGCTGGATGCGGGAGCGGTTGCCCTCGATGACGCGCACGTGGACGTTCACCGTGTCGCCGGGACGGAAGGCGGGGAGGTCGGAGCGGAGGGAAGCCGCGTTGACCTGGTCGAGCAGGGAGGCCATGGAGGTCTCTTTCCTCGCTGATGCCACAGGTCATCAGCGGTACGTTCGAAGGTGGTCGCAGAGGCCGTTCGCTCCTGGCGGCGTCGTTCCCCCTGTGGCAGGGGCGCGCGCCGGACGGACGGCAGCGGCCTATTCTTCCACGTCCTCGACCCTGCGCCAAAATCGGCCGTCGGGTCCGGGGGCCCATCCCATCATCGAGAGGACCTCCCGGTCCTTCTTGTCGAAGGCGGCGGGATCGCAGCGCTCGATGAGGTCGGGCCGGTGGGCGGCGGTGCGCCGGAACGCCTCGTCGCGCCGCCAGCGGGCGATCTTCCCGTGGTGGCCGCTGAGGAGGACGTCGGGGATGCCCCGGCCGCGCCACTCGGGGGGCTTGGTGTAGACGGGGCCCTCCAGGAGGTTGGCCATGGCCCCGGGGGCGAAGGAGTCGTCCCGGTGGGACTCGGCGTTGCCGAGGACGCCGGGCAGGAGGCGGGCGACGGCCTCGGTGACGACCAGGACCGCCGCCTCGCCGCCGGCGAGGACGTAGTCGCCGATGGAGACCTCGTAGACCGGCATCCGGGCCGCGTACTCGTCCACGACGCGGCGGTCGATGCCCTCGTAGCGGGCCGGGGTGAAGATCAGCCAGGGCCGTTCGGAGAGTTCGACGGCGAGTTCCTGGGTGAAGGGCCGGCCGCTGGGGGTGGGGACGACGAGGACCGGCCCGTGGGCGCCGCCCTCGTACCCGTCGGCGAGCGTCTGGTCGAGCGCGTCGCCCCAGGGGCCGGTCTTCATGACCATGCCGGGGCCGCCGCCGTACGGGGTGTCGTCGACGGTGTTGTGCCGGTCGTACGTCCAGTCGCGCAGGTCGTGGACGTGGACGTCGAGCTGTCCGCGCGCGCGTGCCTTGCCGACGAGGGAGACGTTCAGCGGTTCGAGGTACTCGGGGAAGATCGTGACGACGTCGAGCCTCACGCGTCCTCCTCGCGGGACTCGTCGTCCGACTCCTCGCGGGCGGAGGCGATCTCGGCACGGTCGTCGATCAGGCCGGGCGGCGGATCGATCACGGCCCGCTGCTCCTCCAGGTCGATCTCGGTGACGATCTCCCCGACGAAGGGGATCATCAGCTCGGTGCCGTCGGGGCGTTCGACGATGAAGAGGTCCTGGGACGGCAGGTGGGAGATCTCGGTGATCCGGCCGACCTCGGTGCCGTCGGTGAGGACGACGTCGAGGTCGATCAGCTGGTGGTCGTAGTACTCGTCCTCCTCCTCGGGCATCTCCTCGGGGTCGACCTCGGCGATGAGGAGGGTGTTGCGCAGGGCCTCGGCGGCGTTGCGGTCGCGGACGCCCTCGAAGCGCAGCAACAGCCTGCCGCTGTGGACCCGGCCGCTCTCGATGGTCAGCGGTCCGGTGGGGGCGGGGTCGGTGAGCAGTACGGCACCGGGGCCGAGCCTGAGTTCGGGCTCGTCCGTCCGCACCTCGACGGTGACCTCGCCCTTGATGCCGTGGGCGCGACCGATCCGCCCGACTACCAACTGCACTGCTTGCCACTCTCCTGTCACACGGCTCGTACGACAACGGGCCGGGGCGGGCCCGTAAGCCCTCCCCGGCCCGTGCCGGCACTGCTCAAGACGATGCTGTCGGTCCGCTCAGCGGACCTGGTCCACGTCGACGAGGTCGACGCGGATGCCGCGGCCGCCGATGGCGCCCACGACGGTGCGCAGCGCACGCGCGGTGCGGCCGTTGCGGCCGATCACCTTGCCGAGGTCCTCGGGATGGACCCGGACCTCCAGCACGCGGCCCCGGCGCAGGTTGCGCGAGGCGACCTGCACCTCGTCGGGGTTGTCGACGATGCCCTTCACGAGGTGCTCGAGAGCCTCCTCGAGCATGATCAGGCCTCGGTCGACTCGGTGGACGCGGCCTCGGCCTCGTCAGCCTTCTTGTCGGCCTTCTTGGCCTTGGGGGTGATGGCCTCACCCTTGTCGTCGCCGCTCTCGAGGGTCTTCGCGAACTCGTCGAACGAGGCGCGCTTCGCCTCCTTGGTGGCCGGGACGAGCAGGGCCTTCTCGGGGGCCGGGAGGCCCTTGTGCTTCTGCCAGTCGCCGGTGAGCTTCAGGATGGCGAGGACCGGCTCGGTCGGCTGGGCGCCGACGGACAGCCAGTACTGCGCACGCTCGGAGTCGACCTCGATACGCGACGGGTTGTACGTCGGGTGGTAGAGGCCGATCTCCTCGATCGCGCGACCGTCACGACGGGTGCGGGAGTCGGCGACGACGATGCGGTAGTGCGGCTGGCGGATCTTGCCGAGGCGCTTGAGCTTGATCTTGACTGCCACTGGAGTGGTGTCTCCTGGTCTTGACGTGGTTGGGCACTTGAGATGCCACGTGGGGTTGCGGTACTCGGATGCCCGATGGACGCGTCAGCCGGAGGAGAGAGGGGTCCTGTGCGACTGTCGAGTACAGCTAGCCATTGTGCCACACGCCGGAGCCTCAGTTGGCGGCGCCCACCGTCTCCGGGATGCGGAAGGGTTTGCCGCAGCCGCCGCAGACGATCGGGGCCTGGGCGAGCACCGAGGGGACCACGCGCACGTTGCGCCCGCAGTCGCAGACGGCCTTGACCCGGACGCCGCCGCCCGAGGAACCGTGCCGGGCGGCCGGTCCGCGGAAGGAGCGCTTGGTGTCGGCGGCGGTGGCGACCGTGTGGGCCTTGAGGGCGCGCTGGAGCCGTTCGATGGTGGGGCGGTAGCGCCGCCTGGCCTCCGCGTTGAGCGTGACCAGGGAGAAGCCGCTGCTGGCGTGCGGCTCCTCGGAGTGGTCGAGACCCATCTCCTCGGCGATCGCGAGGAAGCGGCGGTTGTGGTACCGCCCGGCGCGGGAGGTGTCGCGGACCCCCCGGGCCGCGGCGATGCCGTGGACCGCCTCGTGGAGGAGTCGTTCGAAGGAGAGTTCGGCGCCGCAGGCGGACGAGGACTCTCCGATGAGGGATTCGGGCGCGGCAAGGTCGGGCAGCTCGGGGTGGTGCCGCTGAATGTCGGCCCACGCCTGTGCCAGCTCTGCGGCGAGAACAGGTGGTGTCGTGCTCACGTCGGGTACAACGAGCCGGAGCGCTCCCGGGTTCCATTCCGGGGCATCCCAAATATTTTGCACTTACCCGTCAGTTGGCTCCGATGCGTCCGGACGAGGGCCAGTACGCCGATCTGCGGAGAAGCCGCCCGGGCGGCCCCATGCCCGTACGGAGCGGCGCATACGCCCCGGCGCGTGGACCGGGTGCGCGCACCCGCCGGGGGCCGGGGCGGCCGTGGAGTGTTGCGGGGACATTACAGGGTCCGCGCGCGCGGGCGCACACCGCCCCTCCCCCGGGCGAATCGGTGCGGCCCGACCACTGGACGCGGCCCCGGAAGGGGAGTTCCCTGACTACGGGGGGCCGTCGTCCGACCACGGATTGGGGCGCTTTTCATGACACCCACGCTCGTTCCGCACCACCCCGCGCGCGACTGGGCCGAGATCCAGGAGCGGATGCTCGTCCCGCTGTACGAGGCGGTGTACGACCGTCTCGGCGTGGGCCCGGGCACCCGGGTCCTCGGCCTCGGCTGCGGCTCGGGTCTGGCCCTCCTCATGGCGGCCGCGCGGGGCGCGCGGGTGGCCGGCGCGGACCGGGACCACGCGCGCGCGGAGCTGGCCCGGGAGCGGCTTCCGGAGGGCGTCGCGGTCACGCACGGACCGCCGGAGTACGCCCCGTACGACGTGATCACGGCCTTCCACCCGACGGACGCCCTTCTTCCGGAGCTGCCCGCGCTCACCCGTACGGCCCCTTCCGGCACGGCGGTCGTCGTCGCCGGATGGGGGCCGCCGGAGCGGTGCGCCACGGAACCGGTGCTGCGGGTCGCGGCCCGGCTCTCGGACCGCCGTCCGGGCCCGGCGCCGGACCCGGACGCGCTGGTGGCCGGAGCGGGGCTGCGGCGGGAGGGCGCGGGCCGGGTCGCCTGCCCCTTCGGGTACGCGGACGAGGGCAGCGCGGTGCGGGGACTCCTTTCGACGGGCGCCTTCGACGAGGCGGTCCGCGCGACGGACCTCCCGCAGGTGGAGAAGGAGATCGAAGAGGCGCTCGCCCCGTACGTCCGCCCGGACGGGACGGTGTGGATGCCGAACGTCTTCCGGTACGTGGTCGCCCGCACTCCCTGACCGGTCGGCACCCGCACCGCCCGCTCCCCCGGCCGCCCGCGCCGCGAGTCCTCGGCGCTGCCCGGCCGCCGGCACCCGTACCGCCCGCGCTCCCCGTCACGCCCCCGGCGGCTCGGGGTTCGGGCCCACGCCCGGCTCGGGGCCCGGGGCCGGGCGGGCGATGCCCGCCGCGCGGTAGGCCGCGTCCTCCTCCAGGGTCTCGTTCGCCAGGAGGGCCTCGGCCAGGGCGTCCAGCTTGTCCCGGTGGTCGCCGAGCTGCCGCAGGGCGGCCTCGTAGCACTCGTCGACGATCCGGCGCATCTCCCGGTCGACGGTGTCGAGGGTCGCGGGGGCCGCCGACAGGCCGTACGGCTGCTGGGCGTCGCCCGGGACGGCGGTGAGGCGGCCGACCCGCTCGCTCATGCCCCAGCGGCCCGCCATGCCCCGGGCGATGCCGGTGACCTGCTCCAGGTCGCTCTCGGCGCCGGTGGTGATCGTCCCGAAGACGACCTGCTCGGCCGCCATCCCGCCGAGGGCGCCGATGATCCGGCCGCGCAGGTACTCCTCGGTGTAGGCGTACTTGTCGGCGTCGGGGGTGGACAGGGTGACGCCCAGCGCCCGGCCGCGCGGCACGATGGTGATCTTGCGGACCGGGTCGGCGCCGGGCTGGAGCATGCCGAGCAGGGCGTGGCCGCTCTCGTGGTACGCGGTCCGGCGCCGCTCCTCCTCCGGCATCACCAGGGGCCGCTCCGCGCCGAGCTGGACCTTCTCCAGGGCGTCGGACAGATCGGACCGCGTGACGGCCTTCTGGCCGCGCTTGACGGCCAGGAGCGCGGCCTCGTTGGCGAGGTTGGCGAGTTCGGCGCCGGTCATGCCGGGGGTCGTACGGGCCACCTGCTCCAGATCGACGTCCCCGGCGAGCGGGATCTGCCGGGTGTGGATGCGGAGGATGGCCGCGCGGCCGCCCCGGTCCGGCGGGTTGACGTGGACGATCCGGTCGAAGCGGCCGGGCCGGGTGAGGGCGGGGTCCAGGACGTCGGCGCGGTTGGTGGCGGCGAGGACGACGACCCCCTCGGATCCGGTGAAGCCGTCCATCTCCGTGAGGATCTGGTTGAGGGTCTGCTCGCGCTCGTCGTGGCCGCCCGTCCCGGAACCGCCGCCCCGGACCCGGCCGATGGTGTCGATCTCGTCGATGAAGACGATCGCCGGGGCGACCTTGCGGGCCTCGGCGAACAGTTCCCGCACCCGGGAGGCGCCCACGCCCACGATCATCTCGATGAACCCGGAGGCGGAGGCCGAGAAGAACGGCACCCCGGCCTCGCCCGCGACGGCCCGCGCGAGGAGGGTCTTGCCCGTACCGGGGGGTCCGGCGAGGAGGACGCCGCGGGGCATCTTGGCGCCCATGGCCCGGTAGGCGTCCGGGTTCTTGAGGAAGTCGACGACGTCGTTGAGCTCGCCCTCGACCTCGTCGATGCCGGCGACGTCGGCGAAGGTGGTGCGCTTGCCGGTCTCCGGCTCCACCGGCTTGGGCGGCTGTTTGCGGCCCAGCATGCCGCCGGCGCCGCCCATGCCCGCGCTCATCCGGCGGGCGATGAACACCCAGAGCAGGACGAGCAGCAGCATCGGGGCGAGCGAGAGGAGGAGGTTGGCGAGGAAGCTGCGCTCCTGGACGACCGGTTCGGCGGTGACGACGACGTTCCGCCCGGTCAGCTGCGCCCACAGGTCGTCGTCGGCGAAGGCGGGCCGCTGGGTGGTGAACGTGGTGTAGTCGCCCTTGCCGCCGGGGACGGGCCGCTTGTTCTTGAGCTGCCCCTGGATCGCGTCGCCCTTGGAGTAGATCTTGGTGACGTTCCCGGCGGCGACCTGCTTGTCGAACTCGGTGTACGAGATCGTCGGCCCGTCGCCGTCGTTGAAGAACGACAGGACGATGTTGGTCAGCAGGTACACGACGAGCGCGGTGAGGATCAGTCCGCCCCAGCCGCCCGGCATCCGCTTCTTCGGCGACGGGGGCGGCGGGGCCCCCTCCGAGCGCCAGGGCTGGTCGGTCCGGTCGCGCGGGGGTGCGGGGTCGGCCACGTGACTCTCCTCGGGGCGGCGGTGGCCCCAGTATCGAAGAGCGGGAGGAACCGGGCATCGCGGGCGGTGCGGAGGAGTGAGGGGTACGGGGAGGGGCCCGGGGCGGTGTCGCACCGCCCCGGGCCCCTCTTCCTCACGTACGCGTACGCGTCAGCCCATGAACTTCTTGAACTCGTCCGGCAGCTCGAAGTCCTTCGGGCTCTGGCCCGCCCCGGGCAGACCGAAGGCGCCGCCCTGCTGGGCCTGCTCGCGGCGCTCGGCGGCGGCCTGCTCCTCGGCCTTCCGCTTCATCGGGTTGCCGCTCTTGCGCTTGCCCTTGGCCTGCTTGACCTGCTTCTTCTGGCGGCCGGGGCCGCCGCCCATGCCGGGGATGCCGGGCATGCCCGGCAGGCCGCCGCCCTGGGCCATGCGGGACATCATCTTGCGGGCCTCGAAGAACCGCTCGACCAGGCCCTTGACCGCGCTGACCTCGACGCCGGAGCCCTTGGCGATGCGGGCGCGGCGGGAGCCGTTGATGAGGGTCGGGTCCTGGCGCTCGGCCGGGGTCATCGACTTGATGATGGCGGCCGTGCGGTCGACGTCCTTCTCGTCGATGTTGTTGATCTGCTCCTTCATCTGGGCCATGCCGGGCAGCATCCCGAGCAGCTTGCTGATGCTGCCCATCTTGCGGACCTGCTCCATCTGGGCCAGGAAGTCGTCGAGCGTGAACTCCTGCCCCTTCTTCGAGGCGAGCTTCGAGGCCATCTTGGCGGCCTCTTCCTCGTCGAAGGTCTGCTGGGCCTTCTCGATGAGGGAGAGCATGTCGCCCATGCCGAGGATGCGGGACGCCATGCGGTCCGGGTGGAACGCGTCGAAGTCGTCCAGCTTCTCGCCGTTGGAGGCGAACATGATCTGCTTGCCGGTGACGTGCGCGATGGAGAGCGCGGCACCACCGCGGGCGTCGCCGTCGAGCTTGGAGAGCACGACCCCGTCGAAGCCGACGCCGTCGCGGAACGCCTCGGCGGTGTTGACCGCGTCCTGGCCGATCATGGCGTCGACGACGAAGAGGATCTCGTCGGGGGAGACCGCGTCCCTGATGTCCGCGGCCTGCCGCATCAGTTCCTGGTCGATGCCGAGGCGGCCGGCGGTGTCGACGATGACGACGTCGTAGAGCTTGGTGCGCGCGTGCTCGATCGAGTCCTTGGCGACCTGGACCGGGTCGCCGACGCCGTTGCCCGGCTGGGGGCCGTAGAAGGCGACGCCCGCGCGGTCGGCGACGACGGAGAGCTGGTTGACGGCGTTGGGGCGCTGGAGGTCGCAGGCGACGAGCAGCGGGGAGTGGCCCTGGCCCTTGAGCCAGAGGCCGAGCTTTCCGGCGAGGGTGGTCTTGCCTGCGCCCTGGAGACCGGCGAGCATGATCACGGTCGGGCCGGACTTGGCGAACCGGAGGCGGCGGGTCTCGCCGCCGAGGATCGAGACCAGCTCGTCGTTGACGATCTTGACGACCTGCTGGCTCGGGTTCAGGGCCTTGGAGACCTCGGCCCCGAGGGACCGCTCCTTGACGTTCCGGATGAACTCGCGCACGACCGGCAGGGCGACGTCGGCCTCGAGGAGGGCGATACGGATTTCCCGGGCCGCGCTGTCGATGTCCTGCTCGGAAAGGCGACCCTTGCCCCGGAGGTTCTTGAAGGTCGCGCTCAGGCGGTCGGAGAGAGTATCGAACACGGCGCTCGTCGGTCCTTGAGGTCGGGGGCGGGGAATCGCCCTCCAGGGTATCCGGCCCGGCCGGGGAATCCTCCCCGCCCACCGGGAGTCCGTGGTCCCCGCACGCGCGGGAAGCGGCCTCGCGCCCGGCGGCCGGCGCGCACCCGGGTCATCCCAGCGCCGCCTCCAGCGTCCCCGCCAGGTCCGCCGCCTCCCCCGGGGGCAGCGGGGAGCCGTCCGGCCGGGTCACGTACAGGGTGTCGACGGCGTTGGCGCCCAGGGTGGAGACGTGGGCGCTCCTGACCCGTACCGCCGCTCCTTCCAGGGCGCGGCCGATGCGGTGGAGGAGGCCGGGGGCGTCCTGGGCGCGGACCTCGATGACGGTGGCGAGGCGGGAGCCGGCGGCGGCGACGGTGACGCGGGGCGGCGGGGCGGTGAGGCCCCGGCGCCGGGGGTGGGCCGCCTCGCGTTCGGCGAGGCGGGCGGGGATGTCGAGGGAGCCGTCGAGGGCGCGGACGAGGTCGGCGCGGAGCCGGGCGGCCTCGGGCAGGGAGCCGTACTCGGCGGCGACGCGCCAGTCGAGGAGGAGGACGGAGCCGGAGCCGAGCCCGGCGGGGAGGTCCACGGCCCGCAGGTCGGCGGCACGGACGGTGAGGCGGTGCAGGGCGAGGACGCCGGCGACGGCGGGCAGGACGCCGGGCCGGTCGGGCAGGGCGATGGCGAGTTCGACGCCGACGGGCTCGGGGGCCGTGTCGTCCGCGTCGCCCTCCGTCCGCCGTTCGGCCCGGGTGCGGAGGGTGAGGACGGGTCCGCCGGTGCGCAGGGCCTCGACGGCGAGGCGTTCCTGCGCGGCGTCGGGTGCGGCGGTCCCGGGGTCGGGCGGGGGTTCCCCGGCGAGGACGCCCGCGACCCGTTCGACCAGGTCGGCGACGAGCGAGGCGCGCCAGGAGGACCAGGCGGCGGGGCCGGTGGCGAGGGCGTCGGCCTCGGTGAGGGCGTGCAGGAGCTCCAGGGTGCCGAGGGTGCCGACGGCGGTGGCGACGGTCTGGACGGTGGCGGGGTCGTCGAGGTCGCGCCGGGTGGCGGTCTCGACGAGGAGCAGGTGGTGGCGGACGGCGGTGGCGACGGTGGCGGTGTCGGCGCGGTCGAAGCCGATGCGGGCGGCGAGGTCGCGGGCGACGGCCTCGCCGGCGACGGAGTGGTCGCCGGGTCCGCCCTTGCCGATGTCGTGGAGGAGGGCGGCGACGAGGAGGAGGTCGGGGCGGCCGACGCGGCGGGTGAGCGAGGCGGCCCGTACGGCGGTCTCCACGAGGTGGCGGTCGACGGTCCAGGTGTGGACCGGGTTGCGCTGGGGCCGGCAGCGGACGCGTTCCCAGCCGGGGAGGAGTCGGGTGACGATCCCCTCGGCCTCCAGGGCCTCCCAGACGGGGACGGTGGCCGTCCCGGCGCCGAGGAGGGTGACGAGCTCCTCGCGTGCCTCGGCGGGCCAGGGCACCGGGAGGGGTTTGGCGGTGGCGGCGAGCCGGCGCACGGCGTGCGGGGAGAGCGGGAGTCCGGACTGGGCGGCCGCGGCGGCGGCGCGCAGGGTGAGGACGGGGTCGCGTTCGGGTTTGGCGGTGTGGGCGAGGACGACCTCGCCGTCCATCTCCACGACGCCCTCGGCGAGCGGGGTGCGTTCGATCGGCGGCTTCCCGCCGCCCGTCCGTCCGGTCACCGACCGGCCGCCCAGGAGGGACCGGAGCCGGGGCCGTGCCGAGCGGGCCCCGAGGACGCGGTCGACCTCGCGCCAGGTGACGTCGGCGGCGTACGAGAGGGCCCGGGCGGCCTCGTACACCTCGCGGAGCAGGGCGTCGGCGTCGGGGAGGCCCAGCGCGGCGGCGACGGCGTCCTGTTCCTGGAGGGCGAGCCGGTCGGTGGCGCGGCCGGTGGTCAGGTGGAGGGCGTCGCGGACGTCGAGGAGGCACCGGCGGGCGCGGTCGAGTCCCGCGCGGGGGGCGTCGGCGATCCAGGAGGCGGCGACGGCCCGGAGGGCCTGGGCGTCGCGCAGTCCGCCGCGGGCCTCCTTGAGGTCGGGTTCGAGGAGGAACCGCAGCTCCCCCGCGCGTTCGGCGCGTTCGCGGCAGAGGGCGCCGAGTCCGGGAAGGCGCTCGGGCGCCCGGCGGCGCCAGTCGGCGAGGGCGGTGGCGCGCAGGGCGGTGGCGAGTCCGGCGTCTCCGGCGAGGGGCCGGGCGTCGAGGAGGCCGAGGTGGACCCTGAGGTCCCCGGCGGCGGTGGCGCGGGCTTCGGCGGGGGTGCGGACGGAGTGGTCGAGGGCGAGGCCGGCGTCCCACACCGGGTACCAGATCCGGTCGGCGAGGGCGGCGATCGCGGCGGCGCGGGCGCTGCCGTCGTGGAGCAGGAGGAGGTCGAGGTCGCTGCGGGGGGAGAGTTCGGAGCGGCCGTAGCCGCCGACGGCGACGAGGGCGGTGCCGGGGGGCGGCGCGGCGGCGGCGAAGAGGCCGGTGAGCCAGTCGTCGGTGAGGCGGGCGAGGGCGGCGCGGCGCGGCGGCCCGGACCGCCCTTCCTCCCGGAGGAGGAGCAGCCGGGCCGCCGCGTGACCGCCGGGTGCCGGGTTCTCGTTCCGTTCGCTGGTTCCGGGGCTCGTCATCCGGCGGCTCCTCATGTGTGCCTACAGCGCGTCCGGGCCGCGTTCGCCGGTGCGGACCCGTACGGCGGTCTCGACCGGCACGCTCCACACCTTGCCGTCTCCGATCTTGCCGGTCCGGGCGGCCTTGACGACGACGTCGATGAGCTGTTCGGCGTCCTCGTCCTCCACCAGGACCTCGACGCGGATCTTGGGGACGAGGTCGACGGTGTACTCGGCGCCCCGGTAGACCTCGGTGTGGCCGCGCTGGCGGCCGTAGCCGCTGGCTTCGGTGACGGTGAGGCCGTGGACGCCGAACGCCTGGAGGGCCTCCTTGATCTCGTCGAGCCGGTGCGGCTTCACGACCGCGGTGATGAGCTTCATGCGTCCACCTTCTTGTTCTGCGGGACGGTCGGGGCGGCCGGGGCGGCGGAGCGGGAGGAGGTGCCGCCGCCGGCGCCGCTGAAGTCGTAGGCGGTCTCGGCGTGCTCGACCTGGTCGATGCCGGAGACCTCGACGTCCTCGGCGACCCGCATGCCCATGGTCCTGTCGATGGCCAGGGCGAGGAGCGCGGAGACGATCAGGGAGTAGGCGAGGACCGCGAGGACGCCGATCGCCTGCTTGCCCAGCTGTTCGAGGCCGCCGCCGTAGAAGAGGCCCTTGGCGTCGGACTGGACGCCGCCGGTGGCGAAGAGGCCGACGAGGAGGGAGCCGACGACACCGCCGACGAGGTGGACGCCGACGACGTCGAGGGAGTCGTCGTAGCCGAACCTGTACTTGAGGCCGACGGCCATGGCGCACAGCAGGCCGGCGACGGCGCCGACCGCGATCGCGCCGAGGGGGCTGACGGCGCCGCCGGAGGGGGTGATGGCGACGAGTCCGGCGACGGCTCCGGAGGCGGCGCCGAGGGTGGTGAAGGAGCCGTGGCGGACCTTCTCGTACGCGAGCCAGGCGAGCATGGCGGCGGCGGTGGCGACCTGGGTGTTGACGAACATCACGGCGCCGACGCCGTCGTCGTTGCCGAGCCAGGAGCCGGCGTTGAAGCCGAACCAGCCGAACCAGAGGAGTCCGGCGCCGAGCATGACCAGCGGGAGGCTGTGCGGGCGCATCGGGTCCTTCTTGAAGCCGACCCGCTTGCCGATGACGAGGATGACGCCGAGGGCGGCGGCGCCGGCGTTGATGTGGACGGCGGTGCCGCCGGCGAAGTCGATGACGCCCATCTCGAAGAGCCAGCCGCCGGAGCCCCAGACCCAGTGGGCGACGGGGAAGTACACGACCGTGGCCCAGAGGGTGACGAAGAGGACCCAGGCGGTGAACTTGACGCGGTCGGCGAGGGCGCCGCTGATGAGGGCGGGGGTGATGACCGCGAACATGAGCTGGAAGACGGCGAAGACGTAGACGGGGATGGTGTAGCCGTCCCACAGTTCGGTGATGCCGATGCCGCTGAGGCCGGCGTAGTCGGAGGACCAGCCGACGATCGAGCCCTTGTCGGTGCCGAAGGCGAGGCTGAAGCCGTAGAGCACCCACAGGATCGTGACGATCCCGAGGCTGACGAAGCTCATCATCAGCATGTTGAGGGTGGACTTGACGCGGACCATGCCTCCGTAGAAGAAGGCGAGTGCCGGGGTCATCAGCATGACCAGGGCGGAGCAGATGAGCATGAACCCGGTGTTGGCGGCGGACAGCTCGGGAGCGTCTGCGGCCAGGGTCGTGACGGCTGGTGCCATCGGCGTCTCCTCGTCGGATGCGGCCTGTGCGGGGCGGGGCCGGGGAGTGGCCGGCTCCGTGGGGGGCCGGTGATGAGCCAGAGATTCCCCCGGCACGGTTTCCGCCGGTGCCGCCCGGTGTTTCGGGGCGGTGACGAAGGTGTGGGCCGTGTTACGCGAACGTGAACACGCGGGTCACGGGCGGGGCGCGGTGTACTCTCCGCGCGCGGCGGCACACGGGCGGCCGGAAGGCACGGGGACGCGGACCGGCCGCGTCGGGCGTCCGTGCGACCTTGCGGCGGGGGAGCCGAGTCGGGTGGTACGGGACGCCCGGCGCGGCCGGGGTCGGTGCGGGCCCCGCGGGGCCCGGCGGAGGGGTCAGACCGCTTCGGCGGCCTCGGGCAGGAGCTGGGTGAGGCGGTCGGTGAGCTGGACGACCTCGGCGATGTCGCTGTAGTGACGGGCGGCGTGGTCGACGGTCTTGCGGAGCCGGGTGTTGACCCGCTCGGAGCGGATGCTGCGGGCGACGCCCAGGGCCTTCTCGGCGAGGACGACGGACTGCTCGGGCTCGCGCTTGAGGAGGTGGACGGTGGCCAGGCCGATCAGGTTGAGGGCGTACGACCGCTGGTGGTCGGCGTCCTTCCCGAAGAGGTCGACGGCCCGCTCCATGAGGGGTTCGGCGAGCGAGGCGTACGTCGGCGAGCGTCCGGCGACATAGGCGAGGTCCCGGTAGGAGTGGGAGTTCTCGCCGTTGAGTTCGGCCTCGGAGAAGAAGCGGATCCAGTCGGGCTCGGGCTCGCCGTCGAGACCGGCGTCGGCGAAGGTGTCCTCGGCCATCCGGACGGCCCGCTTGCACTTGGAGGGCTGGCCCATGTTGGCGTAGGCGCGGGCCTCCATCGCATACAGCATGGCCTGGGTGCGGGCGGTGGCGCAGTCCCGGCTGCCGTACTGGGCGAGGTGGATGAGTTCGAGGGCGTCGTCGGGCCGGCCGAGGTGGATCATCTGGCGGCTCATGGAGGAGAGGATGTACGAGCCGAGGGGCTTGTTCCCGGCCTCCTTGGCCGCGTGCAGGGCGAGCACGAAGTACTTCTGGGCGGTGGGCTGGAGGCCCACGTCGTAGCTCATCCAGCCCGCGAGTTCGGCGAGTTCGGCGGCGCAGGTGAAGAGGCGCTTGGAGACGGCGGCGGGGTGGTGCTCCTGGAGAAGGTCGGTGACCTCGTGGAGCTGTCCGACGACGGCCTTGCGGCGCAGTCCGCCGCCGCACTGGGCGTCCCACTTGCGGAACATCGAGGTGGTGGACTCCAGGAGGTTGAGCTCGACCTCGGAGAGCCGGTGGGGGCGGTGGGCGTCGGGGGGGGCGGCGGGCCGCTCGCCGGCGGGGGTGGGGACGAGCCAGCGCTGCATCGGCTCGACGAGGGCGGGGCCGGCGGCGAGGGAGAGCGAGGAGCCGAGGAAACCCCGGCGGGCGAGCATGAGGTCGCTGCGGGAGAACTCGCTGAGCAGGGCGACGGTCTGGGGGCCCGCCCAGGGGAGGTCGACGCCGGCGACGGAGGGCGCCTGGTGGGCCGTGCGCAGGCCGAGGTCCTCGACGGCGACGACGGAGCCGAACCGCTCGGAGAAGAGTTCGGAGAGGATGCGCGGGATGGGTTCGCGGGGCTGCTCTCCGTCGAGCCAGCGGCGCACGCGCGAGGTGTCGGTGGAGATGTGGTGCGCGCCCATCTGGCGCGCCCTGCGGTTCACCTGGCGCGCCAGCTCCCCCTTGGACCAGCCGCTGCGCACGAACCACGAGCCCAGTCGCTCGTTCGGGCGCTTCCCGGCAGTCGTACCGTCTGCGCCGTTGCCGCCCACTGGAACGCCCCCATCCACCTGATCGTCTGTCGTGCGAACCCCTGACAGGATGCCGTCTCCCACGGCTCCCGTCCGGCGTTCGCCCTCCTTCGAACGGAAAACCGGGTTGCCTCCGGCATACTCACGCGTGCGCCGCGCCCCTGCGGTTTCGAGTACCGAAAGTAACCCCACGATCGCCCCTCTACGAGGGGAATTCAAGAAACGCCACCATTCGCCACCCCTTCGGATGAACTCGCTTTCCGTGGAACGCGCTTCACTTGACGTGCGACGACCCGAGTCGCCGGACGGATGCGCGCGGAGGCGCGT
Organism: Streptomyces sp. NPDC041191; assembly: GCF_055591945.1. Lineage (NCBI taxonomy): Bacteria > Bacillati > Actinomycetota > Actinomycetes > Kitasatosporales > Streptomycetaceae > Streptomyces > Streptomyces sp. NPDC041191. The sequence goes on along the minus strand of NZ_JBVIZC010000007.1, from coordinate 241,474 downwards.
GTTCCGGTCCGCACCACCCCTCGTACGGCAGCGCGCCACCCCGGCGCCGGGCGTGACGAACGGTGACGAGTGAACTCCGGGTCGTAACCACCGGCGCGCTCGACCCGTTGGAGGGGACATGGGTTTCACGATCGGCGGCATTCGTGAGATGCGGTCCGGCGCACGCCGCCGCGTACGCACCACGGAGTGCACAGCGGTGGCGGAGTACACGGGGCTGTGGGGGTGGGACGTGGTCCCGGGCGCGCGGGCCGTGTCCGGCCGGTGCTCCTGCGGGGACCCGGCGTGCGCGGCCCCCGGGGCGCATCCCCTCTCCTTCGCGGAACCGGTTCCGGCGGGCGCCGCCCTGGACGACGCCGTGAAGGCGTGGTCGGAGTACCCGGGCGCGGCGCTGCTGCTGCCGGTGGGCCGCGCCTTCGACGTGATCGAGGTGGCGGAGGCGGCGGGCCGGCGGGCCCTGGTCCGGCTGGAGCGCATGGGGCTGCCGCTGGGCCCGGTGTGCGTGACGCCGACGGGGCGGGCGCGGTTCTTCGTCGCGCCGGGGGCCGCGGCCGAACTGCCGCGGCTGCTGTACCGGATGGGCTGGGACGACGCCGGCCTGGACCTGCGCGGGCTGGGGCCCGGTGCGTACGTCACCGCTCCCCCGTCCGACCTGGGGGGCCTCGGACCGGTCCGCTGGCTGCGGCCCCCGACGCTCGACACGGCGGGCGCGCCGCCGCAGGCGCGGTTGCTGCTCGGCACCCTGGCGTACATCTGCCACCGCACGCGCTTCTGACGTCCGGCGGTACGTACGCGGAGGGCCCCGGCCACGGGAGTGGCGGGGCCCTTCACGCGTGTGCGCGGGCGGTGGTGTCAGTCGCCGATCAGGGCGTCCACGAAGGCGCCCGGCTCGAAGGGGGCCAGGTCGTCCGGGCCCTCGCCCAGGCCGATCAGCTTCACGGGGACGCCCAGCTCGCGCTGGACGGCGACGACGATGCCGCCCTTGGCGGTGCCGTCGAGCTTGGTCAGGACGATGCCGGTGATGTCGACGACCTCGGCGAAGACGCGGGCCTGGATCAGGCCGTTCTGGCCGGTGGTGGCGTCGAGGACGAGCAGGACCTCGTCCAGCGGGCCGTGCTTCTCCACGACGCGCTTGACCTTGCCCAGCTCGTCCATGAGGCCGGTCTTGGTGTGGAGCCGGCCGGCGGTGTCGATGAGGACGACGTCGGCCTTCTCCGCGATGCCCTCCTTGACCGCGTCGAAGGCGATCGACGCCGGGTCGCCGCCCTCCGGGCCCCGGACGGTGCGGGCGCCGACGCGCTCGCCCCAGGTCTGGAGCTGGTCGGCGGCGGCGGCGCGGAAGGTGTCGGCCGCGCCGAGGACGACGGACTTGCCGTCGGCGACGAGAACGCGGGCCAGCTTGCCGGTGGTGGTGGTCTTGCCGGTGCCGTTGACGCCGACGACCATCACGACGCCGGGGACGTCCGTGGGGCTCTCGGTCCTGACCGCGCGGTCGAGGTCGGGGCCGAGGAGGGCGATCAGCTCCTCGCGGAGCAGGCCGCGCAGCTCCTCGGGGGTGCGGGTGCCGAGCACCCGGACCCGCTCGCGCAGCCGCTCGACCAGTTCCTGGGTGGGGGCGACGCCGACGTCGGCGGTGAGGAGGGTCTCCTCGATCTCCTCCCAGGTGTCCTCGTCGAGGTGCTCGCGGGACAGGAGCGTGAGCAGCCCCTTGCCCAGCGAGTTCTGGGAGCGGGCGAGACGGGCCCGGAGCCGTACGAGACGGCCGGCGGTGGGTTCGGGGACCTCGATCTCGGGGGCCGGGGGTTCGGCGACGACGGGGTCCTCGACGGCGGTCGGCGTCCCGGTGGCCTCCTCGGCCGTGGGGAGGGGGACCTCCTCGACCGTGCGGCGTGGTTCTTCCCGCGGCGTCTCCGCCTCCTCGCCGACGCGCGGCTCGGCGGGCGGAGCGGTGATGGTCGGCGGGGTGGACGGCGGCTCGGCGGGCGGCAGCTGCTTCTTCTTGCGGCCGCTGATCACGAGCCCGCTCGTCACGGCGACCGCGACGACCAGAGCGATGACTACAGCAAGGATGAGTTCCATAACGGGTCCAGTATGGCGTCACCGCGTGCGCGTCCCCCGTCCTCCCGGCGGGGGCGCGCTCCCGGGTGCCGGGGCGGTCCGCCGTTCGGCGGTGTGGCCGGCCGGGGCCCGGGGCGGGCGACCGCCCCGGGCCGGGCGCGGGGGCGCTGCCGGGCCGGGGCGGTCTCCGTGGGCGAGGGGCGGGGCGGCGGGGGGTCAGCCCATCTCCTCCAGCGCCTTGCCCTTGGTCTCCTTGACGTACCGGAGCACGAAGGGGATCGAGAGCACGGCGAAGACGGTGTAGATGATGTAGGTGCCGGAGAGGTTCCAGTCCGCGAGGGACGGGAAGCTGGCGGTGATGGCCCAGTTGGCGATCCACTGCGCGGAGGCGGCGACGCCGAGGGCGGCGGCGCGGATGCGGTTGGGGAACATCTCGCCGAGGAAGACCCAGACCACCACGCCCCACGAGAGGGCGAAGAAGAGCACGAAGACGTGGGCGGCGACGAGGGCCACGACGCCCTGGGTGGTGGGGAGCTTGCCGTCGACGAGGTCGGCGGAGAAGGCCCACGCCTCGAAGGCGAGGGCGATCGCCATGCCGGCGGAGCCGACGAGGGCGAGGGGCCGGCGGCCGACCCGGTCGACCAGGACCATCGCGATCACGGTGCCGACGATGTTGATGATCGACGTGGTGAACGAGTAGAGGAACGAGCTGGACGGGTCGATGCCGACGGACTGCCAGAGGGTCGCGGAGTAGTAGAACGCGACGTTGATGCCGACGAGCTGCTGGAAGACCGAGAGGCCGATGCCGACCCAGACGATGGGCAGCAGCCTGGAGCGGCTGCCGGGGACGAACAGGTCCCAGAAGGTGGACTTGTGTTCGCGGCGCATGGCCTGCTGGATCTCGGCCACGCGGTGGTCCAGGTCCACGTCCTCGCCCTCGACCTCGGAGAGGACCTCCTTGGCCTTGTCGGTCCTGCCGACGGAGATGAGGAAGCGGGGGGACTCGGGGATCGCGAAGGAGAGCAGGCCGTAGAGGAGCGCGGGGACGACCATCACGCCGAGCATCCACTGCCACGCCTCCAGGCCGCCGATCTTGCCGCGCTGGTCGCCGTCGGCGAGCTGGAGGATGCCGTAGTTGACCAGCTGGGAGATGGCGATGCCGATGACGATGGCGGCCTGCTGGAAGGAGCCGAGGCGGCCGCGGTAGGCGGCGGGGGCGACCTCCGCGATGTAGGCGGGGCCGATGACGGAGGCCATGCCGATGGCGAAGCCGCCGATGATCCGCCAGAAGGCCAGGTCCCAGAGGGCGAAGGGCAGTGCCGAGCCGACGGCGCTGACGGTGAAGAGGGCGGCGGCGATCCGCATGCAGCGGATACGGCCGATGCGGTCCGCGATCCGGCCCGCGGTGGCGGCGCCGATGGCGCAGCCGATGAGGGCGATGGCGATGACCTGGGCCAGGGTGCCGGAGCCGATGTCGTAGCGATGGCGGATCGCCTCGACGGCGCCGTTGATGACGGAGCTGTCGTATCCGAAGAGGAAGCCGCCCATGGCGGCGGAGGCCGTGATGAAGATGACGTGTCCGAGGTGGTCCGGATGGGCGGCCCGGCCTTCGGAGGACGGCGGCGTGTGCGCCGGATCGGTGCTGGTCACATGGGCTCCTGGGGGCTCCGGCGGCGTCGTCGGGGCAGAGGGGACGAGCCCTTCCAGTGGGGCACAACTTCGCGGGGGCCACCACCGGAAGGGGGAGACAATGTTGCAGAGACTATGCATTCAACTTTTGAAGTCAAAAATCCCCCCTCGTGAAGCGAGGAGCCGAAGCAGTGGCTCTTCTATTCAGGTCTTGAAGGCGATCCCTGAGCGGATCCCTGACGCAGCCTCTGGCTGATGACCTTGGATACCCCGTCGCCCTGCATGGAAACGCCGTACAGCGCGTCCGCGATCTCCATCGTCCGCTTCTGATGGGTGATCACGATCAGCTGCGAGGTCTCCTGGAGCTCCCGCATGAGTCCGATCAGCCGCTGGAGGTTGGTGTCGTCGAGCGCCGCCTCCACCTCGTCCATGACGTAGAACGGACTGGGCCGGGCCTTGAAGATGGCGACGAGGAGCGCCACGGCCGTCAGGGAGCGCTCGCCGCCCGAGAGCAGCGAGAGCCGCTTGACCTTCTTGCCCGGGGGGCGGGCCTCCACCTCGACGCCGGTGGTGAGCATGGAGTCCGGGTCCGTGAGGACCAGCCGGCCCTCGCCGCCCGGGAAGAGCCGCGAGAAGACGCCCTCGAACTCGCGGGCCGTGTCCCGGTACGCCTCGGTGAAGACCTGCTCGACGCGCAGGTCCACCTCCTTCACGACCTGAAGCAGGTCGGTCCGGGTCTTCCTCAGGTCCTCCAGTTGCTCCGAGAGGAACCCGTGCCGCTCCTCCAGGGCCGCGAACTCCTCCAGGGCCAGCGGATTCACCTTGCCGAGCTGGTGGTACGCCCGTTCGGCCGCCTTCAGCCGCTTCTCCTGCTCCGAACGGACGAACGGCCGCGGCCGGGCGGCCGGATCGTCCTCCTCCCCCTCGGCGGCGGGCGACGGCGGGACGGGCTGGTCGGGACCGTACTCGGCGACCAGGACGGCCCCCTCCACGCCGAACTCCTCCAGGGCCCTGGCCTCGAGCTGCTCGATCCGCAGCCGCTTCTCGGCGCCGAGGACCTCGCCCCGGTGGACGGAGTCGGTCAGCCGGTCCAGGTCGGCCTTGAGCTCCCGGCCCCGGGCGCGGGCCGCCGCGAGCCCCCGTTCCCGGTCGGCCCTGGCCGCCTCGGCGGACTCCCGTTCCCGTTCGGCGCGGGCGAGCGAGACCTCGACGTGGGCCAGGAGCGTCCGGGCCCCGGCGGCGACCGCGCCCGCGACCCGTGCCTCGTGGCGGAGCCGGGCGCGGTGCCGCTCGGCACGCGCGCGTGCCTCCCGTTCGGCGCGGGCGGCCCGGTCGAGGGAGTCGGCCCGTCCGGCGAGCCCCCTGACCCGCTCCTCGTGGGTGCGGACCTGGAGCCGCGCCTCCATCTCGGCCTGGCGCGCGAGGGAACCGTCCACCGCGAGCCGGTCGCGCACGGAGGTGTCCGGCTCCTCGTCCCCGTCCTCCCCGGCCGTCTCCTGGGCCACCAGCAGCCGTTCGGCCAGCTCCTCGGCGTCGGCGGTGGCCTTCTCCAGCGCCTCCTGGGCGCGGGCGGTCGCCGTCGCGGCCCGTTCGGCCTCCTCCGCCGCTCCCCCGGCCTGTCCGGCGAGCCGTCCGAGCCGCTGGGCGACGCCGGACTTCTCGCGCTCGGCGGTGCGGCGGCGGGCGTCGAGCTCCTCGACGAGCGCGGCGGCGGCCCGGCGCCGTTCGTCGGCCTCCCGCCGCGCGGCCGCCAGCTCCTCGCAAAGGGCGCCCAGCGCGTCGAGTTCGGCGGCGGCCTCGGCCACCGACGCCTGTACTTCGAGGAGGCTGGGGGCGCCGGCGGAGCCGCCGTGCGCGAAGTGCGCCCCGAGCAGGTCCCCCTCGGCGGTGACGGCGGTCAGTCCGGGCCGGGTCCTGACCAGTTCGGCGGCCTCGTCCAGGTCGCCCACGACGACGACACCGGCGAGCAGCCGGCGGACGGCGCCCATGAGGTCGGCGGGCCCCCGGACCAGGTCGGCGGCGTACGGACGTCCTCCGGGCGCGGGGTCCGGCCCGGGTTCCGGGTCCCGCACCCCGGTCAGGAGCAGGGCGGCGCGGCCCGCGTCCTGCTTGCGCAGCAGGCGGAGGGCCTCGGCTGCGGCGGCGGGCCCGGCGGCGACCGCGTCGGCGGCGGCGCCGAGGGCGGCGGCGACGGGGACCTCGTACCCCGGGGCGACGGTGAGGAGGTCGGCCGCCGGGCCGAGGATTCCGGCGATTCCGGCGGCGAGGAGCGCGCCCGTGCCGTCCTTGCGGCGCAGTCCGAGGGCGAGGGTGTCGTGGCGGGCCCGGGTCGCGGCGCGGCGGTGTTCGGCGGCGGCGGCGGCTTCCCGGGCGGCTCCCAGCGCGGCCTCGGCGTCGGCCAGTTCGCGACGGGCGGCCTCGTACCGCTCGGCGTACTCGGTGTCCTCCGCGTCGAGTCCGTCGACCTCGGTCCTGAGCTTTTCGTACTCCTCCCGGGCGGCGGCGGCCCGGTCCGCGGCCTCGTCCCGGGCGGCGACGAGCCGGTCGATCTCGGCCCGTGCGGCGGCGGCGCGCGAGCGGGCCGCGTCGACCCGGCCGTGGAGCCGGGCGAGGCCCTCGCGCCGGTCGGCGAGGGCGCGGGCGGCGTCCTTGAGGCGGCGCTCCTCGTCCGCCAGCTCCCGTTCGAGGCCGGCGCGGCGGGCGACGGCCTCCTCCAGGGCGTGTTCGGCCTCCTCCAGGGCCGCTTCGAGTCCGGCCTCCTCCTCGCGGACGCGGGCCGCCTCGCGCTCCAGGTCCTCGGGGTCCCTGCCGCGCCGTTCCTCGGCGGGTGCGGTGGCGCTCTTCACGCGCGCGTCGGCCAGGGAGACGGTGCCGCGGACGCGTTCGGCGAGCCGGGAGAGGTCGTACCGGCTCTGCTGGGCGCGCTCCAGGCGGGGCACGAGGGCGCGGACCTCCGCCTCCAGGCCGGCCTCCTCCGCGAGGGCGGCGCGCAGTTCCTTCTCGGTGGCCTCCTTGCGCGCGAGCAGCGCCGTCTCGTCGGCGACCTCGGCGGCGAGGGCGGCCCGGAGCCGCACGAGGTCGTCGGCGAGGAGGCGCAGGCGCGCGTCGCGCAGGTCGGCCTGGATGACGGCGGCCCGGCGGGCGACGGCGGCCTGCCGGCCGAGCGGTTTGAGCCGGCGGCGCAATTCGTCGGTGAGGTCCTGCACGCGCGCGAGGTTGGCCTGCATCGCGTCCAGCTTCCGCAGCGCCTTCTCTTTCCGCTTGCGGTGCTTGAGGACGCCCGCGGCCTCCTCGATGAAGGCGCGGCGCCCCATCGGGTCGGCGTGCAGCACGGAGTCGAGCTGCCCCTGCCCGACGATGACGTGCATCTCCCGCCCGATGCCGGAGTCGGAGAGCAGCTCCTGGAAGTCGAGCAGCCGGCAGGGGTCGCCGTTGATCCGGTACTCGCTGCTGCCGCCGCGGAACATGATCCGGGCGAGGGTGACCTCGGTGTAGTCGATGGGCAGGGCGCCGTCGGAGTTGTCGATGGTCAGCGAGACCTCGGCGCGGCCCAGCGGGGGGCGCCCGGTCGTGCCGGCGAAGATGACGTCCTCCATCTTGCCGCCGCGCAGCGACTTGGCGCCCTGCTCTCCCATCACCCAGGAGAGGGCGTCCACGACGTTGGACTTGCCGGAACCGTTGGGGCCCACGACGCAGGTGATCCCCGGCTCGAACCTCAGTGTGGTGGCCGAGGCGAAGGACTTGAATCCGCGGAGCGTCAGGGCCTTGAGGTGCACGTCGGGGACTCTACCGGGGCCCGCGCGTTTCGCCCGTGAACGGGCGGGGCAGATCCCCGGGTGAGGTGGGGGCGGACGCGGGGGAAGGGGCGGGTGAAGACAAGAAGGGACGCCGGAGCGTCCCTTGTGTGGCCGGCCGACGCGTGTCGTGCTTCGCGGCTGGCTCTGTCGTGGCCGGTGTGGTGCCGGTCCGAGCGGTTGTCACCCGGCCCCTCGGGGCTGGGCCGTCAGGTGAGCGCAGGCTCCGCCTGGGGTACGTCGAGGTCGATGCTGTCCAGCAGCGACTCTCCCTGGTGCTGAGCGGCGGCAGAGGCGAGCGCGTCGTTCTCCGACTGGATTCGTACCAGCTCGGACTCGAGGTCCTGGACGCGCTGCTGAAGCCGTCGCATCTCGGCGAGGAGTCGCGGGTCGGAGCCGCCGACGTATCCGAGAAGCGCCTTTGCCATGATGGATGGTCCTCCACAATGAGTGACCGACCGAAGCGGTGTGGGTCGTGAGGGATTCGCACCCGCGGTGTACGGCAGTACTGCGTGTCGTGCCGGTTCCACTGCCGAACAGCCAAGGTGCGCGGGGCTTCCAGAGTCTCACCAAAAAGTTTGACGGTCAACACGATCACGCCCCTGCCGGGGGACGACCGGGGAGTTCACGGCCGCTGCGGGAGCGGCGGTGCCTCTCGACCCGGCGCCCCGGGGCGTCGCGATCATTCTCTTCCGGCAGCCTTCCACGGCCGGCGCTCCTTGGCAACCACCAGGCCCTTTCCCCTTCGCACACCTGTTACCGCACGTCCGTCCGAGGCTCCTCCCGGTCACGGGAGACGGTGCCGGAGAGTGATCGTCAGCGGATGGCGAAGCCGTCGTAACCCCCGCGCGGGGTGTCCCAGATCTCGGTGACACCGTCCACGCGCCCGGGTGTGTCGTCGGAGTGGAGCCAGTCGAGCAGACGGTGGCAATTCTCACGCGGCCCCTCGGCCACGATCTGGACCCGGCCGTCGTCGAGGTTGAGGGCGAAGCCCACCAGGCCGCCGATCTCCAGTGCGTTTGCCCTGGTGAACCAGCGGAAGCCCACTCCCTGTACCCGGCCGCGCACCCAGGCGGTCATCCGTACGTCGTCGCTCATGGCTGCACGGTAGCGGGGAGCGCACCGGATCAGCACATCGCCCCCGGCGTCCCATCGCGTACAGTCCCGACGAACGCGCCTCACCCGTTCGGGGGCGCGCCGTTCGGGCGCCGGACCACCACGGTACCGGCAGCAAAGATCAGCAAAGACCAGCAGGAGGGCAGAGGAGATGGGACGCCACCGTCGCTCCGGCGCCGCACCCGCCGCGGAGGACCTGTCGGCCGGTACGGACCGCCGGCACCGGGGTGCCCGCCGGGAGCGGTCCGTGCGCACCGGTCTGCTCGGCGCCTCCGCGGCGGTCGCGGTCGGCGCCGTCGCCGTCGCCTCGGGCCTCCTGCCCGGTGGGGACACGTTCACGGTCGGCGGCCCCGGGACGGCGGCCGAGCACCAGGTGCGGTCCCGGCAGGCCCCGCAGCTGACGACGCAGGGCGGGGCCACCGAGACCCCGGCAGGCACGGACGGCTCTCCGGGCGCGCGGACGGGAACGGGCACGAGCGGTACGTCCGCCTCCCCCGCGACCCCGTCGGCCGCCCCGTCCGGGAAACCGGCTCCGGCCACGACCTCCCCCGAACCGGCCAGGACCTCGGCCCCGGCGCCCGCGCCGAAGCCCGTGAAGCCGAAGACCGCAGAGCCGAAGCCCGTGAAGCCGAAGCCCGCGCGGACGGTGGGCGCGAAGCCCGCCCCGAAGGCCGCTCCCTCCACGAAGGCACCCGCGCCGAAGCCGGACCCGACCGCCGAGGCACCGCTGCGGACCGCCTCCACCGCCGGCCGGGCCGACGCGGCCGAGGCGGAGGTCCTGCGTCTGGTCAACGCCGAGCGCGCCCGGGTGGGCTGCGTCCCGGTGCGCGCGGACGCGCGGCTCGCGTCGCTGGCGGGCGCGTTCAGCGCGGACATGGCCGCCCGCGGCTTCTTCGACCACACGGACCCGGACGGGGACACCCCGTGGGCGCGGGCGCAGAAGGCGGGTGTTTCGACCCTGGCCGGCGAGAACATCGCCCGCGGCCAGGTGGACGCGGCGGCGGTGATGGAGTCCTGGATGAACAGCGACGGTCACCGCGCCAACATCCTGAACTGCGACTTCAAGGCCATGGGCGTCGGCGTCCACTTCGGTGACGGCGGCCCCTGGTGGACCGAGGACTTCGGCTACTGAGCGTTCCTGGGGCCGGTTCTCTCCCGGTCCCGGCGTGGGCCGTCCCGGGCCGTGAACGGCCTCCGGGGCGGCCCGCGCCGCGTCCGGGACGCGGCCCGCGGCGGTGCGGAGACACCTCCGGCGTTCCGCGCGCCGGGCGCGGGGGCCCATAAGGCGGCGTTCCGGGGGTAGCAGCCGATCCGGCACGACAAAGCCGTCGCCCGGGGCGGGCCGAGCCGGAACACGGCGCCCGGGAGACACCCCGAAAGGACTGCGACCTTGACGCACGACGACCGACTCATCGAACTCCTGGCCAACGCGCGCGTGCTCTTCCTCGACTTCGACGGGCCCCTGTGCGACGTGTTCGCCGGGCTCCCCTCCCCCGAGGTCGCCGGACGGCTCGCCGCGCTCGTCGCTGCCGGGGACGCGGAGGCGGGCGCGAGGGCCGCCGGGACCGGCGACCCGTTCGAGGTCCTGCGCATCGCGTACGAGACGGACGACGGGCTGGGCCAGGAGGTGGAGACGGCCCTGACGGCGGCGGAGACCGAGGCCGTCGCGGTGGCCGGGCCGCCGAAGCCGGGGGCGGTGGCGGCCCTCCGGGCGGCGAACTCCTCGGGCCGCGCGGTCGCGGTGGTGAGCGACAACTCGGCCGAGTGCGTCCGGCGCTTCCTGGAGGCGCACGGCCTGGAGGAGTACGTCACCGCGGTCGTCGGCCGCCCGGACGGGAAGCCCCACCTGATGCGGCCCAATCCGTTCCCGCTCATCACCGCGGCCGAGGAGACGCACATGGACGTCACCAACTGCGTCCTGGTCGGCGGCTCGCCCGACGCCGTCCGGGCCGCCCACCGGGCGGGCACGACGGTGATCGGCTACGCCGACGGGCCCCGCGAGGCGGAACTCCTCACCGAGGCGGGGGCCGACACCGTCGTGGCGGACATGGGGACCGTCGCCGACGCGCTGACGGCGGAGTAGCCGACGGAGCGGCGGCGCGGGCCCGGAGCGCGGCACCGCCACGGCCGCGCCGTGAGCACGCGGGGGGAAGGGCCCGGGTCAGGCCGTGAGCACGCGCGGCGGGCGCTGGCAGCGCGGGCAGAAGTAGCTGGACCTGTTCATCCAGGGCCGCCGCCGCATCGGGGTGCCGCAGCGCCGGCAGGGTTCGTCCTCGCGTCCGTAGGCGTCGAGCGAGCGGTCGAAGTAGCCGGACTCGCCGTTGACGTTGACGTACAGGCTGTCGAAACTGGTGCCGCCGGCGGCGAGCGCCGCGTTCATCACGTCGCGGACGTGTCCGAGGAGTTCGGCCGAGCGCGGCCGGGTCAGGCCGGCGGTCGGCCGGTCGTAGTGCAGCCGGGCGCGCCAGAGCGCCTCGTCCGCGTAGATGTTGCCGACGCCGCTGATCAGCGACTGGTCCAGGAGCGCCCGCTTGATCGTCGTACGGCGCAGGCGCAGGGCGCTCTGGAAGGCGGCGTCGTCGAACGCCGGGTCCAGCGGGTCGCGGGCGATGTGCGCGATGACGTCGGGGAGCCCGTCGGGGCTCTGGTCGTGGAGGGAGAGGCCGCCGAAGGTGCGCTGGTCGACGAAGCGGAGTTCGGTGCCGGCCGTCCCGGAGGCGGAGTCGCCGTCCGACGGCGCGAAGCGGACGCGGATCCGCAGGTGCTTCTCGTCGGCGGCGTCGTGCGGCCGGACGAGCAGCTGACCGCTCATGCCCAGGTGCCCGAGGACGGCCGTGCCGGTTCCGGCCAGCGGCAGCCAGAGGTACTTGCCGCGCCGCCGCGCGCCCTCGAACCGCTGACCTTCGAGCCGGGCCGCGAAGTCCTCGCCGCCCGCCACGTGGCGGCGTACGGCCCGGGGGTGCAGGACCTCGACCCCGGCCACGGTCCGTCCGGCGATCCAGCGCTCCAGACCGCGCCGTACGACCTCGACCTCGGGCAGTTCGGGCACGGGTGCTCCTCCGGGCTTCTCGGCCGTTCCCTCGCTGTTCCGTCGACGGCCGAGTCAACCCTACTGCCGTGCGGACGGCACGGGAAAAGACGGGAACCCCGCCCGTGGGCGGGGTTCCCGGAAAGCGGGGAAGCGAAGGGTGCGACGGGATCAGGCCGGAGCCCGGTCCCCGGCAGGAGAGGAGTCGGCGACCGCTCCCGCCCCGGCCGCGGCCTTCGCCGCCGCCACGCGCTCGTCCGCGGCCGCGCGGATCGCGCGCCACGCGGATTCCGCCGCCTGCTGTTCCGCTTCCTTCTTGCTGCGGCCGGTGCCGGTGCCGTACGAGACACCACCGACGCGGGCGGCAGCGGTGAAGGTCTTCTCGTGGTCCGGGCCCTCCTCGGAGACGAGGTACTCCGGGACGCCCAGGCCCTCGGCCGCGGTGAGCTCCTGGAGGCTGGTCTTCCAGTCCAGTCCGGCACCGAGGTTCGAGGACTTCTCGATCAGCGGGTCGAAGAGCCGGTGCACCAGCTCGGACGCCGCTTCGAGGCCCTGGTCGAGATAGACCGCGCCGATCACCGCTTCGAGGGTGTCGGCGAGGATGGACGCCTTGTCCCGGCCGCCCGTGCCCTCTTCGCCCCGGCCGAGCCGGACGAAGGAGCCGAGTTCGAGGCCGCGCCCCACGTCCGCCAGCGCACGAGAGTTGACCACCGCGGCCCGCAGTTTGGCCAGCTGGCCTTCCGGCAGGTCGGGGTGGGTGCGGTACAGCGTGTCGGTGACCACCAGGCCGAGCACGGAGTCCCCGAGGAACTCCAGCCGCTCGTTGGTGGGCAGACCGCCGTTCTCGTACGCGTACGAACGGTGGGTCAGCGCACGCACCAGAAGGGCGGACTCGAGCCGATAGCCGAGCCGCCCTTCCAGAAGCGTGTGGGACGAGGCATGGTCCGTCGTGTCGTCCGTCTTGCGGGACTCAGACATTGCGCCTCTCACCAGCCCCGTCAGACCGAGAGGACCTGGCGCTTGTTGTAGGTGCCGCAGCTCGGGCACGCGATGTGCTGCAGCTTCGGCTCCTGGCAACGCTCACACGAAACCAGGGTGGGGACCGCAGCCTTCCACTGCGACCGGCGGTGGCGCGTGTTGCTGCGCGACATCTTCCGCTTCGGAACAGCCACGGCTACTTCTCCTGCTTCTCGGCGGCGCTTCGGACGTCCCCGTCAGAGGCTTTGCCGCTCATGTTGTCCTTCTCATCGGTTCCCAGCGAACCGGCGAGTCCCTGCAGTGCCGCCCAACGGATGTCGACGGCGTCGTGGTGGTGGTCCGGGTTCTCGTTCAGGTTGGTCCCGCATTCGGAACACAGACCCGCACAGTCCTCCCGGCACACCGGCTGCATCGGCAGTGCGAGCACCACCGCATCACGCAGCACGGGTTCGAGGTCGAACATGCCGTCCTCGAGGGGGATCACGTCCTCGTCTTCCTCGGCCTCGTCGTCCGCGGCCGCCTTGGAGCGGCCCCGGTCGTCGGAGTCGGGGTACGAGAACATCTCCTGGAAGTCCACGTCGAGCTCCAGCTCGACGGGCTCCAGACACCTTACGCACTCCCCCTCGGCCGATGCACGGGCGGTGCCTGTGACGAGCACCCCTTCCATGACCGACTCAAGACGGAGATCGATGTCGACCGGAGAGCCCTCGGGCACTCCGATCACTCCTTCGACGCCCAGGGCCGCGGGGGCCTCGACCGATCGCGAGATCCGCTGCAGGGCACCAGGACGCCGCCCCAGCTCGTGCGTGTCGAACACGAGGGGGTCGCGGTGGTCGAGGCGCGTACTCAGGGCTCTTCCTGCTTTCGATTCGTTCTGCGTCGTGGGGAGGCTGCCGACCGTGGGCAGCGGGGATCGCGGGATACGCGCGACCGAAGAGCCAGGATACTGGACGCTTCGCCCAGGGCCCAATCCGGGCCGTCCGGACCTTACCGGCCCTGTTCGTACTGCTGCTCGTACCGGCGCAGCTGCTCCAGGTCGATCATGCTCGTGTCGAAGAAGCTCGTCTCTTCGAGCGAGGCGTCCCGCTGGGGATCGTGGGCCGGCGGGGCGGGCTGCTGGTACGCGTAGGGGTCCTGCTGCTGGTACCCGTACGGGTCGGCCTGCTGGGGCTGCTGGTACGCGTACGGGTCGGGCTGCTGGGCCTGCTGGGGCTGCTGGTAGGCCGCGTAGGCGTCCGGCTGGTGCTGCGGCTGCTGCGGGTACCCGTAGGGGTCGGGCCGCTGCGGGGCCGGGGGCTGCGCCGGCGCGGGCCCGGAGAGCTCCGCGAGCCCGGCCAGGTAGTCGGCGTCGCTGGTGTGCACCGCGCCGGAGAGTCCGTCCTGGGCGGCCATGTGCTCGCCGAGGTCGTCGGTGGCGATCCGGCCGTGCAGCTTCTGCCGGCCCCGCCCGACGGCCTCCAAGGTCTTGCCGAGGACCGCCTCGAAGGCGCCCAGCTTGGCGGTGATGAACTCGTCGGCCTCGGCCGTCCGCCGGTCCGGCGTCCGCGGGTCGGCGCCGTACTCGGGGGCGTCCTGGTCGGCGTACCCGTCCGGGCCGGCCCCCGGGCCGCGGCCGAGGAGCTTCTCGCGGCCCCGCTCGACGGAGCCGATGGTCTTGTTGAGGACGACCTCGAAGTTGGCGAGCTTGGAGTCGACGTAGTCGTCGGCCTCGGCCCGGATCTCCTCGGCCTCGCGGCGGGCCTCGGAGAGGATCCGGTCGGCCTCCTCCTGCGACTCCCGGGCGACCTGGGTGTCGGAGACGATCGAGCCGCGTTCGGCATGGGCGGCCTCGATGATCCGCTCGGCCTCGCGGCGGGCCTGCTCGACCATCTGCTCCCGGTCGCCGATCAGCTCCCGGGCCTGGGCCAGGGAGCCGGGCAGGGCCTCCCGCACCTCTTCGAGGAGGGCGAGCAGCTCGGCGCGGTTGACCACGCAGGACGCCGACATGGGCATGGAGCGGGCGCTCCGTACGGTCGCCACGATCTCATCGAGCTTCTTCTGCACGTCCACCTGGTGCTCGCCACTCTCTACAGCCGGTTGGAGACGGACGGGTCCGACTGTACGGCCAGTCGGCGCCCGTCCGACACCGGGTGACGGAGCGTCAGCGGCGGTGGCCGCGCGTCACTTCTCCGCCAGCCGCTCGGTCAGCCGGCCGAGGACCAGCGGCGGGACCAGGTGGGAGACGTCGCCGCCCCAGGCGGCGACCTCCTTGACCAGGGAGGAGGAGAGGAAGCTGTACGTCGGGTTGGTGGGGACGAACAGGGTCTCCACGCCCGAGAGCCCGTTGTTCATCTGGGCCATCTGCAGCTCGTAGTCGAAGTCGCTGACCGCGCGCAGCCCCTTGACGATGGCGGGGATGTCGCGCTGCTTGCAGAAGTCGACGAGCAGGCCGCGGAAGGACTCGACCACGACGTTGCCGAGGTCGGCGGTGACCTCGCGGATCAGCTCGATCCGCTCGTCGACCGTGAAGAGACCTTTCTTCGACTGGTTGATCATCACGGCCACGTGTACGACGTCGTACAGCTTGGAGGCGCGGGCGATGATGTCGAGATGTCCGTTGGTGATGGGGTCGAACGACCCCGGACAGACGGCGCGGCGCAACGTGGGTCCCTCGCTCTCCGGTCCGGTCATCGTGCGTCTTCGCACGTAGAGGCGGCGCGACCGTACCAAAACGTTCCCTCGCCGTAACGACGGGCCCGCAGTGGCTCGAAACCGGCCGGCCAGCCGAATTCCCCGCCCCTGGTACTGCGCTCCACGGTGACGAGGGCATCCTCGCGCAGCCAGCCCCCCGAGCGCAGTGTGAGGAGGATCTCGCGGAGAGCGTCGTCCTCGACGGCGTACGGCGGGTCGAGGAAGACCAGGTCGTACGGATCGGCGGGGGCGGGTCCGGTCACGATCTGCTCGGCCCTGCCGGTGCGGAGCTCGGCGCCGGCCAGGCCGATCGAGCGGATGTTGTCCCGGATCGTCTTCGCGGCGCGGGGGTCGGCCTCGACGAGGAGGGCGTGGGCGGCACCCCGGGAGAGCGCCTCCAGGCCGACGGCCCCGGAACCCGCGTACAGGTCGGCGACCCTGGCCCCGCCGAGGGTGCCGAGGAACGCCTCCCAGGTCGAGAAGAGGCCCTCGCGCGCCCGGTCGGAGGTGGGGCGGGTGCCGTTTCCGGGCGGTACGGCCAGGCGCCGCCCGCCGGCCGTACCGGCGATCACGCGGGTCATTGGTGTCCTCGTATCCCATAAGACATTGCGTACGCAATACCTTATGGGTGCCCTCCCCGCAGCGCTGTCAGCCCTTCTCCAGGTACTCCTCCCGGTCCTTGTCGAGGAGGGCGTCGAGGGCGGTGCGCAGACCCGGATGGGCGGTGAGGTCCGGATCGGCGAGGACGAGGGCGGTGGCCTCCTCGCGGGCGGCGGCGATGACCTCCTCGTCCTCGATGACGGCGAGGACCCGCAGGGAGGAACGGACGCCGGACTGGGCCTGGCCGAGGACGTCCCCCTCGCGCCGCTGTTCGAGGTCGATGCGGGAGAGCTCGAAGCCGTCGAGGGTGGAGGCGACGGCGCCGAGGCGCTGCCGGGCGGGGCTCGCCTCGGGCATCTCCGTGACGAGGAGGCAGAGACCCGGGGCGGAGCCACGGCCGACGCGGCCGCGGAGCTGGTGGAGCTGGGAGACGCCGAAGCGGTCGGCGTCCATGATCACCATCGCGGTGGCGTTGGGGACGTTGACGCCGACCTCGATGACGGTGGTGGCGACGAGGACGTCGAGGTCGCCGGCGGCGAAGCGGCGCATGACGTCGTCCTTGTCGTCGGGGTGCATGCGGCCGTGCAGGACCGCGATCCGCAGGCCCGCGAGGGGGCCCGCGCCCAGCTTCTCGGCGACGTCGAGGACGGCGAGCGGGGGCCGCTTCTCCGCCTCGTCCCCGGCGGGGGCCTTCGCCTTCGTCTTCCGGTCCTCCTCGTCCCCGATGCGGGGGCAGACCACGTACGCCTGGTGGCCGTTCCCGACCTCCTCGCGGACGCGTTCCCACGCGCGCGCCAGGAAGTGCGGCTTGTCCGCGGCGGGGACGACGTGGCTGGCGATCGGGGAGCGGCCGGCGGGGAGCTGGTCGAGGACGGAGGTCTCCAGGTCCCCGAAGACGGTCATGGCGACCGTGCGGGGGATGGGGGTGGCCGTCATGACGAGGAGGTGCGGGGGCTGCTTCCCCTTGCCGCGCAGGGCGTCGCGCTGCTCGACGCCGAAGCGGTGCTGCTCGTCGACGACCACCAGGCCGAGGTCGTGGAACCGCACCTTGTCCTCGATCAGCGCGTGCGTGCCGATGACGATCCCGGCCTCGCCGGTGACCAGGTCGAGGAGGGCCCGGCGGCGGGCGGCGGTGCCCATGGAGCCGGTGAGCAGGACGACCTTGGTGGCGCGCTCGGCCCCGCCGAGCATCCCGCCCTCGGCCAGCTCGCCCATCATCTCGGTGACGGAACGGTGGTGCTGCTGGGCGAGGACCTCGGTGGGCGCGAGCATCGCGGCCTGCCCCCCGGCGTCCACGACGGCGAGCATGGCGCGCAGGGCGACCAGGGTCTTTCCGCTTCCGACCTCGCCCTGGAGGAGGCGGTGCATGGGGTGGTCGGTGGCGAGGTCGCCGAAGATCTCCGCGGAGACCTTCTCCTGGCCTTCGGTGAGGGTGAAGGGGAGCTTGGCGTCGAAGGCGTCGAGGATGCCGCCGGGGACGGGGCCGCGGGGGACGGCGGGCAGCTGGGTGTCGGCGTGCCGGCGGCGGGCGAGGGCGACCTGGAGGACGAACGCCTCGTCCCACTTGAGCCGTTCCCGGGCGGCGGCGATGTCGGCCTTGGTGCGGGGCCGGTGGATCATCCGCAGGGCCTCGGGCAGTTCGGCGAGGCCGCGGCCCTCGCGCAGGGCGCCGGGGAGCGGGTCGACGGCGTCGACGGCGCTCGGCAGGACCGCGTCGACGGCCTTGGCGATCTTCCAGGACTCCAGTTTGGTGCTGGCCGGGTAGATCGGGATGAGGGCCCCGGCCCAGGTGTCCACGGCCTCCTCGCGGTCGCCGCGGAGCAGTTCGTACGACGGGTGGGCGAGCTGGAGGCGCCGGTTGAAGAGCGAGACCTTGCCGGCGAACATCGCGCGGGTGCCGGGCAGCAGGTCCTTGTGCGGTTTGTGGACGCCCTTGCCGAAGAAGACGAGCTGGACGCGGCCGCTGCCGTCGGTGATGGTCACCTCCAGCCGCTGACCGCGCCCCTTGGCGCCGTTGAAGGTCAGGACACGGGCGTCGGCGACCTGCGCGACCACCGTGACGTGCTCGTCGAGCGGCAGGTCGGAGAGGGTGGTCAGCTCCCCGCGCTCGGCGTACCGGCGGGGGTAGTGGTGGAGCAGGTCCCCGACCGTGTGCAGGTCGAGCGCCTCGGCCATGACCTTGGCGGTGGCGGGGCCGAGGGCCTTCTTGAGTGGTTCGTCGAGCGCGGGCACGCGTTCCATTGCACACCACGGGACCGACAGCCGGGGCGGGGGCCGTGCACGGCCGCCCGGCCGGGGGGCCTATTCCACCCCGATGAGCAGCGGCGGGGCCCCCGCGCCCGCGTGGTACGTGGTGGTGTCGACGGCCAGGTGGCCGTGGCGGACGTGGCGTTCGAGGTCGGCGGCGAGGCCGGGCGGGGTGTCGTCGGCGACGACGAGCGTGACGAGTTCGCCGCCGGCCGAGAGCATCCGGTCCAGGACGGTGCGGGCGGTCTCGGTGAGGTCCTGGCCGATGACGGCGACGTCGCCCTCGATGAGGCCGAGGACGTCGCCTGCCTGGCAGACGCCGGCCGAGGTGAAGGAGCGGTGTTCGGCGACGGCGAGTTCGGCGTAGCGGGTGGCCCCGGCGGCGGCCGTCATGGCGACGACGTCCTCGTCGAAGCTCCGGCCGGGTTCGTGGACGGCGAGGGCGGCGATGCCCTGGACGGCGGCGCGGGTGGGGATGAGGGCGACGCGGACGCCCTCGGCCCTGACGCGTTCGGCCGCCGCCGCGGCGGTCTTGCGCAGGTCGGCGTCGTTGGGCAGGAGGACGACCTCGCGGGCGTGCGCCCGCCGTACGGCCTCGGCGAGTTCGTCCTCGGTGGGCGGTTCGCCGGGGCGGGTCCGTACCGTGGTCGCGCCCGCCCCGGCGCAGAGTCCGGCCAGGCCCTCGCCGGGGACGACGGCGACGACCGCGCGCCGGGCGCGTTCCCCGGGGGCCGGGGCGTGCGCGGCGGTCGCGAAGTGGGTGATCCGGATGCGGTGCGGCCGGCCGGCCTCGACGCCGGCCTCGACGGCGGCGCCGGCGTCGTCCACGTGCACGTGGACGTTCCAGAGCCCGTCGCCGCCGACGACGACCAGGGACTCGCCCAGGGCGTCGAGGCGGGAGCGCAGCAGTTCGACGGCCGCGTCGCCGGCCTCCAGGAGGTAGATCACCTCGTAGGCGGGCCCGCCGTCGCCGGCGCACTCCTCCCGGGGGGCGGCCGGCGGGAGCGGCGCGGTCCCGGGGTCGGGCGGGGTCCGGCCGGTGACGGTCTCCAGCAGGGCGCCGAGGACGGTCACCAGCCCCCGGCCGCCGGCGTCCACGACCCCGGCGCGTCCGAGGACGTCCAGCTGGCCCGGGGTGGCCGCGAGGGCGGTCCTGGCGCCCTCGTGGGCGTCGCGGGCCACCTGCACGAGCCCGCCGCCCGCCGCGCAGGCTCCGGCG
Organism: Streptomyces sp. NPDC041191; assembly: GCF_055591945.1. NCBI lineage: Bacteria > Bacillati > Actinomycetota > Actinomycetes > Kitasatosporales > Streptomycetaceae > Streptomyces > Streptomyces sp. NPDC041191. The sequence continues at coordinate 222,138 of NZ_JBVIZC010000007.1, read as the reverse complement.
GCGGCGCTCGCCACCGTGAGGATGGTGCCCTCCACGGGGTGGGCGACGGCCTCCCGGGCCGCTCGCGCGGCCTCGGCGAGGGCGCGGGCGAGGTGGTCGCCGTCGCGGCCCCGCGCGAGGACGGCCGCCATGCCGCGCAGAAGCTGGGAGAAGATGGTCCCGGAGTTGCCGCGGGCGCCGAGGAGGGCGCCGTGGGCCATGGCCCGTACGGTCTCGGCGGTGTCCGGGGCGGAGGCGGCGAAGACCGCTTCGACGGCCCGGTGGGCGGCCTCCGCCGTCAGGTAGAGGTTGGTGCCGGTGTCCCCGTCCGCGACGGGGTAGACGTTGATCGCGTCGATCTCCTCGCGCTCCCGGCCGAGGGCGTCGAGGGCCCGCGCGCACCAGCTCCGGACCGCTTCGGCGTCGAGCTCGACGAGCTCCTCGTCGGGCTGAAGGGCTCGCGACAACGGGGGCCTCCTTCGGCGGTGGGATCACCGCAGGGTAGACCCGGGGTGTCCCGCGGGTGACCGGGGCCCGGGGCGGGGCGGGCGCAGACCATGGTAGTTTCGTTGTACCGAAGCAGCCGTTGTATGCTGCTTCGGTTGCCCGGTCCACACCGGGCCGTTCCCCGGCAAGCCACTTCAGACTCCTGATTCCGGTGCGCCGGATTTCACTGTAAATCTGAAGTCTTTGGAGTGACCCGTGGCTGCCAACTGCGACGTCTGCGGCAAGGGGCCGGGCTTCGGCAACAACATTTCGCACTCGCACCGCCGTACGTCCCGTCGCTGGAACCCGAACATCCAGCGCGTGCGTGCCGTGGTCGGTCGGACGCCGAAGCGGCTCAACGTCTGCACCTCGTGCATCAAGGCCGGCAAGGTCTCGCGCTAACCGCGACGTTCTGTCGTAGCGCAGCCCCTGCGGTTGCCTTGAAAGGCCGGTCCACCTCGGTGGGCCGGCCTTTTGCCGTGCCCGGAAACGGGTCCGGAAGCAGGGCCGGGGGCGCGTGACGCCTCCCGGGCCCGCACCGGCTCAGCCCCCGAGCCGCCAGCCGTGGCCGACCGGGCCTATGCCGGAGCCCAGGGCGAATCCGGCGCCGATGGCCCCGGTCACGTACTCCTTGGCCTCCCGTACGGCCTCCGGCACCGTCAGGCCCCCGGCGAGTCCGGAGGCGATGGCGGAGGCGAGCGTGCAGCCCGTGCCGTGGGTGTGCCGGTTGTCGTGGCGCGGGGCGCGCAGCCAGTGCTCCTCCTCGCCGTCGGTGAGCAGGTCCACGGCCTCCCGGCCCGTGGGCAGGTGCCCGCCCTTGATCAGGACCCACTCCGGCCCGTACGACAGGACGGCCTCGGCGGCGGTCCTCATGTCGCTCTCGTGCACGACGCGCACCCCCGTGAGCTGCGCCACCTCGTCCAGGTTGGGCGTGGCGACGGTGGCGCGGGGCAGCAGTTCCTTCCGTACGGCGTCGAGCGCGGACGCGGCGAGGAGCGGGTCCCCGTGCTTGGAGACCCCGACCGGGTCGACGACGACGGGGGCGTCGGTGCCCGCGAGGAGTTCCGCCACGGTCTCCACCAGCGGGGCGGTGGCCAGCATGCCGGTCTTGACGGCCTGGACGCCGATGTCGTCGACGACGGACCGGTACTGGGCGCGCACGGCCTCCGCGGGCAGTTCCCAGACGCCCTGGACGCCCAGGGAGTTCTGTGCGGTGACGGCGGTGAGGACGCTCATGCCGTGGACGCCGAGCGCCAGCATCGTCTTCAGGTCGGCCTGGATGCCGGCGCCGCCGCCGGAGTCGGAGCCGGCGACGGTGAGGACCAGGGGCGGCCTCACTCCGTCTCCCCGAAGTGGTCCCAGCCGCCGGCCGCCTGCCAGGGTGCCCCGTCCACGGTGACCTGGGGCAGCGCGGAGGGGTGGAGGACCTCCCCGATGACCTTCCAGCGGGCGGGGAGCTTCACGTCCGGCGGGAAGGTGGCGACGATGGCGTGGTCCTCTCCCCCGGTGAGCACCCACTGCATGGGGTCGACGCCGACGGCCTGGCCGATGTCGTGCATCTGGGTGGGGATGTCGATGAGGCCGGAGCGCAGGTCGATGCGGACCTTGCTGGCCTCCGCGATGTGGCCGAGGTCCGCGATGAGGCCGTCGCTGACGTCGCACATGGCGGTGGCGCCGAGCCCGGCGGCGGCCGGGCCCGCGTGGTACGGGGGTTCGGGCCTGCGGTGGGCCTCGACGAAGGCGCGGGGGGAGCGGAAGCCGCGGGAGAGGACCGCGTATCCGGCGGCGGACCAGCCGAGCCAGCCGGTGTAGGCGACGACGTCGCCGGGCTGGGCGCCGCCCCGGGTGACCGGGTCGTGGTTGCGCAGGTCGCCCAGGGCGGTGATGGAGACCATGATCGTGTCGCCCCGGACGACGTCGCCGCCGACCACGGCCGCGCCCGCGACCTGGCATTCGTCGCGCAGGCCGTCCATGAGTTCGGTGGGCCAGGTCACGGGGAGTTCGGCGGGGACGACGAGGCCGAGGAGGAGGGCGGTGGGGACCGCGCCCATGGCGGCGATGTCGGCGAGGTTCTGCGCGGCGGCCTTGCGGCCGACGTCGTACGCCGTCGACCAGTCGCGGCGGAAGTGACGTCCTTCGAGGAGGATGTCCGTGCTGGCCACCACGCGCCGGTCGGGGGCGGAGACGACCGCGGCGTCGTCGCCGGGTCCGATCCGTACCGCCGGGGTGGAGGTGAGCCGGGACGTGAGCTCTCTGATGAGCCCGAACTCGCCCAGCTCTCCGACTGTGCCCTTCACCGCGTCTCACCTCGTGTGTTCGTGCCGGCCGGCGGGCGGGGGCGCGTCTGGGCGCGCCGCGGGTCGCGGGCCGTCACCGTGCTGGGTACCGTCATGTAGACCGTCAACTTCTGTCCTGTGCGGGCCACGCCCCGGACGCCCCGGAGCGCGCGGGTCTCCCCGCGGCCCGTGGTGACGCGGTACCGTGGCGTCCCTTTCTCCCACAAGATCCTCGTGGTCGCCCTGGAGGCTCCGTGGTACAGGCGTACATCCTCATTCAGACCGAGGTGGGCAAGGCGTCGAGCGTCGCCGCCGCCATCTCCGGGATTCCGGGAGTCATCCAGGCGGAGGACGTGACCGGTCCGTACGACGTCATCGTGCGCGCGCAGGCGGAGACGGTCGACGAACTGGGCCGCATGGTGGTCGCCAGGGTCCAGCAAGTGGACGGCATCACGCGCACCCTCACCTGCCCGGTCGTTCATCTGTAGCCCCCGTCTACGCTTGGCCGGTGACCTCTTCCCACCGGCCCTTCGGCCTGCCCGTCGCCGTCTCGGCCGCCGTGCTGCTGCTGGCGTCCGCCGGCTGTTCCCCGGCGGACGGTCCGTCGTCCGTCGCGGTCCCCAGCCCTCCGCCGGAGGAGGCCGTCCTCTGCCAGGCCCTGGCGAAGGAGCTGCCCGACACGGTGGCGGGGTTGGAACGGAGTGACCCGGAGCCCGGCTCCGAGTTGACCGCCGGGTGGGGTGACGGTGCGATCGTACTGCGCTGCGGAGTCCCCCGGCCCGAAAAGATGAGCGATCCGAAGGCGCAGGGCGTCTCCGCGAACGGCGTGCGCTGGATGCTGGAACGGCCGGAGGGCTCCGGGCCCCGGTTCACCTCGGTGTACCGGAGGACGTACGTCGAGGTGAGCCTCGACCGGCGCTACGAGCACGACGCGGGACCGCTCACCGCTCTCGCCGGGTCCGTGGCCGGGACGATCCCGTGCGCGCTGGAACCCGAGTGCTCCTGACGCCGTCCGGACGCCCCCGGGAGCCGGCCGCGCGTGCACGGCCGGCTCCCGGGGGCGGACCGTCCGGGGTGTGTGCCGAAAGTGGCGCCGCCCGCCCGGAAGGCGGGCGGCGCCACGTCCCGGACGCGTTCTAGCGCAGGCCGGTGGAGCGGTTCAGCGCGGCCTGGACGAGCCGGTCGACCAGCTCGGGGTAGCTCACGCCGCTCTCCTGCCACATGCGCGGGTACATGGAGATGGGCGTGAAGCCCGGCATGGTGTTGATCTCGTTGATGACGAAGTCGCCGTCCTCGGTGAGGAAGAAGTCGGCGCGGACCAGGCCCTCGCAGGAGACGGCCTCGTAGGCGGCGACGGCGAGCCGCTGGATCTCGGCGGTGGCCTCGTCCCCGAGGGGGGCGGGCACGATGCCGGAGGCCGAGTCGATGTACTTCGCCTCGAAGTCGTAGAAGTCGTGGTCGGTGACGGGCGGGATCTCGGCGGGCACGCTGGCGCGCGGTCCGTCCTCGAACTCCAGGACGCCGCACTCGATCTCGCGGCCCCGGACCAGCGCCTCCACGACGATCTTGGGGTCGTGGCGGCGGGCCTCCTCGACGGCCTCGTCCAGGCCGGAGAGGTCGTCGACCTTGGTGATGCCCACGGAGGAGCCGCCGCGGGCGGGCTTCACGAAGAGCGGCCAGCCGTGTTCGGCGGCGAACTCCACGATCTTCTTGCGGGCGGCGGCCGGGTTCTGCTCCCACTCGCGCGGCCGGACGACCTCGTACGGGCCGACGGGGAGGCCGAAGGAGACGAAGACCCGCTTCATGTACTCCTTGTCCTGGCCGACGGCGGAGGCGAGGACGCCCGCGCCGACGTAGGGGACGCCGGAGAGTTCCAGCAGGCCCTGGAGGGTGCCGTCCTCGCCGTACGGGCCGTGGAGCACCGGGAAGACCACGTCGACCTCGCCGAGGACGCGCGGCACGGCGCCGGGCTCGGCGAGGACGACCTCGCGGTTGGCGGGGTCCACGGAGAGGACGACGCCGCCCCGCTCGCTCTCGGCCAGTTCGGCGACGTTCGGCAGGGCCCGGTCGGTGATGGCCATCCGCTCCGGGGCGTCGGCGGTGAGCGCCCAGCGCCCGTCCGTCGTGATGCCGATGGGCAGCACGTCGTACTTGTCCCGGTCGATGGCGCCCAGGACGGCGCCGGCCGTGACGACGGAGATGGCGTGCTCGGAGCTGCGTCCGCCGAAGACGACGGCCACGCGCGGCTTGCGGGGGCTCTGGGTGTTCTCGCTCATATCGCGACGAGAGTACCTTGCGGCACCCGAACTCCTGAGCGCCCCGCCGGGCGGCCCGGCCGCCCGGCCCGTCCGGCTCAGCGGCGTTCGGGCTTCGCCGAGCGCGACATCAGCTCCTTGAGGGCGACGACCGGCGGCTTGCCCTCGTGGACGATCGAGACGACCGTCTCGGTGATGGGCATGTCGACGCCGTGGCGGCGGCCCAGATCGAGCACCGACTCGCAGGACTTGACGCCCTCGGCGGTCTGCCTGGTGGCCGCGATGGTCTCCTGGAGCGTCATCCCCCGGCCGAGGTTGGTGCCGAAGGTGTTGTTCCGGGAGAGCGGCGAGGAGCAGGTGGCGACGAGGTCGCCGAGGCCGGCGAGGCCGGAGAAGGTGAGCGGGTCGGCGCCCATGGCGAGGCCGAGGCGGGTGGTCTCGGCGAGGCCGCGGGTGATGAGCGTGGCCTTGGAGTTGTCGCCGAGTCCCATGCCGTTGGCGATGCCCACGGCGAGGCCGATGACGTTCTTGACGGCGCCGCCCAGCTCGCAGCCGACCACGTCGGTGTTGGTGTACGGGCGGAAGTACGGGGTCAGGCAGGCGCTCTGGAGCCGCTGGGCGACCGTCTCGTCGACGCAGGCGGCGACGGCGGCGGCGGGCTGCCGGGCGGCGATCTCCTTGGCCAGGTTCGGGCCGGTCAGGACGGCGACGCGCTCGGCGGGCACGTCCGCGACCTCGGTGATGACCTCGCTCATCCGCTTGGCGGTGCCGAGTTCGACGCCCTTCATGAGGGAGACGAGGACCGTGTCGGGGGCGAGGAGCGGCGTCCAGGCGGCGAGGTTGCCCCGGAGGGTCTGCGAGGGGACGACCAGGACGGTGAAGTCGGCGCCGGCGGCGGCCTCGGCCGGGTCGGCGGTGGCCGTGATCCCCCGGGGGAGTTCGACCCCCGGCAGGTAGTCGGGGTTGGTCCGGGTGGCGTTGATCTCCTCCGCGAGTTGCGCGCGGCGGCCCCAGAGGCTCACCTCGCAGCCCGCGTCCGCGAGCACCATGGCGAAGGCGGTGCCCCACGACCCGTTGCCGAAGACGGCGGCCCTGGTCACTTGGCGCCTCCCTCGGCGGCCTTGCGGCGCTGCGCGAGGCGGGCCCTGCGGTGGTCGTAGGGTTCGGCGGGCGCCTTCTCGCCGCGGATCTCCTCCAGGAGGGCGGTGATGGCGGCCATGATGGTCTCGGTCGCCTCGCGGAGCACCTCGGGCGTGGGCTCCAGGCCGTGGAAGCGGGAGAGGTCGACCGGCGGACCGGCCTGCACGACCAGCGTCTTGCGGGGGAACAGCCGGAGCCTGTTCTCCTTCGCGTACGGCGGCATGGCGAGGTTGGCGCCCCACTGGGCCACCGGGATGACGGGGGCCCTGGTGAGCAGCGCCACGCGGGCGGCGCCGGTCTTGCCCGCCATGGGCCACATCGCGGGGTCGCGGGTCAGGGTGCCCTCGGGGTAGAAGGCGACGCACTCGCCGCTCTCGATGGCCGCGACGGCGGCGCGGAAGGCGTCCAGCGCGTCGGTCGTCTCGCGGTAGACGGGGATCTGGCCGGTGCCGCGCAGCATCATGCCGACGAAGGAGCCCTTGAAGAGGGCCGCCTTGGCGAGGAAGCGGGGAACGCGGCCGGTGTTGTACTGGTAGTGCGCGTAGGAGAGCGGGTCCAGGTAGGAGTTGTGGTTCACGGCGGTGATGAATCCGCCCTCGGCGGGAATGTGTTCGGTGCCGCGCCAGTCCCGCTTGAACAGAACCACCAGGGGGGGTTTGACGATGACCGCCGCGAGGCGGTACCAGAAGCCGATTCTGCGGCGGGGCACGCGGACACCTTTCTCCGGGACTGGCTGGCAGGGGGTCAGTGTCGCCCCATGCTCCTGGTCTGTCGAGGACACGGTACGCCCCGGCCTCTCCGGCGAGCCGCACGGGCGGGACAGAATGGTCCGCGATGAACACCGACGCCGATGACCGCTGGTCCCTCGTCGTGCCCCTGAAGCCCCTCGCCCTGGCGAAGAGCAGGCTGGCCGCGGCGGCGGGCGCGCGGCTGCGCCCCCGGCTGGCGCTGGCGTTCGCCGAGGACACCGTGGGGGCGGTGCTGGAGTGCGTGCGGGTACGGGACGCGCTGGTCGTCACCGACGACCCGGCGGCGGGCGCGGCACTGGCGGCGCTGGGCGCGCGGATCGTGCCGGACGCCCCGGCGGCGGGGCTCAACGCGGCGCTCGCGCACGGGGCGCGGGCGGTGCGGGCGCGGCGGCCGCACGCGCGCGTGGCGGCGCTCAGCGCGGACCTCCCGGCGCTGCGCCCGGCGGAGCTGGCCCGGGTCCTGGACGCGGCCCGGTCATTTCCGAGGGCATTTCTCGCGGATGCCGCCGAAATGGGCACGACATTCCTCTCGGCGGCCCCGGGGGTGGAATTGGAACCGGCATTCGGGGGCGCGTCGCGGCTGCGGCATTTGTCGTCGGGGGCGGTGGAAATCGGGCTCGCGGGGGTGGATTCCGTACGCCGGGACGTGGACACCGGGGAGGATCTGGCGGCGGCCGCGGAGCTGGGGCTCGGGCGGCGGACGGCCGCCCGGTGGCTGACGGCGGCCGGATAGGCTGCGGTCCATGCAGGCGACCGCGTTCACGTACGACCCCGAGACCCGCAGCGGCAGTGTGCTGCTCGACGACGGCACCCCCGTGGAGTTCGGGGCGGCGGCCTTCGAGGCGGGCGGGCTGCGGTTGCTGCGTCCGGGGCAGCGCGTACGGATCGAGACGGAACCGGGCGGCCCGGGGGCCGGTCCGCGCATCACGCTGGTGACCCTCCAGACGTTCTGATCCGGGAGGCGCCGGGGGCGGCGGGGCCCGGAGCGGAGACGCCGGGAGGAACGCGCCGCGGGGCGAAGGCGCGGGCGGTGACGGATGACGCGCCGCGGGCCCGGACCCCGGGCGGGTGACGCGCCGCGGGCCGGCCTCCCCGTGGGGAGTCCGGCCCGGCGGATCGTTCCCGCAGGTCCTACTTCTTGGCGGCGGTCTTCTTGGCGGTGGTCTTGCGCGCCGTCGTCTTCTTGGCGGGCGCCGTCGTCGCCGTGGTCTTCTTCGCGGCCGGGGCGGTCTTCTTGGCGGTGGTCTTCTTGGCCGCGGCGGTGGTGGTCTTCTTGGCGGCCGGGCTCTTCTTCGCGGCGGCGGTGGTCGCGGTCTTCTTCGCCGGAGTCGCCTTCTTCGCGGCGGCGGTGGTCGCGGTCTTCTTCGCCGGGGCCGTCTTCTTCGCGGCGGCGGTGGTCGCGGTCTTCTTCGCCGGGGTCGCCTTCTTCGCGGCGGCCTTCTTGGCCGTGGTGGCCTTCTTCGCGGCGGCCTTCTTCACGGTCGCGGAGGCGCCACCGGTGAGGCTGCCCTTGGGAGCCTTCTTGACGGAGACCTCGCCGCCCTTGGGGAGCTTCTTCGAGCCGCTGACCAGGTCCTTGAAGCCCTGCCCGGCGCGGAAGCGGGGGACGGAGGTCTTCTTCACGCGGACCCGCTCGCCCGTCTGCGGGTTGCGGGCGTAACGGGCCGGCCGGTCGACCTTCTCGAACGAGCCGAAACCCGTGACGGAGACCCGGTCGCCGGCGACCACGGCACGCACGATGGCGTCGAGCACGTGGTCGACGGCTTCGGCGGCCTGCTGGCGACCGCCCATCTTGTCGGCAATCGCTTCTACGAGCTGCGCCTTGTTCACGTCTTCCCCTTCGGAGACATTGCCAGAACGAAAGTGTTCAAGCTTTTTCGCACGTTAGGCATGTATATACCGCAAATCAAACACGAAACGGTCTAATCACCCTAGTGCCGCAACGCGGAAGAGCCGTTGCGGAGTTCCTGGTGTCAGTCGTCCTCTGGGAATCGGCCCTCGTCGAGGTCCTTCATCAACCGGTCCAGACGCTTCGCCGCGTCCTTGAGATCGTGCTTCGCCGCGGCCGTCACGACCAGCAGCTTCCGGGACAGCGCCATCCTTACGCCCTCCGGGACTTGCAGTGAGCGCACGGTCGCGTGCGCTTCCTTCAATCGGGCGGCGACTGCCTCGTAGAGCTCGAGTTGGCTGTCGCGTTCCATGCGCCGATTGTGCCATCTGGGGCGAGTTGTCGCCCGACGGGGTCTCAACAAGCGACTGCGCCCCCCACCGGGAGGTGGGGGGCGCAGTCGTGGAAAAGCGCTGCTCAGGCCGTAATGGTACGGGGCTTGAAGGCCGGCCTCGCCGCCTCGTAGGCCGCGATGTCCGCTTCGTTCTGAAGGGTGAGGCTGATGTCGTCGAGCCCGTTCAGCAGACGCCAGCGGGCGTTCTCGTCCAGCTCGAAGTCGGCGTCGATCCCGGCGGCCAGGACCTTGCGGCGCTCCAGGTCGACGGTGACCTCGGCGGTCGGGTCGGCCTCGGTCAGCTCCCAGAGGGCGTCCACCGTCTCCTGCGGGAGGACGACCGTCAGCAGGCCGTTCTTCAGCGAGTTGCCCCGGAAGATGTCGGCGAAGCGGGAGGAGATCACGGCCTGGAAGCCGTAGTTCTGGAGCGCCCAGACGGCGTGCTCGCGGGAGGAGCCGGTGCCGAAGTCGGAGCCCGCGACCAGGACCGTGGCGCCCTGCCGCTCGGGACGGTTGAGGACGAAGCCGGGGTCCTTGCGCCACGCCTCGAAGAGACCGTCCTCGAAGCCGTCGCGGGTGACCTTCTTCAGCCAGTGGGCGGGGATGATCTGGTCGGTGTCGACGTTGCTGCGGCGCAGCGGGACGGCGCGGCCGGTGTGGGTGGTGAAAGCTTCCATGGTTCCTAGACCCCCGCGGGAGTGACGACGTCGGACAGGTCGGCCGGGGAGGCCAGATGGCCCAGTACGGCGGTGGCGGCGGCGACCTGGGGCGAGACCAGGTGGGTCCGGCCCCCCTTGCCCTGCCGGCCCTCGAAGTTGCGGTTGGAGGTGGACGCGGAGCGCTCGCCGGGAGCCAGTTGGTCGGGGTTCATGCCCAGGCACATCGAGCAGCCCGCGTGCCGCCATTCGGCGCCGGCCTCCTTGAAGACCTCGTCCAGGCCCTCCTCGACGGCCTGGAGGGCGACCCGGACCGAGCCGGGGACGACCAGCATGCGGACGCCGTCGGCGACCTTGCGGCCCCGGAGCAGGCCGGCGGCGTTGCGCAGGTCCTCGATGCGGCCGTTGGTGCAGGAGCCCACGAAGACGGTGTCGACCCGGATGTCGCGCAGCGGCTGCCCCGCGGTCAACCCCATGTACTCCAGGGCCTTTTCCGCGGCGTGGCGCTCCGAGGCGTCCTCGAACGAGGCCGGGTCGGGGACGTTCGCCGAAAGCGGCGCGCCCTGGCCGGGGTTGGTGCCCCAGGTGACGAACGGGGCCAGCGAGGCGGCGTCGACGACGACCTCGGCGTCGAAGACCGCGTCCTCGTCGGACCTCAGGGTCTTCCAGTACGCGACGGCGGCGTCCCAGTCCTCGCCCTCGGGGGCGTGGGCGCGGCCCTTCAGGTAGGCGAAGGTGGTCTCGTCGGGGGCGATCATGCCCGCGCGGGCGCCGGCCTCGATGGACATGTTGCAGATGGTCATCCGGGCCTCCATCGAGAGCTTCTCGATGGCGGAGCCCCGGTACTCCAGGATGTAGCCCTGGCCGCCGCCGGTGCCGATCTTCGTGATGATCGCCAGGATCAGGTCCTTGGCGGTGACGTCCTCGGGCAGTTCGCCGTCCACGGTGACGGCCATGGTCTTGGGACGGGCGAGCGGGAGCGTCTGGGTGGCGAGGACGTGCTCGACCTGGCTGGTGCCGATGCCGAACGCCAGCGCGCCGAAGGCGCCGTGCGTGGAGGTGTGCGAGTCGCCGCAGACCACGGTGGTGCCGGGCTGGGTCAGGCCCAGCTGCGGTCCCACCACGTGGACGACGCCCTGCTCGACGTCGCCCAGCGGGTGCAGCCGGACACCGAACTCGGCGCAGTTCTTGCGCAGGGTCTCCAGCTGGACGCGGGAGACGGGGTCCGCGATCGGCTTGTCGATGTCGAGGGTGGGGGTGTTGTGGTCCTCGGTGGCGATGGTGAGGTCGAGGCGCCGCACCTGCCGGCCGTTCTGGCGCAGCCCGTCGAACGCCTGGGGGCTGGTCACCTCGTGCAGCAGGTGCAGATCGATGAAGAGGAGGTCGGGCTCGCCCTCGGCGCGCCGGACGACGTGGTCGTCCCAGACCTTCTCCGCGAGTGTCCTACCCATCGCTTTCCCTCCGGCCGACGTCTGCGTCGGCACAACTAGAAACCCGTTTCGCGGGCCGTTGTGCGGCCGCCCCACCAGAGTGACAAGTTCCCGGGGAAATTGAACTTGCGTTTCACAGAGTGAGACGCGAATATCGTTGCATGGACAACTCTAGCGGCGTAGGTGTTCTCGACAAGGCAGCCCTTGTCCTGGGCGCCCTGGAGTCCGGTCCGGCCACCCTCGCAGGACTGGTCGCGGCGACGGGACTCGCACGACCCACGGCACACCGTCTCGCCGTGGCACTGGAACACCACCGGATGGTGGCGCGCGACATGCAGGGCCGGTTCATCCTCGGACCGCGCCTCGCGGAGCTCGCCGCCGCGGCCGGCGAGGACCGGCTGCTCGCGACCGCGGGCCCGGTGCTCACGCATCTGCGCGACGTCACCGGCGAGAGCGCCCAGCTCTACCGCCGCCAGGGCGACATGCGCATCTGCGTGGCGGCGGCCGAGCGGCTCTCGGGCCTCCGGGACACCGTTCCGGTCGGTTCGACGCTGACGATGAAGGCCGGCTCGTCGGCGCAGATCCTGATGGCCTGGGAGGAGCCCGAGCGGCTGCACCGCGGCCTCCAGGGCGCCCGTTTCACCGCGACGGCCCTGTCGGGCGTGCGGCGCAGGGGCTGGGCCCAGTCGATCGGCGAGCGGGAGCCGGGCGTCGCGTCCGTCTCCGCGCCCGTGCGCGGCCCCTCGAACCGCGTGGTGGCCGCCGTGTCGGTCTCCGGCCCCATCGAGCGCCTGACGCGCCACCCGGGCCGCATGCACGCCCAGGCGGTCATCGACGCCGCCGCCCGCCTCTCCGAGGCGCTGCGCCGCAACGGCTGACCCCCGCCTCCCCCGTCCCTCCCGGCCCACCGCTCCAACGCCGCAGCGGTGGGCCGGAATTGCGCGCGGGGCCGTACGGCACCGAACGACGAAGAAGCCCTCCCCCGAAGGGAAGGGCTTCCTCCTGCGTACCCCCGACCGGATTCGAACCGGCGCTACCGCCTTGAGAGGGCGGCGTGCTAGGCCGCTACACAACGGGGGCAAGATCTGGAGTCACGCGACGGAGTCGCGCGGTATCACTGCGCTGGCCTACCTGGACTCGAACCAAGACTAACTGAACCAGAATCAGTCGTGCTGCCAATTACACCATAGGCCACTGGTGGTTTAGAACCAGTTGGTACCCCCGACCGGATTCGAACCGGCGCTACCGCCTTGAGAGGGCGGCGTGCTAGGCCGCTACACAACGGGGGCCCTAGCGATCCCACCCGGCCGGAGCCGGGTGATGTCACCGCGGACGCACCGGGAGCTACCCAGGTGTTCCACAGGATGGATCCGTACCCCCGACCGGATTCGAACCGGCGCTACCGCCTTGAGAGGGCGGCGTGCTAGGCCGCTACACAACGGGGGCTTTGTGGATGAGATCCACGATGCAGATGAGCTCTGCGAGCTGGCCTACCTGGACTCGAACCAAGACTAACTGAACCAGAATCAGTCGTGCTGCCAATTACACCATAGGCCACCGGAACAACTTCCCCAGCCGGGGATCCTGCTCGGCTTGCGCTTTCCGGGTTCTTGCCTTTCGGCTTGCTCCCCTCGGCGCAGGAAGAACATTACCCGAAGGTGGACCGCGCTCCAAAACGGGTATCCGGGCGGAGCAGGTCCGGGAGCTGGTGGAGGTCCGTGATCCGGTGCAGCTCGGGCCGGCCGCCGAGGCCCGCGCGGTCCAGCCAGACGCCCCGCAGCCCCGCCTCCACCGCGCCCCGGGCGTCGATGTCCGGCTGGTCGCCGACGTACGCCACCTGGTGCGGGGGCAGGCCCAGGGCGGCACAGGCCGCGTGGAACGCCTCCGGGGCCGGCTTCGCCACGCCCAGCTCGGCGGCGCACAGGACGGCCTCGAAGCGGTCCCGGACGCCCAGGACGCGGAGCTTGCGCTCCTGGTTGTGGACGCTGGAGTTCGACAGGACGGCGTGACGGTAGTCACGGGCGAGGAGGTCGAGCACGGGCACGGTGTCGGGGAAGAGCGCCCAGGCCGCCTCGTAGTGGACGACGTACCGGCCGAACCAGGCGTCGGCCTCGGCGGCGGTGAGTTCCGGCCTGCCGAGGAAGTCCCGGACCCGGTCGCGCCGCTGGTCCAGGAAGTCGCCGCCCTCCCGCTCGAAGCGGCGCCAGTGGAGGGCGGTGAGCTCCCGCCACCGGTCGAGGGCCGCCTCCACCGTGCCGAAGCCCTCCAGGAGCCCCTCGGCCGCGAGGTGGCCGCGCATCCCGGCCGTGTCGGCGGTGGCGTAGTCGAAGATCGTGTCGTCGATGTCCCAGAGGACCGCCCGGATGGTCATGGGGCCACGGTACCGACGGCGGGGACGCGCCGGAGGGCGGCGACCCGTTCCGGTCGCCGCCCTCCGTCCCGTATGCCGGGGTGACGCCTACGCGGTGAGCTTCGCCAGCGCCGCGTCGACGCGGGCCAGCGTCTTCTCCCTGCCGAGGATCTGCAGGGACTCGAAGAGCGGGAGGCCGACCGTGCGGCCGGTGACCGCGACGCGGACGGGGGCCTGGGCCTTGCCGAGCTTGAGGCCGTGGGCCTCGCCGGCGGCCAGGACGGCGGCCTTGAGGGACTCGGGGTCGCTCCAGTCGGCGTCCGCGAGCTTCTCCCGGGCGGTGGTGAGGAGCGCGGCGGGCTCGCCCTTCATCGCCTTGTCCCACGACGCCTGGTCGAAGACCGGCTCGTCCAGGAAGAGGAAGTCGACGTTGGCCGTGATGTCCGAGAGGACGGTCAGGCGGGTCTGGGCGTACGGCGCGATGGCCTCCCAGGCGGCCCGGTCGAAGTCCTCGGGCGCCCAGGGGGCGTGCGGGGCGCGCAGCCAGGGCTCGCACGCCTCGGCGAACGCCTTCACGTCCAGCATGCGGATGTGGTCGGCGTTGATCGACTCGGCCTTCTTGAGGTCGAAGCGGGCCGGGTTGGCGTTGACGTCGGCGATGTCGAACTTCGCCACCATCTCGGGAACGGTGAAGATGTCCTGGTCGGCCGAGAAGGACCAGCCGAGCAGGGAGAGGTAGTTCAGCAGGCCCTCGGGGAGGAAGCCGCGCTCCCGGTAGAGGTTGAGGGACGCCTGCGGGTCGCGCTTGGAGAGTTTCTTGTTGCCCTCGCCCATCACGTAGGGCAGGTGGCCGAAGGCGGGGATCTCCTGGGCGACGCCCAGCTCGATCAGCGCCTTGTAGAGCGCGATCTGGCGCGGGGTGGAGGAGAGCAGGTCCTCGCCGCGCAGGACGTGGGTGATCTCCATCAGGGCGTCGTCGACCGGGTTGACCAGGGTGTAGAGCGGGGCGCCGTTGGCCCGGAGGATGCCGTAGTCCGGCACGTTCTCCGGGGTGAAGGTGAGCTCGCCGCGGACCAGGTCGGTGAAGGTGATCGGCTCGTCCGGCATCCGGAAGCGCACGATCGGGGTGCGGCCCTCGGCCTCGTACGCGGCCTTCCGCTCGTCGGTGAGGTCGCGGCAGTGGCCGTCGTAGCCGGAGGGGCGGCCGGCGGCACGGGCGGCCTCGCGGCGCTCGTCGAGCTCCTCGGTGGTGCAGTAGCAGGGGTACGCGTAGCCGCCGGCGAGCAGCTTGTCCGCGACGTCCTTGTAGATGTCCATCCGCTGCGACTGGCGGTACGGCGCGTGCGGGCCGCCGACCTCCGGGCCCTCGTCCCAGTCGAGGCCGAGCCAGCGCAGCGAGTCGAGCAGCTGGTGGTACGACTCCTCGGAGTCGCGCGCCGCGTCGGTGTCCTCGATGCGGAAGACCATGGTGCCCTGGTTGTGCCGGGCGAAGGCCCAGTTGAAGAGGGCGGTGCGGACCAGGCCCACGTGGGGGTTGCCGGTCGGCGAGGGACAGAAACGGACGCGGAGGGGAGCGTTAGCCACGCTTGATCACCTTATTGGTGAGAGTGCCGATGCCTTCGATGGTGACGGCGACCTCGTCGCCGACGTTGAGCGGTCCGACTCCGGCGGGGGTACCGGTGAGGATGACGTCGCCGGGGAGCAGCGTCATGGCCTCGGTGATGTGGACGACCAGGTCCTCGACGGAGCGGACCATGTCGCTCGTACGGCCGAGCTGGCGCTGTTCGCCGTTGACCGTGGCCCGCACGGCCAGGTCGCCCGGGTCCAGGTCGGTCTCCACCCAGGGCCCCAGGGGGCAGGAGGTGTCGAAGCCCTTGGCGCGGGCCCACTGCTTCTCGCGCCGCTGCGCGTCGCGGGCGGTGACGTCGTTGGCGCAGGTGTAGCCGAAGATCACGTCCTTGACGCGCTCCCGGGGGACCTCGCGGCACATGCGGCCGATCACCACGGCCAGTTCGGCCTCGTGGTGCAGCTCGCTGGAGAAGGAGGGGTACTCGATGGCGTCGCCGGAGCCGATCACCGAGGTGGTGGGCTTGAAGAAGGCGACGGGCACCTCGGGGACCTCGTTGCCGAGTTCGGCGGCGTGCTCGGCGTAGTTGCGGCCGATGGCCACGACCTTGTTGGGGAGCACCGGCGGCAGGAGCCGCACCTTGCTCAGCGGGACCTTGGTGCCGCTGAGCTCGAAGTCGGTGTAAGGGATGCCCTTGATGATGTCGAGGACGAGGTCGCCGGACGCGGCGGACTCGGCAGGTCCCTCGCCCTCGACCGCGCCGAAGGCCACGTTGCCGTCGATGGAGAATCTGGCGATGCGCACGAGTGCTGTCGCCCCTCACTTGGTACTGGCTGGAGTCTGACGCTCCAGGCTAACGCGGCGGGGGGCCGCCGGAAGGCCCCGCGGGGGCGTACGGGCCGGTGGGGGCGGGTCAATACACCTAGCGGGAGGCCGGGGCGTAGGGGGCGGGCTCGTGCGGGGCCGGGGCCTTCATGAGGACGGTGCGGCGCGGGTTGGCCGTCCGGCCGGGCAGTTCCACCGTGTACTCCGGCCGGGCGCCCCGGCCGAGCTGCGCGGCGTCCGTGAGGTGGACGAGGGTGGAGCGGCGGGGGTTGGCCGTGGTGGGGGGCGTCGTCTTCTTCATGGCGGTGACTCGGACCTTGTTCCGGGACGGGCGCCCGGGCGGGCGCGTGGGACGTAAAACGTCAGGCTAAACACCCGTTTCCCTCGAGATGCATGCCCAAGTCATCGATTTCCTTGTGAGTTTGCTCACTTATGAGGGGAGTTTCCGGGCATTACGGACGGCTTCCGATCGACCCCGAAAGGTACATTCCGCCACTGAACGATCTATTCCGCTCCCGATCATGCCGACTGGGACACACGGGGGCGCCAGGTCGTTGGGACGGAAAAGTCCGAATCATCCGTGATCGTTTTCTACAAGGGGTGACCCTTTGCGCACGCGTTGTCATACCCCTCCCGGCGCGACACGCGGCCCTTGTTGGAGATCCTCCACTGTGCTGGAATTCCACGCACCGCCGCGGGTTTCAAGCCGGCGCGCAGGGGGCGCAACGCAGCGCCGGCCGCGTGGCGGGAAGAAGGGGGAACTGCGCCGGTCACCGACGACCACCTGGGGTGCTCCACGCCCCCCGACGACGCCGACACCGTCCTCTCCGTTCATCCGGAAGGGCGCCTGGTCCAGAGGTTGCGACGCTAGTGCAGGGACGTTTCAAGAGGGATGGCTCGGGGTCTCCCCAGGCCCGCCAGGGCCGAGCGGATGCTCCGGCGGAGCAGGAACCGCGCGCCGGGACCGACCGCGGTCCCTCGGCCCCGCACACCCCGAACCAGGGTCAGGGACCGTCCGGCGAAGGCGGTGACGGCGGCCGTCGCGCGGGCGCCGCGACCGCTTCCGCCGACCCGTCCGCCGCTTCCCCCGACCCCCGGGCCGGGAACCCCGACAACGGGGTCGGCCCCCGAATAGCCCTCCGCAACTGGCGCATCTCCACGCGTCTGGTCGCGCTCCTCACCCTGCCCGTGGTCGCGGCGACCACCCTGGGCGGCATCCGCATCAACGAGTCGCTCCAGGACATGGAGCAGCTCGACCACATGCAGCTGCTCACCAAGCTGACCCGTGAGGCGACGGACCTCGCGCAGGCCCTCCAGACCGAGCGCGACCTGTCCGCCGGCCCGCTGGCCAACGGCCGTCCCAGCAGCGACTACCAGGTCTCCAACCCGCGCCGGAAGACCGACCTCGAGTACAAGGCGTTCCTCACCGCCACCGAGGAGATCCCGGCCGCCGACGGCGACGAGGCGCTGCGCAGCATCCGGCAGAACGTCAGCCAGATCGCCTCGCAGGTCACCGAACTCCACTCCATCCGGAGCAGCGCGTACGAGAAGGGCGTCTCCCACTCGGTGACGGTCGAGGCGTACAGCCGCCTCATCCGCTCGCTCCTGAGCCTGTCCCAGGACATGGCGCAGGCGACCAGCAACCCCGAGATGATCAAGCGGACCCGCGCGCTCGCCGCGTTCTCGTCCGCCAAGGAGTACGCCTCCATCCAGCAGGCGATCATCGCGGCGGCGCTGCCCCCGAGCGACAAGACCGCCGGGCGGATCGTCCAGGGCGACCGCCTCTACGGCGAGGCCGCGCTCAACAGTGAGGGCGTCGAGCTCAAGACCTTCCAGGCGATCTACGAGTCGACCGGCGGCGACGCCGACGAGCTGACCGCGCCCCTGAACCGGGGCAACCCGTCGATCATCGCCGCCGACAAGTACGCCGAGCGCGTGCTGAACACCGACACCGCGATGCCGGAGGGCGTCAAGCGCGGCCACCTGAACTTCACCGACGAGTACGGCACCAAGATCACCGCGATGAACCGCATCGAGAGCGGTCTCCTCGGCGACATGGAGGGCATGGCCCGCGAGCTGCGCCAGGAGTCGCAGCGCGAGGCCATCATCAACGGTGCGCTGATCCTGCTCGTCCTCGGCGTCTCCCTCATCGGCGCCTTCGTCGTGGCCCGGTCCATGATCCGCTCGCTGCGCCGGCTCCAGGACACCGCGACGAAGGTCGCCCAGGAACGCCTGCCCGAGCTCGTCAAGCAGCTCTCCGAGTCCGACCCGCAGGACGTCGACACCTCCGTGGAGTCCGTCGGCGTGCACTCCCGGGACGAGATCGGCAAGGTGGCCGCGGCCTTCGACGACGTGCACCGCGAGGCCGTGCGCCTCGCCGCCGAGCAGGCCCTCCTCCGGGGCAACGTCAACGCGATGTTCACCAACCTCTCGCGCCGTTCCCAGGGCCTCATCCAGCGCCAGCTCTCGCTCATCTCCGAGCTGGAGTCCCGCGAGGCCGACCCGGACCAGCTCTCCTCGCTCTTCAAGCTCGACCACCTCGCCACCCGCATGCGCCGGAACGGCGAGAACCTCCTCGTCCTCGCCGGCGAGGAGCCGGGCCGCCGCTGGACCCGTCCGGTCCCGCTGGTCGACGTGCTCCGCGCCGCCGCCTCCGAGGTGGAGCAGTACGAGCGCATCGAACTGGCCGCGGTCCCGGCCACCGAGGTCGCCGGCCGGGTCGTCAACGACCTCGTGCACCTCCTCGCCGAGCTGCTGGAGAACGCCACCTCGTTCTCCTCCCCGCAGACGAAGGTCCGGGTCACCGGCCACGCGCTGCCCGACGGGCGCGTGCTCGTCGAGATCCACGACACCGGCATCGGCCTCTCCCCCGAGGACCTGGCGGCGATCAACGAGCGGCTGGCCTCGCCGCCCACCGTGGACGTCTCGGTCTCCCGCCGCATGGGTCTGTTCGTGGTCGGCCGCCTGTCCCTGCGGCACGGCATCCGCATCCAGCTGCGTCCCTCCGACTCCGGCGGCACCACCGCGCTCGTCATGCTCCCCGTCGACGTCGCCCAGGGCGGCAAGAAGCCCATGCCCAAGCCGGGCGCGGGCGGTCAGGGCGCGATGCCTCCGGGTGCCTCCGCCCCGGGCGGGCGGCTGCCCGGCGGACGTCCGGGTCAGGGCGGCGCGCCGTCCCCGGCGGCCGGACGGCTCGGCGCCGGCGCCGCGCGCGGTCAGGTCGGTGCGGGCGGCCCCCGGGCCGCGCTGCCCGCCCGCGACGGCGCGCCGCTCGCCGGTGGTCCGCAGGACCCGCAGCGGTCCCGCGCCCCGCAGCCGCAGAACGCGCGGCCGGAGCAGACCGGTCCGCTGTCGCAGGCCCCCCAGTCTCCCGACGCCCTGCGTCCGGGCCCCGGCGGAGGCGGCTTCATCGGCGGCGCCGCGAGCGCCATCCCGTCCCGCACGGACGTGTGGGGCAACCGGAGCGCCCCGCAGGCCGGTCCCGGCCCGCAGCAGCCGCAGGCGCCGCAGGACGGCCGGCAGGGCGGGTACGACTTCCCGCGCGCCGAGCTGCCCGGCGGCACCCCCCAGCCGCAGCGCCCGCAGGCCACGAGCTGGGGCAACGAGCAGCAGGCCCAGCAGCAGGCGCGGTACCCGCAGCAGGAGACGCTTCCGCAGGACGCCCCGCGCGGCCACGAGGACCCGGAGACCACGGGCCGGTTCGCGGTTCCGCAGGGTCCCGGCTCCACGGGGCAGTTCGCCCGCCCCGACTTCGGCGCGCAGCAGGCCCAGGCCCCGCAGCAGCCGCAGGGGTACCAGGACGGCGCGCAGGACCCGGCGTCGACGGCGCAGTTCCCGCGCCCGGACTTCGGCGTTCCGCAGGGTCCCGGCTCCACGGGGCAGTTCGCCCGCCCCGACTTCGGCGCGCAGCAGCAGCCCCAGGCGCCGCAGCAGCCGCAGGCCCCGCAGGGGTACCAGGACGGCGCGCAGCAGTTCGGCCGGCAGCCCTTCGTGCCGCAGCAGGCCCAGCAGCAGGCTCCGGCGCCGCTCCGGCGGCCCGGCGGCGACGACTTCGGCACCCCGCGCCCGGCCGAGCCGGTCCGCGGGCAGGAACCGCAGCAGCCGCAGCTCCAGCAGCCGCGCCGTCCGGAGGCGCTGCCGCCGGCGGGCGGCGCGGGCGACGGCCGGACGCCGCTGTACGACACGCTGGAGACCAACTGGTTCCACCAGGAGCAGGCCCGGCAGCAGGCGTCGGCGGCAGGCCAGGTGCCCGACCCGACGCAGACGGCGCAGATCCCGGTCGTGCCGCAGCCGTCCGCCCCGGCCCCCCGGCCGGCCGGTGACCAGCAGGCCGCCGACGGCGGTCGCCAGACCGGCGGGGCCGCGTGGCGGTCCTCGCCCAACGACGAGCTGGTGCGTCAGGCCGAGCGGGTGCGCAAGCCCGCGGCCGGCGGCGTCACCACCTCCGGCCTCCCCCGGCGCGTGCCGAAGGCCAACCTCGTACCCGGGACCGCACAGGAGCAGGCCCACACGGCCGGCCCCCAGGTCTCGCGTGCACCCGACGACGTCCGCGGCCGGCTGACCAATCTGCGCCGCGGCATCCAGCAGGGCCGACAGGCGGGCAACTCGACCACGGGTAGCTTCCACCTCGGTCCGAACCATCAGCAGGAGCGTTAGTTGAACGCGATGAGCCAGGCGGCGCAGAATCTGAACTGGTTGATCACCAACTTCGTGGACAACACCCCCGGGGTGTCCCACACGGTGGTGGTCTCCGCCGACGGACTCCTGCTGGCCATGTCGGAAGGATTCCCCCGCGACCGCGCCGACCAGCTGGCGGCGGTCGCGTCCGGACTGACCTCGCTGACCGCGGGCGCGTCCCGGATCTTCGAGGGGGGCCCCGTCGCGCAGACCGTGGTGGAGATGGAGCGCGGCTTCCTCTTCCTCATGTCCGTCTCGGACGGCTCCTCGCTGGCCGTGCTCGCCCACCCCGAGTGCGACATCGGCCTCGTGGGCTACGAGATGGCGCTGCTGGTCGACCGGGCCGGCAGCGTGCTCACCCCGGACCTCCGCGCGGAGCTCCAGGGCAGTCTGCTCCACTAGCGGTGTCCGTACCCGGACACCCCTGACCCCGCCCGAATGACCGACAGGGCGGTACGCCCCTCCGTACCGCCCTGGGCACCGTTCACCGTCCGGCCGCCCCATCCGGCCCCCCACCGGCCCCATCAGACGGCAGAAGCCTTGCTGTCACGCCCGGAGGATTCATGACCCCGCCCCCCGCCTCTCACGATCCGTACGGCTCCTCAGTCGACGAGTACGGACACGAGGGCGACCAGCCGCTGGTGCGTCCGTACGCGATGACCGGCGGCCGGACCCGGCCGCGTTACCAGCTCGCCATCGAGGCGCTGGTCAGCACCACGGCCGACCCGGCGCACCTCGCCACGCTGCTCCCCGAGCACCAGCGGATCTGCCACCTGTGCCGCGAGGTCAAGTCGGTGGCCGAGGTGTCGGCCCTCCTGTCGATGCCGCTCGGCGTCGCCCGGATCCTCGTCGCCGACCTGGCGGAGGCCGGCATGGTGGCGATCCACCAGCCGGGCAACGGAGAGACCGGCGGCACGCCGGACGTGACTCTGCTCGAAAGGGTGCTCAGTGGACTTCGCAAGCTCTAGCGGCGGTGCGGCCCGGTCGACCACCAGCGCGAAGATCGTGGTGGCGGGTGGCTTCGGCGTGGGCAAGACCACGTTCGTCGGCGCCGTCTCGGAGATCAACCCGCTGCGTACCGAGGCCGTGATGACCTCCGCCTCGGCGGGGATCGACGACCTCACGCACACCGGTGGCAAGACGACGACGACCGTCGCCATGGACTTCGGCCGCATCACCCTCGACCAGGACCTGATCCTGTACCTCTTCGGCACGCCCGGACAGGACCGGTTCTGGTTCATGTGGGACGACCTGGTACGCGGCGCCATCGGCGCCGTCGTCCTCGTGGACACCCGCCGCCTCGCCGACTGCTTCCCGGCGGTGGACTACTTCGAGAACTCGGGCCTCCCCTTCGTCATCGCCCTCAACGGCTTCGACGGCAACCAGCCCTACCAGCCCGAAGAAGTGCGCGAGGCTTTGCAGATCGGCCCCGACACCCCCATCATCACCACCGACGCCCGCCACCGCGCCGACGCCAAGAGCGCGCTCATCACCCTCGTCGAGCACGCCCTCATGGCACGGCTCAAGTAGGGGAACGGGCCGGGCGGTTGTCCCGTGCCCCGCCGGGGGCGGCCTGTGTCGTTCGACACGGCCGTCCTCATGTTCATAACGTTTCGACAGAGAATTGGAGCGCCTCGGACACCCGACGCATCCGGTCGGTGCCGCTGTGCTCACCTGAGCCCCGTCATTTGACGGGGCTCGCTCTTTATGCCCGTTTTATTCTTCGTTCGGGCCGACGGGGGCGGTCGTCTCCCGGTGTTTGGAAGGGACCCCCTTCACGTGCTGCAATTCATGAACTCCCGAGTAGTACGGCCCTGAACGAAACACCGGCACAACGTAGGTGCCGACGCCGAGAGGTTGTTGGTCGAGTGAGGCGAAGCAAGGAAAGCTCCGCGGAGCAGGAGACGCGGGGCAACTTCACGCCGCCGTCACGCACAGCGGTGCCGTCCGCGGGCGTGCCCGTGACGCCGCCGCCCGCGGAGGCGGCCGAGGGAAGTTCCAGCAAGCTGTCGCCCCGCAACTGGCGGGTTCCCACCCGTCTGAACGCGATCCTCCTCATACCCGTGCTCGTCGGCCTCGTCATGGGCGGTTTCCAGGTCAAGGGGTCGATCGACACCTGGCAGGAGGCCCAGGACGCCGAGAAGACGGCGCTCATCGTGCGCGCCGCCTCGGAGTACAGCACCGCCCTGCTCGACGAGCGGGACCTCACCGCCGCCCCGCTGCTGGCCGCGAGGACCCCGGAGGACCGCAGGAGCAGCGAGGTCCAGCAGGCGTACGCCAGGACCGACGCGGCCCGCGCCCGGTTCGCCGAGGCCGCCGGGAACCTGCCCTCGGGCCAGGGCCTGGAGCGCCGGCTGC
Source organism: Streptomyces sp. NPDC041191 (assembly GCF_055591945.1). Classification (NCBI taxonomy): domain Bacteria; kingdom Bacillati; phylum Actinomycetota; class Actinomycetes; order Kitasatosporales; family Streptomycetaceae; genus Streptomyces; species Streptomyces sp. NPDC041191. The sequence continues at coordinate 199,168 of NZ_JBVIZC010000007.1, read as the reverse complement.
GTCTGTTCAAGGACGAGGAGCCGAAGCTCGACGCGCTGCGCAAGGACGCGTACGCCCGCTCCTACGACCCGGTGAACACCCAGCTCGCGTACACCGGCGTCCAGCACTACCTCACCGAGTTCTCCAACGAGCTCGGCCTGGGCACCGGCAACGTCACCAGCTACGGCCGCAGCGTCTACGCGATCCAGCTCGCCAAGGGCGCCGAGTCCCTCCAGCGGTCCATCGGCACCCAGCTCCTCGTCCGGCCCAGCCAGAACGAGGCGGTCTTCGCCCAGCAGTCCGTGGCGTTCAACTCGTACAACTACCTGGAGCAGATCGCCCTCGGCGAGTTCAGCTCCGGCGGCATGCCCGAGGACGTCGAACTCCTCAAGAAGGTCATGGCCGCCAAGGCCGCCGAGGGCGCCAGGCAGACCCCGAGCGGCGACGCCGTGCCGCCCAAGGGCAAGGACGGCACCCTCTACTCCGGCATGGCCTCCGCGATCGGCACCGCCAAGGGCCCGGACGGCATCGCCGCCCTGAAGGCCAGGGGCATCACGCAGGAGACGTGGATGGCGGTCGCCACCGCCAAGTTCACGGGCTACAGCGAGGTCGAGAAGTCCCTCGTCGACAAGGCCGTGGCCGAGGCCGCCCAGATCTCCGACGACGCCAAGACGGACGCCTGGCTGGACGGCGCCGTCGTGGTCGTCGCCCTGCTCGCCGCGTTCGTCCTGGCGGGGATGATGGCCCGCCAGATGAGCCGCTCGATGCGCACGCTGCGGACCGCCGCCTTCGGCATCGCCGAGCAGCGCCTGCCGATGCTGGTCGACCAGCTCTCCCGCACCGAGCCGGGCCGGGTCGACACCCGGGTGCAGCCGATCCCGATCGACTCCCGGGACGAGATCGGCGAGGTCGCCCGCGCCTTCGACCAGGTCCACCGCGAGGCCGTCCGGCTCGCCGCCGAGCAGGCCATGCTCCGCGGCAACGTCAACGCGATCTTCACCAACCTCTCGCGCCGCAACCAGTCGCTGATCGAGGGCCAGCTGACCCTCATCACCACCCTGGAGAACAACGAGGCCGACCCGGACCAGCTGGAGAACCTCTTCAAGCTGGACCACCTGGCGACCCGCATGCGCCGCAACGGCGAGAACCTCCTCGTCCTCGCCGGCGAGGAGCCGGGCCGCCGCTGGGACCAGCCGGTCCCCCTGGTGGACGTCCTGCGCGCCGCCTCCTCCGAGGTGGAGCAGTACGAGCGCATCGAGCTGGCGGGCGTCCCGGAGGCCGAGATCCACGGCCGGGCCGTGACCGACCTCGTGCACCTGCTCGCCGAGCTCCTGGAGAACGCCACCACGTTCTCCTCCCCGCAGACCAAGGTCCGCGTCACCGCGACCCGTCTCCCCGACGGCCGCGTGATGGTGGAGATCCACGACAAGGGCATCGGCCTCACCGCCGAGGACTTCGCGGACATCAACCACAAGCTGGCCAACCCGCCGACCGTGGACGCCGCCATCTCGCAGCGCATGGGCCTCTTCGTGGTCGGCCGGCTCGCCGACCGGCACGGCATCCGGGTCCAGCTCCGCCCCTCGGGCGAGCAGGCCGGGACGACCTCGCTGGTCATGCTGCCGGACGCGATCACGCACGGCGGTGGCGGCGAGCAGCCGGCCCACGACGACTTCACCGTCTCCCAGATCATCCCGGAACAGCAGCAGCAGAACGCCTTCGAGGGCGGCTCGGCGCAGCCGGTGCTGACCGCGGCCGACCTCGGCTTCGACGACTCGCGCTACGAGCAGCAGCCGTCCGGGGAGGAGCGTCCCTCCGCCCCGGCCGACCGTTCGCCGCGGCTGGAGAGCCGGCGTGCCGCGCTCGGCGGCCGGACCCGGGAGGACGGGGGTCCGCTCTTCCGCGACGAGGCCGGGCGGACGGAGGAGTACGACCGGGGCCAGGAGCAGCAGGTCCCCCAGGACCGGGGCTACGGCCAGGAGCAGGGTTACGGCCAGGCCGGGGAGCAGGGTTACGGCCAGGACCGGGACCAGGGTTACGCCCAGACCGGGGAGCAGGCCCCCCAGGGCCAGGAGTACGCTCCGGCGCAGGAGTACGGGCAGCCGGGACCCCAGGGATACGGCCAGGAGTACGCGGCCGGGTACCCGCGGCAGGACGGCTACGCCGAGGGCGGCTACGGGACGCCGCAGCCGGCCTACGAGGGGTACTCCCAGCCCGGCTATGCGGAAGCCCCGTACGACACCCAGGGCACCGAACACCAGACGTACGGAAACACGTTCGATTCCCATTCCCACCAGGCGGAGTGGCCGGATCAGAACACCTACCGGAACGACTACGCACAGGAGTACGGAGCGGAACCGGAATCTGCTCCGGCCGCTCCCGAACAGCCCGCCGACCGCGTAGGCTTCGACCGTCCGGGTCCGACCCCGAGTTCCGCCCCGGACGCCGGCCACGCGCTGACCGATGCCGGACTGCCGCGCCGCGGCGGCGCCGCCCCGGCGGCGCAGCGGGCCGAGGCCCCCCGGCCGGAGCAGCCGCAGAACGAAGCCGGTGGTTCCGACGACTGGCGCTCGACCAACGACGAGCGCTGGCAGCGGGCCGGAAAGCTCAAGGAGCCGAAGGCGGGCGGGGTCACCTCGTCCGGTCTCCCCCGGCGGGTCCCGAAGGCCAACCTGGTCGAGGGCACGGCCGAACAGACCCCGCAGGGCGGCCCCCAGGTCTCCCGCGCGCCCGAGGACGTCCGGGGCAGGTTGAGCAACCTGCGCCGGGGCGTCCAGCAGGGACGCAACGCGGGGACGGACACGAACGGATCGGGCCTCGGCCCGGGCAGTACCTACAACCAGGAGCGTTAGTGTGAGCATGAGCCAGGCGGCGCAGAATCTGAACTGGTTGATCACCAACTTCGTGGACAACACCCCCGGGGTGTCCCACACGGTGGTGGTCTCCGCCGACGGACTCCTGCTGGCGATGTCCGAGGGCTTCCCCCGCGACCGCGCCGACCAGCTGGCGGCCGTCGCCTCCGGACTGACCTCGCTGACCGCGGGCGCGTCCCGGATCTTCGAGGGCGGTGCGGTCAACCAGACGGTGGTGGAGATGGAGCGCGGCTTCCTCTTCATCATGTCGATCTCGGACGGCTCCTCGCTGGCCGTGCTCGCCCACCCCGAGGCGGACATCGGCCTCGTGGGCTACGAGATGGCGCTGCTGGTCGACCGGGCCGGCACCGTGCTGACCCCCGACCTCCGCGCGGAGCTCCAGGGCAGCCTTCTCAACTGAGTGAACTCTTCCCGGCCGAGGGAAGTCTTCTCAACCAACAGACAGACCGTGCGTTTCGCGCCACCGCCCCGTAGGGTGCGGTGGCGCGGCTCCAAGGGACATGGACCGCGAGGCAGTCGGAGGAGGAAACGTGGGAACACCCCCGGGCGCGAGCCCTTACAACGGTTACGACCCGCACCAGGCACCGCTGGGCGACCCCGCCCGGAACCGGTACGACTTTCCCTCCGCCCCGAACAGGCAGGGTGCGCCGCAGCACTACGGGCACCCCCAGGCCCCGCCGACCGCCGCCGGTTCGCCGAGCTCCTCGCGCGGCTCGTCCGCCGCGAGCGGCTCCGGCGGGCACAACCCCCTGGTGCGTCCGTACGCGATGACCGGCGGCCGGACCCGGCCGCGTTACCAGCTCGCCATCGAGGCGCTGGTCAGCACCACGGCCGATCCGTCCCGGCTGCAGGGGCAGTTGCCCGAGCACCAGCGGATCTGCCGGCTCTGCTTCGAGATCAAGTCGGTCGCGGAGATCTCGGCGCTCCTCTCCATCCCCCTCGGCGTCGCCCGAATCCTCGTCGCCGACCTGGCGGAGGCCGGGCTCGTCGCCATCCACCAGCCCGGCGGCGACGAGGCCGCCGGCGGTCAGCCAGACGTGACACTGCTCGAAAGGGTGCTCAGTGGACTTCGCAAGCTCTAGCGGCGGCGCGGCCCGTTCAACCACCAGCGCGAAGATCGTGGTGGCGGGTGGCTTCGGCGTGGGCAAGACCACGTTCGTCGGCGCCGTCTCGGAGATCAACCCGCTGCGTACCGAAGCCGTCATGACCTCCGCCTCGGCGGGGATCGACGACCTCACCCACACCGGCGACAAGACGACGACGACCGTCGCCATGGACTTCGGCCGCATCACCCTCGACCAGGACCTGATCCTGTACCTCTTCGGCACGCCCGGACAGGACCGGTTCTGGTTCATGTGGGACGACCTGGTACGCGGCGCCATCGGCGCCGTCGTCCTCGTGGACACCCGCCGCCTCGCCGACTGCTTCCCGGCGGTGGACTACTTCGAGAACTCGGGCCTCCCCTTCGTCATCGCCCTCAACGGCTTCGACGGCAACCAGCCCTACCAGCCCGAAGAAGTGCGCGAGGCTTTGCAGATCGGCCCCGACACCCCCATCATCACCACCGACGCCCGCCACCGCGCCGACGCCAAGAGCGCGCTCATCACCCTCGTCGAGCACGCCCTCATGGCACGGCTGCGGTAGCCGTACCCCCGCGTCCGTGCCGAAGGCCGCGTCCCCCTTCCCGGGGACGCGGCCTTCGGCGTCGCTCCGGGGGTACGACGGAGGGCCGGAACCCGGTGTCATCGGGGTTCCGGCCCTCGGTCCGTCGTACGCCCTCCCGCGGTCGCCCACGGGCCGCGGCGGGTCTCAGCGCCAGCTGTGCGGGGCGCGGAAGCCGTGCTCGCGCTCCAGACGGCGCCAGCCGGCCGCCGTGCGGCCGTGGCGGGCGGTGGTGTCGTCGGGCCGGGCGGCCGCGCGGGCGAGCAGGACCGCGGTGATGGCGGCCAGCTCCTCGGGGTCGGCGTGGCCCTTCTCGACGCGGAGGAGGTTGGCGGGAGTGGTCATGGGGATGACTCCTCTTGCTGGGGCTCCGGGGCCCGGCGGGGCCCGGGGAGCGTGCGGAGGGCGAAGTCCTACTGGGGCGGGTTGCCGTGCTTGCGGGACGGCAGGTCGGCGTGCTTGGTGCGGAGCATCGCGAGGGACCTGATGAGCACCCGGCGGGTGTCGGCGGGGTCGATGACGTCGTCGACCAGGCCGCGCTCGGCCGCGTAGTACGGGTGCATCAGCTCGGCCTTGTACTCCTTGACCATGCGGGTGCGCATGGCGTCGGGGTCCTCCGCCTCCGCGATCTGCTTGCGGAAGATCACGTTGGCGGCTCCCTCGGCGCCCATGACCGCGATTTCGTTGGTGGGCCAGGCGTACGTCAGGTCGGCGCCGATGGACTGGCTGTCCATGACGATGTAGGCGCCGCCGTACGCCTTGCGCAGGATCAGGCTGATCCGGGGCACGGTCGCGTTGCAGTAGGCGTACAGCAGCTTGGCGCCGTGCCGGATGATTCCACCGTGCTCCTGGTCGACGCCCGGGAGGAAGCCGGGGACGTCCAGAAGGGTGATGATCGGGATGTTGAAGGCGTCGCACATCTGCACGAAGCGGGCGGCCTTCTCGGACGCCTCGATGTCCAGGACGCCGGCCAGCGACTGGGGCTGGTTGGCGACGATGCCGACGACCTGGCCGTCCAGGCGGGCCAGGGCGCAGACGATGTTGCGGGCCCAGCGCTCGTGGACCTCCAGGAAGTCGCCGTCGTCGACGAGCTCCTCGATGACCTTGTGCATGTCGTACGGGCGGTTGCCGTCGGCCGGGACCAGGTCGAGGAGGACCTCGGAGCGGCGGTCCGCCGGGTCCTCGGAGGGCACGGTCGGCGGGTTCTCGCGGTTGTTCTGCGGGAGCATCGACAGGAGGTAGCGGACCTCCGCGATGCAGGTCTCCTCGTCGTCGTACGCGAAGTGCGCGACGCCGGAGGTCTCGGCGTGCACGTCGGCACCGCCGAGGCCGTTCTGGGTGATCTCCTCGCCGGTGACCGCCTTGACGACGTCCGGACCGGTGATGAACATCTGCGAGGTCTCGCGGACCATGAAGACGAAGTCGGTCAGCGCCGGGCTGTAGGCCGCGCCGCCGGCGCAGGGGCCGAGCATGACCGAGATCTGCGGGATGACACCGCTCGCACGGGTGTTGCGCTGGAAGATGCCGCCGTAGCCGGCGAGGGCGGAGACGCCCTCCTGGATGCGGGCGCCCGCGCCGTCGTTCAGGGAGACCAGCGGGGCGCCGGCCGCGATGGCCATGTCCATGATCTTGTGGATCTTGGTCGCGTGGGCCTCGCCGAGCGCGCCGCCGAAGATCCGGAAGTCGTGCGCGTAGACGAAGACCGTGCGGCCCTCGACGGTGCCCCAGCCGGTGATCACACCGTCGGTGTAGGGCTTCTTCGCCTCCAGGCCGAAGCCCTGCGCGCGGTGCCGGCGCAGCTGTTCGACCTCGTTGAAGGAACCAGGGTCGAGCAGCAGCTCGATGCGCTCGCGCGCCGTCAGCTTGCCCTTCGCGTGCTGCGCCTCGGTCGCCTTCTCACTGGGGCCCCGCAGCGCCTGCTCGCGCAGGACGTGCAGCTCGGCCACTCGGCCGCGGGCGTCAGCGGGCTCGCTCGGAATCTGGTCCACAACGGTCATGTACCGACCCTACGAAGTCGGACAAGAAAACTGCGCCGTCCACTCCGTACAGTCTCGCGTGTCGATTCCTGGTGAGGCCGGACAGAACCGTGACGCGTGAAGACCGAGTCGACAGCCGGACACCCCTCTTGTTTGTAGGGTTCTCACACAAGCCCGCTCGGAGGCACCCCGGCCACGGGCGGTGCGCCCCCTCTCCGGGAGGCCCGGCGGAACGCGGGCGGCGCCCGGGGAGACACCCTCCCCGGGCGCCGCCCGGCCGTTCCCGTACGGTGCTCGCGCGGGTCAGCCGCCGCAGTGGAAGCGGGCGCTGCCCCAGTCCGCGTGGTCGTTGCCGTTGCCGTCGCCGCCGTCGTCGACCACCAGGTCGACGTAGGCCGCGCCGGTGACGTCGGCGGTGAGCGGCCAGGCGGGGTCCGCGGCCCCGAGGACCGGGGACTTCACCTTCTCCGCGCCGTCCGCGAGGACGGCGAAGCGGACGCTGCCCCGGCCGGTCTGGACGTCGTCCACGCCGACCTCGGCGGTGAAGGAGGCGCACCGGCCGCCGAGATAGTAGCGGACGGTGGAGGGGGCGTGGGTGCCCAGGCCCTTGGCGTGGGCCACTCCCCCGATCCGCAGCGGGGAGCCGTCCCCGGTACCGGTCTCGCCGTTGGAGAGGTCGCGCTCGACGGGGCCCCAGCCGTTGGTGGCCGAGGTCCAGTCGTGGTCGCTGGCCCAGGTGTCGGCGGTGGGCGGCGGGGGCAGGGTGCGGACGGTGGTGGCGGCGGCCAGCCTCCGCTCGCTCCCGCCGACGTCGTAGGTGAGGGAGGCGTCCAGCGGGTACGACCGGTAGGGCGCGTCCACCGGCGGGGTGACCTGCCAGGTGGCGGTGGCCCTGCCGCCCGCCGCGACCGCGTCGAGGACGACGGGCGCGGCCGGTTCGGCGGTCCAGCCCGCGGGCAGGGCGAGGGCGGCCCGCGCGCCGGTGACCCCGGTCGCCTCGTCGTTGGCGAAGGTGACGGTGACCCGGTTCGGGCGGCCGGGCTCCAGGGTCTCGGGCGCGGCGACGGCGAGCGAACCGCAGGCGGCGCGCTCGGGGGCCGGGCCGAGGTCGGTGACGGTGAAGCCGTCGAGGACGAAGTCGGCGCCGTCGGGGGCGTCGGCGCGCTTGCGCAGGCCGGTCCAGGTGTCGCCGCAGCCCGCCGTGACGGTCTCGGCGAAGTGCCCGGTGGTGCGCTGTTGCCCGATCGGGGTGCGCCGGGTCTCGACCGCCCCGGTGCCGTTCGGGCGGTCGTAGCCGGTGACCCACTCGTAGGCGCCCGCGTGGCTGGACTGGTGGTCGTACTCCACGCGGTAGCGGTGGCCGTCCTTCATCGGGACGGTCCAGGGCGCGGTCCGGTAGACGAGGCCGCTGTTCTCGTCGTGGGACTTGAGGGACTCGGCGCCGCCGATGACGTCGTCGACCGGCTTCCCGTTCCAGCCGGCCCCGGTGTAGGGCGCGTGCGACTGGGCGATGTGGGTGCGCGGGTCGGTCGTGCCGCCGGAGTCGCCCTTGAGGAAGGGGCCCCAGCCCTGGTCGACGGCCTCGAAGTCCTCGTACGCCGTGGTCCCGGCCCTGGTGGCGGGGGCGTTGGCGACGACCCTGACGTCGTCCACGCGGACGGCCGCCGCGCTGCCGGCCGCCGCGCGGACCGTCAGGACGGTGCCGCGGGCGGGCGCGGTGAAGGTGACCTTGGCGCGCTGGAAGCGGGTGCCGTTCCAGTCGGAGGCGGCGACCCGGTCCTGGAGCGGGGAGCGCTCGACGGTGACGGACGCGCCGCCGGCGGAGAGGGTGGTCGGACGGGTCTTCCCCGGCTCGACCTCGATCAGGGCGGAGGCGGTGTACCGCTCGCCGGGGACGAGTCCGGTGAGCCGCTGCCGGAGTTCGGCGGTGGCGGCGCCGGTGAGCTTCGCGCTGTTGCGGCCCCGCTCGTCGGTGTCACGGGCGACGGTGCCGGTCTTCGTCCAGCCGGCGAGCTTCGCGTCGTTGAAGCCGGGGTCCTTCACCGGGGTGCCCCGGCCCCACTGGGGGTCGGCCGGCTCGGGGGCCCGGTCGGGGTGGAGGACGTACGCCTGTCCGGCGGCGGCCTCCAGGGTGATCCGCCCGCCGGCGGGCCGCACGGTGGCGGTCTTCACGCGCCCGTTGTCGGTGAGCCTGTACACGGTGTACGAGCGGGCCCCGGGCGGGACCTGCCAACTGGTCGTGCCGCCGGTCTCGTTGTAGTGGTAGAGCTTCTTCCCGCCGTCCCAGGGAAGGAGGTAGCTCTTGCCGTCGAGGACCTTGCGGCCGTTCTCGTAGAAGGTGCGGCGGCCGTTCTCGACGGTGCCGCGGACGCCGCCGGTGAAGGTGACGTCGTCGCCGTCCCAGCGGGTGATCCGCTGCCGCTGGAGGTACTTGGCGGGCAGGTTGCGCTGCCAGATGTTGGCGGTGAAGGCGTTCCAGTCGGTCTCGCCGGTCCAGCCCTCGAAGTCGACCAGGGCGGTCTGGCCGAGGACCGGGTCGTCGTTCCAGACGTCCTTCTCGCCGTTGCGGATGAAGCGGATGATCCGCGAGTTGAGGCCCTTGTTGGTGGCGCCGCCGTAGTCGAGGTCGTTGGCCCAGTGGGACCAGAGGGAGGAGCGCTCGAACTTGTCCGCCCACTCGGTGGCGACGTTCCAGCCCTGCGCCCGCACCGCCCGCATCGTCTTGTCGGCGATCCAGCCGTGCGTGTAGTAGACGTCGATGTAGAGCGTGGAGAGGTTGGGGTCGGTCTCGTCGCGGAGCTGCTGGAAGCGGCGGGCGAGGTCGCCGCTGTTGATGTCCCGGCGCTGGTCGATGTAGTAGCTCTGGTTGAGCCAGTTCCAGCCGGGCCTGGTCTTGTCGACCAGGGTCTCGCTGAAGTTCTTCGCCTCGGGGTACGCCTCGGTGGCGTTCACGTGGACGCCGAAGCCGGCGTTCCACTTCTTGCCCTCCCGGAGGAGGGTGTTGAGGTCGGCGAGGCCGCCGGCCCGCTTGTTGTAGTTGCCGCCGTAGTCGGGGTGGGCGGAGTCGTGGCCCTCGGAGCCGTACCCCTTGAGCAGGGCGAACTGGCCGAGGCCGTCGGTGGCGAGCGAGATCCGCTTGACGTCGTCCAGGGTGCGCAGGAAGGGGTGGGTGGCCTGGGAGGCGAAGTTGAACGGGATGTGGGCGACGACCCGGTCGGGCGTCCGCTCGCTGCCGGGGGCCTTGATCCCGATCGTGCGGAAGGCGACGGCGCCGTCCTGCCAGTCGGTGGTCCCGTCGCCGTTGGCGTCGGGGGTGACGACGACCTTGGCCCAGGGCAGGGCGTCCCCCTTCTCGGGCTCCGGGGCGCCCTCGCCGCGATGGGTCCACTGTCCCGACCAGACGCCGACGCGGGTCTCGGCGCCGTTCCTGCGGGCCTGGTGCCAGAAGCGGGCGCCGTCGCGGGCGGAGGCGCCGGAGGGCTTGTCGTAGCTGGAGTTGGACTCGACGGCGGCGGCGAGGCCGCCGGCGCTGACGATCGCGTAGGAGGCGCCGACCGGGTTCGCCTCGGCCGGGGTGGCGTCCGTGATCCGCGCGAAGACGTCGGCGGTGCGGGTGGAGTCCGGGTCGAGCCGGGTGAAGGCGGTCGCGGCATCGGCGTCCGACGAGCCCACGGAGACCAGGTCGTGGCCGGGTATGTCGAGGGTTCCGACGCGGAACGCCCCGGTGTCGCGGACGGCGGTGACCCGGAAGGCGGTGGTCCGGCCGTCCACGCTCAGCCGCGCGTCGATCTCGACGCCGGGCAGGTCGGGGAAGACGAGGGTGTAGGCGGCGGAGGTGCGGGACAGGACGGGGGCGCCCTTGGCCCGGACGGCGCGGGCGGTGCCGTTGAGGACCACCTGGGTGACCGGGGCCGTACTTCCGAGGAGGCGGGCGCCGCTCGCGCGGTCGGTGTACGAGAGGACGCGGGGGAAGTCCTTCGCGACGGCCACGGCGAGCGGGCCGGAGGTGAGGACGGCGCTCTCGGCGGTGTCCGCCGCGACTCCGGCGGAGGACACGGCTCCGGCGGCGGACGGGCTCCGGACGTCGGCCAGGGCCGGTGGCGCCAGGGCGAGGACGGTGGACGAGGCCACGGCGAGCGCGCAGGCCGCACGGGTCCTTCGGGGGTGAGGGAGGGGCATGCGCACCAGTTGGCCCCGGCCCGGCGGCACCGTCAACGGGATCGCACCGCGGGGGGCCCTCCAGTCCAAGAACCCCCTCCGGTTAGTCCAAGTGGACCCCGGAGGGGGCTCTCCCGGCGGCTTCCCGGGGTCAGCAGCCGCCGCAGTTGTAGAAGGTCACGTCCCAGTGGTTGCCCTCGTCGGCGTAGACGTTGCCCGCGCCGGACTTCCACTGCGGGGCCCCGTCGCCGCGCACGCCGATGTAGGTGAACGTGTTCTTGATGTAGCTGCCGAGGCAGGTGTACTTGCTGAAGTCCAGCTTGTAGCCGTTCCAGTGGGAGTACGTGCCGCTCGCGTGCCCGGTCTCGGTGCCGCCCGTGATGTTGAGGGCGCAGCCGCTGGCGCTCCGGAGCGTCTGGGCGCCCTGGGCGGTGGCGAGGTTGAGCTGCTCGAAGGACGTACAGGTGGAGTTGTTGCGGTCGGAGCAGCCGCCGGACGAGGACCAGGTGATCCCGGAGGACCGGAACATCGAGGTCGCGGTGGCGTGGCTGATCTTGGTGACCGCGTGGGCCTCGCCGGCGGAGACGAGGACGCCGACGCCGGGCGCGAAGAGGGCGCCGAGGACGAGGGCGAGGGCGGTCAGGACGGAGCGGAGCTTCATCGGGTTTCCTCCTGCTGGTGACCGTGAGGGGGTGGGGACGGCGGTGCAGGTGGTGCGGAGCGCGCAGGGAGATGGTGCCGCAGTTCTACGCGCGTCCGGAAGAGGGCCTCGACCCTTTCCCGGCGTCTTCCGGGTGAACGTTCTCCGCAGATGTTGAATGTTGAACAGGACGGGGCTACAGTCGTTCTCGTTGAAGGTTCAACCAAATCCGAGCAAGGAGCAGTCATGGGTCTCTTCGGCCGCAAGAACACCGAGTCCGCCACCGCCGTCGCCACCCTCCCGGTCGACCCGGCCCTGGCCGCCCTGACCGGCGACTACACCATCGACCCCGCCCACAGCAGCATCGGCTTCACCGTCCGCCACGCCATGGTCACCAACGTCCGCGGCACCTTCGCCGAGCACGAGGGCGCGCTGCGGCTGGACGGGACGGACCCGGGCTCCTCCACCGCCTCGATCGACGTGAGGATCGCCTCCGTCGACACCGGCATCGCCGACCGCGACAACCACCTGCGCGGCGCCGACTTCTTCGACGCCGAGCGGTTCCCGCTGATGACCTTCCGCTCCACGAAGGCCGAGCAGCTGGGCGGCGACGCGTACCGGATCACCGGCGACCTGACCATCAAGGACGTCACCCGGCCGCTCTCCGTCGACCTGGAGTTCAACGGCTCCGCCACCGACGTCTACGGCAACGAGCGCGTCGGCTTCGAGGGCTCCGCCGAGATCCTGCGCTCCGAGTGGGGCCTGACCTGGAACGCGGCCCTGGAGACCGGCGGGGTCATGGTCAGCGACAAGGTCCGGCTGACCTTCGACATCTCCGCGATCAAGAACACCGCCTGACCCCCGGCCGCGAGGCCGTACGAGCGCGCCCGCCCTCCGCCGCATCACGGCGGACGGCGGGCGCTCGGCGTTCCCGGCCTCTCCCCGCCGCCGTCGGCGGGCCCCGCTCTAGAAGCCGCCTCCGCCGTCGAAGCCGCCGCCCCCGCCGAAGTCCCCGCCGCCGCCGAACCCGTCACCGCCGAATCCACCGCCGTCACCCGTCCCGAAGTCGCCGGAGGAGAAGTCGCCGCCCTGGAAGCCGTCCCCGCCGTACTCGGAGGCGTAGGCCGGGGTGGAGAGCACGGAGCCGAGGAGGGTGCCCACGAGGAGGCCGGGCAGGAGGCCGCCGCCGAAGTAGCCGCCCGCCCAGGGGCCGTAGGCGGGCCCCGCCTCCCAGTAGGGACGGCGGCCGGAAGCGGTGTCGACCGTGCGGGCGGCGGGGTCGAGGCCGTCGTCCAGGCGGGCCGCGTCGGCGGCGCAGACCGGGACCTCGCGGGCGGTGCCGCCGGCCGGGGTCCAGAGCCGGTCCTCGGTGGAGGGGCCGTGGCGCGGGTCGAAGAAGCAGGGGGCGCGCCGCTCGGGCAGCGGGCGGTGCTCACGGCGGGCGGCCAGGACGGCGAGGGAGAAGCGGCCCTCCTCCAGGGCCTCCGTCACCCCGCGCACGTCGTGCGGGCGGACGGCGGAGGCCATGAGGGACTTGGCCCGGTCGTACGCGTCGAGGGCGCGTTCGTAGTCGCCGCGCATGGCGTCGTCGGCACCGGCCTCGGCGGGGTGGAAGTCGAGGCGGTCGAGCTCCTCGCCGAAGGCGGTGATGTCCTCGTCGACGACGACCCGGAGCCTCTCCAGGGCGGCCCGTTCCTCGGCCTCCTTGCGGAGCCGGTTGCGGCGGACGACGGCGTAGGCGCCCGCGCCGCCCGCGACGACGACGCCGCCGAGGACGGCGAGCCCGGCGAGCGGCACCCCGGAGCCGGAGCCGGCGGCGCCCCAGGAGGAGGGGGCGGAGCCGCGCAGGGCGGGCAGGGCCCGGTCCACGAAGGCGTTCAGCTCCGTGGCCGCGTCCACGTCCGGCGCGCGGACGGAGGCGACGAGGCTCCGGACGGCCGCCGGGGACATCACGGAGGGGTCGACCCCGGCGTCGAAGCGGTCGCCGAGGCGTACGGCGTACAGGCCGGTGGCGCCGGTCCGGGCCCGCAGATCGGCGATGAGCCCGCGCGGGGGGAACTGCGCGTTCGCGGGCAGCACGGCCACGAAGAGCGGCTTGTCCGCGTCCTCGATCTTCCGCGCGAGGGCGTCCGCCTCGGCCTTCGGAAGCTGACCGGCGGCGCCGGGGTCCACGTAGACCGGGCCCCGGCGCAGGGCGGCGGCCGCGTCGGACACGCCGGTGGTCCCGGCGCCCGCGGCGGGCACCAGGACCAGGAGCAGCAGCAGTATCAGCCCGCCGAGGGCCGCCGGGCGGGCGAGCGGCCTGGTCCTCATACATCGACGCTACCCGAACGGCGCCGAACAGGACATAGCAGGCCGAACGCGGCTACTCGGCGGGGTCGAGCCCCGCGCGCAGCAGGCCGTAGGTGAAGGCGTCCTCCAGGGCCTGCCAGGAGGCGGCGATGACGTTCTCGCCGACGCCGACCGTGGACCACTCGCCGTCGCCGTCGCTGGTGGTGACCAGGACCCGGGTCGTGGACTCGGTGCCGTGGCGGCCCTCCAGGATGCGGACCTTGTAGTCGGTCAGCTCGAACTTGGCGAGCTGCGGGTAGATCCGCTCCAGGGCCACCCGCATGGCCCGGTCCAGGGCGTTGACCGGGCCGTTCCCCTCGGCGGTGGCGACGATCCGCTCGCCCTTGGCCCAGAGCTTCACGGTGGCCTCGTTGGCGTGGGTGCCGTCGGGGCGGTTCTCGACGATCGCCCGCCAGGACTCCGTGCGGAAGTAGCGGCGGGCCCGTCCCTCGGCCTCCTCGCGCAGGAGCAGCTCGAAGGAGGCGTCGGCGGCCTCGTACGTGTAGCCCCGGAGTTCGCGCTCCTTGACCCGCTCCACGACCCGGCCGACGAGCGCGCGGTCGTCGCCCAGGTCGACGCCCAGCTCCTTGCCCTTGAGCTCGATGGAGGCGCGGCCGGCCATGTCGGAGACGAGCATCCGCATGGTGTTGCCGACCAGCTCGGGGTCGATGTGCTGGTACAGGTCGGGGTCGACCTTGATCGCGGAGGCGTGGAGTCCGGCCTTGTGGGCGAAGGCGGAGACGCCCACGTACGGCTGGTGGGTGGAGGGGGTGAGGTTGACGACCTCGGCGATGGCGTGCGAGATGCGGGTCGTCTCGGCGAGGGCGCCCTCGGGCAGGACCCGCTTGCCGTACTTGAGCTCCAGGGCGGCGACGACGGGGAAGAGGTTGGAGTTGCCGACGCGTTCGCCGTAGCCGTTGGCGGTGCACTGGACGTGGGTGGCGCCCGCGTCGACGGCGGCGAGGGTGTTGGCGACGGCGCAGCCGGTGTCGTCCTGGGCGTGGATGCCGAGGCGCGCGCCGGTGTCGGCGAGGACCGTGGCGACGACGGCCTGGACCTGGGCGGGCAGCATGCCGCCGTTGGTGTCGCAGAGGACGACGACGTCGGCGCCGGCCTCGTGGGCGGCGCGGACGACGGCCTTGGCGTAGTCCGGGTCGGCCTTGTAGCCGTCGAAGAAGTGCTCGCAGTCGACGAAGACGCGGCGGCCGTGCGCGCGCAGGTGGGAGACGGTGTCGCGGACCATCTCCAGGTTCTCTTCGAGGGTGGTGCGCAGGGCCAGTTCGACATGCCGGTCGTGCGACTTGGCGACGAGGGTGACGACCGGGGCGCCGGAGTCGAGGAGCGCTTTGACCTGCGGGTCCTCGGCGGCGGTGCCGCCGGGCCTGCGGGTGGCACCGAAGGCGACCAGCTGCGCGTTCTTGAACGCGATCTCCTGGCGGGCGCGGGCGAAGAACTCCGTGTCGCGCGGGTTGGCACCGGGCCAGCCGCCCTCGATGAAGCCCACCCCGAAGTCGTCGAGGTGCCGGGCGATGGTCAGCTTGTCCGCGACGGTGAGGTTGATGCCCTCGCGCTGCGCCCCGTCGCGCAGCGTCGTGTCGAAGACGTGGAAACTGTCGTCGGGGCGCGAACCCTCGGCGTTCTCCGTGGTCATGGCTGTCATGGCTCCTGTCGGATGTGGCTCCGGACTGTCTGGATCCACTTGCCCCCGTCCCCACGCGGTGTCCGCCTCCGGCACGGGTGGGCCGGAAAACGAAAAAACCCCTCGCGGGTGCGAGAGGTCTGCGCGCGGGTCTGGGGCACGGCGTCCGCCTGCGTGGGGGTCGTTCCACGCGTCAGCGGTCACTGCGGACCGGCGCGCCGCTGCCGATAATCATCGTGGTAGCGAGCACGCCGGAAGTCTGTCACAGCCGACGGCGCGATGGTGCGGGATCTCAGGATACGGGCAGGCCGTCTCGTTTCGGTCCGGACGCGGCGGTGTCGCGCGCGCCGGCCCGGCCCAGGTCGACGTCCCGGGTCTCGCGCATCGACAGGTAGACGACCAGCGAGACGGCCGCGCAGCCGGCCACGTACCAGGAGAAGCCCGACTCGATGCCCGCGTTCTTGAACCAGAGGGCCACGTACTCGGCGGTGCCGCCGAAGAGCGCGTTGGCGAGGGCGTACGGGAGCGCGACGCCGAGGGCGCGGATGCCGGTCGGGAAGAGCTCGGCCTTCACGCAGGCGTTGATCGAGGTGTAGCCGGTGACGACGACGAGCGCGAGGAGGGAGAGGCCGAGGGCGGGCCAGAACGATCCCGCGTGCTTGAGCATCGCCATGATCGGCACGGTCAGGAGGGTGGAGCCCAGGGCGAAGGTGATGAGGAGGGGACGGCGCCCGATCCGGTCGGAGAGCCGGCCGGCGAGCGGCTGGAGGCAGGCGAAGACGATCAGGGCGCAGAAGGAGACCAGGGTGGCGGTCCTCTTGGGGAGGCCGGCGGAGTGGGAGAGGTACTTGGTGAGGTAGGTGGTGTACGTGTAGTACGCCACGGTCCCGCCCATGGTGAGCGCGACGACGAGGAACGCCTCGCGGCGGTGCGCCCAGAGGGCCCTGAGCGTGCCCTGCTGCCCCCGCCCGACGCCGTCGTCCGCGCTCTCCTCGTAGACCTCGGTCTCCAGCATGGTGCGGCGCAGGTAGAAGACGACGGCCGCGCCGAGGGCCCCGACGACGAAGGGGATGCGCCAGCCCCAGGCGTGCAGGTCCGCGTCGGACAGGGTCTGCTGGAGGACCAGGAGCAGGCCGAGGCCGAGGACCTGGCCCGCGGTCATCGACACGTACTGGAAGCTGGAGGCGAAGCCCCGGTGCTCCGGGGCGGACGCCTCGGTGAGGTAGGTGGCGCTGGCCGCGTACTCGCCGCCCACGGAGAGGCCCTGGAGGAGCCGGGCGACCAGGAGGACGGCGGCGCCGCCGTACCCGGCGACGGCGTAGGTGGGGGCGACGGCGATCAGGACGGCGGAGGCGGACATCAGGGTGACGGTGAGGGTGAGGGCCGCCTTGCGTCCCTTGCGGTCGCCGACGCGGCCGAGGAGCCAGCCGCCGACCGGGCGCATGAAGAAGCCGACGGCGAAGATGCCGGCGGTGTTCATGAGCTTGGCGGTGTCGTCGCCCTCGGGAAAGAAGGCACCCGCGAAGTAGGTGGCGAAGCTCGCGTACACGAACCAGTCGAACCACTCGACCATGTTGCCGGCGGAACCGACCCAGATCTTCTTCCACTGCTCTCGTCCCATGGAGAGGAACCGTGCCGGAACGCCCACCCCGCCGACAAGGGCGCATCCGGCAACGATCCTGTGGACTTGCGTGCGTTACGGTCGCGCGAGCAGTTCCTGTTCGACGAACTCCCGTACGTGGTCGAGCACGTGCTCCCGCCCCGTGCCCGGGAGGCCGACGGCGACGTGCACGCTGAAGCCGTCGAGCAGGGCGCGCGTCCGGGTGGCGAACCGGTCCGGGTCGACCGGCCGGAACTCCCCGCGCGAGACCCCCTCGGCCAGGATCGCGACCAGGTCCCGGTGCCAGGCCCCCTCGATGGCGGCCTGGCGGGCGCGGGCGTCGGCGTCGGCGTTCTGGGAGCGGTTCCAGACCTCCAGCCAGAGCGTCCAGTGGGGGTCGCGCGGCCCGGTGGGCACGTACACGTCCACGTACCCGTCGAGCCGTTCGCGCGCGGTCCCGGGCCGGGAGAGCAGGGCGCCGCGCCGGGCCCCGAGCCGCCCCTCGCTCCACTCCAGGGCCTGGAGCAGCAGCTCGTCCTTGCTGCGGAAGTAGTAGAGCAGGTGCCCGCTGCTCATGCCGACCTGCCGCCCGAGCCCGGCCATGGTGAGTCCGTCGAGCCCGCGCTCGGCGATGGTCCCCATGGCGGCGGCGAGCACCTCCTCGCGGGGCGGGGCGGCCTGGTGGCGGCGGCGGGGAGGGGTCGGCGGCCTGCTGCTCTGACTCACTCGTACGTTCTACCCGATGGCGGACCCGCGCAGCTCCGGCCGCTCACACCGCCGGCTGCTGCTGGGTGATGCAGTGGATGCCGCCCCCGGCCGCGAAGATCGCGCGCGCGTCGACCAGGACGACCTCGCGCTCCGGGAAGAGGCGGCGGAAGATCTCGGCGGCGAGTTCGTCGTGGGGGTCGTCGAAGGCGCACAGGATCACGGCGCCGTTGCAGAGGTAGTGGTTGATGTAGGAGTAGTCGACCCAGTCGCCGTCCTCGTCCTTGAGGACGGTGGGGGCCGGGATCTCGACGACCTCCAGGGAGCGGCCCCGGGCGTCGGTGGCCGCGCGCAGGACGTCCGCGTGCGTCCGGGAGCGCTCGTGGTCGGGGTGGGCGGGATCCCGCTGGCTGTGGACGAGGACCGTGCCGGGGCGGGCGAAGGCGGCGACGATGTCCACGTGGCCCTGGGTGCCGTACGTGCCGTAGTCGGCGGTGAGGCCGTGCGGGAGCCAGACCGCCTTGCCGGTGCCGAGCCTGGCGTGGATCTCGGCCTCGACCTGCTCGCGGGTCCATCCGGCGTTGCGGCCGGCGCCGAGCTGGACGGTGTCGGTCAGCAGAACCGTTCCCTCGCCGTCGACGTGGATCGCGCCGCCCTCGTTGACGAGCGGGGAGGACACGACGGGGACTCCCGCGACGTCCGCCACGTGGCGGGCGACCTGGGAGTCGTGCTCCCAGCGGGCCCAGTCCTGGGCGCCCCAGCCGTTGAACACCCAGTCCACGGCGGCGAGGCCCGTGCCGTCCGTGACGAAGGTCGGACCGATGTCCCGCATCCAGGCGTCGTCGAGGTCGCGCTCGACCAGCTCGACGTCGTCGCCGAGGAGCGCGCGGGCGCCCTCCGCGTCCCCGGGGGCGACGACCATCGTCACCGGTTCGAAGCGGCGCACGGCGCGGGCCACCGCGGCCCAGGCGGCACGGGCCCCGGCCAGCGCCTCCCCGTCGCCGAAGGTGGGGTTGGGGCTGGGCCAGGCCATCCAGGTGCGCTCGTGCGGCGTCCACTCGGCGGGCATGCGGTACGTCATGATCACGGGTCCTAGAGGAAGTAGAGGCGGTTGAGGGAGACGGATTCGACCGCCTCGGAGCGGATCGGGGAGCCGTCGAGCGAGACGAGACCCGTCCGGTCGTCCACCTGGACGTCCCCGACGCGGGAGTTGAGCCGCAGGTCGGCCGGGCCGATGCCGCGCGTGCCGCGCACGGCGACGCGCCGGCGGCGGGTCGGCATGCGGTCGGCGCCGAGGTCGACGGCGGCCCCCGCGACGAACGCCACGGAGATGTCGGCGGCGGTGGCGCCGTGCGCGCCGAACTGCGGCCCGAGGACGAGCGGTTCGCAGGTGTCGGTGGCGGCGTTCGGGTCGCCCACGACCCCGTACGCGGGGAAGCCCGCCTTGAGGACGAGCTGCGGCTTGGCGCCGAAGAACTCGGGGCGCCACAGCACGATGTCCGCGAGCTTGCCGGGCTCGATCGAGCCGATCTCGTGGGCGAGGCCGTGGGCGATCGCCGGGTTGATGGTCAGCTTGGCCACGTAGCGCAGCACGCGCGCGTTGTCGTCGTGCGGGCCGTCGCCCTCCAGGGGGCCCAGCTCGGCCTTCATCTTCCCGGCCATGGCGAAGGTCCGGCGCACGGTCTCGCCCGCCCTTCCCATGCCCTGCGCGTCGGAGGAGGTGATCCCGATCGCCCCGAGGTCGTGCAGGACGTCCTCCGCGCCCATGGTCCCGGCCCTGATCCGGTCGCGCGCCATGGCGGCGTCGCCGGGCAGGTCGGTCTTCAGGTCGTGGACGGAGACGATCATCCCGTAGTGCTCGGCGACCGCGTCGCGGCCGAAGGGCAGGGTGGGGTTGGTGGAGGAGCCGATGACGTTCGGCACGCCCGCCATCTTCAGGACGTTGGGCACGTGCCCGCCGCCGCAGCCCTCGATGTGGAAGGCGTGGATCGTGCGTCCTTCGAGGACCCGCAGGGTGTCCTCGACCGACAGGCACTCGTTGAGGCCGTCGCTGTGCAGGGCGACCTGGACGTCGTGCTCCTCGGCGACGCGCAGGGCGGTGTCGAGGGCGCGGGTATGGGCGCCCATGTCCTCGTGGACCTTGAAGCCGGACGCGCCGCCCTCGGCCAGCGCCTCGACCAGGGGGGCGGGGTCGGAGGACGAGCCGCGGGCGAGGAAGCCGATGTTGACGGGCCAGGCGTCGAAGGCGTTGAAGGCGTGGCGCAGCGCCCACGGCGAGTTGACGCCGACGCCCCAGACGGGACCGAACTCCTGGCCGATGACGGTGGTGACGCCGCTGGCGAGCGACGCCTCCATGATCCGGGGCGAGAGGAGGTGGACGTGGGTGTCGACGGCTCCGGCGGTGGCGATGAGGCCCTCGCCGGAGACGATCGAGGTGCCGGTGCCGACGACGACGTCGACGCCGTCGAGGGTGTCGGGGTTGCCGGCCCGGCCGATGGCGTGGATGCGGCCCTCGCGGATGCCGATCGAGACCTTGCGGACGCCCTGGACCGCGTCGACGACCAGGACGTTGCTGATGACGACGTCGCAGGTGTCGCGGACGGCGGCGGCCTTCAGGTGCAGGCCGTCGCGGGCGGTCTTGCCGAAGCCGGCCAGGAACTCGTCGCCCGGCTTCTGGGAGTCCGACTCGACCCGGACGACGAGGCCGGAGTCGCCCAGGACGACCCGGTCGCCGGCGCGGGGGCCGTGCACGGAGGCGTACTCGTAGGGGTCCATCAGTTCTCGTCTCCGCTCTCGGCCCCGCCGGCGTCCCCGCCCCGGGCCCCGTCCTCGATCCCCAGGTAGCCGCAGGCGGCCGCGCGCCGCAGGGCCTCCTCCTTCGCGCCGGGCGCGTCCAGCGGGCCGTCGACCAGGCCCGCGAAGCCCACGGCGACGCGGGCGCCGCCGATGGGCACCAGGCCGACCTCGGCCTCGCCGCCCGGGTCGAAGCGGAAGGAGGCGCCGGCCGGAATGGCGAGCCGCATGCCGTAGGCGGCGGCCCGGTCGAAGTCGAGGCGCGGGTTGACCTCGAAGAAGTGGAAGTGGGAGGTGACGCTGACCGGGACGGTCGCGGTGTTCCGCACGTGGAGGGTGAGGGCGGGTCCGGACTCGGGGTGGCCGGGGCCGGGCAGGAGGGCGCCGGGCGCTTCCGGGCCGAGTCCGCCCCCGCCGATCGGGTCCGAGACGACCGCGAGGCGGGAGCCGTCGTCGAAGACGGCCTCGACGTGGATCTCGGTGACCACGTCGGCGACGCCGGGAAGGACGTCGTCGGGTCCGAGGACGGAGCGGGCGGCCTCGATCGCCTCGGCGAGCCGTCTGCCGTCGCGGGCCGCCTCGCAGACCGTGTCCGCGATGAGCGCGGTCGCCTCGGGCACGTTGAGCCGCAGGCCGCGGGCGCGGCGGGCCCGGGCGAGTTCGGCGGCGCCGAAGAGCAGCAGCCGGTCGCGTTCCGTGGGGGTCAGTCGCACGTCCCCAACACCTCCTGTTTGAGCGCCACTCTAAAGGGTGAACCCGCAGGTTCCAAGGACGTGCGCGAGAGCGAAGCCCAGGACGCCTTGACCGGCACTCTAAACGACGGACGGACGGGGACACGGAACGCGCCCGGGTCCCCGGAACCGTGGTGGTTCCGGGGACCCGGGCGCGGGAGGTGCGGGGCGGCTCTCAGCCCAGCTCGTGCATCCAGCCGCGGGTGTCCTCGGTCCTGCCGGTCTGGAGGTCGAGCAGCGCCTCCCGCAGCTTCATCGTGATCTCGCCGGGCTCGCCGTCCGACTGCCGCCACTCGCCGCGCTCGGACTTGACCGTGCCGACCGGCGTGATGACGGCGGCGGTGCCACAGGCGAAGACCTCGGTGAGGGTGCCGTTCTCGCTGTCGGCCTGCCACTGGTCGATGGAGACGCGGCCCTCCTCGGCCTCCAGACCGAGGTCGGCGGCCAGCTTGAGCAGCGAGTCACGGGTGACGCCGGCGAGCAGCGAGCCGGTGAGGGCCGGGGTGACCAGCCTGGCCTTCTCGCCGGCCCCTCCCCCGTACACGAAGTACAGGTTCATGCCGCCCAGCTCCTCGACCCACTTGTGCTCCACGGCGTCGAGGTAGGCGACCTGGTCGCAGCCCTTCTCCGCCGCCTCGGCCTGCGCGAGCAGGGAGGCCGCGTAGTTGCCGCCGGTCTTGGCGTCGCCCACGCCGCCGGGGACGGCGCGGACGCGGTTCTCGGAGAGCCAGATGGAGACGGGCTTGACGCCGCCGGGGAAGTACGGGCCGGCCGGGGAGGCGATGACGACGAAGAGGTATTCGTTGGCCGGGCGGACACCGAGGCCGACCTCGGTCGCGATCATGAAGGGGCGCAGGTAGAGCGACGCCTCGCCGCCGTGCTCCGGGACCCACGCCTTGTCGTGCCGGACGAGGACGTCGCACGCCTCGACGAAGGTCTCGACGGGCAGCTCCGGCATGGCCAGGCGGCGGGCGGACGCCTGGAAGCGGCGGGCGTTGGCGTCGGGGCGGAAGCTGGCGACCGAGCCGTCCGGGCGGCGGTACGCCTTCAGGCCCTCGAAGATCTCCTGCGCGTAGTGCAGGACGTTGGTGGCCGGGTCGAGCGCGAGCGGGCCGTAGGGGACGAGCTGGGCGTCGTGCCAGCCGCGACCCTCGGTCCACCGGATGGTGACCATGTGGTCGGTGAAGTGGCGGCCGAATCCCGGGTTGGCCAGGATGGCCTCGCGCTCCGCGTCGGACAGCGGGCTGGAGGAGGGCTTGAGCTCGATCGTGGGCGTCGTCATGAGTGCGTGTCCTTCACCGGTCGTGTGGGGAGGACCGCGCGCGTACGCCGCCGCCGGAGACTGCTGTCCCCGACGGAGCGGACGCCCGGGCATGCCCGCATGCCGCGGCCCCGCGTTCGATTATCGCTCGCGGGGACCGGTGCGGGAAACGGGTGCGCGCGGTCCGGGAGGAATGGGGTGCGCTCCCGGTGGCCGCGCGGATGACGGCCGCCGGGCGCTGCGTGACCCGGCGGCCGTCCGGTGACGGTCGGCGCGGGTCAGCTCGCTACTCGCGCGGCGAGCGCGTCGCCGATCTCGTCCGTGGTGCGGAACGCGTCGCCGCGCTCGGTGAGGTCGGCGGCGACGGCCTCCTCGACGCGGACGGCCTCGGCCTCGTGGCCGAGGTGGCGCAGGAGGAGGGCGACGGAGAGGACGGTGGCCGTGGGGTCGGCCTTGCCCTGGCCCGCGATGTCCGGCGCGGAGCCGTGCACCGGCTCGAACATGGACGGGAAGTCGCCGCTCGGGTTGATGTTGCCCGAGGCGGCGACGCCGATGCCGCCGGAGACGGCCGCGGCGAGGTCGGTGATGATGTCGCCGAAGAGGTTGTCGGTGACGATCACGTCGAAGCGGGCCGGGTCGGTGACGAGGAAGATCGTCGCGGCGTCGACGTGCAGATAGTCGGTGGTGACCTCGGGGAACTCGGTGGCCACGCGGTGGAACGTGTCCGTCCACAGGTGGCCGGCGAAGGTCAGCACGTTGTTCTTGTGGACCAGCGTGAGCTTCTTGCGCGGGCGGGCCTGGGCGCGGGCGAAGGCGTCCCGGACCACGCGCTCGACGCCGAAGGCGGTGTTGACCGAGACCTCGGTGGCGACCTCGTGCGGGGTGCCCTTGCGGATGGTGCCGCCGTTGCCCGTGTACGGGCCCTCGGTGCCCTCGCGGACCACGACGAAGTCGATCTCGGGCTGCCCGGCGAGCGGGGTCGCCACGCCGGGGAGCAGCTTCGAGGGACGCAGGTTCACGTGGTGGTCGAAGGCGAAGCGGAGCTTCAGGAGGAAGCCGCGCTCCAGGACGCCGGACGGCACCGACGGGTCGCCGATGGCGCCGAGCAGGATGGCGTCGTGCTTCTTGAGGGAGTCGAGGTCGGCGTCGGTGAGGGTCTCACCGGTGGCGTGGTAGCGCTGGGCGCCGAAGTCGTACTCCTCGGTCTCCAGCTTCACGTCCTGGGGGAGCGCGGCCGCGAGGACCTTGAGGCCCTGGGCCACGACTTCCCGGCCGATGCCGTCGCCGGGAATGACTGCGAGATCGATGCTGTGAGACATGTCGGCACCCTACTTCTCGTCCCACCCTCTGACACATCGCGTCCACCATGTGGACGAACGGTCCGGGCGGGACGGGGCCTCAGTGGCCGGTGGAGCCGCCGTTGTCCCGGCGGTCGAGGGCGCGCTGGAGGGCGGCGGCGGCGTTCCGGCGGGCTTCGTCGGCGGGGCGGGAGGCGGAGTGGCGGACGCGGCGGGCGGTCTGGACGGCCATGGGGATCGACTCCTCGAGATCGGTGGTGATCCGGTGCGCGGGATCCGCGGCGCCCGGGACCGGTGACGGCCGGCGGCCTCGGGCCGTGCCGGCCGGCGGCGGCCGATGGCGCGCGGGGATCCGCGATGCGTGAAGGTGCCGGAGGGGCGGGGAGCGCCGCCGCAGGGGTTGCCTGCACGGGGCGTCGCGCTCTCGACCGCCGTTCGCTGATGGAGCGAGACGTTCGGCTCCTACAAAGCTAGGACAGGAAGCCGCGCCTGTCTCCACAATTACTCGGACTTCCTACTATCTGAGACGGCGGGTCACCGGGGGTCGTCCGGCGGCGGCCCGCCGCTCCCGCACGGGGGCGTGGGCCGCGGGTCGGCCCGCGGCCCACGGGGGCCGGGCGGCCCGCGTCACGCCGCCGTCCCGGCGCAAGAGCCGGGACGGCGGCCCTCACATCACGTCGCCGTCCCGCCAGTCGAAGACCAGCGGGGCGGCGGGGTCCGGCAGGTCCCGGCCCGGCACCGGGCGCAGGAGGATGTTCCCCTCCTCCTCCGCGAGGCGGACGGTCCCTCCGGGCGAGAGCGCTTCGAGACGCCCCTCCCAGACCCGCCAGCCGCGCGCCCGGTAGAGGGCGGCCCCCTCCTCCGAGGCGCCGAGCGCCCCGAAGGCGTACGTCCCGTCGATCACCCGCTCCAGTGCGGCCATGACCGCCCCGCCGAGCCCCCGGCGGCGCAGGTCCGCCCGGACGGCGACCCCCTCCACGTACCCGACGGGGTGCGAGCGGCCCCGGTGGAGCGCCCGGCGCGGGACGACGGCGCCGTGGGCGGCGATCCCCCGCTCGTCCTCGGCCCAGGCGTGGACGCCGCCGAGGGTGTGGTCCCAGTCGTCGTCGGAGAAGTCGCCCCCGAAGGCGGTGTCGAGCATCGCGCGCACGGAGCGGAGCCGGGCGGCGCCGAGCTCATGGGTGGGAGCGGTCCTCACGATCACGCGGCCCATCCTCCCACCCCGCCCGACCGCCCCGCCCGGCCGCCCCGCCCGGCCGCCCCGCCCGGCCGCCCCGTCGCATTGACAGGCCCTCCCCGGTCTGTTGGAATCGCCGCGTCGACATCTAACCGTTCACATGACCTAAAGGGGTTAGAGAATGTCCGTGTCACCGACCCGCCATCGCACCGTCGCCGTCCGCGGCCACGAGATCGCCTACCGGGAGGCCGGCCCGGCCGACGCCCCCGCCCTGCTCCTGCTGCACGGTTTCCCCACCAGCTCGCACATGTTCCGCGACCTGATCCCGCTCCTGGCCGACCGGTACCGCCTGGTCGCCCCCGACCACCTCGGCTTCGGCCGCAGCGCCGCGCCCCCGGCCGACGAATTCCCCTACACCTTCGGCGGACTGGCCGCCCTCACAGCCGGATTCACCGAGGCCGTCGGACTGGACCGGTTCGCGCTCTACGTCCAGGACTACGGCGCCCCCATCGGCCTCCGGCTGGCCCTCGCCCACCCCGAGCGGATCACCGCGATCGTCACCCAGAACGGCAACGCCTACGAGGAGGGCCTCGGAGCCGAGGCCTGGGCCCCGGTCCTCGCCCTGATCGAGGAACGCACCCCGGAGACCGAGGAGCCGGTCCGCGCCATCCGCTCCCTCGACGGCATCCGGTGGCAGTACGAGACGGGCGTCCCCGCCGAGCACCGCGACCTCCTCAGCCCCGACGCCTGGCACCACGACGCCTGCCTGATGGCGCGGGAGGGCCAGGACGGCGTCCAACTGGCCCTGATCGCCGACTACGGCTCCAACTTCGCCCTCTACCCCGCCTTCCAGGAGTACTTCCGCACCTCCCGGGTCCCCCTCCTCGCCGTCTGGGGCGAGGGCGACCAGGTCTTCGTCCCGGCGGGCGCCGAGGCGTTCCGCCGCGACCTCCCGGACGCCGAGGTCCACCTCCTGCCCACCGGGCACTTCGCCCTGGAGACCCACGCACCGGCGATCGCGGCGCTGATCGACGACTTCCTGACCCGGCGGGTGGCGGAGGGGGAATGAGAACCGCCCCCGACCTCGGTTGGGGGACCGGGGAAGGGGGCGGTGTCGGGGGCCCGCCCACGAGGGGCGGGCGTGTCCGCCCGGGAGGGCGGGGCCGCTCGCGCGGCGGGGGGCGTCAGCCCATGTGCGGGTAGCCGTACTCGGTCGGCGGGACCAGCGTCTCCTTGATCGCGCGGGTCAGCGTCCAGCGCGTCAGGTTCTGCGGGGCGCCCGCCTTGTCGTTGGTGCCGGAGGCGCGGCCGCCGCCGAAGGGCTGCTGGCCGACGACGGCGCCGGTCGACTTGTCGTTGATGTAGAAGTTGCCCGCGGCGAAGCGGAGCTTCTCCATCGTGTACGCGGCGGCGGCGCGGTCGTTCGCGATGACCGAACCGGTGAGCGCGTAGTCCGAGACCGACTCCATCTGGGTCAGCATCTCGTCGTACTTCTCGTCGTCGTACACGTACACGGCGAGGATCGGGCCGAAGTACTCGGTCGTGAAGACCTCGTTCTCCGGGTCGGTGCACTCGATGACGGTCGGGCGGACGAAGTAGCCCACCGAGTCGTCGTAGGTGCCGCCGGCGACGATCGTGCAGCTCGGGTCGGAGGCGGCGCGGTCGATGGCGGCCTTGTTCTTGGCGAACGAGCGGTCGTCGATGACGGCGCCGATGAAGTTCGACAGGTCGGTGACGTCACCCATGCGGATGCCGTCGACCTCGGCCGCGAACTCCTCCTTGAAGCCGTCGTTCCAGATCGAGGCCGGGACGTAGGCGCGCGAGGACGCGGAGCACTTCTGGCCCTGGTACTCGAAGGAGCCGCGGGTCAGGGCGGTCTTCAGGATCGCGCGGTCGGCGCTGGGGTGGGCGACGACGAAGTCCTTGCCGCCGGTCTCACCGACGATCCGCGGGTACGAGCGGTACTTCTCGATGTTGTTGCCGACCGTCTTCCACAGGTGCTGGAAGGTCCTGGTCGAGCCGGTGAAGTGGATGCCGGCCAGGTCGCGGTGGTTCAGGGCCACCTCGGAGACGGCGATGCCGTCGCCGGTCACCAGGTTGATGACGCCCTTCGGCAGGCCGGCCTCCTCCAGGAGCTCCATGAGGAGCACGGCGGCGTGGGTCTGCGTCGGGGACGGCTTCCAGACCACCACGTTGCCCATGAGGGCGGGGGCGGTGGGCAGGTTGCCCGCGATGGCGGTGAAGTTGAACGGCGTGATCGCGTAGACGAAGCCCTCGAGCGGGCGGTGGTCCAGACGGTTCCAGACGCCCGGCGAGTTGGCCGGCGGCTGCTCGGCCAGGATCTGGCGGGCGTACGCCACGTTGAAGCGCCAGAAGTCGACGAGCTCGCACGGGGTGTCGATCTCGGCCTGCTGGGCGGTCTTGGACTGGCCGAGCATGGTGGACGCGGCCAGCGTCTCGCGCCAGGGGCCCGCGAGCAGCTCGGCGGCGCGCAGGATGATCGCGGCGCGGTCGTCGAAGGACATCGCGCGCCAGGCCGGGGCGGCGGCCAGGGCCGCGTCGATCGCGTCCTGGGCGTCCTGCTCGGTGGCGCCCCGGAAGGTGCCGAGGACGGCCTGGTGGTGGTGCGGCTGGACGACCTTGAACTCCTCGCCGCCGCCCATGCGCTTCACGCCGCCGATGGTCATCGGCAGCTCGCGCGGGTTGTCGGCCAGCTCCTTGAGCTTGGCCTCCAGACGGGCGCGCTCGGGGGAACCGGGGGCGTAGCCGTGCACCGGCTCGTTGACGGGAGTGGGGACCTGGGTCACAGCGTCCATGAGTCTCGATACTCCTTCTGAGGGGTGGGGGCTCAGCCCTTGGTGAGGATGGAGCGGGCGAAGAAGAGGAGGTTGGCCGGCTTCTCCGCCAGGCGGCGCATGAAGTACCCGTACCAGTCCGTGCCGTACGCGGTGTACACGCGCATGCGGTGTCCCTCGGCGGCGAGGCGGTGCTGCTCCTCGCCGCGGATGCCGTACAGCATCTGGAACTCGTACTCGTCCAGTTTGCGCCCGGCGCGGCGGGCCAGCTCCTGGCCGATGGAGATCAGGCGCGGGTCGTGGGACCCGATCATCGGGTAGCCGGAGCCCTCCATCAGGATCTTCATGATCCGGACGTACGCCTTGTCGATCTCCGGCTTGTCCTGGAGGGCGACGGAGGCGGGCTCCTTGTAGGCGCCCTTCACGATCCGGACGCGGGAGCCGTTCGCGGCGAGGCGGCGGGCGTCGTCCTCGGTGCGGAAGAGGTACGCCTGGATGACGCAGCCGGTCTGCGGGAAGTCCTTCCGCAGCTCTTCGTGGATGGCGAACATCGAGTCGAGGGTGGTGTGGTCCTCGGCGTCCAGGGTGACGGTGGTGCCGATCGCGGCGGCGGCCTCGACGACGGGCCGGACGTTCGCCAGCGCGAGCTCGTGGCCGTCCTCCAGGGACTGGCCGAACATCGACAGCTTCACGGACATCTCGGCGCGCTCGCCGAGTCCCAGCTCCCCGAGCCGGCCGACGAGCTCCAGGTAGGCGTCCCGGGCGGCGTACGACTGCTCGACGGTGGTGATGTCCTCACCCACGACGTCGAGGGTGACCTCCAGGCCGCGCTCGCCCAGCTCCCGCACGATCGGGACGACGTCGTCGACCGTCTCGCCGGCGATGAAGCGCGCCACGACCTGCTTGGTCCCGGGCGCGGCCGACACGAAACGGCGCATCTTGTCGCTGCGCGACGCGGCGAGGATCACGGGACCCAGCACGGGGACCTCCAGAAGGGCAGGGTGACGAAGGGTGCCTTACCCGGTCTTTCATGAAGAACCGGGAACAGCACGAAGAACCACCGTGAAACCTATGGATCGCTCCGATCGTCCGCCACCTACAGCTGTCACGCATCCGTGGCCCGCCTCTCATACACCTGTCTGAAAGGGTGCGAGAATGGGCCGGTGAAGGACGATTACCAGGACCTGGTGGACGAGATCTCCGCGCTGCTCGGCGCCCCGGCGACGCTGGAGAACCGCGACTTCGGCCTGATCGCCTTCGGTGCCCACGACAGCGACGACGACACCACGACGGACCCCGTCCGGACGCGGTCGATCCTGACCCGGAAGTCGACCCCGGCGGTCCGCGCCTGGTTCGAGGGCTTCGGCATCACCCGGGCGGAGGGCCCGGTCCGCATCCCGGCCGCCCCGGACGCCGGGGTGTTCCGCGACCGCCTCTGCCTGCCCGTACGCCACCGGGGCGTCGTCCTCGGGTACGTCTGGCTGCTCGACACCGACCCCGGCCCCGCCCCCTCCCGGCTCGCCGCCGCGATGGAGGTCGCCACCCGGATCGGTGACCTCCTCGCCGACGAGGAGCGCGCGGACGCCGACCTCTCGCGCGATTTCGCCGCGGTCCTGACCGCCGGCCGCGGCTGGCAGGGCGACATGGCCGTCGCGGCGCTCCGCGCGGCCTTCGGCCCCGGCGCGGACGGCCTGCACACCGTCGTCTGCGTGACGCCGTGGCGGGGCGAGGCCCCTCCGGTCCGGGCGATTCCCGGCGTGGCCGCGGTCGCCGCGCTCCCCGAGGGCGCGTCCCTCGCCGTCCTCGTACGGCTGCGCACGGCCGAGGACCTCTCCCCCGCCCGCACGGCGGCCGAGCGGCTGCGCGCCGACGCCCCGGCCGGCATCGCGTCCCCCCGCCGGGGTCTCACGGAGCTCGCGGCGGCCTGGCGCGAGGCCAGCACGGCGGCCCGCGCCGCCACGGCCCAGCCGGCTCTCGGGCCCGTCGCCGAGTGGACCGGGATCGGCCCGTACCGCCTGCTCGCGGCGCTCTACCACCCCGAGGTCGACCCCGTCGTCGCCCCGCTGCTGGCCCCCGCCCACGCCGAACTGGCCCGCACCGCCGAGGTGTTCCTCGACAACGCGGGCCAGGCGGGCCGCACGGCGCAGGCCCTGGGCATCCACCGCCAGACCCTGTACTACCGGCTGTCCCGGGTCGAACAGCTCACGGGCCTGGACCTGGACGACGGCGAGGACCGGCTGCTGCTGCACATGTCCCTGAAGTCGGCCCGGCTCTGAGCGCCCGCTCCCCCCGGGAAGGGAAGCGCGTCAGATCAGGTTGACCGAGCGGGCCGAGGTGGCGCCGATCTCCGCCGAGATCTCCGCGAGCACCGGAGCCGGGACCGTGTCGTCCACGGTGAGGACGACGAGCGCCTCGCCGCCCTCCTCCGCGCGGGAGACCTGCATGCCGGCGATGTTCAGGCCGGCCTCGCCGAGGATGCGGCCGACCGTGCCGACGACGCCCGGACGGTCCTCGTAGCGCAGCACCGCCATGTGGTCGGCGAGCGCCAGGTCCACGTCGTACTCCCCGACCGCGACGATCTTCTGGAGGTGCTTGGGGCCGGCGAGGGTGCCGGAGACCGAGACCTCCTCGCCGTTCGCGAGGGTGCCGCGCACGGTGACCACGTTGCGGTGGTCGGGCGACTCGGAGCTGGTCGTCAGGCGCACCTCGACACCGCGCTCCTGCGCGAACAGCGGGGCGTTGACGTACGACACGGTCTCGTCGACCACGTCCTCGAACACGCCCTTGAGGGCGGAGAGTTCGAGCACCTTGACGTCGTGCTGGGTGATCTCGCCGTAGACCTCGACATCGAGCCGGGCCGCGACCTCGCCCGCGAGGGCGGTGAAGATCCGGCCGAGCTTCTCCGCGAGCGGCAGCCCCGGCTTCACGTCCTCCGCGATCACGCCGCCCTGGACGTTGACCGCGTCCGGGACCAGTTCGCCGGCGAGCGCCAGGCGCACCGACCTGGCGACGGCGATGCCGGCCTTCTCCTGGGCCTCGTCCGTGGAGGCGCCGAGGTGCGGGGTGCAGACGACCTGGTCGAGCTCGAAGAGCGGGGAGTCCGTGCAGGGCTCCTTGGCGTACACGTCGAGGCCCGCGCCGGCGACCCGGCCCTCCTTGATCGCCGAGTACAGCGCCGTCTCGTCCACGATCCCGCCGCGCGCGGCGTTGACGATCCGGACGGAGGGCTTGACCTTGCGCAGCGCCTCGTCGCCGATGAGGCCGAGGGTCTCCGGGGTCTTCGGCAGGTGGACGGTGATGAAGTCCGCGACCTCCAGGAGCTCGTCCAGGGCCAGCAGCTTCACCCCCATCTGGGCGGCGCGGGCGGGCTGCACGTAGGGGTCGTAGGCGACGATCTTCATGCCGAAGGCCGACATGCGCTGGGCGACCAGGACGCCGATGCGGCCGAGGCCGACGACGCCGAGGGTCTTCTCGCTCAGCTCGACGCCCGTGTACTTGGAGCGCTTCCACTCGCCGTTCTTCAGCGCCGTGTTGGCCTGCGGGATGTTGCGCGCGGTGGCGACGAGCAGGCCGCACGCGAGTTCGGCGGCGGTGACGATGTTCGACGTCGGGGCGTTGACGACCATCACGCCGGCCTTGGTGGCGGCGGAGACGTCCACGTTGTCCAGACCGACGCCGGCACGGGCGACGACCCGCAGCCTGTTCGCGGCGGCGATGGCCTCGGCGTCGACCTTGGTCGCGGAACGGACCAGGATCGCGTCCACGTCCGCGATGGCGGGGATCAGCTCGGCGCGGTCGGCGCCGTTGCAGTGCCGGATCTCGAAGTCCGGCCCCAGCGCGTCGACGGTGGCGGGCGACAGCTCTTCAGCGATGAGTACGACAGGTTTCGAGCTCACGTGAGTCCTCACAGGTCCAGTGCGGACGGCCGTCCCGACGGCCGCAGGCGGTGGAGGGGCTTGCCGCGTGAAAGCGCACGACGCTGTGGGCCTGACGCGTATGTTGTGGAGAAGTGTAGTGGTGCGCGGGAACGGTTCACCCGCCTCGTCGGCAGGATCACCCGTCCGTGGTTGGACAGTGTGTCCAACGATGCGACGAGGGGCCGGACCGCGCGTCCGACCCCTCGTCGGAAGGCTTACGCCTCCTCGTCGTTCACCCAGCTCATGAGCTTGCGCAGCTCCTTGCCGGTGGTCTCCAGGAGGTGGTTCTCGTCCTGGGTCTTGTACTCGTTGTACTTCTTCAGGCCGCCGTGGTACTCGGCCATCCACTCCTTGGCGAAGGTGCCGTCCTGGATCTCCGCGAGGACCTTCTTCATCTCGGCCTTGGTGGCGTCGGTGATGATCCGCGGGCCGGTGACGTAGTCGCCCCACTCGGCGGTCTCGGAGACCGACCAGCGCATCTTCTCCAGGCCGCCCTCGTACATGAGGTCCACGATGAGCTTCAGCTCGTGCAGGCACTCGAAGTACGCGATCTCCGGCTGGTAACCGGCCTCGGTCAGGGTCTCGAAGCCCGCCTTGACCAGGGCGGCGGTGCCGCCGCAGAGGACGGCCTGCTCGCCGAAGAGGTCGGTCTCGGTCTCCTCGGTGAAGGTCGTCTTGATGACGCCGGCGCGGGTGCCGCCGATGCCCTTGGCGTACGAGAGCGCCAGCGCGAAGGCGTTGCCGGTGGCGTCCTGCTCGACGGCCGCGATGCACGGAACGCCGCGGCCCTCCTCGTACTGACGGCGGACCAGGTGGCCCGGGCCCTTCGGGGCGACCAGGGCGACGTCGATGCCCTCGGGCACCTGGATGAAGCCGTAACGGATGTTCAGGCCGTGGCCGAAGAAGAGCGCGTCGCCCTCCTTCAGGTTCTCCTTGATGGACTCCTCGTA
This sequence comes from Streptomyces sp. NPDC041191, assembly GCF_055591945.1. Taxonomy (NCBI): domain Bacteria; kingdom Bacillati; phylum Actinomycetota; class Actinomycetes; order Kitasatosporales; family Streptomycetaceae; genus Streptomyces; species Streptomyces sp. NPDC041191. The sequence continues at coordinate 166,686 of NZ_JBVIZC010000007.1, read as the reverse complement.
GACCTGGGCCTGGATCGGGTCCGGGGTCAGGATCATGATGAGGTCGGCCTCGGCCGCCGCCTCGGCGACGGAGACGACCCGCAGGCCCTGCTCCTCGGCCTTGGCCTTGGACTTCGAGCCCTCCTGCAGACCGACGCGGACGTCGACGCCGGAGTCGCGGAGCGACAGCGCGTGGGCGTGGCCCTGGCTGCCGTAACCGATCACCGCGACCTTGCGGCCCTGGATGATGGACAGGTCGGCGTCGTCGTCGTAGAACAGCTCGGCCACTGGGATCTCCTTGATGTGCTGGTGGTGCGTCCCACCGTACGGCGGGGAGCGGGGGGAAGGTCGCGGGGTCTCGTCCATCGGACCGCCGGGCGTGCCCGGCGGCCCGATGGAGCCCCTCAGGCGCTGCGGTCGAGGGCCCGCAGCGACCGGTCCGTGATGGACCGGGCGCCACGCCCTATGGCGATCGTGCCGGACTGCACGAGCTCCTTGACGCCGAACTGCTCCAGCATCTTGAGCATCGCGTCGAGCTTGTCGCTCGAACCGGTGGCCTCGATGGTGACCGCCTCGGGCGAGACGTCCACGGTCTTGGCGCGGAACAGCTGCACGATCTCGACGATCTGGGAGCGGGTCTCGTTGTCGGCGCGGACCTTCACCAGGACGAGCTCGCGCTGGATCGCGGCGCCGGGCTCGAGTTCGACGATCTTCAGGACGTTGACCAGCTTGTTGAGCTGCTTGGTCACCTGCTCCAGGGGCAGGTCCTCGACACTGACCACGATGGTGATGCGGGAGATGTCGGGGTGCTCGGTGACGCCCACGGCGAGCGAGTCGATGTTGAAGCCCCGGCGGGAGAACAGGGCGGCGATCCGGGCGAGGATGCCGGGCGTGTTCTCGACGAGGACGGAGAGCGTGTGCTTGGTGGACATGTCGTGGGTCTCTTCCTTGTCGCTGTCGCTCTGCGTGCTCAGTCGTCTTCGCCGTCGCCGAAGTCGGGACGGACGCCCCGGGCCGCCATGACCTCGTCGTTGGAGGTGCCGGCGGCGACCATCGGCCAGACCTGGGCGTCCTCGTGGACGATGAAGTCGACCACGACCGGGCGGTCGTTGATGGCGTTGGCCTCGGCGATGACCTTGTCCAGGTCGGCCGGGTCCTCACAGCGCAGGGCGACACAGCCCATGGCCTCGGAGAGCTTGACGAAGTCGGGGACGCGGGTGCCCCTGTTCGCCTTCAGGTCGTCCGGACCGGAGTGCAGGACGGTGTTGGAGTAGCGCTGGTTGTAGAAGAGGGTCTGCCACTGGCGGACCATCCCGAGGGCGCCGTTGTTGATGATGGCGACCTTGATCGGGATGTTGTTCAGGGCGCAGGTGGTCAGCTCCTGATTGGTCATCTGGAAGCAGCCGTCGCCGTCGATGGCCCAGACCGGACGGTCGGGCAGACCGGCCTTGGCGCCCATCGCGGCGGGGACCGCGTACCCCATCGTCCCGGCGCCGCCGGAGTTGAGCCAGGTGGCGGGCTGCTCGTAGTCGATGAAGTGGGCGGCCCACATCTGGTGCTGGCCGACGCCCGCGGCGAAGATCGTGCCCTCGGGGGCGAGCTGTCCGATGCGCTGGATGACCTGCTGCGGCGAGAGGCTGCCGTCCTCCGGCAGGTCGTAGCCGAGCGGGTAGGTCTCGCGCCAGCGGTTCAGGTCGCTCCACCAGTCCGCGTATCCCGTTCGGGCGGCCTCGCCCTTGTTGCCCTCGCCGTGCTCGGCCTGGACGGCCTGGACCAGGTCGGCGATGACCTCGCGGGCGTCGCCGACGATCGGCACGTCGGCGGTGCGGTTCTTGCCGATCTCGGCCGGGTCGATGTCCGCGTGGACGATCTTGGCGTACGGGGCGAAGCTGTCGAGCTTGCCGGTGACGCGGTCGTCGAACCGGGCGCCGAGGGCGACGATCAGGTCGGCCTTCTGCAGCGCGGTGACGGCGGTGACCGAGCCGTGCATGCCCGGCATCCCCACGTGCAGCGGGTGGCTGTCGGGGAAGGCGCCGAGCGCCATCAGGGTGGTGGTGACCGGGGCGCCGGTGAGTTCGGCGAGGATCTTCAGCTCGGCGGTGGCGCCGGCCTTGATGACGCCGCCGCCGACGTACAGGACGGGCCGCTTGGCGGCGCTGATCAGCTTGGCGGCCTCGCGGATCTGCTTGGCGTGCGGCTTGGTGACCGGGCGGTAGCCGGGCAGGTCGGCCTGGGGCGGCCAGCTGAAGGTGGTCTTCGCCTGGAGGGCGTCCTTGGCGATGTCGACCAGGACCGGGCCCGGACGGCCGGTGGAGGCGATGTGGAACGCCTCGGCGATCGTCCGCGGGATGTCCTCGGCCTTGGTGACCAGGAAGTTGTGCTTGGTGATCGGCATCGTGATGCCGCAGATGTCCGCCTCCTGGAAGGCGTCCGTGCCGATGGCCTTGGAGGCGACCTGACCGGTGATCGCGACGAGCGGGACGGAGTCCATGTGCGCGTCCGCGATGGGGGTGACCAGGTTCGTCGCACCGGGCCCCGAGGTCGCCATGCAGACGCCGACCTTGCCGGTCGCCTGGGCGTAGCCGGTGGCCGCGTGGCCCGCGCCCTGCTCGTGGCGGACCAGGATGTGGCGCACCCTCCGCGAGTCCATCATCGGGTCGTAGGCGGGGAGGATGGCGCCGCCGGGGATGCCGAAGACGGTGTCGACGCCCACTTCCTCGAGAGAACGGATGAGGGACTGCGCGCCCGTGACGTGCTCGACGGCGGTGGGCAGCGCGCCGTTACGGGGCCGCGGCTGCGGATGGTGCCCGGTGGCCTGCTCGGTCATCAGCATCTCTTCTCGAGGCAGAGGGTTTGTGCGAGTGTTTTGCGAGGTTTTGCGGCGACTTCGGGGTGAGCCGGTGCAACAAAAAACCCCTCGTGCCGTGAGGCAAGCGAGGGGAGCGCGTCGGGTGCGTTCTAAGCCGGGCCTACGATGCCCCTGCTTCAGCCGACGCGCTTTCCAAGTACGAGAATTCGGGTGCGCATGGCACTGACCCTCTCCCCCACCCCTCTTCACTGTCAAGTGGGTGGGACGGGCGTCTCATCATGTGGGCGCATCGGGGGCCGGTTTCCGACAGGGACGGGGATCGCCCCGGGCAGCGGGTACTCGTCCCGGACGAGCGCCCTGCGCAGCCGGTACTCGTCCAGCGGGCCCGAGAAGGCCATGCCCTGGGCGTGGCTGCAGCCCATGGCGCGCAGGGCGACGACCTGCTCCGGTACGTCGACGCCGTCGGCGACGGTCCGCATCCCGAGGTCGCGGGCGATGCGGAGCACCCCGCGGGTGATCTTGCGGAGCCGGGCGGACTCGACCACGCCCTCGACCAGCACCCGGTCCAGCTTCAGCATGTCCGCGGGGAGCCGCCGCAGGGCGTCGACGGCCACGTGGCCGCTGCCGAAGCCGTCGAGCGCGATCCGCACGCCGAGTCTGCGCAGGGCGACCAGGCGCCGTTCCAGCTCGTCCAGCGGAATCCGGGGGTCGTTGTCGGCCAGCTCGACGATGAGCGAGCCGGACGGCAGCCCGTGCCGGGTCAGCAGGGACTCGATCGATCCGAGCGGCAGGGAGCGGTCCAGGAGGCGGCGGGCGGAGAGGCGGATGGCGACGGGGGTGCGATGGCCGATTCCCGCCCGTTCGGCGGCCTGTTCCACGGCCTCCTCCAGGAGCCAGCGCCCCAGCTCCGCGGTGCGCTCGCCGTCGTCGGTGACCCGGAGGTACTCGGCGGGGGTGAAGAGGATGCCCTGGGCGGAACGCCAGCGGGCCTGGGCGCTGACGGCCGCGACCCGGCCGGTCGCGAGATCGACGACCGGCTGGTGGAGCAGGGCGAACTCGCCGTCGTGGAGGGCCGTGCGCAGCCGGGCGGCCAGCTCCGTCCGCCGGACGACCTCGTCCTGCATCTGGGGGACGTAGAGCTCGACGCGGTTCTTGCCGCCGGCCTTGGCCCGGTACATGGCGAGGTCGGCGTTGCGCAGGAGGTCGCCGGCCTCGATGCCCGGTTCGGCGAAGGCGACCCCGATGGAGGCGGCGACCCGCACCTCCTGGCCCCCGTCCAGGCGGTAGGGCCGGGAGAGGGTGAGGCGGAGCCGGTCGGCGATCTCCTGGACCTGGCCGCGGCGGGCCGACGGGTCGTGGCCGCCGTCGCCGAGGATGAGGGCGGCGAACTCGTCGCCGCCGAGCCGGGCGGCGGTGTCCCCGGCCCGTACGGAGTCCTGGAGACGGCGGGCGGCCTGGATCAGGAGGTCGTCCCCGGCCTGGTGGCCGAGGCGGTCGTTGACCGCCTTGAAGCCGTCGAGGTCGATGAAGAGCACGGCGGCACCGGGGTCGGAGGAGCGCCGGCCGCCGAGCGCCTGGCGGACCCGCCGGGTGAAGAGGGCCCGGTTGGGCAGGTCGGTGAGCGGGTCGTGCTCGGCGTTGTGCTGCAGCTGCGCCTGGAGCCGTACGCGCTCGGTGACGTCCCGGCTGTTGAAGATCAGGCCGCCGTGGTGCCGGTTGACGGTCGACTCCACGTGGAGCCAGTCCTCCCCGCCCCCGGCCTCGCCCGGACGGGAGGCGCTCCCGTGGCCCGAGCGGAAGCGGCACTCGATCCGGGTGGTGGGCTCCTCGGCGGGCGGGGCGGCCAGGAACCGCCGCACCTCGTGGACGACGGCGCCGAGGTCGTCGGGGTGGATGAGGGCGGCGAGTTCGGTGCCGACGAGCTCCTCGGCGTCCCGCCCGTACACGCCGGAGGCGGCCGGGCTGACGTAGTGGAGCGTCCCGTTGGGCGCGGCGATCATGATGACGTCGCTGGAGCCCTGCACGAGGGACCGGAAGTGGTTCTCCTTGTGGGCCAGTTCGTGGGTGAGGGCGATGTTGTCGAGGAGCATGATGCCCTGGCGCACGACGAGGGCGAGGACCACCGTGCAGCCGGTGAGGACGACGACGCGGTCGACCCGGCGCCCCTCGACCACGTTGTAGAGGATGCCGAGGGTGCAGACGGCGGCGGCGAGGTACGGGGTGAGCGCGGCGAGCGAGCCGGCGACCGGGCGGCCGGGCAGCTCCGGTCCGTCCGCGGCGTCCGCGCCGGCCGGGAGGCGGCGCGCGCCCCAGGGCGCGTAGGCGAGCAGCAGGGAGCCGGCGAACCAGCCGGCGTCGAGGAGCTGGCCCGAGGCGTAGTTCTCGCGGAGCAGGGGCGAGGTGAAGAGGGCGTCGCACAGGACGGTGAGGGCGAGGGCGGCGATCGCGGTGTTGGTCGCGGAGCGGTTCGTCTGCGAACGCCGGAAGTGCAGGACGAGCACCATGCTCACGAGGACGATGTCGAGCAGGGGGTACGCGAGCGAGAGCGCCGCCCGTGCCACGGACTCGCCCTCGACGTGGGTGGTGCGGGCGAGGGCCAGGCTCCAGGAGAGCGTGAGCAGGGAGCCGCCGATGAGCCAGGTGTCGAGCGCCAGGCAGAGCCAGCCGGCCCGGTTGGCGGGTCTCTTGGCGAGGACGAGGAGGCCGACGACGGCGGGCGGCGCGAAGAGCAGGAAGAAGAGGTTGGCGACCGAGAAGTCCGGCACCTCGACGCGGAGGACGAACTCGTACCAGCCCCACACCGCGTTCCCGAGGGCGGCCATGAGCGAGGAGAAGGCGAAGAGCAGCCAGGCCGGACGGGTGCTGCCCCGTCGGGCGCGGGCGTAGAGGAAGCAGGAGACCGCGGCGGTCAGGGCGGCGGCGCTCAGCCCGAAGTCACCCATGAAGAGCGCGAGTTCCGGTGAGCCCCAGCCGAGGGAGGCGCCGGTCGTGTAGCCCGCGCAGAGCAGCCCCAGGGAGACCTGGGCGGCGATCGTCCCGGTGCCGGGGCGGTCGGGCCCCCGGGTCCCGGGGTCGCCGCCGGCGGGGCGGCGGGCGAGGACGGCCCCGGGCGCGTTCACCGGGAGCTCCGGTGCCGCGCCGGCGCAGTCGGCCGTGCCGTGCGGCCGGGCCGGCGGCTCGCCGGTGCCTCCGGGGGCGTGCCCGTCGCGGCCGCGGGGGCCGGCGGCGACGCGGTCCGGGTGTGCGAGACCGGCGGCCACGGCGCCCCCTCCGGTGTGCGGCGGCTCCGGGGAGTCTGGCGCGCGGTGCGGCGCCGCCTGGTCCGGCACCGGGCGCACGAGGCCGGCGGCGAGGTGCTGAAGGTCTCCGGACGACGGCGCCGCCGTGCCGGATCGCCGGTCTTTCGGCCGTGCTCCACCCGTGGCCCCCCTCGGAATCTGATGGCCCGTCACTTCGCTCCCCGGCGTCAGCCCGTACTCGACGCAGTCCCCCGGTCCGGGACGATACACCAGGTTGGTCACGCAGGGACAGGGTCAGAGTACTCTCCGTGACTACCGGGGGTGACGTGCGGTACGGACCGGGACACGTCCGGAGGACGGCTCCGCCCGGAGCGCCGGTTCCGTCCGGTGCGGCGGGATCACCCGGAAGGCCGTATCCCCGGAGGGGAGGAACCGCCGGCGGGGCTTCCGGGGGCGCGCGCCGGGGCCGGGCCCCGCGCCCCGGCGCGCCGGACGGTCCTCAGGTGGTGAGGAGGACGTTGGCGAGCTCCTCACCGGCCGCGAACCGCCGCAGCTGCGCCGCGATCAGCCGCTTCGCCCGGGGCATGAAGGCCGAGGTGGAGCCCCCCACGTGGGGACTGATCAGGACGCCGGGGGCGTGCCACAGCGGGTGCCCGGCCGGCAGCGGCTCCGGGTCGGTCACGTCGAGCGCCGCCGTGATCCTGCCGCTTCCGGCCTCCGCCAGCAGGGCGGCCGTGTCGACGACCGGGCCGCGGGCGACGTTCACGAGGAGCGCCCCGTCCTTCATCCGGGCGAGGAACCCGGCGTCGGCGAGGTGCCGGGTCTCGGGGGTGAGCGGAGTGGTGAGCACGACCACGTCCGCCTCCGGGAGGAGCGCGGGCAGGTCGGCCAGGGCGTGCACCTCGCCGCGCTCCGCGGTGCGCGCGGAGCGTGCGACGCGCGCCACCCGTGCGCACTCGAAGGGGGCGAGCCGGTCCTCGACGGCGGCGCCGATCGAGCCGTACCCGACGATCAGGACGGACTTGTCGGCGAGCGCCGGGTAGAAACCGGCCCGCCACTCCTCGGCGTCCTGGCCGCGCACGAAGCCGGGGAGGCCGCGCAGCGAGGCCAGGATCAGGGCGAGGGCGAGTTCGGCGGTGCTGGCCTCGTGCACGCCCTTCGCGTTGCACAGGGCCACTCCCGGCCGCAGCGACCCGATGCCGGGGGTGACGTGGTCGATGCCCGCCGACAGGGTCTGCACCACCCGGACCGCGTCCATCCCGGCCAGCGGCCGGACGGCGATCTCCGGCCCCTTCATGTACGGGACGACGTAGAAGGCGCAGCGCGCCGGATCGGCGGGGAACTCCGGTCCGCCGTCCCAGAAAAGGTAGTTCAGGCCCGACCCGTCCGGTGCGGGGAGACCCTCGATCTCGTCCGCGGGAATCGGAAGCCACACGTCAGCGGTCGTGTCTTCGCATCTCATGTCCGGGAGGCTATGCGAAGAATCCCGTGCGTCATTGGTTACTTTGGGGGCGGCACAGGGAGGGGTACCGGCAGGTGGAGCGCAGGACTATCGGGGCGACGGCGCTCGACGTGGGCGCGATCGGCCTGGGGTGCATGCCGATGAACTGGGCGTACAGCCGCTCGCAGCAGCGGGGGGACCGCGCGCTGCGGACCGTGCACGCGGCCCTGGACGCCGGGACGAGCCTGCTGGACACCGCGGACATGTACGGCCCGTTCACCAACGAGCTTCTGCTGGGGCGGGTGTTGAAGGAGCGCCGGGCCGACGCCTTCGTCTCGACGAAGTGCGGGCTGCTCGTCGGCGACCAGCACGTGGTCGCCAACGGGCGCCCGGGGTACGTGCGCCGGGCCTGCGACGCCTCGCTGCGGCGGCTCCAGACCGACGTCATCGACCTGTACCAGCTGCACCGGGCGGACCCGGAGGTGCCGGTCGAGGAGACCTGGGGCGCGATGGCCGAGCTGGTGTCGGCGGGCAAGGTGCGGGCGCTCGGCCTGTGCGCCGTCGGTGCCCGGACCGCGCGCCGGGGCGCGGCCGGCGCGGACCGCGAGGGCTACGAGGGAACGATCCGGCAACTGGAGCGCGTCCAGCAGGTCTTCCCGGTGGCGGCGGTGGAGGCCGAGCTGTCGGTGTGGTCGCAGGAGGCCCTGGTCCGGCTCCTGCCCTGGTGCGCCGCCCGGGGCGTCGGCTTCCTGGCGGCGATGCCGCTGGGGAGCGGTTTCCTGACCGGGACGCTGACCCCGGGCGGCGGTTTCGAACCGGACGATCCGCGCGCCCGGCACCCCCGGTTCACGGCGGAGATGATGGCGGCGAACCAGCCGCTCGTGGCGGGGCTGCGGCGGGTGGCCGCGCGGCACGGGCCGGACGTCACCCCGGCCCAGGTGGCGCTCGCCTGGGTCCTCGGCCGGGGTCCGCACGTCGTGCCGGTGCCGGGGACGAAGCGGGAACGGTGGGCGGTGGAGAACGCGGGGGCGGCCTCGCTGCGGCTGACGCCGGAGGACCTGGCGGAGATCGCGGCGCTCCCGGCCGCCCGGGGATCCTGGGACTGAGCGCCCGGCGGGAACCACTCCGGGGCGGGCGGTGTTCACACGGGTGGGGACGCCGCCGTCGGGTGGGGCGCCGCCGCGGAGCGGTGGTGCCGCCGTCCGACCCGTCGAAGGGACCGTGCCGATGAACCGTCCTGCTGTCGTGAAGGCCCTGGCCTCCGCCGCCACCGTGCTGGTCCTGGCAGCGGGCTGCTCCCCGGGAGGCGCGGAGGAGCGGCCGGGCGCGGCCCCGCCGACGCGGGCCCCCTCCTCCGCCCCCGTCTCCCCCGGCACCGCCGCGCCCCCGGCCGGCCGGGTGACGGTGGCGGGGACGCTCACCGAGGGCCTGGAGTCGCCCTGGGGGCTCGCCGCGCTGCCCGGGGGCGATCTGCTGGTCTCGTCGCGGGACGGGGGGACGGTGACCCGGATCGACGGGCGGACCGGCGGGAAGACGTCCCTCGGCGAGGTGCCGGGGGTCGTGCCGGGCGGCGAGGGCGGGCTGCTGGGCCTGGCCGTCCGGGACGGCCGGGTGTACGCGTACCTGACGGCCGCCTCGGACAACCGGATCGTGCGCATGCGGTACGGGGGCGCGTCCGGCGACCGGCTCGGCCCGCCGGAGCCGGTCCTGACCGGCATCCCCAAGGGGTTCACGCACAACGGCGGGCGGATCGCGTTCGGGCCGGACGGGATGCTGTACGCGGGGACGGGCGAGACCGGGCGGACCGGTCTGGCGCAGGACCGGGGGTCGCTGGGCGGGAAGATCCTGCGGATGACGCCGGAGGGCGCTCCGGCGCCGGGCAATCCCTTCCCGGGCTCGGTCGTCTACTCCTACGGGCACCGCAACGTGCAGGGCCTGGCCTGGGACGCGGACGGGCGGCTGTGGGCGGCCGAGTTCGGCCAGAACGCCTGGGACGAGCTGAACCTGATCGGGGCCGGGCGGAACTACGGCTGGCCGGAGGCCGAGGGACGGGCCGGGAGGAAGGGGTTCGTGGACCCGGTGGCCCAGTGGCCGACCTCGGAGGCGTCCCCGAGCGGGATCGCGTACGCGCGGGGCGCGATCTGGCTGGCCGGGCTCAGGGGCGAGCGGCTGTGGCGGGTCCCGCTCTCCGGCGAGGAACGTTCCGGGGAGCCCCGGGCGTTCCTGGAGGGTGAGTACGGCCGCCTGCGGACCGTCCTCGCGGCGGGCGGCGACCGGCTCTGGCTGGTGACCGGCGAGACCGACACCCGGGGGACGCCCGGGCCCGGTGACGACAGGATTCTCCGCCTCCGGGTGGAGTGAGAAGGGCGGTGGCCGTGTTCGGTCCCATGGCGGAGCTGTTCGCACCCGGCCGGCAGCACACCGAGGAGGAGCGGCGGAGGCTCGCCCTGACCCGGGAGGACGCGGGGGACGCGGACCCGGGCCGGGGCCCGATAGACCTGCGGTCGGGGCGGGTGACGATACGGGTGCCCCGGGCGGGGACGCGGGGGGACGCCGACGGACGGCCGGAGCACGGCCGCGGGGACGGCGCGGAGCGGCCGGGGGGCGGGGACGGCACCGGGCAGCCGGAAGAGGCGCACGGGGACGGTGACGGGAGGGCCGGCGGATGAGGAGCGGGCGGAGCCGCGTCGTACGGCCGGGCCGGGCGCGCCCGGCCCCGCGAGGGGGCTGCGGGCCGGTGCGCGCCGGACCGTCCCGTGGGGAACCGGCCGGTGGGTGCCGCCGGGCCACTCCCCGCCCCGGGCCGGGCGGCGGGTGCCCGCCGGGCTACTCCCCCGCCCGCTCCGCCTTCGCCGCGCGCCACTCCGGGGCCAGGACCGACCAGATCTCCGTGTCCGTGCGCGTGCCCCGGTACGGGTAGTTCTCGCGCAGGACGCCCTCCCTCGTCATCCCGAGGCGGCGGGCGACGGCGGTGCTCGGCCCGTTCTTCGTGGAGGCGTACCACTCGACGCGGTGGATGCCGCGCTCCTCCACCGCCCAGTCGATGATCACCCGGCAGGCCCGGGTGACCAGGCCCTTCCCGGCGGCGGCGGGCTCCAGCCAGCAGCCCGCCTCGGCGGTGCCGTGCGTCACGTCCATGGTCCGGAACATGACGCCGCCGACGAGGGTGCCCCCGGTCCAGATGCCGTAGATCCGGCCCGCGTCGTTCGCGGCCTTCTCGGCGTACGCGCGGAGGAAGGAGCGGGCGGAGTCCAGGTCCGTGACGACGTCCGGCAGCCCGACGTGCTGCCCGATGTACTCCCGGCCCCGGTCCATGTGGGCCAGGAACTCCTCGGCCCGCCAGGGTTCCAGGGGCCGCAGCTCGGCGCCGTCGTCACCCAGCGATATCGCGAACATCCTCGTTCTCCTCCGTGTCCGGGACCGTCATGTGCCGCACCGGGATCTTCGCACGCGCGCCGGCGGCGGCCCGGCACTCCGGCGGTTCGACGCTGATCCGGGGCAGCAGGCGGTCGAGCCGCTTCGGCAGCCACCAGTTGGCGCCGCCGAGCAGGTGCATGAGGGCGGGGACGAGGAGGGTGCGGAGCACGAAGGCGTCGAGGGCGACGGCGGCGGCGAGCGCGATGCCGAACATCGCGACCACCCGGTCGCCGCTGAGGACGAACGCCAGGAAGACGGAGATCATGATGACGGCGGCGGAGTTGATCACCCGGCTGGTCTCGGCGAGGCCGACCCGGACCGCCCGCCGGTTGTCGCCGGTCTCCAGCCACTCCTCGTACATCCGGCTGACCAGGAAGACCTGGTAGTCCATGGAGAGTCCGAAGAGGACGGAGACCATGATCACGGGGAGGAAGGGTTCGATCGGTCCTGCGCTGCCGAGGCCGAGGAGTTCGCTGCCCCAGCCCCACTGGAAGACCGTCACGACGACGCCGAAGGCCCCGGCGACGGCCATGACGTTCATGACGGCCGCCTTGAGCGGGATGCCGACCGAGCGGAAGGCGAGCAGGAGCAGCAGGCAGCCGAGGGCGATGACGACGCCGACGAAGAGCGGCAGCTTGCCGACGATGATCTCGGCGAAGTCGTCGTAGGAGGCGGTGACTCCGCCCACGTTCACGTCGAGGGAGGTGCCCGCCTCCGCCCTCGGCAGGACGTCCCGGCGCAGCCGGTCGACCAGTTCGCTGGTCGCCCTCGACTGCGGCGAGGAGTCGGGGACGACGGTGAGGACGGCGGTGTCGCCGGGGCCGTTGTAGGCGATCGGGGAGACGTCCGCGACGCCCCGGGTCGCGCGGAGCGCGGCCGGCAACTGGTCGAGGGCGACCCGGTCGTCGGCGCCGTCGAGGGCGGCGACGAGGGTGAGGGGGCCGTTGACGCCGGGCCCGAAGCCGTCGGCGAGCAGGTCGTACGCCTTGCGGGTGGTCGCACTCGCCGGGCCGTTGCCCTGGTCGGAGGTGCCCAGGTGGAGCGAGAGCGCGGGCAGCGCCAGGACCGCCATGACGACGACGGCGGCGGCTCCGAGGCGCTTGGGGTGCCGCTCGACGAAGGCGGACCAGCGGGCGGCGAACCCGGTGGGGAGTTCGGGCCGCGGTCCGTGTTCGGCGAGCGTGCGGCGTTCGCGCCGGGACAGCGCGCGCGGGCCGATCAGGGAGAGCAGGGCCGGGAGGAGGGTGACGGAGGCGGCGACCGTGAGGACGACGGTGAGGGAGGCGGCGACGGCGACGCCGTTGAGGAAGTCCAGCCGCAGGATCAGCATGCCGAGCAGGGCGATGCAGACGGTGGCCCCGGCGAAGACGACGGCGCGGCCGGTGGTGGCGACGGCGGTCTCGGCGGCCTCGGCGACGGACAGGCCGCGTTTGAGGCCCTTGCGGTGCCGGGTGACGATGAAGAGCGCGTAGTCGATGCCGACGCCGAGGCCCACGAGCATGCCGAGCATGGGGGCGAAGTCCGCGACGGTCATCAGGTGGCCGAGCAGCACGATCCCGGAGTACGCGATGCCGACGCCGACGAGCGCGGTGGCGATGGGGAGCGCGGAGGCGGCGAGCGAGCCGAAGGCGAGGAAGAGGACGACGGCCGCGACGGCGACGCCGACGACCTCGGCGACGTGGCCGCCGGGGGCTTCGGTGAGGGCGACGGCGGAGCCGCCCAGCTCGACCCGGAGGCCGTCGGTCGCGGCGACCCTGGCGGTGTCGACGAGGGCCTCTGCCTGCGCCTCGGGGATGTCGTCCGCCTGTTCGGCGAAGGTGACGGTGGCGTAGGCGGTGCGCCCGTCCTCGCTGATCCGTCCCGCCGCGTCCTCGTAGGGGGAGGTCACGGCGGCGACGCCGGGCAGCTCCGCGACCTCGCGGAGCATGGCGGTCGTGCGCTCCCGGACGGCGTCGGCGCGGACGCTGCCCCGGTCGCTGTGCCAGACGATGGTGTCGCTGTCGCCGCCGAGGCCGTGGAAGCCCCGGTCGAGGAGGGCGGTGGCGCGGCCGGACTCGGTGCCGGCGGCCTCGTAGTCGTTGGAGTAGGCGTTTCCCGCGAGGAGCGCCCCGGTGCCGGTCCCGCCGAGGGCGAGGAGCCAGAGGAGGACGGCGAGGAGGCGGTGCCGGACGCACCACCGGGCGATGGCTGCCAAAGGACGTGCTCCCTGGGTGGTTCGTGGATCTTTCCCGGGAACGGCCCGAAAAGAACGCGTGACCTACGTGCGCTCACTCTCGCAGCCAAACGTGATCGTTTGTCCCTTTCGTGTCGATGGTCACAGGGGTGTGGCGTCCACCGGGACGCGGGGGCCCGCGCCCCGCGCCCCGGTTCGCCGCGCGCTCAGCCGGAGACGCTGGCGCGGCCGTTCTCGATGTGGCCCATGACCCGGCGGCGGAAGCCTCCGGGGGCGGTCACCTCGACGTCGTACCAGCCGTGCGCGTCGGCGGCCGAGTGGACGACGGTGCGGGTCTTCCCGGGCTTCACGGTGACGGTGCGGGTCCAGTCCGCGAGGTCCTCCTCGTCCACGTACCCGAGCGGCCGGACCGTGAAGGAGAGCGGCGCGGAGCCGGTGTTCCGCACGGTGAGGTGCAGGTCGCGGTCGCGGTGGTCGATCCGGGTGGCCAGCTCGGCGCCGCCCGTCGCGGGCCCCTCGAACTCCCGGCGGAAGCCGTTGGGGCCGGTGATCGTGAAGCGGTAGCGGTCGCCGGGTACGGGGACGGTCCACTCCCCCGTGCCCCGGACGTCCCGGTGCTGCGGGACGTCGAACTCGCCCGCGTACGGATAGAGGGCGAAGTGCGCGCTCGCCCTGCCCCCGTTGCTGAGCGCGACCCGTACGGAACCGGCGCGGACGGTGGCGTCGGCGTCCGGCTGGTACGGCAGGGGGCGGGCGGGACGGACACCGGGCTCCTGGACGGGCATCCGCTGCACGGCCGGGGGCTGGGGCCGCCAGCGGCCGGTGAACGGCGGAACCGGGCCGGGCCGCTCGACCTCGGGCTGCCGGCGGCTCCGCCGGAAGTCGAAGGCGGAGGTGAGGTCGCCGGTGACGGTCCGGCGCCAGGGGGTGATGTTGGGCTCGCGGACGCCGGTGAGCTTCTCCAGGAAGCGGATCACGGAGGTGTGGTCGAAGGTCTCGGAGCAGACGTAGCCGCCGACCGACCAGGGGGAGACGACGAGCAGCGGGACGCGGATGCCGAGGCCGGTGGGCTGTCCCTTCCAGCGCTCGTCCGGGTCGTCGGCGGGCGGGACGGGCGGCGGGACGTGGTCGAAGAAGCCGTCGTTCTCGTCGTAGTTGATCAGGACGACGGTGTGGCGCCAGACGTCGGGGTGGGAGCCGAGGGCATCGAGCACCTTGTAGACGAGGGTGGCGGAGGCGATCGGGGAGGAGGAGCCGGGGTGCTCGGAGTCGATCGCGGAGGGCACGAGGTACGAGACCTCGGGCAGGGTCCCGGCGGCGACGTCGGCGCGGAAGGCGTCGGCGAGGGTGCCGCTCTCGACGCGGCGCAGGCCGCGTTCGAAGAGGGAGCGCTCGGCCTTCGTGAGTTCCGCGACGCCCTCGTCGAGCAGGCCGAGGAGCCGGGTCCGCTCGGCGGGGTCCTCCGTGTCGCGGACGGCGGCGTAGAAGGACTCCATGAAGGTGTGGCCGCCGGTGCGGGCGAGTGCCTTGCGGGCGATCTTCTTGAAGGTGGTGAAGAACTCGATGTTGTTGTCGGTGAAGTTCTCCCACTCGGTGTACGTCTTCCAGCTGCGTCCGGCGGCTTCGAGCCGTTCGGCGTAGGTGGACCAGCCGTAGCCGGGGTGGGTGGCCTCGGCGTAGGCGGCGTTGCTCACGGCCCGGCTGCCGTCGGCCTCGTAGCCGGTCCAGCCGGACCAGAGGTGGTTGCGGTTGGGGCTGGTCGAGGTGTGGATCGACGAGTGGTAGGCGTCGCAGACGGTGAAGGTGTCGGCGAGCTCGTAGTGCAGGGGGATGTCCCGGCGGTCGTAGTACGCCATGGTGGCGGCGGTCTTGGCGGTGACCCAGCCGTCCATCCAGCCGCCGCGCCACGCCTTGGCGCCGCCGCTCCAGGAGTGGTCGAGGTCCCCGATGTACTGGAGGTCCTTCTTCTGGGTCTCGGCGGCGTCCCGGATCGGGAAGGGGAGCACGGTCCTGCCGGTCCCGGCGGGCTGCTCGAAGACCGGCCTGCCGGAGGGGAGTTCGACGGCGTTCCGGTCGCCGAATCCGCGGACGCCGCGGAGGGTGCCGAAGTAGTGGTCGAAGGAACGGTTCTCCTGCATCAGGATCACGACGTGCCGGACCGCCGAAAGCCCTCCGGACGGGGGCTCCGCGGCCATCGCGGCCTGCAGCGACGGCGGCAGCAGCGATCCGGCCGCGGCGGCACCCAGGGCGCCTCCGCCCAGTGCGAAGAGCCTTCTGCGGGACATCTCGGACGACAAGACCGACCTCCAGTCGACGGCCAATGGTTCTCCTTCGAGCCATTGGGTGGTTCGCCCGGGACGGTAGTGAGACGGGGTGACGACGAGAAGACCCGGCGGGGGCCTTCCCGTGAACGTCCAAGGGAACAGGACAGAAGTCCAAACGATTTCAGGCCATCGGGGACCCCGCCGGACCGCGCGGAACGGGCGGACCGCCCGCCGGAATGGGGCGGGACGGAACGGGGCAGAGCGGGACGGAACGGGGCAGGGTGCGGAACGCCGAGGGGCGGCGCCCCGGTGCCGTCGCACCGGAACGCCGCCCCGCGGCCGTACGAGAAGGGGATCAGCCCTCGGAGACGCCCAGCTTCTCCAGGATCAGGTCCTTGACCCTCGCCGCGTCCGCCTGGCCCCGGGTGGCCTTCATGACCGCGCCGACCAGGGCGCCGACCGCCGCGACCTTGCCGCCGCGGATCTTGTCCGCGATCGCCGCGTTGCCCGCGATGGCCTCCTCGACCGCCGCGCCGAGCGCGCCGTCGTCGGAGACGACCTTCAGACCGCGCTTCTCGACGACCTCGTCCGGGGTGCCCTCGCCGGCGAGGACGCCCTCGATGACCTGGCGGGCCAGCTTGTCGTTGAGGTCGCCGGAGGCCACCAGGGCCGAGACCCGGGCCACGTCCGCCGGGGTGATCGGCAGCTCCTCCAGGGAGACGCCCCGCTCGTTGGCGTTGCGGGCCAGCTCGCCCATCCACCACTTGCGGGCCGAGGCCGCGTCCGCGCCCGCCTCGGCCGTGGCGACGATCGCGTCGACCGCACCCGCGTTGAGGATGGCCTGCATCTCCACCTCGGAGACGCCCCACTCCTCGCGCAGCCGGTTGCGGCGCACGCGCGGCAGCTCGGGCAGGCCCTTCCGCAGCTCCTCGACCCACGCGCGGGAGGGGGCCACCGGCACCAGGTCCGGCTCGGGGAAGTAGCGGTAGTCCTCGGCGTTGTCCTTGATGCGGCCGGAGGTCGTGGTGCCGTCGTCCTCGTGGAAGTGGCGGGTCTCCTGCACGATCGTCCCGCCGGAGGACAGGACGGCCGCGTGGCGCTGGATCTCGAAGCGCGCCGCGCGCTCCACCGAACGGAGCGAGTTGACGTTCTTCGTCTCCGAGCGGGTGCCGAAGGTCTTCGTGCCGTGCGGGCGCAGCGACAGGTTCACGTCGCAGCGCATCTGGCCCTTGTCCATGCGCGCCTCGGAGACGCCCAGGGCGCGGATCAGCTCGCGCAGCTCGGCGACGTACGCCTTGGCGACCTCGGGGGCCCGCTCGCCCGCGCCCTCGATGGGCTTGGTGACGATCTCGATGAGCGGGATGCCGGCCCGGTTGTAGTCGAGCAGCGAGTGCGAGGCGCCGTGGATGCGGCCCGTCGCGCCGCCGATGTGGGTGGACTTGCCGGTGTCCTCCTCCATGTGGGCGCGCTCGATCTCCACGCGGAAGACCTCGCCGTCCTCCAGCTGGACGTCCAGATAGCCGTTGAAGGCGATCGGCTCGTCGTACTGGGAGGTCTGGAAGTTCTTCGGCATGTCCGGATAGAAGTAGTTCTTCCGGGCGAAGCGGCACCACTCGGCGATCTCGCAGTTCAGCGCGAGGCCGATCTTGATCGCGGACTCGACGCCGATCGCGTTGACGACCGGGAGCGAGCCGGGCAGGCCGAGGCAGGTCGGGCAGGTCTGCGCGTTCGGCTCCGCGCCCAGCTCGGTCGAGCAGCCGCAGAACATCTTCGTCCGGGTGCCGAGTTCGACATGGACCTCCAGGCCCATGACGGGGTCGTACTCGGCGAGCGCCGCTTCGTACGACAGCAGTTCAGTGACAGTCACGGTGAGACTTTCCCTCTCAGCCCAGCAGGACGTCGTCGTCGCCCAGGCGCTTGAGCTCCCGGTAGAGGATCGCCAGGCCGGTGACGATGGCGGCGGCGGACACCGCGGCGTCGATCAGCCGCAGGGTGTCGCCGTCGTTGCGGGCCAGCTTCGCCTGCTTGGCGACGCTGACGGCGCCGAAGGCGGTGGTCGCCAGCGAGACGTAGACGCCGGTCTTCGACTTCTTGAAGTTCTTGGCCTTCTTTGCCATGGCACTCACAGCGACGGAGCCTCCTCGAGCAGCGGGTGTCCCCACTTTTCCACGAAGGCGGCCTCGACGGCGGCGCCGACCCTGTAAAGGCGGTCGTCCTTCATGGCGGGGGCGATGATCTGCAGACCGACCGGCAGGCCGTCCTCGGGCGCGAGGCCGCAGGGCAGCGACATGGCGGCGTTGCCGGCCAGGTTGGTCGGGATGGTGCACAGGTCCGCGAGGTACATGGCCATCGGGTCGTCGGCACGTTCGCCGATCGCGAAGGCGGTGGTGGGGGTCGTCGGGGAGACGATCACGTCCACCTGCTCGAACGCCTTCTCGAACTCGCGGGTGATGAGGGTGCGGACCTTCTGGGCGGAGCCGTAGTACGCGTCGTAGTAGCCGGAGCTGAGCGCGTACGTGCCGAGGATGATCCGGCGCTTGACCTCGTCGCCGAAACCGGCCTCGCGGGTGAGGGCGGTGACGTCCTCGGCGGACCGGGTGCCGTCGTCGCCGACCCGCAGGCCGTAGCGCATGGCGTCGAAGCGGGCCAGGTTGGAGGAGCACTCGGACGGCGCGATCAGGTAGTACGCCGAGAGGGCCAGGTCGAAGGTCGGGCAGTCCACCTCGACGACCTCGGCGCCCAGCGACTTCAGCAGCTCGACGGACTCGTCGAAGCGCTGCACGACGCCGGCCTGGTAGCCCTCGCCGCGGAACTGCTTGACGACGCCGACGCGCATGCCGGCGACCGAGCCGTTGCGGGCGGCCTCGACGACCGGCGGGACCGGGGCGTCGATGGAGGTGGAGTCGAGCGGGTCGTGCCCGGCGATCGCCTCGTGCAGCAGGGCCGCGTCCAGGACCGTGCGGGCGCAGGGGCCGCCCTGGTCGAGGGAGGAGGAGAAGGCCACCATGCCGTAGCGGGAGACCGCGCCGTAGGTCGGCTTGACGCCGACGGTGCCGGTGACGGCGGCGGGCTGGCGGATGGAGCCGCCGGTGTCCGTGCCGATGGCGAGGGGGGCCTCGTACGCGGCGAGGGCGGCCGACGAACCGCCGCCGGAGCCGCCGGGGATCCGGGTGAGGTCCCAGGGGTTGCCGGTCGGGCCGTAGGCGCTGTTCTCGGTGGAGGAGCCCATCGCGAACTCGTCCATGTTGGTCTTGCCGAGGATGACGACGTCGGCGGCCTTCAGGTTCCTGACCAGGGTCGCGTCGTACGGGGGGATCCAGCCCTCCAGCATCTTCGAGCCGACGGTCGTCGGGATGCCGGCGGTGGTGAAGATGTCCTTGAGCGCGAGCGGCACGCCCGCGAGCGGGCCGAGCCTCTCGCCCCGCGCGCGCTTCTCGTCCACGGCGCGGGCCTGGGCCAGGGCGCCCTCGCGGTCCACGTGCAGGAAGGCGTGGACCTTCTCGTCCACGGCCTCGATGCGGGCGAGGTGGGCCTCGGTGACCTCGACGGCGGTCAGCTCGCCGGCGGCGATCTTCCCGGCGATCTCGGCCGCGGTGAGCTTGATGATGGTGTGGTCCGTCATGGCTTCTTAGTCCTCCCCCAGGATCTGCGGCACCTTGAAACGCTGCTGCTCCTGGGCCGGGGCGCCGGAGAGCGCCTGCTCGGGGGTGAGTGACGGACGGACCTCGTCCGCGCGCATGACGTTGGTCAGCGGCAGCGGGTGGGAGGTCGGGGGTACGTCTTGGTCGGCGACCTCGGAGACGCGGGCGACCGCGCCGATGATGTCGTCGAGCTGGCCGGCGAAGTGATCGAGTTCTTCGCTCCGCAGCTCCAGACGCGCCAGCCGGGCGAGGTGGGCGACCTCCTCGCGCGTGATGCCAGGCATGCGGTTCCTCACGGGATGAGCTTGATGGTGTGGGCCCATCCTAGGGGGCCGGTGCCCCGGCCCGTGAAACGGTTTCGCCGGGCCGCGTCAGCCCCGGGGGACGACCTGGCCCGAAGGGTGGTCCAGGTCGGTCGGGGCCGCGAGGTCGGCGGGGCGGCGCCAGCCGTGCTCGCCGCGGGCCAGGAGCCAGGCGGTCGCCTCGTCCGGCGGCATGGCGGCGGCGACCAGCCAGCCCTGGACGGCGTCGCAGCCCAGGTCCCGCAGCCGCTCCCAGGTCTCGTCGTCCTCGACGCCCTCGGCGACGACGAGGAGGCCCAGGGAGTGGGCGAGGTCGACGGTGCAGCGGACGATCTCGGCGTCCTCGGTGTCGATCGCGAGCCGGGCGACGAAGGAGCGGTCGATCTTCAGTTCGCTGACCGGCAGCCGGCGCAGGTGGACGAGGGAGGAGTAGCCGGTGCCGAAGTCGTCGAGGGACATCTTCACGCCGTGGCCGGTGAGGGCGTTGAGCGTGTCGGCGGCCCGCTGGGGGTCCTCCAGGAGGACGTGCTCCGTGATCTCCAGCTGGAGGGAGCCGGCCGGGACGCCGTGGCGGGCGAGCCGGGCGGCGACGGCGCCCGCGAAGCCGGGGGTGTGGACGTCGCGCGGGGAGACGTTGACGGCGACCGGGACGTCGAGGCCCTGGGCGCGCCAGCGGGCGACCTGGGCGAGGGCGGTCTCCAGGACGTACTCGGTGAGGTGCGGCATCAGGCCGGAGGACTCGGCGATGGCGATGAACTCGTCCGGCGGAACCTTTCCGCGCTCGGGGTGGACCCAGCGGACGAGCGCCTCCAGGCCCGCGACCTGACCGTCGAAGCGGACCTTGGGCTGGTAGTGGAGCTGGACCTCGTGGGCGTCGAGGGCGCGGCGCAGGTCGCCGAGGAGGCCGAGCCGGTCGGGGGTGTTGGAGTCGCGCTTGGACTCGTAGACCTCGACGCCGGTGCGGTCCCGCTTGGCCTGGTACATGGCGACGTCGGCGCGGCGCAGCAGGCCCTCGGCGTCGAGGGCGTGGTCGGGGAAGACGGCGACGCCGGCGCTGGCCTCCAGGACGAGGGTGAGCCCGTCGAGGTCGAGCGGGGAGGAGAGTTCGGCGACGAGGTGGCGGGCGACGCGCTGGGCGCTGGTGGTGGAGTCGGTGGCGGGCAGCAGGACGGCGAACTCGTCGCCGCCGAGCCGGGCGGCCTCGGCGCCGCGGGGCAGGGCGCGCCGGAGCCGGTCGGAGATCTGGAGGAGGAGCCGGTCGCCGGCGAGGTGCCCGAGGGTGTCGTTGACCGAGCGGAAGCGGTCGAGGTCGATGAGGACGAGGGCGGCGCGGGCGCCCTCCCCCTCGGCGTCCTCCAGGGCGGTCCAGGCCCGTTCCAGGAGCCACTGGCGGTTGGGCAGCCCGGTCAGCGGGTCGCGCAGTTGCTCCTCGGCACGGGCGCGGGCGATCCAGAGGGTGGAGTCGAGGGCGATGAGGGGGACGGCGAAGAGCGGCAGCAGGACCGGGCGGGTGGCGGTGACGACGCAGATGAGCGGGGCGATGCCGAGGAGGGCGACGGCGACGAGGCCCTGCCGGAGGAGGGCGGTGCGGGCGACGGTGGGCAGTCCGCCCTTCTGGGGGGCGAGCGTGTACCACAGGAGGGACCGGGTCACCACGAGGTAGGTGGTCGCGGCGACCACGATTTCCGGCAGGTCCCCGATCGTCCAGTCGAGGGGCTGCCAGGGCGTCGCCACGGTCGGTACGTCGCCGAAGAGGGCGAGGACGAGGGCGGCGGCGCCGATGCCGAGGACGTCGGCGGCGGCGTGCAGCAGGCTCTGGCGCCACCGGTGGTGGCGGGCGGCGCCGACGAGGACGACCACGGTCAGCGAGACGAGTCCGGCGGGCACCCAGCCGTACAGCAGGAGGACGGCGAGGGTGAGGGCGGCGCCGGAGCCGGTGCCGCCCCACCAGCGGTCGCGGCCGAGGGCGACCAGGTGGCCGACGACGAGGCCGGTGAGGAGGGCGAGGGACCAGCCGGCGACCCCGCCGGGGAAGAGTCCGTGCCCGGGGCTCAGGGCCCGCTGGAGCCCCGCGGCGAGCACGACGGCGGCGATGCCCACCACGGCCGCGGGCAGCCGGGACGTGGAGCCCTGCGGGACCGCGCGGCCGTGCGGCCGTGGGACCGGGGCGGCGCTCTCGGTCGGTTCCATTTCCGTCCCTCTCACAGGCGGCGGTGCCGTCGGTGTGCGATGGGTCACGGCCGTCCGTCGGGCGGCCGTCCGTCGTCCGGCCGTCCGTCGCGGGGCCGCCGTCCGGCGGCCTTTCCCGGTGCCACGGGGCCGTGTTGTCCCGGTTGTCCTGACGCCACGACCGGCAGAGCCCTCGCGCGGCCGCGCAGGACGAGACGCACGGTCACCACACTAGGCCGCCGAGGGCCCCGACGGGCAGCGCTCTCCTTGTCTTGCCCGAATGAGACCCGGTCACCCGTCACGATCTGGTATGCGCCGAACGAGTGAAGTCTCCCGCGCCCGCGGGAGACGTCCGGGGGTCACTCGGGGGCGGGCACCGCGGCCTCCCGCGCCGCCTCCGGCCCTTGTTCGAGCAGGACCGAGAAGCCTTCCTCGTCCAGAACCGGAACCTTCAGCTGCATGGCCTTGTCGTACTTCGAGCCAGGGTTTTCGCCTACCACGACGAAGCCGGTCTTCTTCGAAACGGAACCGGTCACCTTCGCTCCGAGCCGCTGGAGCGACTCTTTTGCGCCATCCCTGGTGAACTTCTCCAGGGTGCCGGTCACCACGACGGTCAGCCCCTCCAGCGGACGCGGCCCCTCGTCCTCCCCGGCGCCCTCGTCCTCCAGGGTGACCCCGGCGGCCCGCCACCTGCGCACGATCTCGCGGTGCCACTCCTCGGAGAACCACTGCTTCACCGCCGCCGCGATGATCCCGCCGACCCCGTCGACGGCCGCCAGCTCCTCCTCGCTCGCCTGCTCGATCCGCTCCAGGGAGCGGAACTCACGGGCGAGCGCCTCGGCCGCGACCGGCCCCACGTGCCGGATCGAGAGCCCGTTGATGAACCGGGCCAGCGGCCGGGTCTTCGCCTCCTCGATGTTCTTCAGCATCGCCAGGGCGTTCTTCTTCGGCTCGCCCTTCTGGTTGGCGAAGACGGTGACGATCTTCTCCTCGCCGGTCTTCGGGTCCCGCTTGGGCAGCCCGCTGCTCGGATCGAGGACGTACGCCTTGATCGGCAGCAGCCGCTCGATGGTGAGGTCGAAGAGGCCGCCCTCGTCGTCGAGGGGCGGCTCGGCCGGCTCCAGGGGCCGGGTGAGGGCCGCCGCGGCCACCATCCCGAAGTGCTCGATGTCCAGGCACTGCCGTCCGGCCAGGAAGAACAGCCGCTCGCGCAGCTGCGCCGGGCAGGTCCGGGCGTTCGGGCAGCGGAGGTCGATGTCGCCCTCCTTCATCGGCTTCAGCGGCGTCCCGCACTCCGGGCACTCGGACGGCATCACGAACTCCCGCTCGCTGCCGTCCCGCAGGTCCGCGACCGGCCCGAGGATCTCCGGGATGACGTCGCCGGCCTTGCGCAGCACGACCGTGTCGCCGATGAGGACGCCCTTGGCCTTCACCACCTCCTGGTTGTGGAGGGTGGCGAACTCGACCTCGGAACCGGCCACGGTCACCGGCTCCACCTGTGCGTACGGGGTGACGCGCCCGGTCCGGCCGACGCCGACCTTGATGTCGACCAGCCTGGTGTTGACCTCCTCCGGGGCGTACTTCCAGGCGATCGCCCAGCGCGGGGCGCGGGCCGTGGAGCCGAGCCGGCCCTGGAGCGGGATCTCGTCCAGCTTGACGACGACGCCGTCGATCTCGTGCTCGACGGAGTGCCGGTTCTCCCCGAAGTACGCGATGAACTCCCGCACCTCGTCGAGCGTCTTCACCACCCTGTTGTGCCGGGCGGTGGGCAGGCCCCACTCGTGGAGCAGTCCGTACGCCTCCGAGAGCCGGGCGATGTCGAAGCCCTCGCGGGCGCCGATGCCGTGCACCACCATGTGGAGCGGGCGGGAGGCGGTGACCTTCGGGTCCTTCTGGCGGAGCGAACCGGCGGCCGCGTTGCGCGGGTTGGCGAAGGGCTTGTCGCCGGCCTCGACCAGGCGGGCGTTGAGCCCCTGGAACGCCTCCATCGGGAAGTAGACCTCGCCGCGGACCTCCACGAGCGCCGGAATCCGGTCGCCGCGCAGCCGCTCCGGGATGTCGGCGATCGTCCGCACGTTGGGCGTGATGTCCTCGCCGGTGCGGCCGTCGCCGCGGGTCGCGGCCCGGGTCAGCCACCCGTGCTCGTACGTGAGGTTCACGGCCAGGCCGTCGACCTTCAGCTCGCACAGGAAGTGGTGGTCCGGGGTGCCGACGTCCCGGGCGACCCGCTCGGCCCAGGCGGCCAGCTCCTCGTCGTCGAAGGCGTTGTCGAGGGAGAGCATCCGCTCGCGGTGCTCGACGGCGGTGAACTCGGTCTCGTACTGACCCGCGACCTTCTGGGTCGGGGAGTCCGGCGTCCGCAGCTCCGGGTACTCCTCCTCCAGCGCCTCCAGGGAGCGCAGGAGCCCGTCGAACTCGCCGTCGCTGACGACCGGCTGGTCCTTCACGTAGTACCGGAAGCGGTGCTCCTCGATCTCCCGCGCCAGCTCGGCGTGCTTCTCCCGCGCCCCGGCGGGCGGGGCCCCCTCGTCGACTGCCACCTTCGTCCGTCCTCCCGTGTCTCGAAGCCCGGTCACTCCGGGTTGTCCGCGAGCGACTTCGCCGCCCGGACGCAGTGGGCGAGCGCCGCGCGCGCGTAGGCCGACGAGGCGCCCGCCAGCCCGCACGCGGGGGTGACGACCACGGACTCCGCGAGGGTCCCCGGATTCAGCCCCAGCCTGCGCCACAGCGTCCTGACACCCACGACGCTACCGCCAGGGTCCGACAACGGGCCGTCGGTGGACGGCACCACACCGGCCAGGAGCTTCGTGCCGCCCTCCACGGCCTCCCCGATCACCTCCTCGTCACGTTCGGTGAGCAGTCCGAAGTCGAACGAGATCCCGGCGACGCCGGCCCGCCGCAGCAGCGCGAAGGGCACGTCGGGGGCGCAGGAGTGGACGACCACCGGCCCGTCGTGGACGGCCATCACCTCCCGCAGGGCGCTCTCCACCGTCTGCCGGTCCACGGCCCGGTAGGTGCGGTAGCCGCTGGCGGTGCGGACCTCGCCGCGCAGGACGGCCGTGAGCGAGGGTTCGTCGAGCTGGAGGACCGGCCGGGCGCCGGGGACGCGCCTGCGCAGCTCCGCCAGGTGGTGGCGGAGCCCCTCCACGAGCGAGCCGGTCAGGTCGCGGCAGGCGCCCGCGTCGCCGAGGGCGGCCTCGCCGCCGCGCAGTTCCAGGGCGGCGGCGAGCGTCCAGGGGCCCACGACCTGCACCTTGAGCGGGCCCTCGTACCCCTGGGTGAACTCCTCCAGGGCGTCGAGGTCCTCGCCGAGCCAGGAGCGGGCCCGCCTGGTGTCGCGGCCGGGGCGGTCGCTGATCCGCCAGCCGCTCGGCTCCACGTGTGCGTAGAGCTCGACGAGCATCCCGATCGTCCGGCCGATCATGTCGGCGCCGGGGCCCCGGGCGGGCAGCTCGGGGAGGAACGGGAAGTCCTCGAAGGAGCCGGTGGCGGCCCTGGCGGCCTCGCGGGCGTCACCGCCGGGCAGGGAGCCGACGCCGGTGGCGGGTCCGAAGAGCTTCGTGTCGTCGTTCATGCCTGTCGCCCCGGGCGAACGGTGAGGTCGTTGATCTCCGCGTCGCGCGGCAGGTCGATCGCGGTGACGATCGCCGTGGCGACGGACTCGGGGTCGATCCACCGCGACGGGTCGTACTCCTTGCCCTCCTGCTGGTGCACCTTCGCCTGCATGGGGCTCGCGGTGCGGCCCGGGTAGACCGAGGTGACCCGGACGCCGTTGGCGTGCTCCTCGTGGCGCAGGGAGTCCGCCAGGGCCTTGAGGCCGTGCTTGGAGGCGGCGTAGGCGCCCCATTCGGCGTGCGCGTTGAGCCCGGCACCCGAGTTCACGAAGACGACGTGGCCCTGGGAGACCCGGAGCTGGGGCAGGAAGTGACGGGTCAGCTCGGCCGGGGCGACCAGGTTGACGTTGAGCTGGTGGTGCCAGGTCTTCGGGGTGAGGTCCCCGATCGGGGCGAGGTCCACGACGCCCGCGACGTGCAGCAGGCCGTCCACCCGCTCGGGCAGGCTCTGGTGCGAGAACGCCCAGGACAGCCGGTCCGGGTCGGCCAGGTCCCCGACGAGCGTCCGGGCCCCGGGGAACCGCGCCGCGAGCTCCTTGGCCCGCCCCGCGTCGCGCGCGTGGAGCACGAGCTCGTCCCCGCGCGCGTGGAGGCGGCGGGCGACGGCCGCGCCGATGCCGGAACCGGCTCCGGTGATCACATGTGTAGCCATGGGAGCCATGCTCCCACCTGCGGTCAGGCGGAGGGGGCGGGGGCGGGAGTCGTGGCGGACCAGAAGGCGGAGTGGACGTGGGGGGTGGGGATCTTCCCGTAGGGGTGGACGGGACCGTTGGGCGCGCCGACGGGATCGGCGACCTCGGCCTTCTGGACGCAGGGAGTGGTGACGTCGAAGAACGCCTGGCCCTTGTAGCCGACAGTGAGGTCGAATTCGAAGCCGTCGGGAGTCCTGGCAAAGATGGACGGCATTTCACGACTCCGGTTCACACCGGTGATCTCGTATCCGCTCTCCTTCCAGAACCGCTCGATCACACCCAAAAAACTGCCACGCCGCTGTTCGGAGATGATGGTCGTCACGGTCCGGCGCCTCGTCACCGTGCAGCTTCCACTGGTCCAGGTGTCATGTGCCCAGTGGACCTCGGGGACGATCGCGCCCAGCGTCTCGTCCAGCATCGCGTCCGCTCGCCCTGCCGCTTCCCGCATGTTCATACTTGCCTCTTTCCCGCCGATGTCTTGGCCTCCACAACCCGTCACGACGGCGCTCGTCAAAATGATGGCAACGGCTAGTTGGACCATCAGGCCCGATCGCCTCATCGATGTGTCTCCGTCGTGATCAATTCGGGCCGCCCGGTGACAATCCTGCCGATGTTGTTCGCGGACTCATGGTCCAGTTCCGGCGTGAAGTACTGGGAGTGGGCGTCGAAGCCACCGCCGTCCACGACCATCCCCGGCCCGTCGTCGACCTTGAAGCGGCGAGCGCCGAACGCCTCGCTCGCCGGGTCCTTGCCGAAGTACACGTCGTCGTCGCCGGCGTCGAAGAGGTCGCGGGCGGGCAGCACGCCCAGCGGGCCTCCCAGGGCCCAGCCCAGCGCCGCCTCGTCCTTCGTCGGCAGGTGGGTGACCGGGTCGTTGTCGGCGGCGCCGACGAAGACGTGTTCCTTGCCCACCCCCAGGTCCTGCGCCTTCTCCACCCCCACTCCGGGGCTGCCGAGCAGGATGATGTCGTCCACGCCCGGGATGCCACCGGACTGCCTGGCGGCCGTGCCCACGGTGAGGGAGCCATAGGAATGCCCAATCGCGGTCAGGTGAGGGTCCTCGTTCCCGTTGGTCACCGAGAGCCCCTCCATGAACTGGTTGTACGCGGGAGCACCTCGCTCGGCATCTCCCTTCGACATGACATCCACGTTCTGTGGGGCGTCGTAGCCGAGCCAAATGATCGAGGCACTGGACGGGTCGAAGCGTCGGGCACCCCTGGCCGTGTCCTGGGCCCGCTTCATCGTGTCCTCGACGAACTCGCCGTCGAGCTTGGTGCCCAGCCCCGGCACGTACGCCGAAACGTTCTTCGCAGTGTCCGGGTTGCCGTAGGACACAATCGCGCGCCCGTTGCCCTCGTCGCCGATGCCGAGCAGGAACAGGGGCGGTTCGTTCGTCTTGCTCAGCCTGTCCTGGAGCATGCGGAGGGCGTCGAGCCTGGTCCGCGCGTCGTCGCCGCCCCTGCGCGCCAGGTCGTCGATGAGGATCGGCAGGTAGGCCCGGTTCGCCTCGTCCCGCACGGCCGCCGGGATGCCGTCCAGGCCGCCGATCAGGTCGGGCGCGACCTCCAGGTACTCCTGGCGCTGCTCGTCGGTCAGGCCGTCCCACCACTTCTTGCGTTCGGCGGGGCTCCTCTCCTCGGGAACGCCCTCGCCGAGGTACGCGCCGGTCCGGCCGCGGACGTCGGCGGTGTCCCGGGCGACGTCCTTCAGGGTGGCCTCGGTGACGTCGAGGCCCTTCTCCGCCCGCAGACCGCTCAGTGTCCTGGCGTACCGGGCGTCGATCTCCCCGGCGGAGCGCACCGCGCGGGCGATCCGGTCCGCCACGTCCTGTGCCTTGGCCGCGTTCGGGTTGAACGGCGTGAAGCCCCGGTGGCCCGGGTACAACGGCGACGGCCCGCCGGCGCCGAAGCCCGGTGGTTCCAGCGGGAGGCGGGAGCTGCCCCGGACGCTGCTGCCCGGGGCCTCCCTCGTCGCGCCGGTGAGGTCCTCGACCCGGGCCGCCGGGTAGCTCACGGAACCGTCCTCGTGGACGGTGAAGTTCAGCGCGGCGGCCTCCGCGAGGGCCTGCTTCACCTGGTTCTGCGGTTCGGCGAGATCCGCGGCGAGGCCGTTGAGCGCCGTACGGACGAGGCCGCACTCGCTGTGCAGGTACTGGAAGTTGCGGCTGAGGCGCCGGAGCCCGCCGAGGGCCGCCTCCGCCGACTCGCTCTCCTGGGTCTCGCGGAGCTTCGCGGACATCGCCCGGTCGACCCGTACGCGAGCGGAGTCCGAACGGTTCGACACGGCGTGCCACGTGTCGCCCGCCTCCGTGAGTCCGGAGGTCCTGAGGTCGCGCAGCTGCTGCCAGGTGAGGGTTCCGGTCATCGCCGCCCACCGGTCCCGGCTCCGCCGTGCACGCCCTTGAAGGACTTCTCGATCGCGGTCTCGGTCTCGCCCATCTGCCCGGCGACCGCGAGCAGGGCGCCTTCGAGCCGCTCGCACTCGTCCCGCACCGCCCCGAGGCGTTCCTCCCAGGACTTCAGCACGTCCTTGAGGGCCGCGACGGAGGCGAGACCCGGGGCTCCCGCCTCGACGCCCTCGTGGCCGGGGCCGAGCGCCGATCGGCTCGCCTCCGTGCCGGTGCGAAGCTCACCGGCGGTTCCGGAGGCACTGGTCCAGGGCCCTCCGCCGTGCCGGAGCGTGCCGTTCGCGCCTCTGCCTGCCCCCGGCCCCTGAGACGCAGGGGCGAGGCCCGTGACGGTCCCGCCGCCGGGCGACCCGAACAGTTCCTGCCACCGCTCCGCGTACGACACCGCTTCCCCCGATCACCGCGCATTCCGTCTCCCTGCGTGGCGAAGGTAGTGCAGCGAGTGACGGAGCGTGCAATCGCGAGAACACCCCGGAGTGAACCGTTCTGAGCAATCGTTTCGTCTTCCGGCGGCGCGTCCACGGGTACGCGCGCCCGCCTCGCCGGGGCGGAGGGCGGGTCGCCCGGCCGGGTATCAGCTCAGCTCCGCCTCCAGATAGGCCAGGGCCGCCCGGCCGTCGTCCGCGAAGAAGGCGAGGTCCGCGAGGGGGATCGGCAGGAAGCCCTCTTCCTCCATGCGCCGGAACTGGATCTTGAGCCCGTCGTAGAAACCGGCCGTGTTGAGGAGGACCACCGGCTTGCGGTGCTTGCCGTGCTTCTTCAGCTCCAGGATCTCGGTGGCCTCGTCCAGGGTGCCGGTGCCGCCGACCATGACGACGATCGCGTCGCACTTGGCGAGGAGCAGCGCCTTGCGCTGCGCGAGGTCCCCGGCGACGACCATCTCGTCGGCGTTCGGGCGGGCCTTGTGGGCGAGGAAGTCGACGGAGACGCCGACGAGCCGCCCGCCCGCCTCCTGGACGCCGTCCGCGACGACCTTCATCAGGCCGGTGTCGGAACCGCCCCAGACGAGGGTGTGGCCGGCCTTGCCGAGCAGGGTCGCGAACTCGCGGGCCGGGGTCGTGTACCGCTCGTCCAGGTTCGCCGCGGAGAGGAAGACGCAGATGTTCATGGCCCTACGGTAGGCCCTGACCTGCGGCTTCCGGGACGCTCGGGAAAACGTTCCGCGGCGGCGATGAGTTGGGGCGGCCGGTCCGGTCTGCCCTGCCATGGACGAGGTGAGCAGGATCAGGGGACGCGTCACGTCGCGGGACGGGACGCCGGTCGCGTACGAGCGGTACGGGGACGGGGGCGGGCCGCCGCTCGTCCTGGTGGCCGGGGCCCGGGGGACGGCCGAGAGCGGGCGGCCGCTCGCCGGGCTCCTCGCCCGGCACTTCCCCGTCGTGGTGTACGACCGCCGGGAGCGCGGGCCGTACGCCGTGGAGCGGGAGATCGAGGACCTGGCGGCGGTCCTGGCGGCGGCGGGGCCGGGCGCGGCCGTGCACGGGACGGGTACGGGGGGCGCGCTGGCGCTCGCCGCGGCGGCGGCAGGGCTGCCGGTGGAGGCGGTGTCGGTGTACGAACCGCCGGTGCCGGCGCACGAGCCGTCCGCGCGGGAGGGCGGCCTGTGGCCCCGTGCGTCCGCGCGGGAGGGCGGCCCGCGGCCCCGTGCGTCCGCGCGGGCCGCGCGGCCCGTCGTACCGACCACGCACGCGCCCGCGTACGGCCTCGCCGGGGTCCGCGCGCGGGTCCTGGTGGTGGACGGGGGCGCGAGCCCCGCGGAGGTGCGGCGCGCGGCCCGTGCCCTGGCGGCGGCCCTCCCCCGGGCCCGGCACCGCACCCTGACGGGCCAGACGCACGAGGTGGCCCCGCACGTCCTGGCCCCGGTCCTGGAGGGGTTCTTCTCCGGGGAGCGGGAGACGGCCGGGGTCCCGTAGGCCCTGCCCGGCGGGACCCCGGGCGCCCGACGCCGGACGGCCGGGGCGTCAGGCGGTGACGGGCGCCGTCCGCCGTGCCGTCGTCGCGATCGTCGCCGAGCCGACCACGCGCGTGCCGTCGTACAGCACGATCGCCTGGCCCGGGGCCACGCCCCTGACCGGCTCGTCGAAGGTGACCCGCAGCGTGCCGTCCTCCATCGCCGCGCTCACCCCCGTCTCGCCGCCGTGGGCGCGGAGCTGGGCGGTGTAGCGGCCGGGACCCTCGGGGGCGGCGCCGCACCAGCGGGGCCTGATCGCGGTGAGGGCGGTGACGTCGAGGGCCTCGGCGGGGCCGACCGTGACGGTGTTGTCCACGGGCGAGATGTCGAGGACGTAGCGGGGCTTGCCGTCCGGGGCCGGGTGGCCGATCCGCAGGCCCTTGCGCTGGCCGATGGTGAAGCCGTACGCGCCCTCGTGGGTGCCGACCTTCGTGCCCGTCTCGTCCACGATGTCGCCCTCCGCCTTCCCCAGGCGGGTGGCGAGGAAGCCCTGCGTGTCGCCGTCGGCGATGAAGCAGATGTCGTGGCTGTCGGGCTTCTTCGCGACCGCGAGCCCCCGCCGCTCGGCCTCCGCCCGGATCTCGTCCTTGGTGGTGAGGGTGTCGCCCAGCGGGAACATCGCGTGCGCGAGCTGCTTCTCGTCCAGGACGCCGAGGACGTACGACTGGTCCTTGGCCGTGTCGGAGGCGCGGTGCAGTTCGCGGGTGCCGTCCTCGTTGAGGACGACGGTGGCGTAGTGGCCGGTGCACACGGCGTCGAAGCCGAGGGCGAGCGCCTTGTCGAGGAGCGCCGCGAACTTGATCTTCTCGTTGCAGCGCAGGCAGGGATTGGGGGTGCGGCCGGCCTCGTACTCGGCGACGAAGTCGTCCACGACGTCCTCGCGGAACCGCTCGGCGAGGTCCCACACGTAGAAGGGGATGCCGATGACGTCGGCGGCCCGGCGCGCGTCGCGGGAGTCCTCGATCGTGCAGCAGCCGCGCGCTCCGGTGCGGAACGACTGCGGGTTCGCGGAGAGGGCGAGGTGGACGCCGGTGACGTCGTGGCCCGCCTCGGCGGCGCGGGCGGCGGCGACGGCGGAGTCCACTCCGCCCGACATGGCGGCGAGGACCCGGAGGGGGCGGGTGCGGGGGCGCGGGGGCGGGGTCTGAGTCATAGCCCCACCAGAGTACGTGGCGACGGGAACCGCGGTCGTGGCGGTGAGCGTTGTCCAGGGCATGGGGAGCGAGGGAAACAGAACGGTGGGCAGGCGGGCGGTGCTGCTCGGCGGCGGGGCCGCCGCGGTCGGTACGGCGGTGCTGGCCCGGGAGGAGCTGGCGCGCGCCTGGGCGCGGCTGCCGGGGGCGCAGAGGAAGCGGACCGAGGGGGAGCTGGACCACGCGGGCGCCGAGTGGACGGCGGCGGCGCGGGCGAACTGGCGGCGGGCGGACCGGCCGGACGACTACACGGTCGACCGGGTCGTGATCCACGTCGTGCAGGGCAGTTACGCGTCCGCGCTGCGGGTCTTCAAGAACCCGGGGCACGGAGCCGCCGCGCACTACGTGGTCCGCAGGGACGGGCACGTGGCGCAGATGATCCGGGAGCTCGACGTGGCCTTCCACGCGGGGAACCGGAACATGAACGAGCGGAGCATCGGCATCGAGCACGAGGGCTTCGTGGACCGGCCGCAGGACTTCACTGCGGCGATGTACGAGGGGTCGGCGCGGCTGACGGCCGACATATGCGCCCGGTACGGGATGCCCGTGGACCGGGAGCACATCATCGGGCACGTGGAGGTGGAGGGCACCGACCACACCGATCCCGGTCCGCACTGGGACTGGGACCGGTACCTGCGGCTGGTGCGGAGGGCGTCGGAGGAGCGGGCGGCGGCGCGGGCGCGCGAGGCGTCCCGGAAGCCCGCCTGAGCCCCGGCCGGGGAGGGGCGGGCGCGCGGGGTCAGGTGAGGCCGGCGGTGCGGGCCCGCTCGACGGCCGGGCCGATCGCCCCGGCGACCGCCGCCACGTCCTCCCCGGTGGAGGTGTGGCCGAGGGAGAAGCGCAGGGTGCCCCGGGCCAGGTCGGGGTCGGCGCCGGTGGCGAGCAGGACGTGGCTGGGCTGGGCGATGCCGGCCGTGCAGGCGGAGCCGGTGGAGCAGGCGATGCCGGCCGCGTCGAGCAGCAGGAGCAGCGAGTCGCCCTCGCAGCCGGGGAAGGTGAAGTGGGCGTTGGCGGGGAGCCGGCCGACCGGGTCGCCGCCGAGGATCGCGTCGGGGACGGCCGTGCGGACGGCGGTGACGAGGTCGTCGCGGAGGGCGCCCACCTCGCGGGCGAACTCCTCGCACCGCTCGGCGGCGAGCCGGGCGGCGACGGCGAAGGCGGCGACGGCGGGGACGTCGAGGGTGCCGGAGCGGACGTGCCGCTCCTGGCCGCCGCCGTGCAGGACGGGCACGGGGGTGTGCTCGCGCCCCAGGAGCAGGGCGCCGATGCCGTAGGGGCCGCCGATCTTGTGACCGGAGACGGTCATGGCGGCGAGTCCGGAGGCGGCGAAGTCGACCGGAACCTGCCCCACGGCCTGGACGGCGTCGGCGTGCAGGGGGACGCCGAACTCGGCCGCGACGTCGGCGAGTTCGCGGACCGGCATGAGGGTGCCGATCTCGTTGTTGGCCCACATGACGGTGGCCAGGGCGACGGAGTCGGGGTCGCGGGCGATCGCCTCGCGCAGCGCTTCGGGGTGCACCCGGCCGTGGTGGTCGACGGGCAGGTACTCGACCCGGGCCCCCTCGTGGGCGGCGAGCCAGTCGACGGCGTCGAGGACGGCGTGGTGCTCGACCGGGCTGGCCAGGACGCGGGTGCGGCGGGGGTCGGCGTCGCGCCGGGACCAGTAGAGGCCCTTCACGGCGAGGTTGTCGGCCTCGGTGCCGCCCGAGGTGAGGACGACCTCGCTCGGCCGGGCGCCGAGGGCGGCGGCGAGGGTCTCGCGGCCCTCCTCGACGGTCCGCCGGGCCCGCCGTCCGGCGGCGTGCAGGGAGGAGGCGTTGCCCGTGACGGCGAGGTGGGCGGTCATCGCCTCGATCGCCTCGGGCAGCATGGGCGTGGTCGCGGCGTGGTCGAGGTAAGCCATGGTGGGTCGATTCTACGAGCCCGCCGCGGCGCTCCCGGCGCGTGGCCGGTTCACGCCCCGCCCCGGTGGGGGGGGCGGGGCCGGTGGGACGGCCTCAGCCGCGCGGGGCCCGGGCCAGCTGGCGGGACTGGGCGACCAGGCGGTCGGCGCTGTCCCAGACCTCGGCGTCCTCCTCCAGGAAGCCGCCGGCCAGGTTGCGGGTGGTGATGGAGACCCGCAGCGGGCCGGGGGCCGGACGGCAGCGGACGTGGGTGGTGAGCTCCACGGTCGGGGTCCAGCCCTTCAGCCCCAGCTCGAAGGAGGTCGGCGGGAGGGCGTCCACGGTGAGGAGCAGGGAGAGGGCGTCGGGCGCGCGGCCGTCGGCGAGGCCGAACCAGGCGCGCATCTCGCCCTTGCCGGAGGGGGCGCCGATCGCCCAGCCGACGCAGGAGGGGTCGAGGCGGATGTCGAGCCGCTCGGTGATGGCGGAGGAGCCGGGGAGGTCCGGGGCCGGGCCGTCGGAGGGGCCGAAGCAGTGCTCGGCCGGGGCCATCGCCGGGGGCGTCGCGCTGGTGCGGACGTCGTCGGAGAGGGCGTCGAGGTCGCCGTACGAGGCGAGGACGCGGATGCGCTCGACCTCGGCGCCGTTCTCGTCGTGCTGGACGAGCGACGCCTGGCCGGTGGAGAGGGTCCGGCCGGTACGGACGGTCTCGGTCCGGATCACCGCGGGGCCGGGCACGGACGGCGTCAGGTAGTGCGCCGAGATCGTGAACGGGTCGGGGTGCGGGAGGTGGTGGCCGAGGGCGCGGCCGAGCAGGGCCAGGAGGTAGCCGCCGTTGACGGCGTGGATGATCGTCCAGCCGGCGGAGAGGTCGGCGTCGTAGACACCGGGTTCCCGGAGGGTGACGGCGGTGTCGCGGTCGAACTCGCTCGTCCCGGCGGACGGCGCGGCGGCGTTCGTCTCGGTGCTCGTGCTCATGGGTGCGACGGTACCGCAGGACGCTACTGAGCGGTAGCTTTCTCCGGCACCTCACGGGCGGTGGAACGGCGGTTCCAGGCACGGGGCGCGCGCCAGTGGTAGCGCATCGCGAGGAGGCGGAGCGCGAAGGCCGTGAGGACGGCGGCGCCGCTCGTGAAGGCGTTGAGGGCGTCGAAGCGGATGCAGAGCACGACCGTCGTCGCGCCCACGATCGCCGGGACGGCGTACAGGTCCCGGTCCCAGCGCAGCAGGGAGGGCACCTCGTTGGCGAGCACGTCGCGCAGGACGCCGCCGCCCACGGCGGTGGCGAGCCCGAGGGCGGCCGAGGAGGTGAGGCCGAGGCCGTAGTCGTACGCCTTCGTCGTCCCCGTGACGCAGAAGAGGCCGAGGCCGGCGGCGTCGAACACGTTGACGGCGGCCTGGGTGCGCTCCACCACCGGATGGAGGAAGAAGACGAGGACCGTCGCGACCAGGGGCATGAGGAAGTAGCCGAGGTCGGTGAAGGCAGCGGGGGGTACGGCGCCGATGACCAGGTCGCGGAAGAGCCCGCCGCCGAGGGCGGTGACCTCGGCGAGGACCGCTATGCCGAAGACGTCGAAGTTCTTCCGGACGGCGAGGAGCGCGCCCGAGATGGCGAACACGAAGATGCCCACGAGGTCGAGGGCGTGCTGGACGGAGGGGGTGAACAGATTGTGGAGCACCGCCCAATTGTGCCGGTCGTCCCCGTGGGGTCCGGCGCCCGCCCCGTTCCGGGCCCGGCGGGCACCCCGCACGCGCGGGAGGCCCCGTCGCCGTGCGGCGACGGGGCCTCCCGCCGTTCACGCCTTCGGGGCGTCGCCCCCGGCGGGCTCCGACGGTCCGGGGTCGGTCCCCGCCCGAGCGTCCGCCTCGGGCCCGGTCCCCGCCGGAGCGTCCGCCCCGGCGGGCGCCTTCGCCCCGGGCTCCGTCCCGGTCCCGGTCCCGGCCTCCTTCTTCGTGATCTCCACCGACTCCCTCGCCCCCGGCACCGTCACGCCCTCGGCGTTCTCCGGGTGGTGGCAGGCCACGCGCTGCCCGGGACGGAGTTCCAGGAGCGGCGGCTCCTGGGTCCTGCAGAGGTCCGTGGCCTTCCAGCAGCGGGTGTGGAAGCGGCAGCCGGGGGGCGGGGCGATCGGGGAGGGGACGTCCCCGGTGAGGAGGATGCGGTCGCTCTCGGCGCCCCGGCGGCGCGGGTCCGGCACCGGGACGGCGGACAGCAGGGCCCGGCTGTACGGGTGCATCGGGTTCTCGTACAGGGACTTGCGGTCCGCCAGCTCGACGATCTTGCCGAGGTACATCACGGCGATGCGGTCCGAGACGTGCCGCACGACCGACAGGTCGTGGGCGATGAACACGTAGGTGAGGCCCAGCTCGTCCTGGAGGTCGTCCAGGAGGTTGACCACCTGCGCCTGGATGGAGACGTCCAGGGCCGAGACCGGCTCGTCCGCCACGACCAGCTTCGGCTTGAGCGCGAGCGCGCGGGCGATGCCGATGCGCTGGCGCTGGCCGCCGGAGAACTCGTGCGGGTAGCGGTTGTAGTGCTCCGGGTTCAGGCCCACCAGGCCGAGGAGGCGCTGCACCTCCTTCTTCACTCCGCCCTCGGGCTCGACGCCCTGGAGCCGGAAGGGGGCCGAGACGATCGTGCCGACCGTGTGGCGCGGGTTCAGCGATCCGTACGGGTCCTGGAAGATCATCTGGATGTCCCGGCGGAAGGGACGCATCGCGCCCACCCCGAGGTGGGAGATGTCCTTGCCCTGGAACTCGACCGTGCCGCCGGTCGGTTCGAGGAGGCGGGTGATGAGCCGGCCCATCGTCGACTTGCCGCAGCCGGACTCGCCGACGATGCCCAGGGTCTCGCCGGGGTAGACCTCGAAGTCGAGGCCGTCGACCGCCTTGACGGCGCCGGTCCGGCGCTGGAGGAGGCCCTTCCGGATGGGGAAGTGCTTCTGCAGGCCGGCGACCTTGAGCAGGGGTTCCATGGTCTCGCTCACAGCTTCGGCGCAATCTCTTCGGTCCAGATGCGGGTGCGCTCCTCCTGCGGCATGTGGCAGGCGGAGTGGTGGCGCTCTCCGACGAGAGCCAGCTCGGGCCGCTGGGTGCGCGTGACGCCGCCCTTGGGGACGTCCGCGTAGGGGCAGCGCGGGTTGAAGGCGCAGCCGCTCGGGATGTCGATGAGGCTCGGCGGGTTGCCCTTGACCGGGATGAGCCGTTCGCTCTGCTCGCGGTCGATGCGGGGCATCGAGCCGAGCAGGCCCCAGGTGTAGGGGTGCTGCGGCTCGTAGAAGACGGACTCGGCCGGGCCGCGCTCGACGCAGCGCCCGCCGTACATGACGAGGATGTCGTCGGCCAGCTCCGCGACGACGCCGAGGTCGTGGGTGATGATGACGACCGCGGAGCCGAACTCCTTCTGCAGGTCGCGCATCAGGTCGAGGATCTGCGCCTGCACGGTCACGTCGAGCGCGGTGGTCGGCTCGTCCGCGATGAGCAGCTCGGGGTTGTTGACCAGCGCCATGGCGATCATGGCGCGCTGGCGCATGCCGCCGGAGAACTCGTGCGGGTAGTTGTCGAACCGCTTGGCGGGCTCGGGGATGCCGACCCGGTCCAGGAGTTCGACGGCCCGCCGGCGCGCCGTCTTCTTGTCGGTGTCGTGGTGGACGCGGTACGCCTCCACGATCTGGGCGCCGACCGTGTAGTACGGGTGCATCGCGGACAGCGGGTCCTGGAAGATCATGGCCATCTCGCGGCCGCGCATCCGGCGGACCTCGTCCGGGTCGGCCGAGAGCAGCTCGCGCCCCTTGAGCCAGATCTCGCCGGAGATCCTGGCCTTCTGCCGGCCGTACTGCCCGACCGTGTGCAGGCCCATGATGCCGAGCGAGGTCACCGACTTGCCGGAGCCGGACTCGCCCACGATCCCGAGGGTCCTGCCCTTCTCCAGCTGGAAGGAGAGGCCGTCGACCGACTTGACCAGGCCGTCGTCGGTCGGGAAGTGGATCCTCAGGTCGCGTACGTCGAGGAAGGCGTCGGAGGGGGCGGACTTCCCGGCGGCGACGGGCTCTCCCACCGCCGCTCCGGTCTTCGTCGGGTTGTCCGTCATGCGAGCCTCACTCGGGGGTCGATCACCGCGTACAGGAGGTCCACCACGAGGTTGGCGATGACCACGCAGGCGGCCGTGATGAGGGTGACCGCGAGGATCACCGGCAGGTCGCGGTCGCCGACCGCCTTGAAGGCGGCGTTGCCGAGGCCCGACAGGTTGAACGCGGTCTCGGTCAGGACCGCGCCGCCGACGAGGGCGCCGAGGTCCATGCCGAAGATGGTCAGGATGGGGGTCATGGTGGAGCGCATCGCGTGCTTGCCGAGCACGACCGGCTCCGGCAGGCCCTTGGCGCGGGCGGTGCGGATGTAGTCCTCGCCGAGGACCTCCAGCATGGTGGCGCGGGTGAGGCGCGCGTACATCGCCGCGTAGAGGAAGGCGAGGGTGACCCAGGGCAGGAGCAGGCCGACGAACCACGCGCCCGGGGACTCGGTGAGCGGCACGTACTTGGCGTCCAGCCAGCCGAGCTGGGTGCGGAAGAGGAACATCGCCAGCATGGCGGTGAAGTAGATGGGGAGCGAGACGCCGGCGAGCGCGGTGACCATCGCCGCCCGGTCGATCACGGTGCCCCGCTTGAGCGCGGAGACGACACCGGTGGTGACGCCCATCACGAGCCAGAGCACGGCCGCGCCGAGGACCATGGAGAGGGTGACCGGGATGCGGTCGACCAGCATGGTCCAGACGTCCTGCTCGGTCTTGAAGGAGTAGCCGAAGCACGGGGCTGCGCAGTGGATGCTGTCGCCGCCGCCGACGTAGTCCCGGCCGACGAAGATGCCGGAGACGAAGTGCCAGAACTGCACCAGGATCGGCTCGTCCAGGCCCAGCTTCTGCCGGATGCCCTCGATGGATGCCGGGTCCGCCTGCTTGCCGACGAACATCGCGGCAGGGTCGCTGCCGGTCAGCTGGGGAATGAGGAAGAAGATGCTGAGCGTCACGAGCGTGACGACGAGCAGCATCACGACGACCGCGAGGAGTCGCCGGACTATGTATGCAAGCATGCGGTCGGCCGGTCGGCGGCCGGGGGACCCGGTCGGGTCCCCCGGCCGCCGCCCACGGCCATCACCTGCCCTTCGGACCTGGCGGCGGGTGGTGCGCCGGTGGAGCGGGTCGGATTACTTGACGACGCCGAGCGACGCGTAGTCGTAGCGGCCGTTGTAGGCGTCCGCCGTGTAGACGTTGGTCAGCCGGGAGCTGCGCCAGATGATGTTCTTCTCGTGGGTGAAGGGCAGGTAGACCGCGGCCTCCGACACCTTCGTGTTGATCTGCTTGTAGAGCTCGCCGGCCTTGGCCGGGTCGGTCTCCTTCAGCGCCTGGTCGAACAGGCCGTTGACGGCCGGGTCGTTCAGCTCGGAGAAGTTGTTGTTGCCGCTCTGGAGGATGAAGCGGCCGTCGACCAGCGGCTGGAGGAAGCCCTGACCGGTCGGGAAGTCGGCGCCCCAGCCCATGATGATGATGCCGTAGCCCTTCTCCTTGACCACCTTCGGCGAACCGATGATGCCCGAGGTCTGGGCGCCGTCGAACTGGTCGATCTGGGCGTCGATGTTGACGGCCTTCAGGGCCTGCTGGAGGGACTCGGCGGTGGCGATCTCGATCGGCTTGTTGTTGCGGACCGCGATGGTGGTCTTGAAGCCGTTCGGCTTGCCGCACTTGGCGAGGGCCTCCTTGGCCTTCGCCAGGTCCGGCTTGCCCGCGAGCTTGCCGTACGGGTCGGCCTTCGGGTCGGCGCCCTTGATCGCCGGCGGCAGCATGTTGGTGGCGATGTCGCCACCGGCCTGCGGGCCGCCGCGGGCGGTCTGCAGGGACTTGGAGTCCGCCGCGTAGATCATGGCCTTGCGGCACTCGATGTGGGGCGTGACCGTCTGCGGGAAGACCGCGTAGCGGATGAAGCCCGTCTGCGGGTTGTCGATGTTGCCCTTGTGCTGCTGGAGCACCTTCTGGCGGGCGGCGGCGCCGACGCCGGTCGCGTTGATGTCGAGGTCGTACTCGCCCTCGATCAGGCGGTTGTCCATGTCGTCGGAGTTCGTGGTGAACGTGACGCTGATCTTGTCCGGCAGGGCCTTGCGGACGGTGTCCGTCTTGGCGTCCCACTTGTCGTTGCGGACGAGCTTGATGGACTTGTTGGGGGTGTAGGACTCCCACTTGTACGGGCCGGAGGAGAACGGCTTCAGACCGTACTTGGACTTGGTGTCCTTGTCCTGGCGGACCGGGGAGGCGGCGGGCATCGCCAGCATCTGCAGGAAGTCGCCGTTGGCGACCGGCAGCTTGAAGACGATGGTCTTGTCGTCCGGGGTCTCGATCGCCTTCAGGCCGAGCTTGTCGGGCGAGGTGTCCTTGTAGGGACCCTTGTACTCGTTCTTGGGGTCCAGGACCTGCTGGAGGTAGATCGGGCCGCCGGAGATGACGTCCTGGGCCCAGATGCGCTCGATGCCGTACTTGATGTCCTTGGAGGTGATCGGCTTGCCGTCCTCCCAGGTGACCCCGTCCTTCAGGGTGAAGGTGTAGGTGAGGCCGTCGGGCGAGACCTTGCCGGTGTCGGTGGCGAGGTCGGAGACCAGCTCGGTGGAGGCCGCGCCGGGCTCCGCCTTGAAGGTGACCAGCTGGCGCGTGTAGTAGCGGGCGAAGTCCCACACGAAGCCGTAGTAGCCGCGCTGCGGGTCCCAGCTGTCGGCCTCCTGCGAGCCGATGAACTTCAGCTCACCGCCCTTCTTGTCGGAGGCGTTGAGGACCTTGTTGACGCCGCCGTTGAAGGCGAGGCCGCCCTTGCCCTTGTCGCCGCCGTCGCCGTTGCCGCCGCCGCAGGCCGTGGTGACGACCATCGTGGCCGCCGCGAGCAGCGCGCCCGCGGCGATCCTGCGCCTCTGAGTGCTCATCAGGGTCATGGGTCTCGCAACCTCCGGGATAGTGGCGGCCGTTGCGGCGGTCCGCCGTTGGGGGTGGGGCCTCCTGTCGCCAGCGGCAGGGGCGGTTCGTGCGGGTCGTCGGCGAACGGTCAGCGGGAGCCCTTCGGGTCGAGCGCGTCGCGCACGCCGTCGCCGAAGAGGTTGAACGCCAGGACGGTGATGAAGATCGCGAGGCCGGGGATCACCATGAACAGCGGGTCCGACTCGTAGGTGTTGATGGCCTTGGACAGCATCTGGCCCCAGGAGGCGGTGGGGGGCTTCACACCGGCCCCGAGGAAGCTGAGGGCCGCCTCGGTGAGGATGTTGGTGGGGATCATGAGGGTCGCGTAGACCGTGATCGGCGCCACCAGGTTGGGCAGCAGCTCCTTGCGCAGGATGTAGAGGCGGCCCGCGCCCAGGCTCTGGGCGGCCTCCACGTACTCCCGGTTGCGCAGCGAGAGGGTCTGGCCCCGGACGATGCGGCCGACGTACGGCCAGCCGAAGAAGCCGATCACGACGACGAGGGCGCCGATGCGCACGCCCGAGCCCTCGATCCCGAGGAGTTCGTTGGGCAGCACCGAGACCAGCGCGATCGTGAAGAGCAGCTGCGGGAAGGCGAGCATGACGTCCATGACCCGGCTGAGGGCCGCGTCGATCCAGCCGCCGAAGTAGCCCGCGACGATGCCGAGGACGGTGCCGAGGGCGACCGCGAAGACCGCCGCGAGGAAGGCGACGAGCAGCGAGATCCGGGCGCCGTAGACGATGCGGCTGAAGACGTCGCGGCCGTTGACCGGCTCCACCCCGAGGAGGAAGTCGGAGCTGATGCCGCCCCAGGAGCCGATCGGGGTGCCGAACAGCGGGTCGATCCGATCCTCGTGGAACTCGTCCGGCGGATGGCCGAGGAGACCGACGATGAGCGGCGCGAAGACCGCGACCACGACGAGGAAGAGGACGACGAAGGCGCCGGCGAGGGCGAGCTTGTCGCGCTTGAGGCGGGTCCAGGCGATCTTCCAGGGCGAACGGCCCTGGATCTCCTTGTCGGGGAGGCCGGGGACGCCGGGGGCGGCGGGCGCGCCGTCGACGGTGGCGGTCGACGCACCCGCACTCGTCTCGTGCAGTGGTGCCGTCATCGTGGTGAGGACCCCTCTCGGCCGCCGGTAGCCGGCCCTTGCCCGCCGCGGGTGGCGGCTCGGTGGAACAACCTGCGGGGCACCTGCTCGAAAGGAGCCGGGTACCCGGTGTTCCGGGAGTCTTCAACGCGTTTGTGATCACCCGCCAGACCTGGCGGGGAATGGTTGCCCAAACGTGATGCGGTGCTGTGAATTCCGTTATGCGGACGGCACGCGGACGTGAGCGGACCAACTCGGGTCCTCTTCCCCGCAACCGGACATGTCGCCCAACGCGGCCTTCGACCTCTTGAATTGGGGCGAACGAAGAGCCGGGTCGGTTCCGCCGGGCCGTACGGGGCGGGAGGGGCGTCTCAGTATCCGGACGGAGCCGCCGGCGGGTATCCGTACCCCGGGGCGGCGGAGCCGCGGCCGGCGTGCGCCTCCCGGTCGTAGAAGGGGCGCGCGTTCGCCCGCAGCCAGAGGGCCACCGGGTCGTAGGCGTCGGAGAGGGCGACCGTCGAGACGGGCAGGCCGTCGGGGACGCCGCCGATGGACTGGCGCATCATCGTCCGGACCGTGTCGACGGCCGCCGGGGAGGTGTCGTAGAGGTCGAGCCCGATGACGAGGTACGGGGAGCCGAGCGCGGGCTGCACCCAGCCGCGGCGCAGCGCCCGGACGGCCGGGGTGCGGTGCGCGTTCTGGGTCAGCAGGGCGTAGAACTGGGGGATCTCCAGGGCGGGCTCGGTGACGCGCAGCGGCCCGGCGGGCATCCGGTCGAGGCCGGTGGCGATCCGGCGCAGGTCGGCCCAGGGGATGCCGACCCCGCCGCCGGGGGCGTGCGGGTTGAGCCAGACGCCCCAGCGGTCGGGGTAGAGGGCGCGGGCGATCTCCCGGCCGGTGACGAGTTCGTGGGCGCGGTTCCAGCCGGAGGCGGCGAGCTCCCGGGACGAGGTGACGCACGGCGCGTAGCCGAAGCCGTCGACCTCCATGTTCCCGTACTGGGCGTCGGGCGAGCCGGGCGAGCCCTGCCAGAGCAGCATCGTGAGCTCGCCGTCGGCGAGGGCGTGCAACAGCCCCTCGTACGCGTCGTAGCGTCCGGGTGCCACCTGGCTCAGCGCGTGCTCGACCTTCCCCCGGGCTCCCGGCTCCGCCCGGGCGGAGGAGGCCCCGTTGTCCTCGGCCGTGCCTGACGCGCTCACCCTGGTTCCGCCCCTCTTCCGTCCACCACGTGTGCGCGGCCGCGAGGTCCGCGCGGCCGCCGAGTCAGTTCAGCTTAAACAGGGGGCCGCTCACACGGCGGCGCGCTGGTAGAAGGGCCGCACCCGCTCCACCATCCAGTCCGCGACCGGGTCCTGCGCCAGGTCGAGCAGGATGAGGTTGACCGGCCAGGCCACCTCGACCCGACCGAGGGCGCGGCCGAGGGCGTCCAGGGGCTCGGTGCGGTCGGTGCCCTCCCAGCGGGAGAGCTGGACGCCGACGAAGAGGGCCGGTTCGGCGCCCTCGACGCTGGCGAGGGCGCGGCGGGCGGTGGTGACGATGCCGATGGCCTCGAACTCGGCGGAGGCCGCGGCGAGGAAGTCGACCGGGTCGTCCTGCCAGTCGGGCTCGAAGAGCCGGACGCGGCCGCCGGAGGCGGGCCCGTCGAGCGGGGTCCGGCCGGCGCGGCAGAGTTCGGCCACGGCGGGCGGGAGCAGCGGGACGCCGACGACGCCGCCGGGGTTCACGGCGATGCCGAGCTGCGGGGGCAGGCCGCGCGCGAAGTCGCGGGCGGGGGCGACGGCGAAGGACATGTGGTCGCCGACGCAGGCGCGGAACTGCTGCTCGGAGCTGAAGACGGGGGTGTAGGCCGCGCCGTCGAGCTCCAGGGTGGCGAGGTCCGGGCCGGTGCCGTCGGGGGCGCGGCCGTTGGGCAGGGGCACCCAGACCGGGCTGCGGCCGAGCACCTCGATCAGGCGGCCGCCCGCCCCGGGGTCGCCGAGCGAGGCGGCCAGCACCTCTTCCAGTTCGTTGCCCGGCCACGTCACGTCCACGGTCCCGTTCCCCTCCTCGCGCCGGCCTGCCGCTCCGGCCGCCCGGCAGCACCCTAACGCCGCCCCGGCACCGCCGTGGCCGGAAGGGAGGGGTACGGGCGTCCGGGACCGCCCCCTTCCGGCGGGCGGTCGGTCAGGACGGGCGGGCGGGCAGTCGGTCCGGACGGGCGGTCGGACGGTCGGTCCGGTCGGTCCGGACGGGCGGTCGGACGGGCGGCCCGGACGGACGGCCCCGGCGGCCGGCGGGCGCCCCCGTCAGGCGGCCTCCCGGAAGGTGATCGTCCGCAGGGTGTCGGCGGCGTCCCGGTCGAGGAGGGTCGCCGAGGCGCAGCCGTGCGGCAGCCGCCCCGACTCGACGGCCCTCAGCAACCGGCCGACCGCGCGGCGGTGGCGGGCGAAGGCGTACCCGGAGACGCCCCGGCCCCGGGCGTCCTGGCCCGCCCTCGCGGTGCCCGGGGGGACGTCCAGGAGGAGCAGGTGCAGGGCCCGGCCCCGGCGGCGGGCCTCGCGGGCGAGCCAGCCGCGCACCCAGGACTGGGTCCCGCAGTCGTGCACGATCACGCTCGCGCCGGAGCGCAGGGCGCGGCGCAGCCCGGCGTAGTGCGCGAGCCGGACCAGGGGGCGGTAGACGGCGTACGGCAGGAGCCGGGGCATCCGGGCCTCCCACCGCTCGCGGGCGTCCTGGGAGTCGATGCCGCGCCCTTCGGCGGCCCGCCGCATGAGGGTGGACTTGCCGCTGCCGGGGAGCCCGGAGACGACCACGAGGTCGCCCGGGGCGAAGGCGAGGGTGCGGGGGCCCCGGCCGCCGCGCTCGCGCAGGTCCCGCAGGATCCGGCCCCGCCCCCGGGTCCGGGCACGGGCTCGCCGGGACGGTATGCCGGTACCCGCCGCGCAGGCGCCGGTGTGCTGGATCGTCATCGCGTCTCCCCCTGCCGGGCCTCGGGAGGCCCTTCCCAAGAAGTGTAAAGAAACGGTAATGGGACACAAGCGATTTGCCGCGCCGACACCGCGTGCAATGATGTGCCCGCCAGGACCGGACAGGCCCTGCACGGGCACGATCGCCCTACAACCGCATACCGGCCGCTCGAATCCGCGCGGGAGAGTTCCGGGGCACAGTCTGCGCCCGGACGCCGAAGGAGCAAGACCCTCCCTTGAATCTCTCAGGCCCCGTACCGCGCGGATGAGGCAGATCTGAAAAGCGGGACGCCGTCGCGTCCCCACCCAAGGTGCAAGCCGGGGATGCCCCCGGTGAACCTCTCAGGTTCCATGACAGATGGGGAGGACGTCCTCGCCCGTCATGTCTTCGTCACCGAACGCCCTTGGGACCCGGGAGCCACCCCATGACCACCGCCCCCCGCCTCACCGCCCTCGACGCCCTGCACCGTTCCCTGGGCGCGACCATGACCGACTTCGCGGGCTGGGACATGCCCCTGCGGTACGGCAGCGAGCGCGACGAGCACCACGCCGTCCGCACCCGGGCCGGTCTCTTCGACCTCTCCCACATGGGCGAGATCACCGTCACCGGGCCGCAGGCCGTCGACCTGCTCGACTTCGCCCTGGTCGGCAACATCTCCACGGTGGGCGCCGGCCGCGCCCGGTACACGATGATCTGCCGCGAGGACGGCGGCATCCTGGACGACCTGATCGTCTACCGCCTGGGCGGGACCGGGGCCCCCGAGTACATGGTGGTGGC
This sequence comes from Streptomyces sp. NPDC041191, assembly GCF_055591945.1. NCBI lineage: Bacteria > Bacillati > Actinomycetota > Actinomycetes > Kitasatosporales > Streptomycetaceae > Streptomyces > Streptomyces sp. NPDC041191. The sequence continues at coordinate 121,714 of NZ_JBVIZC010000007.1, read as the reverse complement.
CAACGCCTCCAACGCCCAGACCGTCCTGGACGTCCTCACCGAGCGCGCGGCCGGCTTCGACGCCGAGGTCCGCGACGACCGCGACGCGTACGCCCTGATCGCGATCCAGGGCCCGGAGTCCGCCGGCGTCCTGAAGTCGGTGACCGACGCCGACCTGGACGGCCTGAAGTACTACGCCGGCCTGCCGGGCACGGTCGCGGGCGTGCCCGCCCTGATCGCCCGCACCGGCTACACCGGCGAGGACGGCTTCGAGCTCTTCCTGAAGCCCGAGCACGCCGAGGGCGTCTGGAAGGCCCTGACCGTGGCGGGCGAGGGCGTCGGCCTGATCCCCTGCGGCCTGTCCTGCCGCGACACGCTCCGCCTGGAGGCGGGCATGCCGCTCTACGGCCACGAGCTGACCACCGGTCTCACCCCCTTCGACGCGGGCCTCGGCCGGGTCGTGAAGTTCGAGAAGCCGGGCGACTTCGTGGGCCGCAAGGCGCTGGAGGCCGCCGCCGAGCGCGCCGAGACCGCCCCGCCGCGCAGGCTGGTCGGCCTGGTCGCCGAGGGCCGCCGGGTCCCCCGCGCCGGCTTCTCCGTCGTCAAGGACGGCGAGGTCGTCGGCGAGGTCACCTCCGGCGCCCCGTCCCCGACCCTCGGGAAGCCGATCGCGATGGCGTACGTGGACGCGGCGCACGCGGAGCCCGGCACGCCGGGCGTGGGCGTGGACGTCCGGGGCACCCACGAGCCGTACGAGGTCGTGGCGCTGCCCTTCTACAAGCGCCGGAAGTGACGCGTCCGTCCCACCCGGCGTCTCACCCCGCAAGACCGACGTTCCTCAGCACTCCCCCGATCCAGGAGAATCAGGTCATGAGCAACCCCCAGCAGCTGCGCTACACCAAGGAGCACGAGTGGCTCTCGGACGCCGAGGACGGCGTCGCGACGGTCGGCATCACGGAGTTCGCGGCCAACGCGCTCGGTGACGTCGTCTACGCCCAGCTCCCCGAGGTCGGCTCCACCGTCACCGCGGGCGAGACCTGCGGCGAGCTGGAGTCGACGAAGTCCGTGAGCGACCTGTACTCCCCCGTCTCGGGTGAGGTCGTCGCCGCCAACCAGGACGTGGTGGACGACCCGTCCCTGGTGAACACGGCTCCGTTCGAGGGCGGCTGGCTGTTCAAGGTGCGCGTCGCGGGTGAGCCGGACGACCTGCTCACCGCCGACGAGTACGCCGCGTTCTCCGCCGGGAACTGAGACCGGGCCCGAGACCCCCTAGGGATCGATTCATGTCGCTTCTGAACACCCCCCTCCACGAGCTGGACCCCGACGTCGCCGCCGCCGTCGACGCCGAGCTCCGCCGTCAGCAGTCCACCCTGGAAATGATCGCCTCGGAGAACTTCGCTCCGGTCGCGGTCATGGAGGCCCAGGGCTCCGTCCTCACCAACAAGTACGCCGAGGGCTACCCGGGGCGCCGCTACTACGGCGGCTGCGAGCACGTCGACGTGGCCGAGCAGATCGCCATCGACCGGATCAAGGACCTGTTCGGCGCCGAGTACGCCAACGTCCAGCCCCACTCCGGCGCCTCCGCGAACCAGGCCGCCCTCTTCGCGCTCGCCCAGCCGGGCGACACGATCCTGGGCCTGGACCTGGCGCACGGCGGCCACCTCACCCACGGCATGCGCCTGAACTTCTCCGGCAAGCAGTTCAACGTGGTCGCGTACCACGTGGACGGGGCCGGTCTGGTCGACATGGCCGAGGTCGAGCGCCTCGCCAAGGAGCACCGCCCGAAGGTGATCATCGCCGGCTGGTCGGCGTACCCGCGCCGGCTGGACTTCGCCGAGTTCCGCCGGATCGCGGACGAGGTCGGCGCCCACCTGTGGGTCGACATGGCCCACTTCGCGGGCCTGGTCGCCGCCGGTCTGCACCCGAACCCGGTCGAGCACGCGGACGTGGTGACCTCCACCACGCACAAGACGCTCGGCGGCCCCCGCGGCGGCGTCATCCTGGCGAAGAAGGAGTTCGCGAAGAAGCTGAACTCCTCGGTCTTCCCCGGTTTCCAGGGCGGCCCGCTGGAGCACGTGATCGCGGCCAAGGCCGTCTCCTTCAAGGTCGCGGCCTCGGAGGAGTTCAAGGAGCGCCAGGAGCGCACCCTGGAGGGCGCCCGGATCATCGCCGAGCGCCTGGTCCAGGACGACGTGACCGCCCACGGCGTCTCGGTCCTGTCCGGCGGCACGGACGTGCACCTGCTCCTGGTCGACCTGCGCGACTCGGAGCTGGACGGCCAGCAGGCCGAGGACCGGCTCCACGAGGTCGGCATCACGGTCAACCGGAACGCGGTCCCCAACGACCCGCGTCCCCCGATGGTCACCTCGGGCCTGCGCATCGGCACGCCGGCGCTCGCGACCCGCGGTTTCGGGGCCGAGGACTTCCACGAGGTGGCGGACGTCATCGCCGAGACCCTGAAGCCGGGCTTCGACGCCGGGAAGGCCGAGGCCCTCAAGGCCCGGGTGACCGCCCTCGCGGACAAGCACCCGCTGTACCCCGGCCTGAAGTGATCCCGCAGTAATTTCGTACGCTTTTGTTCGTACGGACATCCGGGGCACCGCGCACACTGGAACACGGGCGCGGTGCCCCGACCCATGTCCCCCGTCCACGCGCTTTCTGCACCACCCCGGCAGACAACGACGTCCAGCCCCCACAAGGAGTCCTCCCGTGGCCATCTCGGTCTTCGACCTGTTCTCGATCGGCATCGGTCCGTCGAGCTCCCACACGGTGGGCCCGATGCGCGCGGCCCGGATGTTCGCCCGCCGGCTGAAGAACGAGGGCCTCCTCGCCCACACGGCGAAGGTACGGGCGGAGCTGTACGGCTCCCTGGGCGCGACCGGCCACGGCCACGGCACCCCGAAGGCGGTCCTGCTCGGCCTGGAGGGGAACTCGCCCCGCACGGTCGACGTGGAGCACGCGGACGAGGAGTTCGAGCGGATCAGGGCGAGCGGCCGGATCAACCTGCTGGGCGCTCACGAGATCCCGTTCTCGTTCGACGACGACCTGGTCCTGCACCGCCGCAAGGCCCTGCCGTACCACGCCAACGGCATGACGGTCTTCGCGTACGACGCGGAGGGCGGGCTCCTCCTGGAGAAGACGTACTACTCGGTCGGCGGCGGCTTCGTCGTCGACGAGGACGCCGTCGCGGGCGAGAACCCGATCGTCCCGGACGACACCGTCCTGAAGTACCCGTTCCGGACCGGCGACGAGTTGCTGCGCCTCGCCCGGGAGACCGGCCTGTCGATCTCGGCGATGATGCTGGAGAACGAGAAGGCGTGGCGCACCGAGGAGGAGATCCGGGCGGGCCTGCTGGAGATCTGGCGGGTCATGCAGTCCTGCGTCGCGCGCGGCATGTCCCGCGAGGGCATCCTGCCCGGCGGCCTGAAGGTGCGCCGGCGTGCCGCGAACTCCGCCCGCAAGCTGCGCTCCGAGGGGAACCCGGAGGCGCACGCCATGGAGTGGACCACCCTGTACGCGATGGCGGTGAACGAGGAGAACGCGGCGGGCGGCCGGGTGGTCACCGCCCCGACGAACGGCGCGGCCGGCATCATCCCCGCCGTCCTGCACTACTACATGAACTTCGGGGCCGGCAGCGCCTCCCCGGAGGAAAAGGAAGACGGCGTGGTCCGCTTCCTCCTCGCGGCCGGCGCGATCGGCATGCTCTTCAAGGAGAACGCCTCGATCTCCGGCGCCGAGGTCGGCTGCCAGGGCGAGGTCGGCTCGGCCTGCTCGATGGCGGCGGGCGCCCTGGCCGAGGTCCTGGGCGGCTCCCCGGAGCAGGTGGAGAACGCGGCCGAGATCGGCATGGAGCACAACCTGGGCCTGACCTGCGACCCGGTCGGCGGTCTGGTCCAGATCCCCTGCATCGAGCGCAACGGCATGGCGGCGGTCAAGGCGGTCACGGCGGCGAAGATGGCGATGCGCGGCGACGGCAGCCACCTGGTCTCCCTCGACAAGGTCATCAAGACCATGAAGGAGACGGGTGCGGACATGAGCGTGAAGTACAAGGAGACCGCGCGCGGCGGGCTCGCGGTGAACATCATCGAGTGCTGAGGCCCCGGGCGCCGGGCGGCGGTCCTCCGCCCTCCGTCGCAGCGCCGGGGCCCGCCCCGCCGGGCCCCGGACGGGCGACGGCCGCGGGGCGCGCGGCCCGTCCGGGCGGGCGGGTCAGGCCTTGCTGAGGTGCGCCCAGAACTCGTCCCACGACAGCCGGCCGTCGCCGTTGTCGTCGCGCTGCTTGATGAGCGCCTCGGCGACCGTCTCGGTGACGTGGAAGTCGCCCAGCTGCGCCATCACGCTCTTGTACTCCGCGGCGGTGATGAAGCCGTCCCCGTCCACGTCGTACCGGTTGAATGCCGTGCGTGCCGACTCGATGTCCGCCACTGTTTCCGCCCCTTCGTGGTGCTTGTCTGACGGAGGCCAGATTAGCTGGCCCGGGTCCGCCGGATGAGGGGGGTGCGCGCGGCGCGGTGGTACGCGGGGCCCTCCGCCGGGCGGGCCACCGGGGGCGCGGTCCGCGTCCGGGGCGAGGGGGCCTCCGGCGCGGGCGCTCCCGTCCCTTCGCCGGGCGTCCACCATGCGGACATCTCCGGGAAACAACCAGTGAACCGCATAATCATTCATGGTTTTCAAGGTGAGTGCCACACGTCACCAACGATTCACTATTAAAGTGTCCACTTTTGCCAGAGTTTGCCCCACTAGGGCCTTTTGGCAGAAGGGCCCCTGTCTGGCATAGTCGACGACACGGCCCCCATTGACCCGGGCGAGGTCGATACAGCGGCCGTGGATACACCCCCCCGTCCACGGCGCACCACACGGAAGCCCCCAGCAGCCCCACCACGGCGCACGGGGGCTTCCGTGCGTCCGGGCCCCGCCCCGGCCTCCCGGGGACGGCCCCGGGAGCGGCCGGTCAGACGCGGTCCACCACCCGCATCTCGAACCACGTCGTCTTGCCGCGCGGCGCCAGGTCGGCGCCCCACCGGTCCGCGAGCTTGTCCACGAGGAAGAGCCCCCGCCCGCTCGTGTCCAGTTCGTGCACCGGCATCAGACAGGGCAGTCCGCGCGACGGGTCGCGCACCTCCACCCGGATGCAGCCCCGGCGGCGCTGCAGCCGCAGGGCGAAGGCCCGCGCACCGGTGTGCCGGACGGCGTTCCCCACCAGTTCCGAGACGAGCAGGACCGCGTGCTCGGCGATCTGCGGTCCCAGCCCCCACTGGCGCATCACGACGTGCTGCGTCAGTCTGCGGGCCACCCACGCGGACCCGGGCCGGGACCGCAGCCAGACGTCCTCGTCCGCCGGATTGCCGTACGTCTCCACCGCTTCGGCGGCCTGCCGGTCGTCCGCGGTCGGTGACCACCGCGCCGCGGCGCTCGCGCGCTGCCGAGATTGTTCCCTGTCCTCCAGGCCCGCCATGGGTCCCATCATGGCCGCACGGGGCCGCCCCCGGGGGCCGTTCCACCGGAATCGGCCCCGACGGGTGCTCTCCTCCGGGCGGATCAGGCGAACTTCGCCTTCCCCGGCCCCTCCTCGACGAAGCTGCGCATCCCGCGCTCCCGGTCCTCGGTGGCGAACAGGGCCGCGAACCAGGTGCGTTCGATCGCGAGACCGGTGTCGATGTCGGCCTCCAGGCCCTGGTCGACCGCCTCCTTCGCGGCCCGCAGGGCGACGGCCGGCCCCTGCGCCAGCTTCGCGGCCCACGCGTGCGCCTGCCCGTACACCTCGGCGGCCGGGACGACCCGGTCGACCAGGCCGAGGGAGAGGGCCTCGTCCGCCTTCACCATGCGGCCGGTGAAGATGAGGTCCTTGGCCCGGGAGGGGCCGACGAGGCGGGAGAGGCGCTGGGTGCCGCCCGCGCCCGGGATCAGGCCGAGCAGGATCTCCGGCTGGCCGAGCTTCGCGTCGTCGGCGGCGATCCGGTAGTCGGCGCAGAGCGCCAGCTCGCAGCCGCCGCCGAGCGCGTAGCCGGTGATCGCGGCGACGACCGGCTTGGGGATGCGGGCGACGGCGGTGAAGGCGTCCTGGAGGGCGCGCGAGCGCTTGACCATGGCCACGTGGTCCATGACCTGCATCTCCTTGATGTCCGCGCCGGCCGCGAACACCTTCTCGCCGCCGTACAGGACCACGGCCCGCACGTCGTCGCGGTCGGTCGCCTCCTGGGCCAGCTCGCGCAGCCGGTCCTGGGTGGCGACGTCCAGGGCGTTCATCGGGGGACGGTCGAGGCGGATGGTTCCGACGCCTTCGGCGACTTCGAGGTTCACAGTCATGGGAGAAGGTTAGTGGCCGTTAACGACGCGGGACCCGGTGCTGTTGCTCACAGCACCGGGTCCCGCGGAAGGGGTCGGGGAGCGCCTAGGCGATCCACTCCGACCACGGCATGTTCCAGCCGTTGAGGCCGTTGTCCGGCTTGATCACCTTGTCCTTGGAGTTCTTCACGACGATCACGTCACCGATGATCGAGCTGTCGTAGAACCAGGCGGCCGGGGTCGAGCTGTCCCCCGCGCCCCGGGTGTCCGAGAGGCCGACGCAGCCGTGGCTGACGTTCTGCGAGCCGAAGGTGCTCTTCGGGGCCCAGTAGTTGCCGTGCACGAAGGTGCCCGAGGTGGACAGGCGCATCGCGTGCGGCACGTCCTTGATGTCGTACTCGCCGCCGAAGCCGACCGTGGCGCCGTTCATTCGGGTCACCTTGTACTTCTCGCTGATGACCATCTGACCGTTGTACGTGGTCGTGGAGGGCGCGCCCGCCGTGATCGGCAGCGTCTTGACGATCTTCCCGTCGCGCTCGACCTTCATCGTCTTGGCCTCGGCGTCGACCGTGGAGACCTGGCGGCGGCCGATGGTGAAGGTGATCGTCTTCTTCTGCTTGCCGTAGACGCCGGGGCGGCCCTCGACGCCGTCCAGGTTGAGGTGGACCGTCACCTTGGTGCCGGCGGCCCAGTACTTCTCCGGACGGAAGTCGAGGCGGTCGTTGCCGAACCAGTGGCCCTTGATCTCGACGGCCGGCCGGGCCGTCACCTTGATGGCCTTCTCGACGGCCTCGGGGTCGGTGATGCCCCGGGTGAAGTTGATGGAGACCGGCATGCCGACGCCGACGGTCGAACCGTCCTCCGGCGTGTACTGGCCGATGAAGGTGTTCTTCGGGACGAGGGTGGTGAAGGTGGTGTCCTTGGCCGACTCGCGGCCCTCGGCGTCCTTGGCGATGGCGTGGACCTTGTACTGGGTGCCCGCGGCGAGGTGGGCGGTCGGCTGCCAGCTGGCGCCGTCCGCGGTGATCTTCCCCTCGACCGGGGTGCCCTTGGAGTCGGCGACCGTGACCGTGGTCAGCTTGCCCTGCTGGGCGGTGACCTTGAGGACGCCGCTGGTGGCGACCGAGTCGGCACCGTCCTTCGGAAGGACCGTCACGACCGCCCGGGAGGCCGCGTTGTCCTGCTTCCCGCCGTCCTGGGCGGCCGGGCCCCCCTGCCCGGCGCCGCCCGAGGCCGTCCCGCCCCCGCCGCAGGCGGTCAGGGCGAGCAGCAGCACCCCCGCCGCCAGCGCCTTCAGCCGGGCGCCCCCGCGCCGGCCGTGCCGTCCCGTCGCCCCTACCGACGCCTCCGATATCGGCTGCCCGTTCACTGTGGTCGTCTCCCCTCACACGGGCCGGCAACATCACGGCCCCGCCCCCGTGCGCATCCACTCGCGCACACAACGCCAGATAATCACACCGCGGGACACGAAAGATTCCCGGGGATGTCACCGTTCCGTCCCGATCGACGCGCGGGGACGGCGGGGCCGCCGGACGCCGGAAAACGGATCGGTGCGACACGGCGCGGGGCGGGGCGGGGCAGGGCGGGTGCAGAACGGGCCGGGCGGGTCAGCGCAGGGCGGAACCCGCCCTCCACCGGTTCCAGTCCAGGTTCCAGCCGCCGAGCCCGTTGTCGGGACCGACCGTCCGGTCGCGGGAGTTGACCACCTCCACCACGTCGCCGATCAGCGTCCGGTCGAAGAACCAGCCGGCGTGCGACCGCTCGCTGCCGCCCTTCTCGTCCCGGAGCCCCACGCAGCCGTGGCTGACGTTGGCGGCGCCGAAGGTCTCGGGCGGGGCCCAGTAGTTGCCGTGCAGGAAGGTCCCGGACTCGGTGAGCCGCATCGCGTGCGGCACGTCCTTGATGTCGTACTCGCCGCCGAAGCCGACCGTGGCGCCGTTCATCCGCGTCACGTCGTACAGCTCGGTGACGACCATCTTCCCGTTGTACGTGGTGGTCTTCGGCGCCCCGGCGGTGACGGGCAGCGTGGCCAGGAGCTCGCCGTCCCTGCGCACCTCCATGGTGTGGGCGGCGGCGTCCACCACGGAGACCTGGGAACGGCCGACGGTGAAGCCGACCTCCTTGCGCTGGATGCCGTACACGCCGGGGGCGCCCTCCACGTCCCGCAGGTCCAGCGCGACGGTGACCCGCGTGCCGGGGGCCCAGTACTTCTCCGGGCGGAAGTCGAGCCGTTCCCCGCCGAACCAGTGACCGACGACCTCCACGGGCGGCTCCGAGGTGATCCGGACGGCGCGCTCGACGGCGGCGCGGTGCGTCACGGGGCGGTTGAAGGAGAAGGAGACGATCATGCCGGTGCCGACCGTGGAGCGGTTCTCCGGTGTGAAGTAGCCGATGAAACGGGACGCGGGCACCGCGGTGGTGAAGGTGGTGTGACGGGCCGAACGGCGCGCGCGGGCGTCGAGCGCGACCGCGTCCACGCTGTACTTGGCGGCCGGGGCGAGCCGTGTTCCCGGCCGGGGCCGCCAGCGCAGCCCGTCCGCGGAGACCTCCCCGGCGACCTCGGTCCGCCGCCCGTCCTCGACCCGGGCGACGGTCACCCGTTCGAGCCGTCCGTCGTCCACCCGCACCTCGACCGCGGTCCCGGCCGGGACCGCGCGACTGCCGTCCTCCGGACTCACCCGGATGGCGTCGCCGGGGGCCCGCCCCTTGCCCGGCGAGAAGGGGCCGGTGCCCCCGCCGCCGTCCGCTCCGGCGCAGCCGGCGAGGCCCGCCACCAGTCCCGTCACCGCGAGGGCGCGTACCGCCCGTCTCCATACAGATCTCACTCCCGGCCCAACGACCGCCACCGCCGGGGGAAACGTGCGTGCGGGTCATGTTGGGAGCGCGGCCGGACGGGCAGAACAGGAGGAGAACCGCACCCGGGGAGCGGCGGCCGGGACGCCGCCGGTCCCCGGGCGCGGTCCCGACGGAGCCGCGGGAGGCCGGACGGTGGCGAGCGCAGCCGAGCAGGAGGCCGTACAGGAGCATGTGCCGGAGCGGGCGGGGCCACCCGTGTGGCCGGGGGCGCCGACGCCCCTCGGCGCCCGCTGCCGGACCGGCCCCGACGGGACGGAGGGCACCAACTTCGCCCTGTGGGCGGGCGGGGCGGAGGCCGTCGAGCTGTGCCTGTTCGACGCGGACGGCACGGAGCGGCGGCTGCCGCTGACCGAGCTGACCCACGAGATCTGGCACGGCTTCGTGCCCGGGGCCGGTCCGGGACAGCGCTACGGCTACCGGGTGCACGGCCGCTGGGACCCGTGGACGGGTGCCCGCTGGAACCCGGCGAAGCTGCTCCTCGACCCGTACGCGCGGGCCGTCGACGGCGAGTTCGCCCTTCCCCCCGAGGTGTACGGGCACGTCCGGGACTGGCCGCAGCAGCACGTGGCCGACACCGTGCGCGACGAGCGGGACTCCGCCCCGTACGTGCCGAAGGGGGTCGTCGTCCACGACGACGACGACTGGTCCGACGACCGCAGGCCCAAGACGCCCTGGCAGGACTCGGTCATCTACGAGGTGCACGTCAAGGGCTTCACCCAGCTGCACCCGGGCGTCCCCGAGCACCTGCGCGGCACGTACGCGGGCCTGGCGCACCCGGCCGCGGTCGACCACCTCGTGCGGCTCGGGGTGACGGCGGTCGAGCTGCTGCCGGTGCACCAGTTCGCGCACGAGGACCACCTGCTGCGCCGGGGGCTGCGCAACTACTGGGGGTACAACTCCGTCGGCTACTTCGCGCCGCACGCGGGCTACTCCTCCTCGGGGACGGCCGGGCAGCAGGTCGGCGAGTTCAAGCGGATGGTGCGGGCGCTGCACGCGGCCGGGATCGAGGTGATCCTCGACGTGGTCTACAACCACACGGCGGAGGCGGGCGAGCTGGGCCCGACCCTCTCCCTGAAGGGCATCGACAACCGGGCCTACTACCGGCTCCAGTCCGACGCACGCCGGTACGCCGACTACACGGGCTGCGGCAACACCCTGCACGTCGTGCGGCCGCAGGTGCTGCGGCTCATCACCGACAGCCTGCGCTACTGGGTGACCGAGATGGGGGTGGACGGCTTCCGCTTCGACCTGGCGGCGGCGCTCGCCCGGTCCTTCCACGACGTGGACATGCTCTCGCCCTTCCTGGCGGTCATCGCCCAGGACCCGGTGCTGCGGCGGGTCAAGCTGATCGCGGAGCCGTGGGACGTGGGCAACGGCGGCTACCAGGTCGGGGCGTTCCCGCCGCTGTGGACCGAGTGGAACGACCACTACCGGGACACGGTGCGGGACTTCTGGCGGGGCGCGCTGCCCGACGTCCGGGACCTCGGCTACCGGCTCTCCGGCTCCAGCGACCTGTACGCCTGGGGCGGGCGGCGGCCGTACGCCTCCGTCAACTTCGTCACCGCCCACGACGGCTTCACCCTGCGGGACCTCGTCACGTACGAGCGCAAGCACAACGAGGCCAACGGCGAGGGGAACCGGGACGGCACCCACGACAACCGTTCCTGGAACTGCGGCGCCGAGGGCGAGACCGACGACCCGGAGATCGGGGCGCTGCGGCTGCGCCAGCAGCGCAACCTGCTCACCACCCTGCTCCTGTCAACCGGGGTCCCGATGCTGGTCGCCGGGGACGAGATGGGCCGCACCCAGGGCGGCAACAACAACGCCTACTGCCAGGACAACGAGACCGGGTGGCTCGACTGGTCGCTGCCCGAGGACCCCGGGCGCGGTCAGCTCCTCGCCCTGTCCCGGCGGCTGCTCGCGCTGCGCCACCGCCATCCGGTGCTGCGCCGCCGGGCCTTCTTCTCCGGCCGCCCGCAGCGTGCGGACGGGCTGCGGGACCTGGCCTGGTTCACCGCCGGGGGCACCGAGATGACGGAGGAGGACTGGTACGCGCCCACCGCCACGCTCGGCCTCTACCTGTCGGGCCGGGACATCCCGGGCCGGGACGCGCGGGGCGAGCGGATCGCCGACGACAGCTTCCTCGCCGTCCTGCACGCCGGCCACCGGCCGCTGGACTTCCGGCTGCCGGGACCGCCGTGGGCGGAGTCGTACGAACTCGTCGTGGACACGGCCCGGGAGGACCAGTCCGGGGCGCCGGGCACGGTCCACCGGGGCGGGGAGACGCTCGCGGTGGGGGCCCGGTCGGTGGTGCTGCTGCGGGTGGCGCGGTAGGGGACCACGAGGGGCCCCGGGCGCTCAGGAGCGGCCCAGGATGCCCCGGTCGTAGCCGGCGGCGACGGCGGCCGCCCGGTCCTTGACGCCCAGTTTGGCGTAGATGTGGGTGAGGTGGGTCTTGACGGTGGCCTCGCTGATGAAGAGCTCGGCGGCGACGGCCCGGTTGCCGGTGCCCCTGGCGACGAGGGCGAGGACCTCGGTCTCGCGGGCGGAGAGGGTGGTGTCGGCGGGCGGGGCGGCGGGGGCGCGGACGGCGGTGACGAGCCGGGAGGCGACGGCCGGGGAGAGGACGGTGCGGCCCTCGGCGGCGGCCCGCACGGCCGCGAACAGTTCCTCGCGCGGGGCGTCCTTGAGCAGGTAGCCGGTGGCCCCGGCCTCGATGGCCGGGAGGGTGTCGGTGTCCGTGTCGTACGTGGTGAGGACGAGGACCCGGGAGCGGGCGCCGTGCCGGGTGAGCGCGGCGATGGCGTCGACGCCGCCGCCGCCCGGCATCCGCAGGTCCATGAGGACCACGTCGGGGTCGAGTTCCAGGGCGAGTTCGACGCCCCGCACGCCGTCGGGGGCCTCGCCGAGGACGCGGAATCCGGAGTCCCCGGCGGCGAACATGCCGCGCAGGCCGTCCCGTACGACGGGGTGGTCGTCGACGATCAGCAGGGTGATGTCGGTCATGGTGTGGCCAACGGTACGCGGGCGGAGACCGCCGTGCCCTCGCCGGGGGCGGTCTCGACGGTGACGGTGCCGGTGAGGCGTTCGGCGCGGGCCCGCATGCCGTCGAGCCCGAACCCGCCCTCGCCGGTGCCCCGTCCGGGACGGGCGAGCGGGTCGAAGCCGCGGCCGTCGTCCCGCACGTCCAGGGTGATCTCGTCGCCCATGTAGGAGAGGGTGACGCCGGCGCGGGCGGCACCGGAGTGGCGGGCGGTGTTGGACAGGGCCTCCTGGGCGATCCGCAGGAGGGTGGCGGCGACCTCGTCGTGGAGCGGTGCCTCGGTGCCGGTGACGGTGAAGCGGGCGTCGACGCCGGTGCGTTCGGCCCACTCCTCGACGGTCCTGCGCAGCGCCCCGGGGAGGGTGTCGTGCTCCAGGGCGACGGGGCTCAGGTTCCGCACGGAGCGGCGGGCCTCGCCGAGGCTGTGCCGGGCGAGGCCGGCGGCGCGCCTCAGATGGGTCTCGGCGCTTTCCCGGTCGGGGGCGGCGGAGGCGGCCTGGAGCTGGGTGACGACCCCGGTGAGGCCCTGGGCGATGGTGTCGTGGATCTCGGCGGCGAGCCGGCGCCGCTCGTCGGCGATCCCGGCCTCCCGTGCCTGGAGGAGGAGCTGGGCCTGGAGGGCGGCGTTCTCGGCGAGGGCCTGTTCGAGGCGGCTGTTGGCGCGGCCGAGTTCCGCGATGGTGGCGGCGCGCTCGGCGGCCTTCTCGGTCTCCTTCGTGCCGAGGTGGGAGAAGCCCACGGCCAGGCAGGCGTTCAGGGCGAACAGGCCCCCGAAGGCGAGCCAGTGCACCGGGGTGGCGGGCGGCAGGCCGCCGGACTGGGAGCCGGCCATGGTGACGGCCACCAGGAGGAGCCCGGCGTGCGCGAGGCGGCGGGGCAGCAGGTGGACGGCGTCGAAGTAGCCGACGCAGGCGTAGATCGCGAAGAAGGGGTTGAGCCAGGTCAGCGCGAAGGCCAGGGCGGTGCGGAGCACGAAGTGGGCGGTGGAGGCGGGGCCCGGGGCCCCGGGCACGAGCACGGGCCCGGCGCAGGGCCGCTCGGGTCCCCACCCGGCGGTCGCGACCAGCCGGGCGCAGCGGCGGTCCCAGACCGCGTGGAGGAGGAGCGCCGCCACCACCAGGACCCCGGCCGCCGCCTTCTCCGCGCGGTCCATCAGCGCGTCGCCCGACGCCCCCGCGATCGCGGTGCCGACGCCGAGCAGGGCGTACGGTCCCCAGCGGAAGAACTGGCGCCAGCGCTCCTCGACGGTGGTCGGCATCGCTCCTCCCCTTCCCCTTCGCGGTCGTTCGCGGCCGGCGGCCGGCGGCCGTCATGCGTGGCCGGCGGTCATTCCCAGCGGAACCAGCGCACCGAGGCGCCGGTCAGCACGGCCGTCCACAGGAGCATCGTCCCGAGCGCGGTCCAGCCGGGCCACCCGCCCGAGGCGGCCGCGTCGAGGGCCCGGGACGCGGCGCCGAACGGGGTGAGGCCGACGATCCGCTGCAGGGTATCGGGCATGGCCTGGACCGGCACCCAGACCCCGGCGGTGAACATGGTGGGGAAGAAGACGACGGAGCCGACGGCGGTGGCGGCCTTCTGCGTACGGGAGACGGCGCACACGGCCGCGCCGAGCGCGAGGCCGCCGGCGACGGCGAGCAACAGGGCGATCAGGTACCCGGCCGGGTTCTCCGGCAGGGCGACGCCGAAGGCGAGGCGGCCGACCGTGATCACGAGGAGCGAGGAGACCAGCGCGGCGACGGCGTGCAGCGCGAGCTGGGCGGTGAGCAGGGAGGCGGGCCGTACGGGGGTGGTGGACATCCGGCGCAGGATGCCGCGCTCGCGGTAGCCGGACAGGACCGGGGGCATGGCCTGGAGCCCGGCCATGATGAGCGCGAAGAGGACGGAGACGGGGACGTAGAGGTCGATGACGCGGCGCCCCCCGAGGTCCTCGGACGCCTCCCGGAAGGAGGGGATCAGGCCGAGGACCACGAACAGGACGGTCGGCGAGAGCACCACCCAGAACAGGGAGCCGGGTTCGCGGGCGAAGAGGCGCGCCTCGGTCCTCAGGACGGTGGCGGTGGCGGTGGCGCCGAAGGGGCGCGCGGGGAGGGGCGTGCTCATCGGTGGTCGGTTCCCGTCAGGTCGAGGTAGGCGTCGTCGAGGGTGGCGTCGGCGACCCGGAGCCCGCGGGCCGTGACGCCGTGGCGGGCGAGGAGGGAGACGAAGGCGGCGACGGTCTCGTCGGTGCCGCCGACGGCCGTCCGGCCGTCGGCCGTCGTGACGGAGGCGGCTCCCGGCAGGGCCCGCAGCTCCGCCGGGTCGAGGGGGGTGTCGGCGGCGAAGGAGATCTCCTTGGCGGTGGCGGTGCGCCCGATCAGCCCGTCGGGGGTGTCGAGGGCGGTGATCCGGCCCCGGTCGAGGACGGCGATCCGGTCGCAGAGGCGCTGGGCCTCCTCCATGAAGTGGGTGACGAGCAGGACGGTCGCCCCGGTGTCCCTGACCGTCTCCACGAGCGCCCACACGTCGCGCCGGGCGCGCGGGTCGAGGCCGGTGGTGAGTTCGTCCAGGACGACGACCCGGGGACGTCCGATCAGCGCGAGGGCGACGAACAGCCGCTGCTTCTGCCCGCCGGACAGCTTCCCGAAGCGGACTCCGAGGTGCGGCAGGAGTCCGAGCCGTTCGGCCAGCCCGCGCGGGTCGGCGGGCCGCTCGTGGAAGGAGGCGTACAGGGCGAGCGCCTCACGGACGGTCAGCTTGGGCTGGAGTTCGCTCTCCTGGAGCTGGACCCCGAGGAGCCGGGTGACCTCGGCGCGCCGGACGGCGGGGTCGTACCCGCAGACGCGCACACTTCCCTCGTCGGGGGACCGCAGCCCCGCGACGCACTCCGCGGTGGTGGTCTTGCCGGCGCCGTTGGGGCCGAGGATCCCGAAGACCTCCCCCTCGCCGACCTCGAAGGAGACCCCGTCGACGACCTTCCGGCCGCCGTAGGTCTTGCGCAGTCCCCGCACGTCGATCGCTGTCGTCGTCATGCCCCGAGGGTCCCGGACCGGGCCGCCCGCCGGCATCGGCCGATCCGCCCGTACCCGCGGTCAACCGATCGGTTGACCGCGGGTACGACTCCGGGGCGGCGGAAGGGCCGGAAAACCGGGTGAGCCGTGTCAGTGGTGAACCGTAAGGTCGGACCTGATGCCCGAGAAACCCTTCCCCCCAGCGAAGTCCCCCGACCGTTCGGCGGTGCGCGTCCTGCTCCGCCTGTGGCCGTACGTGCGCCCCGTGCGGAAGCGGTGGATCACGGCCGCCCTCGTCGCCGTGGTCGCCTCCTGCCTGTCGCTCGTCATCCCGCTCGTCCTGAAGTGGATGGTGGACGGGCCGGTCGCGGACCGGGACCCCGGGGGCGTGTGGCTGGGCGCGCTGTACCTGCTGCTGCTCGGGGTCGCGGAAGCCGCGCTGTTCGGCTTCCGCCGCTGGCTGGTCGCGCGGCCGCTCGCCGGGGTGGAGGCGCGGATGCGGTCGGAGCTGTACGCCAGGCTCCAGCGGCTGCCGATCGCCTTCCACGACCGGTGGGCGTCGGGCCAGCTCCTCTCGCGCGGGACCACCGACCTGATGCTGGTGCGGATGTTCCTCGCCTTCCCGCTGACCTTCCTCCTCGTCAACGGCGTGACGATCCTCGCGGGGTACGTCCTGCTGCTCGCCCAGGACTGGACGCTCGGCCTGGTGCTCCTGACGCCGGTGCTGCCGCTGGTGGTCCTCTGCTCGCTCTTCGAGAGCCGGTACGGGGTCGCGGCGCGCACGGCGCAGGACCAGGTGGGCGACCTGACGACGGTCGTGGAGGAGAGCGTCCTCGGCATCCGGATCATCAAGGGCTTCGGCCGGCACCGCAGCCAGGCGCGGGCGTTCCGGGAGCTCTCCGAGCGCCTGCGGGGCACCGAGCTGGTCAAGGCCCGGCTGCTCGCCACGATCTGGGCGGTCATCACCGTCGTGCCGGAGCTGGCCATCGGGGCGGCGCTCGTCCTCGGCACGGTGCGGGTCGCGGACGGGGAGCTGTCGGCGGGCACGCTGGTCGCGTTCCTGACGACGGCGCTCGCGCTGCGCTGGCCGGTGGAGTCGATCGGTTTCCTCCTCGCGATGAGCCAGGAGGCGGTGACCGCCACCGAGCGGTACTTCGAGGTGATGGACGCCGAGGAGGAGTCGGACCCGGCCCCGGCGGACGCCGTGCCGGCCGGGGGGCCGAAGGACGGGCCGGCCGGGGGCCCGGACGGGGTGCGCTTCGAGAACGTGTCGTTCCGCCACCCGGACGCCCCGGAGGACGCGCCCCCGGTCCTGGACGGCGTCGACCTGCACATCCGCCCCGGCGAGACGCTGGCCCTGGTCGGCGGGACGGGTTCGGGCAAGACCACCCTCACCTCCCTCGTGCCCCGCCTGCACGAGGTGACCGGCGGACGCATCCTCCTCGACGGCGAGGACATCGCGCTGATGGGGCGGGAGCGGCTGCGGTCCCTGGTGTCGGTGGCCTTCGAGGAGCCCACCCTGTTCTCCGCCGGTGTCGGCGAGAACGTCCTGATGGGGGCCGGGGAGGGAGCCGGCGAGCCGGAGCTGCGGCGCGCCCTCGCCGTGGCGCAGGCGGACGGCTTCGTGGACCGGCTGCCCGAGGGCGCGGCGACCCGGGTCGGCGAGCAGGGCCTGAGCCTGTCGGGGGGCCAGCGGCAGCGGCTCGCCCTGGCGCGCGCGGTGGTCGGCAGGCCGCGCTTCCTGATCCTGGACGACCCCCTCTCCGCCCTCGACGTGCACACGGAGGCACGGGTGGAGGCGGCCCTGCGGGAGGTGCTGCGGGAGACGACGGCCCTGGTGGTGGCACACCGCCCGTCGACGGTGATGCTGGCCGACCGGGTCGCCCTGCTGTCCGGGGGCCGGATCGCGGCCGTGGGCACCCATCAGGAACTGCTGCGTGACAGCGAGGAGTACGCCTGGCTGATGTCGGGCGGGAAGGAACGGCGATGACGGACACCACGCTCACGGGGCCCCCCGCCGTCGCCCCGCCGGAGGAGACGGACCGCTTCGACCGCGACGACCTGCCGGCTCCCCGGGGGGCGACGGGCGCCCTGCTCCGCTCGCTCCTGTCCGCGCACCGGACACGGGTCGTGGTCGCCTCGCTGGTCCTCCTCGTCAAGGAGGCGGCGGTGCAGGCGGGCCCGCTGCTCGTCGCGTACGCCATCGACCGGGGCGTCCCGGCCTTCCGGGCCGGCGACCGCGGCCCCGTGATCGCCGTGGCGGTCGGCTACCTCCTCTGCGCGGCCCTCGGGAGCCTCCTCCAGTACGCCTTCGTCCGGGGGGCGGCCCGGATCAACCAGGACGTCCTGCTCGACCTGCGCGGCCGGATCTTCCGGCACGCGCAGCTGCTGAGCGTCGACTTCCACGAGCGCTACACCTCGGGCCGGCTGATCTCCCGCTCCACCACGGACGTCGAGTCGCTGCGGGAATTGCTCTCGGAGGGCCTCCAGGAACTGATCGGCGTGGTCCTCTCCTTCGTCTCGATCACGCTGATCCTGCTCTGGCTGGACCTGGGGATCGGGGCGGTGGCGACGGCCTCCTTCGTCCCCCTGTACCTGCTCGTACGGCTCTACCGCCGGCGCGCGGGCCGGGCGTACGGCGAGCGGTCCACGGCCATGGCGGGCGTGATCGTGAAGTTCGCGGAGACGATGAACGGCATCCGTCCGGTCAGGGCGTTCCGCCGCGAGCGGGCCAACGACGCCGAGTTCGCCGCGCTCAACCACCGGCACGAGCGGAGCAACGGCGACGCGCTCCTGGAGATGGCCCGCTACGTCGTCGGCTCGCGCCTGGTGGCGAACACGGCGGTGGCCGGAATGTGCCTCTGGGGTGCGTACCGGGTCGCGGAGGGCTCGCTCGAACTGGGCGTCCTGGCGGCGGCCGTGCTCTACGTGCGGCGCCTGTACGACCCGATCGACCGGCTGGCCATGTTCCTCAACTCGTACGAGTCGGCGGTGGCCTCCCTCACCAAGATCGCCGGCCTCCTCGCCCAGGAACCGGGCATCCCGGAGACGACCGCCCCGCGCGAACTCCCGCACCGTCCGGGCGCTCCCGGCCGGGAGGTGGTCTTCGACGGGGTGCGGTTCGCGTACCGCACCGGGGGCGAGGTCCTCCCCCGCTTCGACCTGACGATCCCGGCGGGCCAGACGGTGGCGGTGGTGGGGGCGACGGGCGCGGGCAAGTCGACCCTCGTGAAGCTCCTGGCCCGCTTCTACGACCCGACGGGCGGCCGCGTCCTGCTCGACGGGGTGGACCTCCGCGACCTGACCGTCCCGGACCTCCGGCGCGGGATCGTCATGGTGACGCAGGAGGCGTTCCTGTTCTCGGGGACGGTGGCGGAGAACATCGCGATCGGCCGCCCGGACGCGACCCGCGAGGAGATCGAGGCGGCGGCGAAGGCGATCGGGGCGCACGACTTCATCGCCGCCCTCCCCGACGGCTACGACACGGACGTGCGCAAGCGCGGTGGCCGGATCTCGGCGGGCCAGCGCCAGCTGGTCGCCTTCGCGCGGGCCCTGCTCGCGGATCCGGCGGTCCTGATCCTGGACGAGGCGACGAGTTCGCTGGACGTGCCGGGCGAGCGGGCGGTGCAGCGGGCGATGGACACGGTCCTGGCGGGCCGTACGGCCGTGATCGTCGCGCACCGCCTGTCCACGGTCGAGGTGGCGGACCGGGTCCTGGTGATGGAGTCGGGCCGGATCGTCGAGGACGGCTCCCCGTCCGACCTGGTCACGGGCGACGGCCACTACGCGGGGCTGCACCGGGCCTGGCGGGACAGCCTGGTGGGCTGACCCGCCGGGGCCGGCCGCCGGGGCCCGGTCGCCGGGGCCGCTCGCCGGAACGGCCCCGGAAGCACGGCTTCCGGGGCCGGACGGCGGCGGACGGCGGTCTCCCCGGACGCGCCCCGCAGGCTGAAGACGGGACTCTCACCGCGCTTTTCGGCCATCTCCCGGGTGCCGGCGGCCCGTATCCGGCGGGCGGGGCGGAAGGCCGGGGTCCGCGTGCCGGGTGGCCGGTGGACTCCCTTGCGAAGAACGGCGGATGACGAACCGTTCATGATCGATGAAACGTCCGCTTAACGAACGCGCGCGTACCGGCAGCGGACGATTTCCGGCCAACTTGCCGTCGCGGTCCTGACAGGTCCCCGTCATTCCTGCGACTCTCTCCCAGGTTCTTCGCACCAACGTTCGCCGCTTCATCCGAACGTGCTCCACAGCTCTCCTTGCTCCGCCCGGCGGACTCACCCAAGCCCGCCGGTACCCCCCTCGCATAAGGAGTCTGCGTGAGATCCACGCCCAGCCGTCGCGCCACCGCGACCGGTGCTTTGATCGCTGCCGCCGCCATGATCGCCGTGAGCGTCCAGACGGGCGCCGCCACCGCGGCGGACTCCCCGTTCGGGGCCGCTCCCCAGGCCCAGCAGGGCACGTCGGCCAACCCCGGCAAGCTCCCGGCCGACCTCACCCCGGCCGAGCGCACCGCGCTCATCAAGGCGGCGGACGCCGACAAGACCGCCACGGCCAAGTCCCTCGGCCTCAACGCCGAGGAGAAGCTGGTCGTCCGCGACGTCGTGAAGGACCGCGACGGCACGACCCACACGCGCTACGAGCGCACCTACGCGGGTCTGCCCGTCCTCGGCGGCGACCTGATCGTCGAGGAGACCGCGGCGGGCGCCACCCGCGGCGTCACCAAGTCCTCACGCGCGGAGCTGAAGAACGTCGACACCACCGCCACGGTGTCCCCGGCCGCCGCCGAGAAGCAGGCCGTCGGCCTCGCCCGCGCGGACGGCTCCGACAAGGCCGAGGCCGACCGCGCCCCGCGCAAGGTCGTCTGGGCCGCCCAGGGCACCCCCGTCCTCGCGTACGAGACCGTCGTCGGCGGCCTCCAGCACGACGGCACCCCGAACGAGCTGCACGTCGTCACCGACGCCAAGACGGGCGCGAAGCTCTTCGAGTGGCAGGGCGTCGAGAACGGCACCGGCAACACGCAGTACAGCGGCCAGGTGACCCTCGGCACCGCGCCCTCGTACACGCTGACCGACACCACCCGCGGCAACCACAAGACGTACAACCTGAACGGCGGCTCGTCCGGCACGGGGACGCTGTTCACCAACACCACCGACGTGTGGGGCAACGGCCTCCCCTCCAACAAGGAGACGGCCGGCGCCGACGCGCACTACGGCGCCGCGCTCACCTGGGACTACTACAAGAACGTGCACGGCCGCACCGGCATCCGCGGCGACGGCGTCGGCGCGTACTCCCGGGTCCACTACGGCAACGCCTACGTCAACGCGTTCTGGCAGGACTCCTGCTTCTGCATGACGTACGGCGACGGCTCGGGCAACGCCAAGCCGCTCACGTCCATCGACGTGGCCGCCCACGAGATGACCCACGGCGTCACCGCCGCCACCGCCAACCTGACGTACAGCGGCGAGTCCGGCGGCCTCAACGAGGCCACCTCCGACATCTTCGCCGCGGCCGTCGAGTTCTACGCCAACAACGCCAACGACAAGGGCGACTACCTCGTCGGCGAGAAGATCGACATCAACGGCAACGGCACCCCGCTGCGCTACATGGACAAGCCGAGCAAGGACGGCTCGTCCAAGGACGCCTGGTACTCGGGCATCGGCAACGTCGATGTCCACTACTCCTCGGGCCCGGCGAACCACTGGTTCTACCTGCTCTCCGAGGGCAGCGGCGCCAAGACCGTCAACGGCGTGAACTACGACTCGCCGACCTCGGACGGCCTGCCCGTCACGGGCATCGGCCGGGACAAGGCCGCGCTGATCTGGTTCAAGGCGCTCACCACCAAGTTCGGCTCCTCGACCAACTACGCCGGCGCCCGCACCGGCACGGTCGACGTGGCCAAGGCGCTCTACGGCGCCACCAGCCCCGAGGTCACGGCCGTCGAGAACGCCTGGGCCGCGATCAACGTCGGCGCCCGTCCCGGCGGCGGCACCCCCGGCGGCAAGGTCTTCGAGAACACCGCCGACGTCTCCATCCCGGACAACGGCGCCGCGGTGACCTCCTCGGTGACCGTCACCGGCGTCACCGGCAACGCCCCCAGCAACCTCGCCGTCGGCGTGGACATCGTCCACACCTACCGCGGCGACCTGATCGTGGACCTCATCGCCCCCGACGGCTCGGTCTACAGCCTCAGCAACCGCTCCGGCGGCAGCGCGGACAACATCGTCCAGACCTACACCGTGAACGCCTCCACCGAGGTCGCCAACGGCGTCTGGAAGCTCCGCGTCCAGGACAAGGCGTCCGCCGACACCGGCTACATCAACGGCTTCAAGCTGACCTTCCCGTAATCCGGGAGGAGAACGCGGAAGCGACCCGACACGACGGACGCCCCGGGGAACATCCCCGGGGCGTCCCCGTGTCTCCGCGTCTCCCGGGTCCGGGCCCTTCCGAGGGCGGTCGACGCCGACGGGCGGGGAAGACACCGGGCCTCCCACCGGGACGGCACCGCAACGCTTCCGGCGAGAGGCGGCCGGTCATCCCGTCGCCTCCGCCACGGCCCCACCGGCCCGTGGCCGGGTACGCGTGCCCCAGCGGGCGAGGGGCGGTCCGGCGGCGCCCAGCGCCGCGAAGAACAACGCCAGCAGCAGCCAGCCCGCCGTACCGAGGCCGAGCACCACCGTGGTGAGGATCACGGGGGCGAGAGCCTGGCCCGCGCCGAAACCGAGGCCGAGGACGCCCTGGTACTGGCCCTGGGCATGGTCGGGGGCGAGCCCGAAGCCCAGGGCGAAGCACGCCGAGGATTCCCACACCTCTCCCAGGCTGTGGAAGAAGACCGCTGCCAGGACCAGCCCCACCGCGGCCCAGACCGGGGTGTGCGCCGCCAGTGCCATCGTCGGGCAGCTGACGAGGAAGAAGAGCCCCGCGGTGCGAAACGCCCTGCCGCCGTCGTGCGGGGTCTCGACACGGGAACCGATCCTGGTCTGCGTCAGCACGCAGAAAGCGGAGTTGACGGCGAACAGCGCGGCCACCGTCCAGCGCGGCGCTTCGGTGTGCTCGGAGATCCAGATCGGCAGGAGCAGGGAGACCACCGGGTACTGCAGTCCCATGGCGCCGTAGAGGGCGGTGAACGTCAGGAACGGACGGTCCCTGAAGACGAGCCGACGATGCTGTCGCGGCGGTTCGGCCGGCACCGGGTAACGGGGCAGCAGAAGCAGGAGCGCCGCGCACAGGGCGAAGCTCGCCGCGTTGCCGAGGATCAGCGTGACGTAGGCACCGCGGGTGTTCGCGGCCAGCGCCAGCCCGGCGCCCACCGTTCCCAGGACGACGCCCAGGTTGACGAAGGTGCGCAGCCTGGCCCGGAACAGGGCCGGGCGCTCTCCCCCGACCCTGACCACCAGAGCACCCCAGGCCGCCCCGCCGGCCGCCGCGGCGATCTGGTCGACCGTCGCGACGACCGTGAGCACGGTCCAGCTCTCGACGAGCACGAGGGCCGCCATCGACACCGCCTGGACCACGAGGGCCAGCATCATGACGGTGCGCGCGCCGCGCCGGTCGGCGAGGTGCCCGCCGGGTATCCCCGCGCACAGGCCGATCACTCCGGCGAGGGTGAGCGCGGCGCCGACCTGTACGGCGGGCAGGCCCACGACCAAGGTGAAGTAAAGCGCCGACGCCGCGTTGAACAAGCCGTTGCCGACCCGGTTGACGAAACTGGCGGCGATCAGCACGCGCTCCGGTCCGCTGTCCCCCGCCATCCGGCCCATTCGGCGTATTCGGCCCGCCGGGCCGCCCTTGGTCATGAGCGGCAGGCTAACAGCAGCCGTGGAGCCCGCCCCGAGCGCACCGGGACCGCGTGCCCCGGGCGTGGCACGGGGCCCTCCTCGTCGTGCAAGCGTGTCGCCTCGCGTCGGCGCCCCGAACCGGTCCGTCCGGTTCGGGGCGCCTCGAACCGGACGGACCGGACCGGGGCGCCCCGAACCGGACCGGCCGCTACCGCATCAGCAGCCCCGCGCCCGCCCCCGTCCCCTTCGTCTCCTCCGGCAGGGCCACCAGGCCGAGTTCGGACGGGTGGGCGAGGAGGGGGTGGGAGGGCAGGACGCGGACCGTGCAGCCGAAGGAGCCGGTGCGGTCGAGCTCCAGGGTGCCCGCGTACGGGAGGCGGCCCTCCAGGTCCGGGCCGCCCGCCGGCTTGAGGGTGACGGTGCGGACGGCGGTGAGGGTGTCGTCGGCGTCGGCCCGGCCGGTGACGGCCTGGACCTCGACGTCGTCGGGACCGAGCGCGCCGAGCGCCACCCGCACCCGGACGACCGGGGTCGCGCCCAGCTCCGCGTCGGCCGTGTCGTCCGCGAAGCCGTCGCCGACCTCGACGCGGTCGACGGCCACCCGGGGCCACGCCTCCCGGACCCGGGCCTTCCAGGCGGCGAGGTCCCGGGCGCGGGCCGGGGTGAGCGCCCGGCGGGCGCCGGCGGCGGGGGCGTACAACCGCTCGACGTACTCGCGGACCATCCGGTCGGCGAGGACCTTGGGGCCGAGGTCGGCGAGCGTGCGCCGGACCATCGCCACCCAGCCGGCCGGCACCCCGTCGGGGCCCCGGTCGTAGAAGCGGGGGGCGACCCGGCGCTCGATCAGCTCGTAGAGGGCGGCCGCCTCCAGGTCGTCGCGGCGCTCCTCGTCGGCGGCGACCGCGCCGTCGGCGGTGGGGATGGCCCAGCCGAAGTCCGGCTCGAACCACTCGTCCCACCAGCCGTCGAGGACGGAGAGGTTGAGGCAGCCGTTGAGGGCCGCCTTCATGCCGCTGGTGCCGCACGCCTCCAGGGGACGGAGGGGGTTGTTGAGCCAGACGTCGCAGCCGGGGTAGAGGCGGCGGGCCATCTCCATGCCGTAGTCGGGCAGGAAGACGATCCGGTGCCGGACCCGGGGGTCGTCGGCGAACCTGACCAGTTCCTGCACGAGCCGCTTCCCGCCGTCGTCGGCGGGGTGGGCCTTGCCCGCGACGACGAGCTGCACGGGCCGCTCGGGGTGGAGCAGCAGCGACCGCAGCCGGTCCTTGTCCCGCAGCATCAGGGTGAGCCGCTTGTACGAGGGGACGCGGCGGGCGAAGCCGATGGTGAGGACGTCGGGGTCGAGGACGGAGTCGGTCCAGCCGAGTTCGGCGGCGGCCGCGCCGCGCTGCCGCCAGGAGGCGCGCAGCCGTTCCCGCACGTCGGTGACGAGCCGTTCGCGCAGGGCGCGGCGCAGCTCCCACAGCTCCCGGTCGCCCGCGTCGGGGCCGAGCGGGCCGACCTCGGGGGCGACCCAGGTGGGGGCGTGGACGCCGTTGGTGATGGAGGTGATCGGCACCTCGTCGGCGTCGAAGCCCGGCCAGAGCCCGGCGAACATGGCGCGGCTGACGGCGCCGTGGAGGGTGGAGACGCCGTTGGCGCGCTGGGCGAGGCGCAGGCCCATGGCGGCCATGTTGAAGACGCCGGGGTCGCCGCCGAGCGGGGTCTCGTCGCCGAGGGCGAGGACGCGGGCGGTGTCGACGCCGGGGAGGGCGCCGTCCTGGCCGAGGTGGCGGGCGACCAGGGCGCGGTCGAAGCGGTCGATGCCGGCCGCCACGGGGGTGTGGGTGGTGAAGACGGTCCCGGCCCGGACGGTCTCCAGGGCGCTGTCGAAGTCGAGCCCCTCGCCCTGCAGTTCGCGGATGCGTTCGAGACCGAGGAAGCCGGCGTGGCCCTCGTTGGTGTGGAAGACCTCGGGGGCGGGGTGGCCGGTGAGCCGGATGTACGCGCGGACGGCGCGGACGCCGCCGATGCCGAGCAGCATCTCCTGGAGGAGACGGTGCTCGCTGCCGCCGCCGTACAGGCGGTCGGTGACGCCCCGCTCGCCGGGGGCGTTCTCCTCGACGTCGGAGTCGAGCATGAGCAGGGGGACGCGGCCGACCCGGGCGGTCCAGACGTGGGCGTGCAGGCTGCGCCCGCCGGGCAGGGCGAGGGTGACGCGGGCGGGGGTGCCGTCGTCCTCGCGGAGCAGGGTCACCGGCAGCTCGCCGGGGTCGAGCACGGGGTACTGCTCCTGCTGCCAGCCGTCCCGTCCGAGGGACTGGCGGAAGTAGCCGTGCCGGTAGAGCAGGCCGACGCCGATCAGGGGGACGCCGAGGTCGCTGGCGGACTTGAGGTGGTCGCCGGCGAGGATGCCCAGGCCGCCGGAGTACTGGGGCAGCGCGGCGGCGACGCCGAACTCGGGCGAGAAGTAGGCGACGGCGGCCGGCAGGTCTCCGGGCCGGTGCTGGTACCAGCGGGGGGCGCGGAGGTAGCCGTCGAGGTCCTCGGCGGCGGCGCGCAGCCGGGCCAGGAAGTCCTCGTCGGCGGCGAGGGCGGCCAGCCGGGAGGTTTCGAGGGCGCCGAGGACCCGGACGGGGTCGGTGCCGGCCGGGGCGCCGAGGGAGTCGAAGAGGGCCCGGGTGGGCTCGTGCCAGGACCAGCGCAGGTTGCTCGCGAGGTCGGCGAGGGGTCGAAGGGTGTCGGGGAGGACGGGACGCACGGTGAATCGACGGATTGCCTTCACGTGTTCCACCTTCGCAGGCGAGTACGGAGCGGAGCGGACGCACCACGCTGTGCGTCCGGCGTGCCGCTCCGACGTTAGGGCACGCCGCCCGGCCGGGCGGCGGTGCGCGGGCGGCGTCGGCGTGGCGGGGACGGGTTCCCGGGCGGGGACGGGTTCCCGGGCGGGGACGGGTTCCCGGGCGGGGACGGGTTCCCGGCGGCGCGCCCGCGCCGCCGGGACCCGTGTTCGCCCCGCCGGGACTCGCCCCGCCCGTCCCCGTCGATCCCCCACCCCCACCCGTCCCGTCCGCCCCTCACCCGCCCCTCACCCGTCCGGCCCCGTCCGCCCCCATGGGCACATCGCGTCCGGGGCACCCGTCTCCTCACCCGTCCGGCCCCCGGCCGAACGGGGGCCCGGTCCCGGCCGGAAGGAAGGCGCGAGGGAACAGATCCGGCCGTCTTCGGAGGTGACTTCAGGCGGTTCCGGCCCCTCCGACGTGCTCCGTCGGGCCCCTCCCCGCGAGGTCGGGCCCCTTTTCCTGTCCGACTCCCGGCCTTGCCGGTTCTGCTATGACCCAGTAGTCGACAAAGCGCCGGATTGCCCGAGGGTGCACCATGGGAAGGCTCCTCCGGTAACGCCAGGCACCCGTCCGTTCCTGACCCCCTTTCACCCTCGTGGATCGACCGTCCGGGTGAACGCGAACGGGAGCGGCCCCGCCCGCGACCCCCCGGCCGCCGGCGGAGCTAGAAAGAGCGCACCACCACCCGCACCCCCGTAAACCGTCAGGTGATGCTGTGAATCCGCTCATGGGACGCATTCCCGTACTGGACGTCCGCCCACTGGTCGACTGCGGCCGGCGCCCCGCGAAGGCGGTGGCCGGAGAGACCTTCGAGGTGACGGCGACCGTCTTCCGCGAGGGGCACGACGCGGTCGCCGCCAACGTCGTGCTGCGCGGTCCTTCGGGCCGTCCCGGCCCCTGGATCCCGATGCGGGAGCTGGCCCCGGGAACCGACCGGTGGGGCGCCGAGGTCACCCCGGACGCCGAGGGCTCGTGGACGTACGCCGTCGAGGCGTGGAGCGACCCGATCGCGACCTGGCGCCACGTCGCCGGGATCAAGATCCCGGCGGGCATCGACTCCGAACTGGTCCTCGCCGAGGGGGCCGAGCTGCACGAGCGGGCCGCGAAGAACGTGCCGAAGAAGGGCGGCGGCCGGGAGACCGTGCTCGCCGTCGCGGATACGCTGCGCGACCCGTCCCGGCCCGCCGCCGTCCGGCTCGCGGCGGCGCTCGCGCCCCGGGTGGTGGAGATCCTGGACCGTCACCCGCTGCGCGAACTGCTCACCTCCTCGCCGAAGTTCCCCCTCCGGGTGGAGCGGGAGCGGGCCCTGTACGGCGCGTGGTACGAGTTCTTCCCCCGCTCCGAAGGGGCGCGCACGGTCGACGGCCGGACGGTCCCGGGGAACTTCCGCACGGCCGCCGAGCGGCTGCCCGCGGTGGCGGCGATGGGCTTCGACGTGGTGTACCTGCCGCCGGTGCACCCCATCGGCGAGACCCACCGCAAGGGCCCCAACAACTCCCTGTCGGCGTCGCCGAGCGACGTGGGCGTGCCGTGGGCGATCGGTTCGCCGGAGGGCGGGCACGACGCGCTCCACCCGGACCTGGGCACCTTCGAGGACTTCGACGCCTTCGTGGCGCGGGCCCGGGAGCTGCGCCTGGAGGTCGCGCTGGACTTCGCGCTCCAGTGCTCGCCGGACCACCCGTGGGTGGAGAAGCACCCGGAGTGGTTCCGCCGGCGGCCGGACGGCTCGATCGCGTACGCGGAGAACCCGCCGAAGAAGTACCAGGACATCTACCCCCTCGCGTTCGACGAGGCCGGCGACGGCATGGACGGGATCGTCGCGGAGACCGTCCGGGTGCTGCGGCACTGGATGGACCACGGCGTCCGGATCTTCCGCGTCGACAACCCGCACACCAAGCCGGTGGTCTTCTGGGAGCGGGTGATCGGGGAGATCAACCGGGCCGACCCGGACGTGATCTTCCTGGCGGAGGCGTTCACCCGGCCCGCGATGATGCGGGCCCTGGGCGCGATCGGCTTCCAGCAGTCGTACACGTACTTCACCTGGCGCAACACCAAGGAGGAGCTGACGGAGTACCTGACGGAGCTGTCCCGGGAGACGGCGGCGCAGATGCGGCCGAACCTCTGGGTGAACACCCCCGACATCCTGCACGCCTACCTCCAGGAGGGCGGCCGGCCCGCGTTCGAGGTGCGGGCGGTGCTCGCGGCGACGCTGTCCCCGTCCTGGGGCATGTACGCCGGGTACGAGCTGTGCGAGAACACCCCGCTGCGCGAGGGCAGCGAGGAGTACCTCGACTCGGAGAAGTACGAACTGCGGCCGCGCGACTGGGAGGCGGCGGAGCGGTCGGGGGCCACGATCACCCCCCTGATCACCGCGCTGAACCGGATCAGGCGCCGGAACCCGGCGCTCCACCGGCTGCGGAACCTGGTCTTCCACCACGCCGACAACCCGCAGGTGATCGCGTACAGCAAGCGCGCGGGTTCGAACACCGTTCTGGTGGTCGTCAACCTCGACCCGCACCACACCCAGGAGGCGACGGTCTCGTTGAACATGCCGGAACTCGGCCTCGACCGGCACGAGACCGTGCCAGTGCGCGACGAGCTCACCGGCGAGACCTATCACTGGGGCAGGGCCAACTACGTGCGCCTGGAACCGGGCGTCACGCCCGCGCACGTGCTGGTCCTGCGACCGTCCCCGCAGACCGGAGGGTCACCCACCTCATGACTGTCAACGAGCCCGTCCCCGACACCTTCGAGGACACCCCCGCCAAGGACCGCGATCCCGACTGGTTCAAGCGGGCCGTCTTCTACGAGGTCCTCGTCCGCTCCTTCCAGGACAGCAACGGCGACGGCGTCGGCGACCTGAAGGGCATCACGTCCCGGCTGGACTACCTCCAGTGGCTGGGCGTGGACTGCCTCTGGCTGCCGCCGTTCTTCAAGTCCCCCCTGCGGGACGGCGGCTACGACGTGGCCGACTACACGTCGGTGCTCCCCGAGTTCGGCGACCTGGCCGACTTCGTGGAGTTCGTGGACGCGGCCCACCAGCGCGGCATGCGCGTGATCATCGACTTCGTCATGAACCACACCAGCGACCAGCACATGTGGTTCCAGGAGTCGCGGCGCGATCCGGACGGGCCGTACGGCGACTACTACGTCTGGGCCGACGACGACAAGCAGTACGCGGACGCCCGGATCATCTTCGTCGACACGGAGACCTCCAACTGGACCTTCGACCCGGTCCGCAAGCAGTACTACTGGCACCGGTTCTTCTCGCACCAGCCGGACCTCAACTACGAGAACCCGGCGGTGCAGAAGGAGATCCTGTCCGCGCTGAAGTTCTGGCTGGACCTGGGGATCGACGGCTTCCGGCTCGACGCGGTGCCGTACCTGTACCAGCAGGAGGGCACCAACTGCGAGAACCTCCCGGCCACCCACGCCTTCCTGAAGCGGGTCCGCAAGGAGATCGACGACCACTACCCGGACACGGTGCTGCTCGCGGAGGCGAACCAGTGGCCCGAGGACGTCGTGGACTACTTCGGCGACTTCCGGTCGGGCGGCGACGAGTGCCACATGGCCTTCCACTTCCCGGTCATGCCGCGGATCTTCATGGCCGTGCGGCGCGAGTCCCGCTACCCGGTCTCCGAGATCCTGGCGAAGACCCCGGCGATCCCGTCGGGCTGCCAGTGGGGCATCTTCCTGCGCAACCACGACGAGCTGACCCTCGAAATGGTCACGGACGAAGAGCGCGACTACATGTACGCCGAGTACGCCAAGGACCCGCGCATGCGGGCCAACATCGGCATCCGGCGCCGGCTCGCCCCGCTCCTGGACAACGACCGCAACCAGATGGAGCTGTTCACCGCGCTGCTCTTCTCGCTGCCCGGTTCGCCGGTGCTGTACTACGGCGACGAGATCGGCATGGGCGACAACATCTGGCTGGGCGACCGGGACGGGGTGCGCACCCCGATGCAGTGGACCCCCGACCGGAACGCCGGGTTCTCCTCCTGCGACCCGGGCAGGCTGTACCTTCCGGCCATCATGGACCCGGTCCACGGCTACCAGGTGACCAACGTCGAGGCGGGGATGGCCTCCCCGTCGTCGCTGCTGCACTGGACGAAGCGGATGATCGAGATCCGCAAGCAGAACCGGGCGTTCGGGACGGGGACGTACACCGAGCTCCCGGCGTCGAACCCGGCCGTGCTCGCCTTCCTGCGCGAGACCGCTCCCGAAGAGGGAATGGACGCCGACCTCGTCCTCTGCGTGAACAACTTCTCGCGGTTCGCACAGCCGACCGAGCTGGATCTGCGCCGCTTCGCCGGCTGTCACCCGGTGGAGCTGATCGGCGGGGTGGAGTTCCCGGCCATCGGGCAACTCCCGTACCTCCTGACCCTCGCGGGCCACGGGTTCTACTGGTTCCGCCTCAGGAGGGCCTGACACCGCACCGGTTCGGCCACGTCCACGGTGGGGCGGTTTCGCCCGTCCCACCGGGGGCACGTGAACCCACACGATTCAGGTCCATACGGGCCTTCTTCCCGGGCCCATACGGATCTTCCCCTTCCGACACGTCCCGCACTTCCGGACAGCCCAAGCCGCCATCCGGGACACTCTGCGCATTTGAACGTATACGAACGCCATTTGCGCGCCCCGGGGAAAGGACGCGACGCCATGCCGGAGACCGCATCCACCACCCGGGCGCCGGACGCCCTCCTTCCGTCCCTCGCCCCCCTGCTCCACGACTGGCTGCCACGGCAGCGCTGGTTCGCGGGCAAGG
This sequence comes from Streptomyces sp. NPDC041191, assembly GCF_055591945.1. Taxonomy (NCBI): domain Bacteria; kingdom Bacillati; phylum Actinomycetota; class Actinomycetes; order Kitasatosporales; family Streptomycetaceae; genus Streptomyces; species Streptomyces sp. NPDC041191. The sequence continues at coordinate 91,196 of NZ_JBVIZC010000007.1, read as the reverse complement.
GCCGGCGGGTCACCGGATTCACCCTGGACGCGGCCACCGAGCTGCTGCCGCTGGACGGCCCGGGGCCCGGCCTCCTCCATCTGCTCGTACGGGTCGAACAACCGGGCCGCCCGACCGGTTCGCCCCCCGACTGCTACCAGTTGCTCCTGGGCGTACGGGCGCAGCTCCCGCCCCGCCTCGCTCCCGCCCTGATCGGACGCGTCCGGCAGGGACCGCTCGCCGGACGGGCCGTCTACGAAGGGCTGCGCGACCCGCGGCTCGCCGGCCTCCTCTACGAGCGGCTGCGCACCCCGGGCCGGACCGGCCCCCTGCGCTTCCACGCCACCAGCACCCTGCCGGCCGCGCTCGCGCCCCGCGTGCTCGACGCCGAGCAGTCCAACTCCTCGCTCGTCTACGGGGACGCGTACATCCTCAAGATCTTCCGCCGGGTGAGTCCCGGCGCCAACCCCGACCTGGAGCTGCCGCTCGCGCTCGGCCGGGCCGGCTGCGGCCGGGTGCCCGCGCCGGTCGCCTGGTTCGAGTCGGGGGCCTCGACCCTCGGGGTGCTCCAGCCCTATCTCCGGGACTCCCGGGACGGCTGGCGGCTCGCGCTCGACGCGCTGGCCGCCGGGCGGGAGTTCACCACCGAGGCGCGGGCGCTCGGCCGCGCCACGGCCGAGGTGCACCTGGCGCTCGCCGCCACGCTGCCCACGCGGCGGCTGGGGAAGGAGGAGGCGGAGCGGCTCGCCGGCGCGATGGACCGGCGGCTCCACGCGGCGGCGCAGGCCGTGCCCGCGCTGCTGCCGTACGTGCCGGGGCTCCGGGCCGTCTTCGCGGCGGCGAGCGGCGCCCCGGGGGCGGGGGCGCTCCAGCGCATCCACGGCGACCTGCACCTCGGGCAGACCCTGCGGGGCGCCGACGGGGCCTGGGCGGTCATCGACTTCGAGGGGGAGCCCGCGAAGCCGCTGGACGAACGGCGCAGCCCCCAGCCCACGGTCCGCGACATCGCCGGAATGCTCCGCTCCTTCGACTACGCGGCCCGCACCCACCGCCCCTGGAACGCCGACTGGGCGGCCCGCTGCCGCGCCGCCTTCTGCGCCGGCTACGCGGAGACGGCGGGCGCCGATCCCCGCTCGGACCCGGCGCTCCTGCGGGCCTACGAAACCGACAAGGCGGTCTACGAGGTCGTCTACGAGGCCCGCCACCGCCCGGACTGGCTCCCGGTCCCGATGGCCGCCGTCGAACGTCTGGCGGCGCTCCCGTGAGCTGCCCGTACCGGTCCGGCGTCTCTGTCCGGTCCGGCGTCTCTGTCCGGTCCGGAACCCCCGTCCGGACGGCCTCTCCCCCGTCCGGAGCGGTGCTCCGGGCCGCCGTGCCCCCGCCCGCCCGCCGGAAGCCCGACCCGCCCCGTTCGGCCGAGTGTCCCGGACGGCCGGCGGACCGTTCCGTATGCGTGTACCCCCCGTTCCCCTCCCCCTCTTCTCCCGTCCTCCAGGAGGCTTCGCCGTGACCGCCCGATCCGCAGGAAAGACGTCCACAGCCAGGAAGGCGCTCGCGTCGGACACTGCCGGGAAGGTTCCCGTGCCGGACCGGCCCGCCGTACGGAAGGCGCCCGTGCCGGACCGCCCCGCCGTGCCGAAGGCGTCCGCTCCGGACCGGCCGGCCGTGCGGAAGGCGCCGCCGCTCGACCCGGGCGACCGGGCACGGCTGCTCGCCGGCGAGCACCACGATCCGCACGGGGTGCTCGGCGCGCATCCGGTGCGCGGCGGGGTGGTGGTGCGGGTGCTGCGCCCGTTCGCCCGTGAGGTCGCCGTCCTCGTCAAGGGCCGCCGGATCACGCTCCACGACGACGGGGACGGCCTCTTCTCGGGCCTGCTGCCGCTGCTCCGCAAGGTGCCCGCGTACGAGCTGCGGGTGCGTTACGCCGAAGGGCCCGAGCTGGAGGTGCGGGACCCGTACCGCTTCCTCCCCTCGCTCGGCGAGCTGGACCTCCATCTGATCGGGGAGGGCCGCCACGAGGAGCTGTGGAAGGCCCTCGGCTCCCGGGTGATGACGCACGAGGGCGTGACCGGCACCCGTTTCGCGGTCTGGGCGCCCAACGCGCGCGGGGTGCGGGTCACGGGCGAGTTCACCTGCTGGGACGGCACGGGGCTGCCGATGCGCTCGCTCGGCTCGACGGGCGTGTGGGAGCTGTTCGTGCCGGGGATCGGCGAGGGCGCCGTCTACAAGTACGACATCACCCGGCCGGACGGTTCGCACACCCTGCGGGCGGACCCGATGGCCCGCCGGACCGAGTGCCCGCCGAACACCGCGTCGATCGTCACCGAGTCGCACTACGCGTGGGGCGACCGGGAGTGGATGGAGCGGCGGGGCGACCGCCCGGCCCACGAGTCCCCGCTCTCGGTGTACGAGGTGCACCTGCCGTCCTGGCGGCCGGGCCTCGGCTACCGCGAGCTGGCCGAGCAGCTGCCCGCGTACGTGCGGGACCTCGGCTTCACGCACGTGGAGTTCATGCCGGTGTCCGAGCACCCCTTCGGCGGCTCGTGGGGCTACCAGGTGACCGGGTTCTACGCGCCGACGGCCCGGATGGGCACGCCGGACGACTTCAAGTACCTGGTGGACGCGTTGCACCGGGCCGGGATCGGGGTCCTGATGGACTGGGTCCCCGCGCACTTCCCGAAGGACGACTGGGCGCTCGCGGAGTTCGACGGGCGGCCGCTGTACGAGCACGAGGACCCGCGCCGTTCGCACCACCCCGACTGGGGGACGCTGGAGTTCGACTACGGGCGCAAGGAGGTGCGCAACTTCCTGGTCGCCAACGCCGTGTACTGGTGCCAGGAGTTCCACATCGACGGCCTGCGGGTGGACGCGGTGGCCTCGATGCTCTACCTGGACTACTCGCGCGAGCACGGCGAGTGGGTGCCGAACGAGTTCGGCGGCCGGGAGAACCCGGACGCGGTGGCGTTCCTCCAGGAGATGAACGCGACGGTGTACCGGCGCTGCCCGGGGATCGTGACCTTCGCGGAGGAGTCCACGGCCTGGGACGGCGTGACGCGCCCCACGGACCAGGTGGGGCCGGGCGGCTTCGGCGGCCTGGGCTTCGGCATGAAGTGGAACATGGGCTGGATGCACGACTCCCTGGAGTACGTGCAGAAGGAGCCGGTGCACCGGAAGTACCACCACGACGAGATGACGTTCTCGATGGTGTACGCGTACAGCGAGAACTACATCCTGCCGATCTCGCACGACGAGGTGGTGCACGGCAAGCGGTCGCTGGTGTCGAAGATGCCGGGCGACTGGTGGCAGCAGCGGGCCAACCACCGCGCCTACCTGGGCTACATGTGGGCCCACCCCGGCAAGCAGCTCCTCTACATGGGGCAGGAGTTCGCGCAGGGCGGCGAGTGGTCGGCGGACCAGGGACCGGACTGGTGGCTGCTCGACCCGGCGTACGGGGCGGAGGCCGACCACCGGGGCGTGCGGGACCTGGTCCGCGACCTGAACGCGGTGTACACGGCGACGCCGTCGCTGTGGGAGCGGGACACCTCCCCGGAGGGGTTCGCGTGGGTGGTGGGGGACGCGGCCGACGACAACGTCTTCGCGTTCCTGCGCTTCGACGGCCTCGGCTCGCCGCTGCTCGCCGTGTCGAACTTCTCGCCGGTGGTCCGGGACGGCTACCGGCTCGGCGTGCCGGACGCCTTCGCGGCCTGGACGGAGGTGCTGAACACGGACGCGGCCCGGTACGGGGGCTCGGGCGTGGTCGGCACCGACCCGGTGAAGACCGAGTCGGTGCCGTGGCACGGGCGGTCGTCCAGCGTGCGGATGACGCTGCCGCCGCTGGCGACCGTGTGGCTCAGGCCGGCTTGAAGGGCACGGCGGGCGTGATCACGCGGGCCTGATCACGCCCAGGCGCTGGGTGGCCCGGGTCAGCGCCACGTACAGGTCGTTCACGCCGTGCGGGGCGCCGGCCCGGATGCCGTCCGGGTCGACCACGAGGACCGTGTCGAACTCCAGGCCCTTGGCCTGCCGGGGGTCGAGCAGGACCACCGGGCGGGTGAGGTCGGGGGCGGTCCCGTGGGCGGCGTCCGGCAGGGCGGCCAGCAGGGCGGGATGCAGCCCCGCCGGGGCGATCACGGCGAGCCGCCCGTCGGGGCGGAGTTCGGCGGCGACCGCGTCGGCGGTCTCCCGCACCGGGTCCGGGACGGTCCGGTCCCAGGGCTCGACGCCGGTGGAGCGCACCGAGCCCGGCGGTTCGAAACCGGGGTCGGTCTCCCGGCGGACCCCGGCGGCGACGGCCATGATCTCGGCGGGCGTCCGGTAGTTGACGCCGAGCCGGACCAGTTCCCAGCGGTCCTCCACGTACGGGGCGAGGATGTCCTCCCAGGCGCCGACGCCGGCCGGGTCGCCGGTCTGGGCGGGGTCGCCGACCAGGGTCATGGAGCGGCCGGGGCTGCGGCGCATGAGGAGCCGCCAGGCCATCGCGGAGAGTTCCTGGGCCTCGTCCACGATGATGTGCCCGAAGGCCCAGGTGCGGTCGGCGGCGGCCCGCTCGGCGGCGCTGCGGTGGTCGGCCTCCTCGTGCCGCTCGGCGAACCGCTCGGCGTCGATGATGTCGTGGGCGGAGAGGACCTCGGAGGCGTCCTTGTCCTGTTCCTCCTTGTCCTCGAACTCGTAGGTGCGGGAGGCGTAGGAGACGTCGAGGACGCCCTGCGCGTACTGGATCCGCTTCTGCCGCTCGGCCTCCTCGGCGGCGCGGGCGGCCGAGTCGTCCTCCCCGAGGAGTTCGGCGGCCTCGTCGAGCAGGGGCACGTCGGCGGGGGTCCACCCGCCCTCGTCGTGCTCCCCGCGGCGGATCGCGTCGGCGTCGGCGTCGGGCAGGTGGGTGGGGTCGGCGAGGTAGTCCGCGAGGAAGTCCCGCGGGGTGAGGGCGGGCCAGAGGGTGTCGAGGGCGGCGTGGACCCCGGGGTTGGCGGCGACGCCCTTGGCGAGCAGGGCGATGTCGTCGGGGCCGAGGAAGTTGGGGCCGCCGTAGGGGTCGGCGCCGATCCGGTCCGCGAGCTGCCGCGCGAGGTCGTCCAGGACCCGGAAGACGAAGTACGGGCGGGCGAGGTTGTGCGGGAGGGCGGTCTCGCGGGCACGGTGACGGGCCTCCAGGGCCATGCCCCGGTCGATGACCAGGTCCCCGTCCTCGTGGGGGACGACGAGGGGCTCGTCGTGTCCGGGGACCCGCTGGCGGTCGCGCACGGCGGCGGCGAGGGCGCCGGCCATGGCGGCGGAGCCCTTGACGGCGGCGGCGCGCGGCGTGTCGGTGCCGGTGGCGCGGACCCCGGGGAAGAGTTCGGCGGGGGTGGCCAGGAGGACGCCGGTCTCGCCGAGGGAGGGCAGCACGTTGCCGATGTACCCGAGGAAGGCGGGATTGGGTCCGACGATGAGGACGGCCCGCTTGGCCAGCTGCTCGCGGTGGGCGTAGAGGAGGTACGCGGCGCGGTGCAGGGCGACGGCGGTCTTGCCGGTGCCGGGGCCGCCCTCCACGACGAGGACGCCCCGGTGCGGGGAGCGGATGATGGCGTCCTGCTCGGCCTGGATGGTCTGCACGATGTCGTGCATGCGGCCGGTGCGGGCGGCGTCGAGCGAGGCGAGCAGCACCTCGTCGGCGTCCCGGCCCTCGTGTCCGGTGCGGGTGGCGTCGGCGAGGTCGAGCACCTCGTCGTGGAGGGCCGTGACCGTGCGGCCGGCGGTGCCGATGTGCCGGCGGCGGGAGAGGCCCATGGGCTCGTACCCGGTGGCGAGGTAGAAGGGGCGGGCGACCTCGGCGCGCCAGTCCACGACGAGGGGGGTGCGGTTCGGGTCGTCCTCGCGGATGCCGAGCCGGCCGATGTGGTGGTCCCGTCCGTCGCGGAAGACGAGGCGGCCGAAGCAGAGCCCGCTCTCCCCGGCGTTGAGCGCGGCGAGCAGCCCGGACTGCTCGGCGACCATCACGTCCCGTTCGAGCCGGCTCTGGTTGTTGCCGACGCCGGGGGTGCGCAGGGCCTGCCCGACGGCGTCCTCGGCCTGGTCCCTCAGGGCGTCGAGTCGTGTGTAGAGATCGGTGATGAATTGTTGTTCATTCCGAAATTCCTCGGTTGACAATTCGACTCCCGGCGCGGTACAGTACGTTTATTGAGCTTCTCCGTGAATTGTAGGCGCACTTGGGTGCGCCTTTTTTGTGCGCAGACACGGAATCCATCAATATACGCTCCGCGACGCCCCGACTGTCAATTCCGGTCGGGGTTTTTCCGTTCTTCCCCCGGCGGTTCAGGAGCCGAGGACGTCCTCCAGTTCCTCCAGGAGACGGCGCTTCGGGCGGGCGCCGACGATCGACCTCACCGGTTCACCTCCCGCGAAGACCATGAGGGTCGGGGTGGCGAGGACCCCGTAGCGGGTCGCGGTGCCGGGGTTGCGGTCCACGTCCATCTCCACCACCCGGAGGCGTCCGGCCCGCTCCCGGGCGATCGCGGCGAGCACCGGCTTGAGCTGGCGGCAGGGGCCGCACCAGGTGGCGGTGAACTTCACCAGGACCGGCGGCCCCGACTCCAGCACCTCCGTGGCGAAGTCCGCGTCCGTCACCTCGGTCACGTCCGGCGTGTTCGTCGTCATGTCCGTCATTCCTCCGTCTCCGTGGCCAGTTCGCACCGGGGCTCCGGGCCGTGCGGCAGTTCCGCCTCGGCCCGGAGGAGCTGGGCGCCCACCTGGGCGCGTACCGTACGGAGCTGTTCGATCAGGCCGTCCAGCTCGGCGAGCTTCCGCCGGTAGACGGCGATCGACGCGGGGCACGCGTCCCCCGCCGGGTGCCCCGCGCGCAGGCACTCCAGGAACGGCCGCGTCTCCTCCAGCTCGAACCCGAAGTCCTGAAGGGTCCTGATCTGCCGGAGGAGCCGCAGGTCGTCCTCGTCGTAGGTGCGGTGCCCCCGGTCCGTGCGCCGCGCGGTCAGGAGACCGCGCGACTCGTAGTACCGCAGCGTCCGCGGGGTGGTCCCGGCCCGCTCGGCCAGCTCTCCGATGCGCATGCCCCCGACGGTAGGTCCTGACGTCGGCGTCAGGGCAAGGGCGTACGCCCGGAAGTCCGCCTCCCGCCGTCGGCGGCGGGAGGCGGACTCCGCGGTGCCGGGCGTCCCGGCCGGCCGGCTCAGACGCCCGCCGGGCTCTTCTCCCCGCCCTCCTCGGCGCGCTGGTCCGGGACCGGGGTCGTCGGGGCGTGGTCGTCGAGGAGGGTCTTCTCGTCGAAGGGGACGCGGCCGGCGAGGACCTCGGCCACCCGCTCCTTGTCGATCTCCTTGGTCCACGTGCCGACGAGCACCGTGGCCACCGCGTTGCCCGCGAAGTTGGTGAGGGCGCGCGCTTCGCTCATGAAGCGGTCGATGCCGACGATCAGGCCCACTCCGTCGACCAGTTCGGGACGGTGCGACTGGAGGCCGCCCGCGAGGGTGGCGAGGCCCGCGCCGGTGACGCCGGCCGCCCCCTTCGAGGCGATGATCATGAAGACGAGGAGCGAGACCTGTTCGCCGAGCGAGAGCGGGTCGCCCATCGCCTCCGCGACGAAGAGCGAGGCCATCGTGAGGTAGATGGCGGTGCCGTCGAGGTTGAAGGAGTAGCCGGTCGGCACGGTGATGCCGACGACCGGCTTGGAGACGCCCAGGTGCTCCATCTTCGCGATGAGGCGGGGCAGCGCCGACTCGGAGGAGGAGGTGGAGAGGATCAGCAGGAACTCACGGCCCAGGTACTTGAGGAGGGCCCAGATGTGGATGCCGGCGACCAGCCGCAGGATCGCGCCGAGCACGACGAAGACGAAGAGCCCGCAGGTCAGGTAGAAGCCGACCATGAGGACGGCGAGGGACTTGAGGGCGTCCAGGCCGGTCGCGCCCACCACGGCCGCGATCGCGCCGAACGCGCCGACCGGGGCGACCCACATGATCATGGCGAGGACGCGGAAGACGAGCCGCTGGATGTGTCCGATCCCGCGCAGCACCGGCTCCCCGGCGGCGCCCATCGCCTGGAGCGCGAAGCCCGCGAGCAGGGCGACCAGGAGGGTCTGGAGCACCTCGCCCTCGGTGAAGGCGGAGACGAGGGTGGTGGGGATGATCCCGAGGAGGAAGTCCGCCGTGGACTCGCTCGCGCCCTCCGCCTGCTTGGCGCCGGCCTCCGCGACCTCCTTGGTGAGGTGGAGTCCGGAGCCGGGCTCCAGGAGGTTGCCGACGAGCAGGCCGATCGCGAGGGCGACGGTCGACATGACCAGGAAGTAGCCGAGGGCGAGACCGCCGACGGCGCCGACCTTCGCGGCCTTCCGGACCGAACCGACACCGAGCACGATCGTGCAGAAGATGATCGGGGAGATCATCATCTTGATCAGGTTGACGAAGCCGGTGCCGAGCGGCTTCAGCTCGACGGCGACGCCCGGTGCCAGGAACCCGACCGCGATGCCGAGCAGGACGGCCCCGATGACGGCCAGATACAGATAATGGGTGCGGTCCCGGCGTGCGGCCACGGGTACCTCCTCGTGCTGATGGGTGTCCGTCGGGCGTCCGCGTCCCGGTGGATCTCCGCGACTATCCACCAGCCCCCGACCGGGGTCACCGTTGCGTGCGTTTCGTTCACGGCGGGGCCGGTGGGGTACGGGCCGGGGCCGGACCGGCCGGGCGCGCGGGCCGGACCGCGGCTCCGGCGCCCGGAACGGGCCGTGCACACTTACCGGCATGCGCGACCCCCTCTCCCGGCTCTCCCGGCTCCCCCGGCTCCCCCGGCCCCGCAGCCTGGCCGGCCAGCTCTTCGCGATGCAGATCGTGCTCGTGGCCGCCGTCGTGGCGGGGTGCGCGGTCTTCGCGTACCTCACGGACCGGGCCCAGGCCGAGGAGACCGCGCGGCGCCAGGCGACGGCGACCGCCGCGGCCGTCGCCGACTCCCCGTCCGTGGTGGCGGCGGCGCGTTCCGCCGACCCGTCGGCGGCGCTCCAGCCGTACGCGGAGGCGCTGCGCCGCCACGCGGACGTCGCCTTCGTGGTGATCATGGCCCCGGACGGCACCCGCTGGACGCATCCGGAGCCGGACCAGATCGGCCGTACGTACCTCGGCCACATCGAGCAGGCCCGGCGGGGACGGGTCCACTCCGAGACCCACCTGGGGGTCCTCGGGCCCTCCGTGCGGACCGTGGCGCCCGTCTTCGACCGTGACGGACGGGTCGTCGCCCTGGTCAGCGCGGGCATCACGATCGAGCGGATCAGCGAGCAGGTGCGGGAACAGGTGACCGCCCTGCTCGGCACGGCCGGCGCGGCGCTCGCGCTCGGCGGGGCGGGGACGTACGTCGTCAACGCGCGCCTGCGCCGCCACACGCACGGCATGAACGCCACGGAGCTGAGCCGGATGCACGACTACCACGAGGCCGCCCTGCACGCGGTCCGGGAAGGGCTCGTGATGCTCGACGGACGGCGTCGGATCGCCCTGATCAACGACGGGGCGCGGGAGCTGCTGGGCCTGGACGAGGGGGTCGTGGGCCGCCCGGCGGCGGAACTCGGCCTGCCCGCGCCGCTGACGGGGGCGCTGCTCTCCTCGGAGCCGCGCGTGGACGAGACGCACCTGACGGCGGACCGGGTCCTCGTCGTCAACACCCGCCCGGTGGTGGGCGGGGAACGGCACGGAACCGTCGTGACGCTCCGGGACCGCACGGAACTCCAGGCGCTCTCCGGCGAGCTGGACTCCGAACGGGACTTCACCGAGGCCCTGCGCTCCCAGGCGCACGAGGCGGCGAACCGGCTCCACACCGTCGTGTCGCTCATCGAACTGGGCCGGGTGTCCGAGGCGGTGGAGTTCGCGACGGCGGAGCTGGAGCTGGCGCAGGCGCTCACCGACCGGGTCGTGGACGCGGTGGGCGAGCCCGTCCTCGCCGCGCTGCTGCTCGGGAAGACGGCGCGGGCCAACGAGCGGGGCGTGGAGCTGGTCCTCACCGAGGACAGCCGCATCGACGACGGCCGGGTGCCGGCGGCCCTGCCCGCCCGGGACCTGGTGACGATCCTGGGCAACCTGATCGACAACGCGGTGGAGGCGGTGAGCGGAACCCCGCATGCGCGCGTGACCGTCACGGTCGCGGCCCGCGCGGGCGACGGGGAGCTGCTGCTCCGCGTCGGGGACAACGGGCCCGGCGTCCGGTCCGCCGACCGCGACGCGGTCCTGGGCCGCGGCTGGTCCACCCGGGGCCCCGGGCGCGGCCTCGGCCTGGCCCTGGTGCGCCAGACGGTCTCCCGCGCCGCGGGCACGCTGGACCTCGCGGACGGGGAGGAGGGCGGGGCGGAGTTCACCGTACGGCTGCCGCTGGGAAAGGCGGGACCGGGCCGGGAATCCCCGTCCGGGCCGGAACGGGACCGGCCGTCCGGGCCTGGCCGGGTGCCCGCGCCCCGGGAGGACGGCGACGGCGGCCCCCGTACGGACGGTTCCGCCGGGGCGGAGGGCGGCTCCCCCGGTTCGGCGGACGGTCCCTCCGGCTCGGAGGTGACGGGGTGAGTACGGCTCCCCTGCGGGTCCTGGTCGTCGAGGACGATCCGGTGGCGGCGGACGCCCACGCGCTCTACGCCGGGCGCGTCGAGGGGTTCGCCGTCGTCGGGGTCGCCCACTCGCGGGCCGCCGCCGCGCGGGTGCTCGACCGGACGCCGGTCGACCTGATCCTGCTCGACCTGTACCTGCCGGACGGCCACGGCCTCCAGCTCCTGCGCGCCCTGCGCGCCGCCGGGCACACCGCCGACGTCATCGCGGTGACCTCCGCCCGGGACCTGGCGGTGGTCAGGGAGGGCGTGTCCCTGGGGGTCGTCCAGTACGTCCTGAAGCCGTTCGCCTTCGCGACCCTCCGGGACCGGCTCGTCCGGTACGCCGAGTTCCGCGCGTCCGCCGGGGAGGCGTCCGGGCAGGACGAGGTGGACCGGGCGCTCGCCGTCCTCCGCGCCCCGCACCCGGCCGCGCTCCCCAAGGGCCTGAGCGCGCCCACCCTGGAGGCGGTCACCCGTACCCTCAGGTCCGCCCCGGGCGGGCTCACCGCCGCCGAGGCGGGGGAGGCCGTGGGAATCTCCCGGATCACCGCGCGCCGCTATCTGGAGCACCTCGTGGCCGGAGGCCGGGCCGTGCGCGTGCCGCGGTACGGGCAGGTCGGGCGCCCCGAACTCCAGTACCGCTGGCTCGACGGCCCGGCGCGCCCGGCACGGGGCCACTGAGGCCGGCCGCCGGCCGATCCCCGGAGCGCGGGGCCGGCCGCCGGACGATCTCCGGGGCACGGGAGCGGGCACCGGACGGCCCCCTCGGGGGCCGGGGTGGCCGGGCGGCTTCCGGCCACCCCGGCCGGTTCACCGTTTCCGCCGTACCGCATGTTTGGGTGAACGCACCGTAGCCATCCGTCACCCCCACCCCTACGGTGGCGGCGTGCACCCAGCCTCCCCTCCCTTCGACGCCCTGGCCGCGCGCCGCCTGCGCGAAGGTCTCGGCATGGCCCACGGCCACGTCGCGTACGGCCTGCGGGCGCAGTACGACATCTCCGTCACGCCCGACACCGTCCTCGACTGGGAGCGCGGCCGGGCCGTGCCGAACGAGCGGGAACTCGCCGCCCTCGCGGGCGTCCTGTGGTGCTCGCCCGCCGAACTGCTCACCGCCGCCTCCACCCTGCGCGAGCACCGGACGGCGCGCGGGCTGTCCCCCGAGGACCTGGCCCGGCGGGTGGGGCTCGCGGCCTCCGCGTACCGGCGGATGGAGGAGGAGGGGCGCTGGCGCGGCACCGACCGCCAGACGGCCGCCCTCGCGGACGCGCTCGGCCTCGGCCCGCGCGCGCTGATCACCGCGACCGGCGGCGACGAGCGCCTCGCCGGGCTGCTGCGCGACGCGGCCACCACTCGCTGGCAGGCGTACGTGAAACCGGCGGTGCGGATGGTGCCGCTGCCCCGGCGGACCCTGGAGGCGGCGCTCCAGCGGCTGCACGCGGACTACCACGCCCGGATGGCGGCGACCGGCGGCTGGGGCGCGTCGGGGTCCACCGGCGACGGGGGCCGGGCGTACCTGGACGACGTCGTCTCCCACTTCTGGGCGGCCGTCGGGCCCTGAGACGGGCGCCGGAACCTCCCGGGCCCGGCCCCTCCGCCCCGGCGGTTACAGGGAGTCGAGGCCGCGCTCGTGCCGGTCGACGGCCTCGCGCACGGTGTCGACGAAGCCGTTCCGGTACGCGGGGGCCCGGGGCGCGGTGGCGGACGCCACGCCGGCGGTCCCCCGGCGGCCGGAACCGCTGCCGAACGTGCCGAACATCGCCCTGCGCGGTTCGGTGGACGTCTCCAGCTGAGCGCCGGCCCCGGTGCGCGTGCGGTTGACGATGTTGGCCGGATCGTCGCCGTTCAGCTCGGCGTCGCCGCCCGCGACGACCACCTCGACGCCCAGGGAGGAGTCGAGCCCGTGGCGGTCGAAGGCCCTCGCCAGGTTGCGGACCAGCCGCTGGTCCCGGCCGCCGATGAGGATCCGCTTGGCCGACGGGGCGTCGTCCGGCAGGTAGCCGTGGAGGGAGACCGCGTAGAGGTTGTTGCCGCAGACCGCCAGGGCGGCGGGGTCGTCGCAGTGGGCCGAGGCGACGTGGAGGGGCTTGGCGGGGGCCGGGAGGGACGCGGTCAGCGTCTCGAACATCCAGGAGTCGCGCTGCACCGCGCCCGGGGTGCTCGTGTCCGGCTTCGGCTCGGTCCCGGGCTCCGCACGGTCGTAGCCGGCGAGGGTGAGGCACAGTTCGGTGGTGCCCGCCTCCAGGCCGCCGCCGTGCGGGGCGATGATCGCCGTGCTGCGGACGGGGGCGCTCGTGAGCACGCCGAGCGGGGCGGCCGGCGCGGGGTCCTTCGCGTAGTCGTTCAGGGTCACCGGGGCGCCGCAGCGGAAGCGGCGCATCCAGTGGACGCCCTCCTCGTAGACGTCGCTGCTGTAGAGCGCGGCGTTCGAGGCGAACTCGGTGGACCCGGCCGCGGCGGCGGTGCCGCCGTTCCCCGCGAGGTCGTTGACGAGGGGCAGGGCGGCCGCGGCGGCGACGGTCGTCAGGAGAGCGCGTCTGCTGGGGAGAGTCATGGAACGATCACCCCCACGGGGACAACTCCCCCTTGACGCGCGGCGGGAGCGGCCCCGAGACCCTTTTCCGGCGCTGGGGGAGGAGCGCGAGCGGCGAGATCCGGTACCGGGTGGAGTTCAGGACGAAGGGCGAGCCCTGGGGGAGCGTCCCGGCGGGGACGGTGAGGACGCGTCCGATCCCCGCCACCGGCCCGAGGGAGTGCCGGGGCGCGTCCGGGACGTCCCGCCCGGGCCGGAACGGCGAGGAAGCCCCCGGACCCCGCCCGCCCTCGCCCAGCCCTCTCTTGGCTCTTGGCTCTTGGCTCTTGGCTCTTGGCTCTTGGCCGGTAAAGATACTTCGCGCGCCGATATATGATCGGCCCATGGCACGACAGAACCCGTCCCTGACGGAATCGCAGTACTTCATCCTCGCCGCGCTCCTGGACGGGCCCCTGCACGGTTACGGCATCATCAAGGCCGCCGAACAGGCCACCGGCGGACGGCTCCGGATCGCCGTCGGCACCCTCTACGGCGCACTGGAACGGCTGGAACGCGCCGGTCTCGTCGCCGCCGGCGCGGAGGAGATCGTCGACGGACGCGCACGGCGCTACTACCACCTCACCGACGAGGGCACCGACGCGCTCGACCAGGAGGCACTGCGCATGCGGCAGGCGGCGTCCGTCGTCCTCGGCCGCGCCCGGGGCGCCGGGGCGGCCCCGGCATGAACCGCCTGCTCCTCGCCGCCCACCCCAAGTCCTACCGCTCCCGGCACGGGGCGGAGCTGCTGGCCTGCCTCTCCGAGGCGTACCCCGGCCGCTCCTGGCCCCCGCCGCGCGAGGCCGTCGCCCTCGCGCGCGCCGGCGTCCGGGCCCGCGCCCGCGCCGTCGCCGACGACACGGCCCGCCCCTGGTGGCTGGACGGCATCCACCTGGCCGCCCTCGTCCTCGCCGCGCTGGCCCTGGTCCCGTACCTCCAGGACGTGTGGCACTGGGCCCTGCGCATCGACCCCGGCACCCACGCCATCGCCTTCCGCCACTCCGGCTGGTTCCCCTGGGCGCGGGGCGAGGGCGGCCGGACCCGGCTGCTGCCCTACGGGCTGCTCCCGCTGACCGCCCTGATCGCCCTGCTGCGCGGCAGGCCGTGGATCGCCCTGCCCGCCGCGGCGACGATGATCCTCGCCGGCTCCGTCTTCCCCGGCGGCACGCTCTTCGGCACCGAGGGCAAGGTGGGACTGGGCTACTACGGGCTCGGCGCGCCGATCACCGCCCACGACCCGGTCCTGTCCGCGGCGCTCTGCGCCGCCTGCGCCGTCCTGGCCGTCTGCCGCCCCGGCCGGCTGCGCCGCCACTCGTACCGCCGGCTGGTCCCCCTCGCGTTCGCCCTCTTCGTCGCCGGCGGACTGCACGTCATCGCCATCAGCCCCCTCTTCCAGCGCGGCATGTTCGTCCTGGAGATCGCCGGGCTGCTCGCCGCGTGGGCCGCGACGGCCGCCACCGGCGACCACCGCTGGCTGGTCCCCGTGGCGGCGTTCGCGTTCGTCCGCGTCCAGGCGATCGTCCTCCGGCCGGACGGCTTCATGCGGTCCCTGCCCGACCTGCTCGTCCTCGTCCTCCTCGTCGCTCCCCTCCCGGCCCTGGCCATCGCCGCCCGGCGCCGTCGGGACCGGGCACTCCTCGGCTGAGGACATCCGGCCGCACCCCTCACCACCACCGACCGCGACTCCTCCCGCAGACAGAGAGAACGATGTCCCCGCACGACCCCTCGGCCCTGTCCACGCCCCCGGCCCCGGCCGACCCCCAGGAGCGGACCGCCCCCGCCGGGCGAACCGGGCGGGCGGTCCGGTCATGGCTCCCGTTCCCGCTGTACCTCCTGGCGTTCCTGACCGTCTACCTCCTCGCGGTCTGCACCCCGTTCGGCCAGCGCGTCGAGAACGCCCTGCTCACCGGCGACGACGGCGCCGCCCCCGCCTGGATCTACGACCTGTCGGGAGCGGCCTACGGCTCGGCGGCCCTGCCGCCCCTCGAACACACCGCCGTCCCCACCCTGATCGCCGGACTCGTCGTCATCGCGGCCGTCGCCGCACTGCGCGGGCGCCGGCGGCAGGGATGCGTGGCGGTCGGCGCCGTCGCGGCCACGATCCTCACCAAGGAACTCGCCTGCCGCGTCCTGCCCCGCCCCGACCTGATCGGCGCGGACGACCTCCTCGTCGAGCCGAGCTTCCCCAGCGGCCACGCGGCCGTCCCCGCCGCACTGGTCCTCGGCGTCCTCCTCGTCGCCTCCCCCCGCGTCCGCCCCCACGTCCTCGCCGTCGGCTCCCTCTGGTTCGCCGTGACCGCCGCCGCCGTCCAGGCCACGTACCACCACCGGCCCGGCGACGTCCTCGGCTCCACCCTCCTCGCCTGCGCCTGGTACGCCCTCGCGACCCGTCTGCTGCCCCCGGCCGAGGCAGCGGTCCCCGTGCCGTACGCGCGCGTCCTGCCGGCGGTCGCCGTGGCCCTGTCGGCGGTCGGCGCGCTCCTCGCCGGAGCGCGCGACGACTCCCTCGTACAGTCGCTGTCCTTCGCCGCGTCGGCCTTCCTGTGCGTGCTCCTGCTCCGGTTCGCCGCGACGCGGGGCCTCGCGTCCGCCGCCGGCGACCGGACTCCCCCGCACACCGCGTGACTCGCACCCGCACCCGCGGAACGCCCGGCCGGACCCCTCCCGGCCGGGCGTTCCGCGTCCCCGGCACCGGCACCGGCACTTCACGGAAGAACGGGGCGTCCGCCGGACGGCCGCTCGCGCTCGCCGACTCAGGCGAGGTGCTTGCCGAAGAACTCGGCCAGCTTGGCGACGGCGGGGGTCACGTACTGGTCGCGGTCGTACAGGTCGACGTGGGTGGCGCCCTCGACGAGGAACAGCTCGGCGTTGCCGGGGCTGTCGGCGACGGCCTTCTCGGAGAACCCGCGGGTCACCGCCTCGGTGCCGGCGATCATGAGCAGCGGGCGGGGCGCGATCTTGGCGACGTCGGCGAAGGAGTCGAACTGGTCGAGGAGGTCCGCGCTGCGCACGACCATGTCTCCGGTGGAGCGCGGGTGCTTGCCGCGGGGCGTCTTGTAGTAGTCGACGAACTCGGCCGTCGGGGCGGGGGTGTCGGCATCGGCCGTCTCCGGCAGCACGGCGAAGGTCGCCGCGGGCTCGCCGGCGGCTTCGGCGCTGCGGAGGTTTCCGGAGTTCGCCACCATCCGCTGCCAGCCCTCGGGGTCGGCGCCGCGGAAGAAGCTGGGGACATCGGTCCCGGAGACGCCGGCCACGGCCTTCATCCGGTGGTCGGTCTGGGCGGCGTAGGGCACGTAGGCGCCCGAGCCGCACACGCCCATCACACCGATGCGCTCGGAGTCGATCTCGGGGCGGGTGGTGAGGTAGGAGACCGCCGCGCGGAAGTCCTCGGCGCGCTGGAAGGGGTCCTCCAGACCGCGGGGCATGCCCTCGGACTCGCCCTGGAAGGCGGCGTCGAAGGTCAGGACGGCGAACCCCTCCTGGACCAGGCGCGTGGCGTACGCCGCCGGCGCCTGCTCCTTGACGCCGGTCGTGGGGTGGCCGACGACGACCGCGGCGAACGGGCCGTCACCGTCCTCGGGAAGGTAGAGGTGGCCGGCGAGCTGCAGGCCGTTGGTCGGGAAGCGGACGTCAGTCCTCATTTTCTGCTCCTGGGGGTCGTGACCGGCCGGCGATCTGCGGGCCTGTGTCCACTGTCCGGCCGGTGGCCGGGGCCCGGGAAGGTCGTGTCGCTTCCTAGGAAGGATCCTTCCCAGGCAGGGGCCCTGCCCCGGTGCCATGCTGGAGGAATGAATGGTTCCGCGCATCTCCGTGAGCTCGGTGAGTTCCTCAGGCACCGCCGTGGTGAGCTCACGCCGGCGCAGGTCGGGCTTCCCGAGCGAACGCACACCCAGCGCCGTGTGCGGGGACTGCGCCGCGAGGAGGTGGCCGAGCTCGCCGCGATCAGCACCGACTACTACGTACGCATCGAGCAGGGCCGGCTGGCACCGTCGCCGCCGGTGCTCGACTCCCTCGTGCGGGAGCTGCGGCTGGACGGCGACCAGAGGACGTACGCGGAAGGTCTGGTCGACCAGGCCGCGCGGGCCGGACACCGCAGGGCGCCGCGCCGGTCCGTCCGCCCCGGGGTCCACCCGCACCTGACCCGGCTGCTCGGCCAGCTCACCGGTACGCCCGCCATCGTCTTCGGCCCGCGCCTCGACATCCTCGCGTGGAACCCACTGGCGGCGGAGCTGCTGCGCGACTTCGCGGCCGTGCCCGAGTCCGGGCGCAACTACGTCCGCATGGTCTTCACCGACCCGGTGATGCGCGACATCTACCCGGAGTGGGAAGACGTGGCCCGCACGTGCGTCGAAGTCCTGCGGATGGAAGCCGGAACGAATCCGACCGATCCGGCCCTCACCGCCCTCGTGGGCGAGCTGGCCGTCGCCGATCGGCAGTTCCGGGTCTGGTGGGCCGAGCACCGCGTCGCGCACCAGGACTTCGGCAGCAAACGCATCAGACACTCCGTCGTCGGCGATCTCACCCTCGACTGGGACACCTTCCGCTACGCCGGCGCACCGGAACAGCAACTCGTGCTCTGGTCGGCCGAACCCGGCACCCCGGACGCGGAACGACTGGCCGATCTGGCCCGCGGCACGGCCCGGAGCCCGCGACCTTCGTGAGCACGGATCAACCCGGCCTCCGGCCGCCCCGTACGCACCACGGGCCGAGCCCGAGCGCCCGAACGGAGTTCCCGACCCGGGAGATCAGTCCCGCCGGGCGAAGTCGAAGAGCTGGCCGGCGGCGTCCGGTGCGCAGGGGGCCTGGGCGAGACGGGCCCAGGCCGCCGCACGATCGCCGACGACGGTGACGCAGCTTCCGGGGGGCGCGGAGCCGGCCGGGACGATCCGGTAGCCCTCGACGGGGGTGCCGTACGGCTCCAGGGCGAACTCCTCGACCCGGGTGGGGTCGCCGCACTCGGAGTCCTCGTAGGCCGCGCCGGGCACGCGACCGCCGGAGGGTATGCCGGAACAGCCGGGACCGTAGTCGGGGTGGTGGGTGACGATCCGCCACCGGCCGCCACCGGTCGGCGCGAGCGAGTAGAGCGGCACGTTCGCGGCCTCGCACGGCACCTGGTGGACCTGGCCGGTGCGGACGCCGCGCCGCTCGCCGAGGCAGAAGCCGGTGCCGACCACCCGGACGCGCACGTCGCCCGCGGCGGGGGCGGTGGGGGTGCGGGGCGACTCCGTGCGGCCGTCCCGCAGGAAGGCGACGACGCTGACGCCGGCGAGCACGAGGGCGGTGACCGCGACCGCCGGGACGAAGAGACGCCGCGACCACGACCGGGCTTCCGGCCCGCCGGCGAGGGCCTCGGCGGCGGGAGCGGACCGGCGGGGCGGAGGGGCGGGAGGGGCGACGGCGGAGACGCCGCCGGCGGGAGGGGCCGGGACGGGGCGGTCCGCGGCGGACACGAAGGGGCCGGGCCTTCCCGGGGCGGCGTGTGCGGTCGGGTCGGGCTCCTCCGGGGCCGCGTCCGGCCGGACCGGGCCCGTCACCCCCGGGCCCGTCACCGGAACCGAATCCGTACCCGCGTCGGCGTCCGGCGGCCCGTACCCCTTCCGCTCCGCGAGGCCCCTCCGCGCCGCCCGCCACTCCTCCGGCGCGGTCGGCCCGGCCCCGCACGCGCGGACGAAGGCGACCAGGAGTTCTTCGCGGGGCAGGCTCGTGCGGGCCAGCATGTTCGCCACCGTGGAGCGGGGCAGGACGTCACCGACCGCCTCCGCGCGCGCCGAGAGCTCGCGGTAGGTCAGGCCGGACCAGTCCTTGAGCTCCTGGAGCCGCGCGAGGAATTCGGCGGGGGTCCGGGCCCCCCGCGGGTCAGGGGCGTGCTCCCCCGGCGTCATCCGTGCCTCCCCTTCCGCCGGACAGGTTGGGGACATGTCCGGGACAGACCCCAAGCCTTGTTGATCGCGCGCCGGGGCTCAAGAGTGGAACCCGGCATTTCCAGGAAGGTGCCGGACACGGGGAAGCGGCCCCGACCGTCCACGGGGGGACGGTCGGGGCCGCTCGGCCGTACGGTTCCGGGCCCCGGGCCCGGGGCCGCGTTCCGGTTCCGGGCCCGGGGCCGCGTTCCGGTTCCGGGCCCGGGGCCGCGTTCCGGTTCCGGGCCCGGGACCGCGTTCCGGTTCCGGGCCCGGGACCGCGCTCCGGTTCTGGTTCCGGTCTAGAAGACCGACTCCGCCTCCCGCATGCGGTCCGCCGGGACCCGCTTGAGCTGGGTCACGGCCTCCGCCAGCGGCACCATCTCGATGTCCGTGCCGCGCAGCGCCGTCATCCGTCCGAAGTCGCCGCGGTGCGCCGCCTCCACGGCGTGCCAGCCGAAGCGGGTCGCGAGCACCCGGTCGTACGGGGTCGGCGTGCCGCCGCGCTGGACGTGGCCGAGGATGACGGGGCGGGCCTCCTTGCCGAGGCGCCGCTCCAGCTCGACGGCGAGCTGGTTGCCGATGCCCTGGAAGCGCTCGTGGCCGAACTGGTCGATCTCGCCCTTCGCGTAGTCCATCGACCCCTCGGCCGGGTGCGCGCCCTCGGCGACGCAGATGACGGCGAACTTCTTGCCGCGCGCGAAGCGCTCCTCGACCATCTTGACGAGGTCGTCGACCTGGAAGGGCCGCTCGGGCAGGCAGATGCCGTGCGCGCCGCCGGCCATGCCGGACTCCAGGGCGATCCACCCGGCGTGGCGGCCCATCACCTCGACGACCATCACCCGCTGGTGGGACTCGGCGGTGGTCTTGAGGCGGTCCATGGCCTCGGTGGCGACGCCGACGGCGGTGTCGAAGCCGAAGGTGCGGTCCGTGGAGGAGATGTCGTTGTCGATCGTCTTCGGGACGCCGACGACCGGCATGCCGGCGTCGGAGAGCATCCGGGCGGCGGTCAGGGTGCCCTCGCCGCCGATCGGGATGAGGACGTCGATGCCGTACTGGCGGGCCAGGTCGGGGGCGGTCTCGGCGGCCTCGCGCAGGCGGTTGCGCTCCAGGCGCGCCGAGCCGAGAATGGTGCCGCCACGGGCCAGGATGCCGCTGACGGCGTTCAGGTCGAGGGGGCGGAAGTGGCCGTCGAGGAGTCCCTTGAACCCGTCCTCGAAGCCGATGACCTCGTCGCCGTGGCCGGTCAGCGCCCGGTGCACGACCGACCGGATCACTGCGTTCAGGCCGGGGCAGTCGCCGCCTGCGGTGAGAACTCCGATGCGCATCGTGCTGTGTCTCCTGCTCGGTCGCGGTCCTTGTGAGCCACGTCGATTCTCCCACGCCACGCCTGACGGGCGTGCTCGCCGCCGTTCCGCGCGTCCCTTCCGGCACCTCCGCGAAGGCCCTCGGGCCCGGGTTTCCGGCCCTTTCGTCCGGCGGGCGGCTTAACCAGTCCCGGGGGTATTGTCAAGGGGGTGACAACGCTCTGTCGGAGGCTTTCCGGTCACATCCGGTTGACGCGAGGTGTGGACGCGGAGACCGGTGGAAAGGCGGGAGGACCGGAAGACCCAAGGACCGGAGGACCGGAGGACCGGAGGACCGACGGACCGACCGACGGACCGACGCACGGATCGACGCACGGGCCGAGAAGGCGGCGCGAGGACACCGCCCGGCCCCTTCCGCAGGACTGGACAGGAGACCACGGCGTGACGCGCAGCGTGTACGTGACCGGGATCGACCGCGGTGACGGCCGCCAGGTCGTCGAGCTGGGAGTCATGGAACTCCTCACCCGCCAGGTGGACAGGGTGGGGGTGTTCCGCCCGCTGGTGCACGACGGACCCGACCGGCTCTTCGACCTGCTGCGCGTCCGCTACCGGCTCTCCCAGGACGCCTCGACGGTCCACGGCATGGACTACCGGGAGGCGTCCGCGCTCCAGGCCGAGCGGGGCACCGACGAGCTGGTCTCCGAGCTGGTCGACCGGTTCCACGCCGTCGCCCGCGACTACGAGGTCGTCCTCGTCCTGGGCACCGACTACGCCGCCACCCAGCTCCCCGACGAACTGGCCCTCAACGCCCGGCTCGCCAACGAGTTCGGCGCCTCCGTCATCCCGGTGGTCGGCGGCAAGGGCCAGACGGCGGAGTCCGTGCGGTCCGAGGCCCGCAACGCCTTCCGGGCGTACGACGGACTCGGCTGCGACGTGCTCGCGATGGTGGTCAACCGGGTGGCGGCCGAGGACCGGGAGGCGATCGCGGAGCGGCTGTCCGCCCGGCTGCCCGTGCCCTGCTACGTCCTGCCGGACGAGCCGGCCCTGGCGGCGCCCACCGTCGCCCAGATCACCCACGCCCTCGGCGGCACCGTCGTCCTCGGGGACGACGCCGGGCTCGCCCGGGACGCCCTGGACTTCGTCTTCGGCGGGGCGATGCTGCCGAACTTCCTCAAGGCGCTGACCCCGGGCTGCCTGGTCGTCACCCCCGGGGACCGGGCCGACCTGGTCGTGGGCGCGCTCGCCGCGCACTCGGCCGGCACCCCGCCGATAGCCGGCGTGCTGCTCACCCTGAACGAGCGGCCCGGCGAGGAGATCCTGACCCTGGCGGCCCGCCTCGCGCCGGGCACCCCGGTCGTCTCGGTCACCGGGAACAGCTTCCCGACCGCCGCCGAACTCTTCGCGCTGGAGGGCAAGCTGAACGCCGCCACCCCTCGCAAGGCGGAGACCGCCGTGGGTCTGTTCGAACGGCACGTGGACACCGCCGACCTGCTCAAGCGGGTCTCGGTGGCCCGCAGCGGCCGGGTCACCCCGATGATGTTCGAGCACGAACTGCTGGAGCAGGCGCGGGCCGACCGGCGCCGGGTGGTGCTCCCGGAGGGGACCGAGGAGCGGGTGCTGCGCGCCGCCGACGTGCTGCTGCGCCGGGACGTGTGCGAACTGACCCTGCTCGGCGACGTCGACGCCATCCGCAAGAAGGCCGCGGACCTGGGCATCGCGCTGGGCGGGACCCAGCTGATCGACCCGCGGACCTCGGAGCTGCGGGACGCGTTCGCGGAGCGGTACGCGGCGCTGCGCGCCCACAAGGGCGTCACCGCGGAGCTGGCGTACGACGTGGTGTCGGACGTGAACTACTTCGGCACCCTGATGGTCGAGGAGGGCCTGGCCGACGGCATGGTGTCCGGCTCGGTGCACTCCACGGCCGCGACGATCCGGCCCGCCTTCGAGATCATCAAGACGAAGCCGGAGGCGTCGATCGTCTCGTCGGTCTTCTTCATGTGCCTCGCGGACAGGGTCCTGGTGTACGGCGACTGCGCGGTCAACCCGGACCCGGACGCCGCGCAGCTCGCGGACATCGCCGTCCAGTCGGCGGCCACGGCGGCCCGCTTCGGCGTGGAGCCGAGGATCGCGATGCTCTCGTACTCCACGGGCACCTCGGGCTCCGGCGCCGACGTCGACAAGGTGCGGGAGGCGACCGCGCGCGTCCGGAAGGCGCGTCCGGAGCTGCGGATCGAGGGGCCCATCCAGTACGACGCGGCCGTGGAGCCCTCGGTCGCGGCGACGAAGCTGCCGGGCTCGGAGGTGGCGGGGCAGGCGACCGTACTCGTCTTCCCCGACCTGAACACCGGCAACAACACGTACAAGGCCGTGCAGCGCTCGGCCGGCGCCGTGGCCGTCGGGCCGGTCCTCCAGGGGCTGCGCAAGCCGGTGAACGACCTCTCGCGCGGCGCCCTCGTCAGCGACATCGTCAACACGGTCGCCATCACGGCGATCCAGTCCCAGGGTCAGGAGCTTCCCGCATGACCTCCCGTCCGTCCTCCGCCGCCCCCACCCGTGTGCTGGTGCTCAACTCCGGTTCCTCGTCGCTGAAGTACCAGCTCCTCGACATGCGCGACGAGAGCCGCCCGGCGCAGGGCCTCGTGGAGCGGATCGGCGAGGAGACCTCGCGGTTCGTGCACACGCCGCCCGGCGGGGACGGGGAGAGGCGCGAGCGCAACGGCCCGATCCCGGACCACTCGGCCGCGCTGAAGGCGGTCGCCGAGGAGCTGGCGGCGGACGGGCTGGGCCTGGACTCCCCCGAACTGGCGGTGATCGGGCACCGGGTGGTGCACGGCGGGCTGCGGTTCACCGAGCCGACGGTGATCGACGGCGAGGTGCTGGCGGAGATCGAGCGGCTCGTCCCGGTGGCGCCGCTGCACAACCCGGCGAACCTGGTCGGCATCCGTACGGCGATGGCGCTGCGCCCCGACCTTCCGCAGGTGGCGGTCTTCGACACCGCCTTCCACCGCACGATGCCGGAGTCGGCGGCGCGGTACGCGATCGACGTGGAGACCGCGGACGCGCACCGCATCCGGCGGTACGGCTTCCACGGCACCTCGCACGCGTACGTCTCGCGGAAGGCGGCGGAGCTGCTGGGCAAGGAGCCGGAGGAGGTGAACGTGATCGTGCTGCACCTGGGCAACGGGGCCTCCGCCTCGGCGGTGCGGGGCGGCCGGTGCGTGGACACCTCGATGGGGCTGACGCCCCTGGAGGGCCTGGTCATGGGCACCCGTTCGGGCGACATCGACCCGGCGGTCACCTTCCACCTGCGGCGGGTGGCGGGGATGTCGGCGGACGAGATCGACGTCCTGCTGAACAAGAGGTCCGGTCTGGTCGGGCTCTGCGGCGACAACGACATGCGGGAGATCCGCCGCCGGATCGACGCGGGAGACGAGCGGGCGGCGCTCGCCTTCGACGTCTACGTCCACCGCCTGAAGAAGTACATCGGCGCGTACTACGCGGTGCTCGGCCGGGTGGACGCGGTGGTGTTCACGGCGGGGGTCGGGGAGAACGCGGCCCCGGTGCGGCAGGCGGCGATCGCGGGTCTGGAGGAGCTGGGCCTCGCGGTGGACGCGGACCTCAACGCCGCGCGTTCCGGTGGGGCGCGGATCATCTCGCCGGAGTACGCGCGGGTGGCGGTCGCCGTGGTGCCGACGGACGAGGAGCTGGAGATCGCGCGCCAGAGCTACGCGCTGGTGCGGAACCCGCTCGACGGAGGCCCGGAGGGCTCGAACGAGTGATCGCCTGAGCGCTCCTCCGCCCATATGTACTTTCCGCCAACCGGAATATTCCGCAGCGAAACAAACCGATAGGATTCGCCTCATGCGCCGTTCCAAAATCGTCTGCACGCTGGGCCCCGCCGTCGACTCGTATGAGCAGCTGAAGGCTCTCATCGAGGCCGGCATGAACGTGGCCCGATTCAACTTCAGCCACGGCTCCCAGGCAGAACACCAGGAGCGGTACGACCGCGTCCGGCAGGTCGCCGCGGACACCGGGCGCGCCGTCGGCGTCCTGGCCGACCTCCAGGGCCCGAAAATCCGCCTGGAGACCTTCGCCGAGGGACCGGTCGAGCTGGTGCGCGGTGACGAGTTCACCATCACCACCGAGGACGTCCCGGGCGACAAGTCGATCTGCGGCACCACGTACAAGGGGCTGCCCGGCGACGTCTCCAAGGGCGACCAGATCCTCATCAACGACGGCAACGTCGAGCTGCGGGTGACCGAGGTCGAGGGGCCCCGGGTCCGGACCATCGTCATCGAGGGCGGCGTCGTCTCCGACCACAAGGGCATCAACCTGCCGGGCGCGGCCGTCAACGTCCCCGCCCTGTCCGAGAAGGACGTGGACGACCTCCGCTTCGCCCTGCGGATGGGCTGCGACATGGTCGCCCTGTCGTTCGTGCGCGACGCCAACGACGTCAAGGACGTCCACAAGGTGATGGACGAGGAGGGCCGCCGGGTCCCCGTCATCGCCAAGGTGGAGAAGCCGCAGGCCGTCGAGAACATGGAGGCCGTCGTCGCGGCCTTCGACGCGGTCATGGTGGCCCGCGGCGACCTCGCCGTGGAGTACCCGCTGGAGAAGGTCCCGATGGTGCAGAAGCGCCTGGTGGAACTCTGCCGCCGGAACGCCAAGCCGGTCATCGTCGCCACCCAGATGATGGAGTCGATGATCACCAACTCGCGCCCGACCCGCGCCGAGGCGAGCGACGTCGCCAACGCGATCCTGGACGGCGCGGACGCGGTCATGCTGTCGGCCGAGTCCTCGGTCGGCGCGTACCCGATCGAGACCGTCAAGACGATGTCGAAGATCGTCGCGGCGGCCGAGGAGGAGCTGCTCTCCAAGGGCCTCCAGCCCCTGGTCCCGGGCAAGAAGCCCCGCACCCAGGGCGGTTCGGTCGCCCGCGCGGCCTGTGAGATCGCGGACTTCCTGGGCGGCGAGGCGCTCGTCGCCTTCACCCAGTCCGGCGACACGGCCCGCCGCCTCTCCCGCTATCGCGTCCAGCAGCCCATCCTCGCCTTCACGACGGACGAGAACACCCGCAACCAGCTCACCCTGAGCTGGGGCGTCGAGTCCTACGTCGTCCCGCACGTGGACACCACGGACGCGATGGTCGACCTGGTGGACGCCGAACTCCTCAAGCTCCAGCGCTACAACGAGGGCGACCTCATGGTCATCACGGCCGGCTCGCCCCCCGGCGTCCCGGGCACCACGAACATGGTCCGGGTCCACCACCTGGGCGGCGGCGAGCGCGACTGACGCGCCCCCGCACGCGGCGAGGCCCCCGTCCTGTTCAGGACGGGGGCCTCGCCGCGTGCGGCTCCCGGAGCGGTACGGGGGTCAGTCGGGCTCGATCGTGTTGCGGAGGCCCGGGACCCTGAGGGTGCCGCCGAACTGGCCGGCCTGCTTGAGCTTGACGTCGGTGAACCAGACGTACGAGACGTCCAGCGGGGGCGGGGTCTCCGGGCTGAAGGTGATCGGGAGGAAGGGGATGCCGAAGATCTTGCCCTTCAGCTCCTCCGTGTACATCGTGACCTTGCCGTCGGTGATGGTCGACTCCGAGCCCTTCCTGGAACGGACGTGGCCCGTACGGCCCTCGGAGTGGACCGTCAGCTGGTGCAGGTCCTCGATCTGCACCTTGGTGGCGGTGAACTTCAGGACCTTCTTGGTCTTGCCGCCGTAGGTCCTCACCTCGACGATGCCGTGGTACTTCAGGCCCGAGAGCGTGAGCAGCGAGCTCTCCAGGCGCCACGGATCGTCCGGGAGCAGCGGGATGCCGGGCTCCAGGTCGGCGTCCGCGAGCGCCTTCGCGTCGTGTTCCGGGCACGGGTAGCGGGGCTTGGCGCCCTCGGGTATGTCCTCGTCCTTCTTGGCGTCGAGGCCCTTGACGTCCTCCGGCAGCTCCGCGACCCCGACGCCCGCCTTCTCGGCGGCCTCGCGGATCGCGGCCTTCGTCTTCTCGGCGGCCGGGTCGGCGGTCGGCCTCGGATCCGTGGCGGTCTTCGGCGCGGTGGTCGCCTCCGGTGCGACGGACGCGGGCGGCTTCTCGTCGGCCGTGGCCGGCGCGGCCGGGGTCCGGGTGGCCGGGGCCGTCGTCGCGGGCGCCGCCGTGGTCGGCGTGGCCTTCGGCTTCGACGGGTCCAGCACGCCGAAGAGGTCCTTCAGGGCGTCGCCCACGCCCAGCGGGTCCAGCGGGTTCCTGGACCTGGCCGGGGAGGGGGTCGCCGTGGGCGTCGGTGTCGCGGTGGGCGCGGCGGTGGCCTTCGCCTCCTCCTGCGCACGCTGCCCGGTCGTCCGTCCGGCCGCCGTCGCGGCGTCCGTCGCGGTCGGCGCCGGCGTCGCGGGGGCGGACGGGGCGCCTGTGGGAGCGGTGGTCGCGCTCGCCGAGGGGGTGGCCGTCGGCTGGGCGCTCTTCGTGGGCTTCGGCTTCTCCGTCGCCTCCGGCGTGGGCTCGTCCGAGCGCGACACGCACGGGGCGGACGCGAAGGGGGCCTCGTCGTCGGCGAGGGCGAGCTTGGGCGTGAGGCCCATGCCCACGAACACCGCGGTCGGCATGGCGGCCAGCGCCATCGCCTTGCCCGCGGGGCCCTGTATGCGGTTCAGCAGCGTCTTGCGCGGGGCCGCGTGTCGCGGGCCCCCCTTCACGAGCGCCGGCTGGGACTCGTCACCCCGCACTGTTCCTCCCGCCCTTGGCGTCGATCGTCGTTTCGGTGGCGTGGTGCTCCGCCTCGCGCTGTTCCGGGACGCCGGCCGTGACCGGCACGGTCCGGGTCTCGGCATCGGTCTCGTCCGGAATCCCGGACGGGTCGTCCGCCTCGACTCCCGTGTCCTTGCCGACCGGGGGCGCGGGCGCCCAGGCGGTGGACATGGCGCCTCCGATCATGGAGAGCAGGAACCCGATGACGAAACCACCGAAGTTCGAGACCGGGAGAGAGACGAGCGCCAGAACGATCGCCGCCACGCCCGCGAACACCCGGACGACGGGCTGGAACCACATGGTCAGGCCGAGGGTGATGAGCAGGACGCCGATGATCAACGCACCCGCTCCGGCGGTCGTGGCCATCGCGAGGGTCATGTTCCCGAGCCGCAGGTCACCGTACGGGAGGTAGGCGATCGGTACGCCGCCCAACATGGTGAGCAGACCGGCCCAGAAAGGACGGTTGCCCCGCCAGGCGCGGAAACGCTGTCGGGTCGTGACTCCGCGGGAAGCAGTGGATTCGGCGCTCATGGAAACAGCTCCCTGGAAGCGGTCTTGCTGAGAAGAGGTGAAGAGGAGCGGGGATGTACCCCGGGGAGGTGCGGGCCACCGGAGCGGCCCGCACCTCCAGGGCCGGATCAGCTCTTGAAGCACTCCTTGTCGGTGCCCCGGTGCAGGGACAGCTTCAGGCCGGGAAGCTTGAAGGTGGCGGCGGTGGTCGCCCAGGCCTTCTGCTCCACGTTCGACAGCACCGCGTGGTCGGCGCGCTGGCCGAATCCGGTCGGGTACACCTTCTCCTCGGTACCGGGCTGGATGCCCGGCTTGCCCTTCCCCTTCGCGAGCGCGCCGGCGGCGACGCCGATGTCGATCTGGTCGAACTGGGCGTCCGCCTTCAGGTCCGAGACATCCAGGTAGATGCCCTTCGCGTAGACCTTCTCCTTGTCGGTACCGGCCGTGAGCTGGAGGGTGACCGGGCCGACGAACGGCACCTTGGGCGTCACGACGGACTGACACATGGCGGTGATGTACGCCTCGGAGAAGCCCGAGACGGCGACCGGCGCCGCGATGTCCTTGCCCTCGAGATCCTTGCCGTTGATGTAGCTGCCGTACTGGACGAAGTCCCAGCCCTCGAGCTGCTCCGCCTTGACCTTGAACTCCTGGCCGGAGATCGCGAACGACGCCGCCAGCGCGCCCTGCGCGAGGCCGACACCGATCGCGGCCGTAGCCATCACGCTCGGGACCATGACGACGGCGAACCGCTTCCATCTGGTGCCACCACGAACCTGGGACTGCATGAGAATCCTCCTTCTCGGACGTACATCTCCAGAAGGGGCGTGGGCCCGATCTGCGATGGGAGAAGAGCTACGTCCTCGGGAAGGGGAGCGCCGGGACGGCGGGCGGCGCGAAGCGCATCCCGGTCACCGGCGATCACCCCCGAGCGACAACCACGGGCCGCGCGGTGCGCGTGGCCCGACTTGGACAGGCCCCGTTCGGTGTGAGCGGGAACCCCCCTGTCCACGACCGGCGCCGGAGCACCGGTCCGCCCGGTGGGGACCTTCGCCGCGCCCCGGTTGGTTGCCGGGCGGTGCGGTTCGGACCGAGCGTGGCCGATCGTTGTCCATTCCGGGCGCCCGCACAAGGGGGGTCATTACTGGCTGGTAACGCGGGAGTGACCGCCCCGTGGCGGGACGGGATCGAACGGGCACGCTCGGTACGTTCGAACGGCGGAGGATATCGGCGGATCGCCATAGGAATGCGGACAGAACGCCCGACTTGATTTACTGCAAGTAACAGCGGCCGCGATTACCAAGTTTTGGTAAAGCGCGGCCGCCTTTTGTCACTCCGCTGCCAAATCGCCGGGCGATCCGGCGCTCCGGGCAAACCCCGGAGAGTCCTCAGAAGAGCACGCGGGCGAGGGCCTGTCGGGCCGCCGTCACACGGGGGTCCTCGGCGCCGATGACCTCGAACAGGTCGAGCAGCCGCACCCGCGCCGCGTCCCTGTCCTCGCCCGACGTGCGGCGCACGGTCTCCACGAGCCGCCCGAAGGCGTCCTGGACGTGACCGCCCGCCAGGTCCAGGTCGGCGGCGGCGCACTGCGCGGCGACGTCGGCCGGGTTCTCGGCGGCGTTCCTGCGGACGGCGGCCGGGTCCAGATCCTGTACGCGGGTGAGGAGTTCGGCCTGCGCGAGGCCGAGCTTGGCCTCCGGGTGGGCCGGGGCGTCGGCGAGCACGTTCTTGTACGCCTGGACGGCGCCCGCCAGGTCGCCCGCGTCGAGCGCGGCCATGGCCGCTTCGAGGAGGGAGTCGTACGGGCCGGCCGGGCGGGCGGGGGCCGCGGAGCCGGTGTCCGCGTCGGCGTCCACGGCGATGCCGGTGAGTCCGAAGCGCTCCTCGCCGACCGCGATCAGCTGGTCGAGGGTCTCGCGGATCTGGGCCTCGGGCACCGCGCCCTGGAAGAGCGGCAGCGCCTGGCCGGCGACCACCGCGAAAACGGCCGGAATTCCCTGGATGCCGAACTGCTGCATCAGCATCTGGTTGGCGTCGACGTCGATCTTCGCGAGCAGGAAGCGGCCGCGGTACTCGACGGCGAGCCGCTCCAGGAGGGGGCCGAGCTGCTTGCAGGGCTCGCACCACTCGGCCCAGAAGTCGAGGACGACCGGGACCTCGGCGGAACGCTGGAGCACATCGCGCTCGAAGCCCGCCTCGTCGACGTCGATCACCAGGGCGGACGGGGGCACGGCGGCGGAACCGCCCTGCCGGGCGGCTTCGGCGCGCGCCTGCTCCGCCTTCGCCTTGGCCTCTCCGGCCGCCTTCACCGCGGCGAGGTCGACGACGCCGCTCATGGACATGTTTCGGGGCTGCATGGCACCATCCTCCCCCCTCCGCGCGCGTAAGCGGTAAGCGGTGGCCGAACAGCGCCGTCCGCGCGCCCCCCGCCGGTGTGCGGGACGCCCTGCGGCACGGTCCGTCCGCCCTCTTCGTGTTTCTTCGTTTTTCTTCGTGTTTCTTCGTACTGCTCGGTTCGTGCCGGGTCCCCACCCGGCACCGTGGTCGTCGCTCGGGCCGCTCAAAGCCTTTCGCTACGCGTCGTAGCGTAACTGCCGGGGCGGAGGCGACGGGAGGGCGGGGGAACGATCCGTACGGTGAACTGCCTCACACCGCCGGGCCCTGGCACCTTGGCTACTGGCGGGTATGGTCGGCGTTCATGCGCAGCCGCACCGACCCCCGCACCGGCCGTACCGGGCGCCCCCGCTCCACCGAGGCCGACGCGGCCATCCTGGAGGCGACCCGCGCGGCACTGGTCGAACTGGGTTGGTCCAAGCTCACGATGGGGGACGTCGCGGGCCGCGCCGGGGTCGCGAAGACGACCCTCTACCGCCGCTGGACGAGCAAGAGCGAACTCGTGGTGGACGCGGTCGCCGTCCTCTTCGACGAGCTCGAACTCCCCGATCTGGGCTCCCTGCGGGCCGACATCGAGCACGTGGTGCTCCAGTTCGCGGCGCTCCTCGAACGCCCCGAGACCAAGACGGCCCTGATGGCGGTGGTGGCCGAGTCGACCCGGGACGAGCCGCTGCGCGAGCGCATCCGCGCCTCCATCGTGGACCGCCAGAAACGGCTGGTCCAGGAGGGGCGGATGCGGGCGCAGCGGCGCGGTGAACTCCCGCCGGACCGCGAGTTGCGGGCCATGGGCACCACGGACGACCTGATCTTCGACGTGATCGCGGGCGCGGTCGTGCACCGCGCCCTGGTGAGCGCCGAGCCGGTGGACGCGCCCTGGGTGACCCGCCTCTCGGCCCTCCTGGTGGGCGGCCTGGGCGCGGCGGCGTCCGGCGGCTGAGGCGCACGGCCGCCGGGGCGTACGGCGCGGACGGGGGCGGGGGCGGTACGGGGAGATCCGTACCGCCCCCGCCCCGTACCGCCCCCGCCCCGTGGCGAGCGGTCTCAGAAGCCCGGGGGCTCCGTGTAGACGCCCCACTCGTCGCGCAGGGCGTCGCAGATCTCCCCGAGGGTGGCCTCGGCGCGGACGGCCTCCAGCATGGGGGCGATCATGTTCGAGCCGTCGCGGGCCGCGGCCAGCATCGCGTCGAGCGAGGCGCGGACCCCGGCGTCGTCCCGGCGCGCCCTGCGCTCGCCGAGGACGCGGACCTGGTCCCGCTCGACCTCGTGGCTGACCCGCAGGATCTCCAGGTCCCCGGTGACGGAGCCGTGGTGGACGTTGACGCCGACGACCCGCTTGTCGCCCTTCTCCAGGGAGCGCTGGTACTGGAAGGCGGACTCGGCGATCTCGCCGGTGAACCAGCCGTCCTCGATGCCGCGCAGGATGCCGGAGGTCATCGGGCCGATCGGGTGCCGCCCGTCCGGGTGGACGAGACGGCCGCGCTCCTTGATCCGGTCGAAGATCTTCTCGGCGTCGGCCTCGATGCGGTCGGTGAGCTGCTCGACGTACCAGGAACCGCCGAGGGGGTCCGCGACGTTGGCGACGCCGGTCTCCTCCATGAGGACCTGCTGGGTGCGGAGCGCGATCTCGGCGGCCTGCTCGCTGGGGAGCGCGAGGGTCTCGTCGAGGGCGTTGGTGTGGAGGGAGTTGGTGCCGCCGAGGACGGCCGAGAGGGCTTCGACGGCGGTCCGCACGACGTTGTTGTAGGGCTGCTGGGCGGTGAGGGAGACGCCGGCCGTCTGGGTGTGGAAGCGGAGCCACTGGGCCTTGTCGGTCTTCGCGCCGTACACCTCCTTCATCCAGCGGGCCCAGATCCGGCGGGCGGCGCGGAACTTGGCGATCTCCTCGAAGAAGTCGAGGTGGGCGTCGAAGAAGAAGGAGAGGCCGGGGGCGAAGACGTCGACGTCCAGGCCCCGGGAGAGGCCCAGCTCCACGTAGCCGAAGCCGTCCGCGAGGGTGTACGCCAGCTCCTGCGCGGCCGTCGCCCCGGCCTCGCGGATGTGGTAGCCGGAGACGGAGAGCGGCTTGTACGCGGGGATCTCCGCCGCGCAGTGCTCCATGAGGTCCCCGATGAGGCGCAGGTGGGGCTCGGGCTCGAAGAGCCACTCCTTCTGCGCGATGTACTCCTTGAAGATGTCGGTCTGGAGCGTGCCGTTGAGCACGCCCGGGTCGACGCCCTGGCGCTCGGCGGCGACCAGGTACATGCAGAAGACCGGCACGGCGGGGCCGGAGATCGTCATCGAGGTGGTGACGTCGCCGAGCGGGATGTCCTTGAAGAGGACCTCCATGTCGGCGGCGGAGTCGATGGCGACGCCGCAGTGGCCGACCTCGCCGAGCGAGCGCGGGTCGTCGGAGTCGCGGCCCATGAGGGTGGGCATGTCGAAGGCGACGGAGAGGCCGCCGCCGCCGGCGGCCAGGATCATCTTGTACCGCTCGTTGGTCTGCTCGGCGTTGCCGAAGCCGGCGAACTGGCGGATGGTCCAGGTCCGGCCCCGGTAGCCGGTCGGGTGGAGTCCCCGGGTGAAGGGGTACTCGCCCGGCCAGCCGATGCGCTCGAAGCCCTCGTAGGTGTCGCCGGGCCGGGGCCCGTAGACGGGCTCGACGGCGTCGCCGGAGAGCGTGGTGAAGTCGGCGTCCCGCTTGCGGGCCTTGTCGTAACGGGCCTGCCAGCGACGGCGGCCCTCCTCGATGGCGTCAGCGTCCATGCTCCGAATTTACTAGGACGTCCTAGTAAATGTCGACGGGAGACCCCGCGCCGGTGTGGCGCGGGGCGGGGTTACGCCTTGGCGGGAACCGGCTGCGCGCCGCTGACCAGCGGAAGCGTCTCGCGGACGATCTTGCGCTCGACGAAGAAGGCGGCGAAGGGAATCGTCCCGGAGAGCAGCACCCAGAGGAGCTTGCCGAACGGCCACTTGGCCTTGGAGCCCAGGTCGAAGGCGAAGACCAGGTAGACGATGTAGAGGACGCCGTGGAGCTGGGAGACCGCGAAGGTCAGGTCCTCGCCCGTGTGGAAGCCGTACTTGGCCACCATGCACGCGCAGAGGATGAGGAGCATGACCGCGGTCACGTACGCCATGACGCGGTAGCGGGTCAGCACGCTGGATTTCATGGCTACGAGCGTAGACGTACGTTCCGGGCGATCTTCGCGCGGGTCGGGCCGCGTCGCGGTCCTCGCGCGGGTCACGCCTCGTCGAAGTCGTGTGCCGCGACCCGGAGCGGGCGGAGCATCGCGAAGATCTCGGCGCACTCCTCGGCGTCGTACGCGCCGAGTCCGAAGTCCATCCCCATCAGGTCGCGGGTGGCGGCCTCGACCACCTCGCGCCCCTTGTCGGTGATGGTGGCGAGGGTGCCGCGGCCGTCGTTGGGGTTGGGGCGCTTGGCGACGAGGCCGGACCTCACGAGCCGGTCCACCGTGTTCGTCACCGAGGTGGGGTGGACCATCAGCCGCTCGCCGATCTTGGACATCGGCAGCTCGCCCGCCTTGGAGAAGGTGAGCAGGACCAGGGCCTCGTACCGCGCGAAGGTCAGGCCGTACGGCTTGACGACGGCGTCGACCTCCGCGAGGAGGATCTGGTGGGCACGCATGATCGAGGTGATCGCGGCCATCGAGGGGACCGGGCCCCAGCGCTTCTGCCAGAGTTCGTCGGCGCGGGCGATGGGGTCGAAGGGGAGACTGAGCGGCTTCGGCACGCGACGACCTTACCCATGGGGAACATGGCGGACGGTCCCGTCTCGTCCTTCGGTCGAACCGGCGGGTTCCCCGTGCGGGCGGAAGGAGGCCCCGGAACGGCGGACCGGTTCCGGGGCTCCTCCCGCGAAGGGCGCTCAGCCCTCCAGGTGCCGTTCGACGGTGGCGACCTTGGCGTGCAGGCCGTCCGTCACGCCGGGGCGGATGTCGGCCTTGAGGACGACGGAGACGCGGGGCGCGCGGGCCTCGACGGCGGCGACGGCCCGCTTGACGACGTCCATCACCTCGTCCCACTCGCCCTCGATCGAGGTGAACATGGCGTCGGTGCGGTTCGGCAGGCCGGACTCCCGGACGACCCGGACGGCGTCGGCGACGTACGCGCCGACCTCCTCCCCCACGCCCAGCGGGGTCACCGAGAAGGCGACGATCACGCGTTCACCGTGCCCTCGCGGCGGGCGCGGGACGCGATGACCGCGTCCTCGGCCTCGCGCTTCAGCCGCCGCTCGGCGTAGAAGCCGCCCAGGGGCAGGACCGAGAGGACGAAGTACAGGGCGGCGGTGCCGAAGCTCCACCTGGTCCGGTTCCAGGCGTCCAGCCAGAAGAGGACGTAGAGGACGAAGAGGAGGCCGTGGACCGCGCCCATGACGGGCACCGCGTTGAACTCCGTCGTCCGCTTGAGCACCGAGCAGACCAGCAGGAGGAGGAACGAGACGGCCTCGGGCGCGGAGACGAGCCGGAGCCGGTGGAGGGAGGATGCGGTCTTGATGTCCACGGAGGGGGTCACCTTCGTTCGATCTTGTGAACGGATGCACAAGGGCGCGTCCATTGTGCACGCCGACTTTGCTGTCCCTTTAAGCGGGTCCCCAGTACCTTCGGCCCGTGACAACGTTCCGACTCCAGGGCAGCAAGGTGCTCGCCGTCTCCATGGCCGGCGACGCCGTCAAGGCGAAGAACGGCTCGATGGTCGCCTACGACGGCCAGATGGCGTTCAAGAAGATGAGTGGGGGTGGCGAGGGCCTGCGCGGCATGGTGACCCGCCGGCTCACGGGTGAGCAGATGGAGGTGATGGAGGTGCGGGGCCAGGGGACCTGCTGGTTCGCCGACCGGGCCTCGGAGATCAACCTCGTCTCGCTGCACGGCGACAAGCTGTGGGTGGAGGCGAGCAATCTGCTGTGCGCCGACGGGGGGCTGCGCACCGGCACGACCTTCACGGGTCTGCGCGGCGGGGCCACCGGCAACGGTCTCTTCACCACGACCGTGGAGGGGACGGGCCAGGCCGCGATCATGTCGGACGGTCCGGCGGTGGTGCTGCGGGTGACCCCGCAGTACCCGCTCCAGGTCGATCCCGGCGCGTACATCGCCCACCAGGGCAACCTCCAGCAGCACTTCCAGTCGGGGGTGACCTTCCGCACCTTCGTGGGCGAGGGCGGCGGCGAGGCGTTCCAGATCCGCTTCGAGGGGGACGGCCTGGTGTACGTCCAGCCCAGCGAGCGGAACACGATCGGGGGTGACGTCTGATGCCGTTCCGCGAGATCAACTCGAAGATGGTCGAGGCGACCGTCGTCCCGGGGCAGCGGATGTTCAGCCAGCGCGGCGCGATGCTGGCGTACCGGGGCGACGTCACTTTCACGCCGAACACGGTGGGGGGCCAGGGTGGCCTGATGTCGATGATCGGCCGCCGGGTGGCGGGCGAGGCGACCCCGCTGATGACGGTCGAGGGCAGCGGCACGGTGATGTTCGGGCACGGCGGCCACCACATCCAGGTGATCGCGCTGACCGGCGACACCCTGTACGTCGAGGCCGACCGGCTGCTCGCCTTCGACGGGTCCCTGGAGCAGGGCACGATGTTCATGGGCTCGCAGGGCGGGGTCATGGGCATGGTCCGGGGCCAGGTGACCGGTCAGGGCCTCTTCACGACCACCCTGAAGGGTCACGGTTCGGTGGCCGTCATGGCGCACGGCGGCGTGTTCGAACTGCCCGTCGTCCCGGGCCGCCCGGTCCACGTGGACCCGCAGGCGTACGTGGCCCACCACGGGGACGTGCGGAACAAGCTCTCCACCGCGCTCGGCTGGCGGGACATGGTGGGGCGCGGTTCGGGCGAGGCGTTCCAGCTGGAGCTGAGCGGCAGCGGCACGGTGTACGTGCAGGCATCGGAGGAGAAGCTGTGAGCACCCCCGTCATCCACGACCCGCAGACCCTGCCGTCGGACGACAACGTCAACCCGTACACGTTCTGCGTCGAGCTGAAGGGATCCCCGTGGTTCCTCCAGAAGGGCAAGATGATCGCCTATTACGGGCGGATCGAGTTCAACGGCGTCGGGCACGGGCGGCTCGACCGGCTGGTGCGGACGTCCTTCCACTCGCCGCTGCACGCGAGCGACTGGGTGGTGGCCGAGGGCAGCGGGAAGATGCTGCTCGCGGACCGGTCGTTCGACGTGAACTCGTACGACCTGGACGAGGGCAACCTGACGATCCGGTCCGGGAACCTGCTGGCCTACCAGCCGACCCTGGCGCTGAAGCAGTCGATCGTGCCGGGCTTCGTGACGCTGATCGGGACCGGCACGTTCGTGGCCGCGTCGAACGGGCCGGTGGTCTTCATGGAGCCGCCGCTGCGGGTGGACCCGCAGGCCCTGGTGGGCTGGGCGGACTGCCCCTCGCCCTGCCACCACTACGACCACGGCTACCTGACGGGCGTGATGGGCGGCCTGCGGTCCCTGACGGGGCTCGGCGGCACGTCGGGCGAGGAGCACCAGTTCGAGTTCGTGGGGGCGGGGACGGTCCTGCTCCAGTCGACGGAGCTGCTGATGGCGGAGCGGGCCGCCGGGCAGCCGCCGGCCGAGCCGGGAGTGCCGGGTGGTCACGGAGGGTACGGATCGGGCCAGGGTCAGCAGGGCTCGGCACCGCGCCTTCCCGGCCAGCTGGGGGACCTCCAGCGTCGTTTCGGGCTGTGAGCGGTAGTCTGCGGAGTGTGACGTCCCCGGACGTCCGCGCCGGTGGCGGAGCCGGGAGCCGGATCGGGGCGGGGCACCGGGTGCCCGGCGTCACGCTCCCAGACTTCGTCAAGAATTCAACTTCTTAGGTAGAATCCATACATGGAGACCGAGACGGCCACCCCGTGGCTCACCGACGGCGAGCAGTGTGCCTGGCGCACCTTCCTGGACGTCCAGAGGATGCTGGCGTACCAGTTGGAGAAGGACCTCCAGCCCTTCGGCCTGACGATGAACGACTACGAGATCCTGGTGAACCTCTCGGAGTCGGCCGAGCGCCGGCTGCGCATGAGCGACCTCGCCTCGGTCACCCTCCAGTCGAAGAGCCGGCTCTCCCACCAGATCACCCGGATGGAGAGCGCCGGGCTCGTCCGGCGCGAGAACTGCGAGTCCGACCGGCGCGGCCTCTACGCCGTCCTCACCGACCAGGGCATGGAGACCATGCGGAAGGTCGCCCCGCACCACGTCGAGTCCGTGCGCCGGCACTTCATCGACCAGCTCTCCCCGGAGGCGCTCGGCGACCTCCACGAGTCCCTGAAGCCGATCGCGGAGCAGCTGCGCGGACGGCGCGGCAAGCCGTAACCGGTCGCGTGTGCGGGAGGGGCCTCACCGGCCGGCCGGTGAGGCCCCTCCCGCACACGCGGGACGTTCAGCGGCCCGTCAGGCCCGCGACCAGCTCGTCGGCGGCCGCGTACGGGTCGAGGCCGCCCGCCGTGATCCGCTCCGCGAGCGCGTCCAGGCGCCGGTCGCCCCGCAGGTCCCCGATGCGCTCGCGCAGCGCCGTGACCGCGATGGTCTCGACCTCGCGGGCCGCGCGGGCGCGGCGGCGCTCCGCCAGGACCCCCCGCTCCTCCATCCAGGCGCGGTGCTTCTCCAGGGCCTCCACGACCTCGTCGATGCCCTCGCCCCGGGCCGCGACCGTCTTGACGATCGGGGGCCGCCAGTCGCCCGCCGCCCGCGCCTCGCCGAGGCCCAGCATGTGGTTCAGCTCCCGGGCGGTGGCGTCCGCGCCGTCCCGGTCGGCCTTGTTGACCACGTACACGTCGCCGATCTCCAGGATGCCCGCCTTGGCGGCCTGGATGCCGTCGCCCATGCCCGGCGCGAGCAGGACGACGGAGGTGTCGGCCTGGGCGGCGATCTCGACCTCCGACTGCCCGACGCCGACGGTCTCCACCAGGACCACCTCGCAGCCGGCCGCGTCGAGGACGCGGACGGCCTGCGGGGCGGACCGGGCGAGGCCGCCCAGGTGGCCCCGGGTGGCCATGGAGCGGATGTAGACGCCCGGGTCGGAGGCGTGCTCCGACATCCGGACCCGGTCCCCGAGCAGCGCTCCGCCGCTGAACGGGGAGGACGGGTCGACGGCCAGGACGCCGACGCGCTTCCCCGCCCGGCGGTACGCGGAGACGAGCGCGGACGTCGAGGTGGACTTGCCGACGCCGGGCGAGCCCGTCAGGCCCACCACGTACGCGCCGCCGGTGAGCGGCGCGAGCGCCGCCATCACCTCGCGCAGCTGCGGGGACGCCCCCTCCACGAGCGAGATCAGCCGGGCCACGGCGCGCGGCCGGCCCTCCCGTGCCTGGGCGACCAGAGCGGGGACGTCCACCATGTGCGTTGCTCCTTGGGTGCGGGACTACTTGCCGTTGCCGGGGACGCGGAGGATCAGCGCGTCGCCCTGGCCGCCGCCGCCGCAGAGGGCCGCCGCGCCGACACCGCCGCCGCGCCGCTTGAGCTCCAGGGCGAGGTGGAGCACGACCCGGGCGCCGGACATGCCGATCGGGTGGCCGAGCGCGATGGCGCCGCCGTTGACGTTCACCTTGTCGGAGGTGACGCCGAGGTCCTTCATGGACTGGACGGCCACCGCCGCGAACGCCTCGTTGATCTCGATCAGGTCGAGGTCGCCGACGGCGAGGCCCTCCTTCTTCAGCGCGTGCAGGATGGCGTTGGACGGCTGCGACTGGAGGGAGTTGTCCGGGCCGGCCACGTTGCCGTGGGCGCCGATCTCCGCGATCCACTCCAGACCCAGCTCCTCGGCCTTGGCCCGGCTCATCACGACGACGGCGGCGGCGCCGTCGGAGATCTGCGAGGAGGTGCCGGCCGTGATGGTGCCGTCCTTGGCGAAGGCGGGGCGGAGCTTGCCGAGGGACTCGACGGTGGTCTCGGCGCGGATGCCCTCGTCCTTGGCGAAGATCACCGGGTCGCCCTTGCGCTGCGGGATCTCGACCGGGGTGATCTCGGCCTCGAAGACGCCGTTCTTCTGGGCGGCGGCGGCGCGCTGGTGCGAGAGGGCGGCGATCTCGTCCTGCTCGGGACGCTTGATGCCCAGGCGGGTGTTGTGCTTCTCGGTGGACTCGCCCATGGCGACGCCCTCGAAGGAGTCGGTGAGACCGTCGTACGCCATGGCGTCGAGCATCTCGATCGCGCCGTACTTGAAGCCCTCGCGGGACTTCGGGAGCAGGTGCGGCGCGTTGGTCATCGACTCCTGGCCGCCGGCGACCACCACGTCGAACTCGCCGGCGCGGATCAGCTGGTCCGCGAGGGCGATGGCGTCGAGCCCGGAGAGGCACACCTTGTTGACGGTGAGGGCCGGGACGTTCATGGGGATGCCGGCCTTGACGGCGGCCTGGCGGGCGGGGATCTGGCCGGCGCCCGCCTGGAGCACCTGACCCATGATCACGTACTGCACCTGGTCGCCGCCGATGCCGGCCCGGTCGAGGGCGGCCTTGATGGCGAAGCCGCCGAGTTCGGCGCCCGAGAAGGACTTGAGCGAGCCGAGCAGGCGACCCATGGGCGTGCGGGCGCCCGCGACGATCACTGAGGTGGTACCGGTCGTTCCAGACATGAGGCACGGCCCCTTGGGATGAGAGGTGAACGAGAGGGGGATCCGGGGGGTGTCCCCCCAAAACGGAGGTGCACCGCCAATGTACTGAGGGGCGCGGCGCCCGGTCATCGGCCCGACGGTGTGACGGCGCGCACGTTGCGTAACCACTCCTCCGGGGTTGCACTGGATCCATGCTGACGCGAATCGACCACATCGGGATCGCCTGTTCCAACCTCGACGCGACCGTCGAGTTCTACCGCGCGACCTACGGTTTCGAGGTCTTCCACACCGAGGTCAACGAGGAGCAGGGCGTCCGCGAGGCCATGCTCAGGATCAACGGCACCTCGGACGGCGGCGCCTCCTACCTCCAGCTCCTGGAACCGACCCGGGAGGACTCGGCGGTGGGCAAGTGGCTCGCCAAGAACGGCGAGGGCGTGCACCACATCGCCTTCGGCACCGCCGACGTGGACGGCGACGCCGACGCCATCCGGGGGAAGGGCGTACGGGTCCTCTACGACGAGCCCCGCACCGGTTCCATGGGCTCCCGGATCACCTTCCTCCACCCCAAGGACTGCCACGGCGTCCTCACCGAACTGGTCACTTCGGCCGAACCGTCCGCCGGCCACTCCCCGGCGGAGCACTGACCACCGGATTCCCGGCCCGGTAGAGTGGGCGGCTCCGGGCCGGGGCCGGTCGGGGCTGCCCCGCGTGGCACCGAAGTCGGGATGTCGGGGTCGTCCGATCTGCCACGATTCCCCGGGGGTCCGTCCTCGTCCGGGGGGACGGTGCTCAGCAGGAGTGTCGCGACCAGGGGACGGGTGGGACCGCGCAGTGCGGGGCTACGAACGCCAGGAGAGCCACCGGGCTGAAGACGACCATCTCGCCAGGTTCGAAGCCGAGATGGACCGGCTGAAGACCGAGCGGGAGAAGGCCGTCCAGCACGCCGAGGACCTCGGTTACCAGGTCGAGGTCTTGCGTGCCAAGCTCCACGAGGCACGGCGCACCATCGCGTCCCGGCCCGCGTACGACAGCGCCGACATCGGTTACCAGGCCGAGCAGATGCTGCGGAACGCGCAGGCGCAGGCCGAACAGCTGCGCCAGGACGCCGAGCGCGAGCTGCGCGAGGCGCGGGCGCAGACCCAGCGCATCCTCCAGGAGCACGCCGAGCACCAGGCGCGGCTCCAGGCCGAGTTGCACAACGAGGCCGTCCAGCGCCGCCAGCAGCTCGACCAGGAGCTGAACGAGCGCCGCCAGACCGTCGAGGCGCACGTCAACGAGAACGTCGCCTGGGCCGAGCAGCTCCGCGCCCGTACGGAGGCGCAGGCCCGCAGGCTGATGGAGGAGTCCCGCGCGGAGGCCGAGCAGGCGCTCGCCACCGCCCGCGCCGAGGCCGCCCGGCTCGCGGAGGAGACCGGCCGCCGCGCCGGCGCCGAGGCGGAGGCCGCCCGTGCCGAGGCCGAGGCGATCCTGCTGCGCGCCCGCAAGGACGCCGAAAGGCTCCTCGCCAACGCCGCGGGCCAGGCGCAGGAGGCCACCAGCCACGCCGAGCAGCTGCGCTCGTCCACCACCGCCGAGACCGACCAGGCCCGCCGCCGGGCCACCGAGCTGTCCCGCGCCGCCGAACAGCGCATGCAGGAGGCCGAGGAACGGCTCCGGCTCGCCCGCGCCGAGGCGGAGAAGGCCCTCACCGAGGCCAAGGAGGCCGCCGCCCGGCAGCTCTCCGCCGCGGAGTCGGTCAACGAGCAGCGCACCCGTACCGCGAAGGCGGAGATCGCCCGGCTCGTCGGCGAGGCCACCAAGGACGCCGAGGCGCTCAGGGCCGAGGCCGAGGAGAAGCTGCGCGAGGCCACCGCCCAGGCCGAGAAGCTGGTCACGGAGGCGACCGAGAAGGCCCGTACGGCCGCCGCCGAGGACTCCGCCGCCGCGCTCGCCAAGGCCGCCCGCAGCGCCGAGGAGATCCTCACCAAGGCGTCCGAGGACGCCCGGGAGACCACCCGCAAGGCCGCCGAGGAGGCCGAGCGGGTGCGCCGCGAGGCCGAGGCCGAGGCGGACCGGCTGCGCACCCAGGCCGAGGAGCAGGCGGACGAGCTGCTCGGTTCGGCGAAGGACGACACCCAGGAGTACCGCGCCAAGACCGTCGAGCTCCAGGAGGAGGCGCGGCGGCTGCGCGGCGAGGCCGAGCAGCTGCGCGGCGAGGCCGTCGACGAGGGCGAGCGCATCCGGGGCGAGGCGCGCCGCGAGGCCCTGCAGCAGATCGAGGAGGCGGCGAAGACCGCCGAGGAGCTGCTGTCCAAGGCCCGTACGGACGCCGAGGAGCTGCGGACGAAGGCCGGCGCCGAGAGCGAGAAGGTCAAGTCCGAGGCGATGGAGCGCGCCCAGACGCTCCGGACCCAGGCCGAGGAGACCCTGGAGCGCACCCGCGCCGAGGCCGAGCGGCTGCGCGCCGAGGCCGAGGAGCAGGCCGAGTCCGTACGGGCGGCGGCCGAGGAGGCCGCGGCGGGGCTGCGCGCGGACGCCGAGCGGGCCGCCGAGGCCCGGCGCGCGGAGGCCGCCGAGGAGCTGACCCGGCTGCACGCCGAGGCCGGGGCGAAGGTGGCGGCGGCCGGGGAGGAGCTGACCGACGCGCGGGCCGAGGGCGAGCGCATCCGGCGCGAGGCCGCCGAGGAGACGGAGCGGCTGCGGACCGAGGCCGCCGAGCGCATCCGCACCCTCCGGGAGCAGGCGGAGCAGGAGGCCGAGCGGCTGCGGGCCGAGGCCGCGGCGGACGCGACCGCCGCGCGCACCGAGGCCGAGACCGCGGCGGTACGGCTCCGCGAGGAGGCGTCCGGCGAGGCCGAGCGCCTGCGGTCGGAGGCCCAGGAGACCGCCGACCGGATGCGGGCCGAGGCCGCCGCCGCCGCCGAGCGGGTGGCCGCCGAGGCCGCCGAGGCGCTGGCCGCCGCGCAGGAGGAGGCCGTACGGCGCCGCCGGGAGGCCGAGGAGACGCTGGAGTCGGCCCGTTCCGAGGCCGGCCGGGAGCGCGAACACGCCCGGGTGCGGTCCGAGGAACTGCTCGCCGCCGCCCGCAAGCGGGTCGAGGAGGCGCAGGCCGAGGCGCAGCGGCTGGCCGAAGAGGCGGACGCGCGGGCGGCCGAGGTGGTCGCCGCGGCCGAGCAGACCGCCCAGGAGGTGCGGGAGTCGGTGGCCGGTCTGCGCGAGCAGGCCGAGGAGGAGATCGCCGGGCTGCGGTCGGCGGCCGAGCACGCCGCCGAGCGGACCCGTACCGAGGCGCAGGAGGAGGCGGACCGGGTCCGCGCCGACGCGTACGAGGAGCGGGAGCGGGCGACCGAGGACGCGGCCCGTGTCCGGACGCTCGCCCAGGAGGAGACGGAGGCCGCGAAGGCGCTGGCCGAGCGGACGGTCACGGACGCGCTCGCCGAGGCGGAGAAGCTGCGGGCGGACACCGCCGAGTACGCGCAGCGGGTGCGGACCGAGGTGACGGACTCGCTCGCCGCGGCCGAGCAGGACGCGGCCCGTACCCGGGCGGACGCCCGGGACGACGCGAACCGGATCCGTTCGGAGGCCGCGGAGCGGGCCGAGACGGTGGTCGGCGAGGCGCGGGCCGAGGCGGACCGGCTCACCGCCGAGGCGGCCGGGCTGAGGGAGACCGCCGAGCAGGACGCCCTGCGCCTGCGCGCCGAGGCCGAACGGATCAGGGCCGAGGGCGAGGCACACGCGGAGACCCTGCGGGCGGCCGCGCTCGCGGACGGCGAGCAGGTCCTCGACGAGGCCCGCAAGGCCGCCGACAAGCGGCGGAGCGACGCCGCCGAACAGGCCGACGCCCTCCTCGCGGAAGCCACGGGCGAAGCCGAACGGCTCACCCGCGAGGCGGAGGAGCTGAGGGAGACCGCCGAGCGGGACGCCCTGCGCCTGCGCGCCGAGGCCGAGCAGATCAGGGTCGACGGGGAGGCGCACGCCCAGGCGCTGCGGGCGGCCGCTCTCGCGGACGGCGAGCAGGTCCTCGACGAGGCCCGCAAGGCCGCCGACAAGCGGCGGAGCGACGCCGCCGAACAGGCCGACGCCCTCCTCGCCGAGGCCACGAACGAGGCCGAACGGCTCACCCGCGAGGCGGCCGAACTGGCCGAGTCGGTCGTGGCGGAGGCGCGCGCCGAGGCGGAGGGGACCGTGGGGTCCGCGCGGCGGGACGCCGAGGAGATCCGCGCCGGGTCGGAGCGGGTGCGGGCGGACGCCGAGGCGGCGGCCGAGCGGATGCGGGCGGAGGCCCGCGAGGAGGCCGACCGGGTCCTGGACGAGGCGCGGGAGGCCGGGGCCAAGAAGCGTTCGGACGCGGCCGAGCAGGCGGACCAGCTCGTCGCCAAGGCCCAGGAGGAGGCGCTGCGCGCCACCACGGAGGCCGAGGCGCAGGCGGACCTGATGGTCGGCGCGGCCCGCAAGGAGGCCGAGCGGATCGTCGCCGAGGCGACCGTCGAG
Source organism: Streptomyces sp. NPDC041191 (assembly GCF_055591945.1). NCBI lineage: Bacteria > Bacillati > Actinomycetota > Actinomycetes > Kitasatosporales > Streptomycetaceae > Streptomyces > Streptomyces sp. NPDC041191. The sequence continues at coordinate 47,271 of NZ_JBVIZC010000007.1, read as the reverse complement.
GGCAACTCGCTGGTGGAGAAGGCGCGTACGGACGCGGACGAGCTGCTGGTCGGGGCGCGCAGCGACGCGACCGCCATAAGGGAGCGGGCCGAGGAGCTGCGGGGCCGGATCGAGAGCGAGATCGAGGAGCTGCACGACCGGGCGCGGCGCGAGACGGCCGAGCAGATGAAGACGGCCGGCGAGCGGGTCGACAAGCTGGTGAAGGCGGCGACGGAGCAGCGCGCCGAGGCCGAGGAGAAGGCGAAGGAGATGCTCTCCGAAGCGAGTTCGGAGGCGAGCAAGGTCCGGATCGCCGCCGTGCGGAAGGCGGAGGCGCTCCTCAAGGAGGCCGAGCAGAAGAAGGCGTCGCTCGTCGCGGAGGCCGAGGGCATCAAGGCGGAGGCCGAGCGGATGCGGGCCGAGGCGGAGGCCGAGGCGGCGGAGACGATCGCGGAGGGCAAGCGCGAACTGGAGGTCCTGGTGCGCCGGCGCAAGGACATCAACGCCGAGATCTCCCGTGTCCAGGACGTGCTGGAGGCGCTGGAGTCCTTCGAGGCCCCGGGCGGCGCGAAGCCGTCGGGGGCGCCGGGCGCCAGGGCGGGGGCCCCGGCGGGTTCCACCCGTACGGGCGGCAAGTCCCAGGACGGCTAAGCCACTCAAAAGACTGGACATTCTCCGGGCCAAACCGGCATACGCTCGATGACACGCCGCTTCGGCCCCTAGGATTCCCTCTAACACCTCACCGGTCTCATTCGACAGGAACCCCATGAGCGACACTTCCTCCCCCTTCGGCTTCGAGCTCGTGCGGCGCGGTTACGACCGCGGTCAGGTGGACGACCGCATTACCAAGCTCGTGGCCGACCGCGACAGTGCCCTTTCCCGCATCACCTCTCTGGAGAAGCGCATCGAGGAGCTGCACCTCGAGACGCAGAACGCCCAGGCGCAGGTCACCGACGCCGAGCCGTCGTACGCGGGTCTGGGCGCCCGGGTCGAGAAGATCCTCCGGCTCGCCGAGGAGGAGGCCAAGGACCTGCGCGAGGAGGCCCGTCGCGCCGCCGAGCAGCACCGCGAGCTGGCCGAGTCGGCCGCCCAGCAGGTGCGCAACGACGCGGAGTCGTTCGCCGTCGACCGCAAGGCGAAGGCCGAGGACGAGGGTGTCCGGATCGTCGAGAAGGCCCAGGGGGAGGCCAACTCGCTGCGCGCCGAGGCGCAGAAGGACGCGCAGTCGAAGCGCGAGGAGGCGGAGGCCCTCTTCGAGGAGACCCGCGCCAAGGCGGCCCAGGCCGCCGCGGACTTCGAGACCAACCTGGCGAAGCGCCGCGAGCAGTCGGAGCGGGACCTGGCCTCGCGTCAGGCGAAGGCCGAGAAGCGCCTGGCGGAGATCGAGCACCGGGCCGAGCAGCTCCGCCTGGAGGCGGAGAAGCTGCGGACCGACGCGGAGCGCCGCGCCCGCCAGACGGTGGAGACGGCGCAGCGCCAGGCCGAGGACATCGTGGCCGACGCGAACGCCAAGGCCGACCGCATCCGCAGCGAATCGGAGCGCGAGCTGGCGGCCCTGACGAACCGCCGGGACTCGATCAACGCGCAGCTGACCAACGTCCGCGAGATGCTGGCCACGCTGACCGGCGCCGCCGTGGCGGCGGCCGGCTCCCCCGTCGACGACGAGCGCCAGAGCGGCGTCCCGGCCCAGCAGACCCGGTGACCGCACGCCGGTAAACAGGGGTGCGAAGTCCGTCGAAACCCTCCGTCATTCCGGTGGCGGAGGGTTTTGCGCGCCCGTAGGTTGGACGCATGATCGAGCTTGAGGGCCTGACCAAGCGTTACGGGGCGAAGACCGCGGTCGACCATCTGTCCTTCCGGGTGCGGCCCGGTGTGGTGACCGGCTTCCTCGGACCGAACGGGGCGGGCAAGTCGACGACGATGCGGATGATGCTGGACCTGGACAACCCGACGAGCGGGACGGTCCGGATCGACGGCAGGCACTACCGGGAGCTGGACGAGCCGCTGAAGCACATCGGGGCGCTGCTCGACGCCAAGGCGATGCACGGCGGCCGTTCGGCGTACAACAACCTGCTGTGCCTGGCGCAGTCGAACCGCATCCCCCGGAGCCGGGTGGACGAGGTGCTCGGCCTGGTGGGGCTGACCCCGGTCGCGAAGAAGAAGTCGAAGGGTTTCTCCCTCGGCATGGGGCAGCGGCTCGGCATCGCCTCGGCACTCCTGGGCGATCCCGAGATCCTGATGTTCGACGAACCCGTCAATGGTCTGGACCCCGAGGGAATTCACTGGATTCGCCATCTGATGAAGGCGCTGGCCGCCGAGGGGCGGACGATCTTCGTTTCCAGTCATCTGATGAGCGAAATGGCGCTGACGGCCGATCACCTGATCGTGATCGGGCAGGGAAAACTGCTGGCCGACACGTCGATGGCGGATTTCATCCAGCAGAATTCCCGGAGTTATGCGCGGCTGCGCTCGCCGCAGCGGGAACGGCTGCGGGACGTGCTGCACGCGAACGGCCTCACCGCGGCCGAGGCCGACGACGGCGCCCTGGAGGTGGACGGGGCGACGACCGAGCGGCTGGGCGAGCTGGCGGCGGAGAACGGGATCGTGCTGCACGAGCTGAGCGCCCAGCGCGCCTCGCTCGAGGACGCCTTCATGCGGATGACGGCGGGCGCGGTGGAGTACCACGCGCACGGCACCGACGTACACGGCGGCGCCGCGGCGCCCGGCCCCCGGTGGGGCACGACCTCCGAGGGAGTCTGAACGATGACAGCGGCATCCGCGGTCCTCCGCTCCGAGTGGACCAAGATCCGGACGGTGGCGTCGACCGTCTGGACGCTGGCGAGCGCCCTGATCGTCACGGTGGCGATGAGCGCGGCCCTGTGCGCGCTCGTGGCGCACACCTTCGACGACATGAGCGAGGCCGAGCGGCTCACCTTCGACCCGACCCTGATCAGCTTCTCGGGGACGGCCCTGGGCCAGCTGGCGATGGTGGTCTTCGGCGTCCTGGTGGTGGGGACCGAGTACTCCTCCGGCATGATCCGCACCTCGCTGGCGGCCGTGCCGCGGCGGTCGGTCTTCCTCTTCTCGAAGATCGCGGTGGCGGCGGTGCCGGCGTTCGCCGTGGGCCTGGCGACGAGCTTCCTCTCCTTCTTCCTGGGACAGGCCCTGCTCGGGGAGCACGGGACCACGATCGGCGCGGACAACGTGCTGCGGGCGGTGGTCGGCGGCGGGCTCTACATGGGGCTGATCGCGGTCTTCTCGATGGGGGTGACGGCGATGCTGCGCTCCTCGATGCTCTCGCTCGGCATCCTGATGCCCTTCTTCTTCCTCGTCTCGCAGATCCTGGCGCAGGTGCCGAAGGCCAAGGAGGTGGCGCGGTACTTCCCGGACCAGGCGGGTTCGAAGATCATGCAGGTCGTGCCGGGCGCCATGGCCTCGGACGAGGCTCCGTACGGCCCGTGGGGCGGGCTCGGGATCATGGTGCTCTGGGTGGTGGCGGCGCTCGCCGGCGGCTACCTGGTGCTGCGGAGGCGGGACGCCTGATCCCGGAAGGGAGGCGGGACGCCTGATCCCGGGAGGGAGGCGAGGCGCCCGGACCTCCGGAGGGGACGGGGCGCCCGAGCCCCCGGGAGGAAGCGCCCCCGGTCCTCCGCGTTTGGCCGGAACCGTCAACGGCTCGATAAGCTCCTAGCTCATACGGGGGGCTCCGGCCGACGGCCGCCACGCCCCGAAGAGGACGCGACCGACCTGTCGATGGGGCTGCAGAATGATCGAGGCAGTCGGCCTGACCAAGCGCTACGGCGCCAAAACGGCCGTGTACGACCTTTCCTTCCGGGTGAGGCCCGGCGTCGTCACCGGCTTCCTGGGGCCCAACGGCTCCGGGAAGTCGACGACGATGCGCATGATCCTCGGGCTCGACCGGCCCTCCGCGGGCCACGTGACGATCGGCGGGCACCCCTTCCGGCAGTTGCCGAACGCGCCCCGCCAGGTGGGCGCGCTCCTCGACGCCAAGGCCGTGCACGGCGGCCGGAGCGCCCGCAACCACCTCCTGTCGCTCGCCCAGCTCGCCGGCATCCCGGCGCGGCGGGTGGACGAGGTCCTCGGCGTGGTCGGCCTCCAGGACGTGGCCAGGCGGCGGTCCAGCGGCTTCTCCCTCGGCATGGGACAGCGGCTCGGCATCGCGGCGGCGCTCCTGGGCGACCCGCAGGTGCTGCTCTTCGACGAGCCCGTCAACGGCCTGGACCCCGAGGGCATCCTCTGGGTGCGGAACCTGATGAAGAAGCTGGCCTCGGAGGGCCGGACGGTCTTCGTCTCCAGCCACCTCATGAGCGAGATGGCGCTGACGGCCGACCACCTGATCGTGATCGGCCGGGGGCAGCTGCTCTCGGACATGAGCGTCAAGGACTTCATCTCGGCGAACTCCGCCGACTTCGCCCGGGTGCGGACCCCGGCGGCCGAACCGGCCCACCGGGACAGGCTGACGGCGGTCCTGACGGAGGCCGGCGGGAAGGTGCTCTCCGAGCCGGACGGGGCGCTGCGGGTCACGGGCCTGCCCCTGTCCAGGATCAGCGACCTGGCGCACGACGCGGACGTACGGCTCTGGGAGCTGTCCCCGCACCAGGCGTCCCTGGAGGAGGCGTACATGCGGATGACGCAGGGCGCCGTGGACTACCGCTCCACCGACGACCGGCTCGCCCACCTCCAGCCGCCGCTCCAGCCCGGACGGCCGGGGTACGGGACGCCGCCGCCGGTGGTCCCGGACGTGCCGCAGCAGGGCTGGTACGCCCCGCCGCCGCCCGGGCAGAACCCGTACGCCGCGGCGCCGGGGGCCCCCGCGCCGGGCGCCCCTCCCCTGCCGGGTCCCCCGCCGACCTCCCAGCCGAGCGACACCACCGAGGACGCCCGATGACCGCCCCCGCGCACCACCCCGCCCCGGCACCGCACTCCTACGTCTCCCCCATCCCGGTCCGCCGGGCGCACCTCGGGGACGCCCTGGCCTCCGAGTGGACGAAGATCCGCTCGGTGCGTTCGACGGTGTGGACGCTCGGCGTCATGATCCTGCTGATGGTGGCCATCGGCCTGGGGGTGGCGGCCCTCGCCTCGACCGCCGAGGCGTCGATGGGCGAGGAGACGGCGCTCGCCTTCGGCTTCTTCGGCATGCTGCCGGCCTCGATCTGCGTGATCACGCTCGGCGTGCTCACGGTCGCCTCCGAGTACGGCACGGGCATGATCCGCACGACCCTGACGGCCTGCCCGAGCCGGGCGCGGGTGCTGACGGCGAAGGCGGTCGTCTTCTTCCTGCTGGTCTTCACGGTCACCGCGGTGGTCGCGTCGCTGGTCTCGCTGGCGCAGGTCGCGATCGTGGACGCGGCGGTGCCGTCGGCCGGGGACTGGCTGCGCGCGACGGTCGGGGCGAGCGCCTACCTGGCCCTGCTCGGCCTGGTGTCGCTGGCGGTCGGCACGATCGTCCGGCACTCGGCGGGCGCGATCACCGTGATGATCGGGGTGCTGCTCCTGCCGCTGGTGGCCGCCATGTTCATGTTCTCCGAGACGCTGAAGTCGGCGCAGGAGTGGCTGCTCACGTACGCCATCCCCTCGCAGATGATCGCGCTGTACAGCGAGGACCCGCCGTTCGGCACGAGCGGTCCGGCGGGCTGGGAGCCGCTGCTGATCATGGCCGGCTGCGCCGCCGCCGCCCTGGGCGGCGCCTACGCCCTGCTGAACAGCCGGGACGTGTGACCCGGTCCGGACGATCCCGGCCTCAGTACCTCGGCGCGTTGCGGGACCGCTGCACCCGGCTGGTGCGGCGGTCCTTCGCGTTCCAGCACGCCTTGTGCCAGTGGCGCCGGTCGTCCACTCCCCCGTACTCCGGCCAGGCGACCACGTGCGGGGCGCCGGACGGGATCTCCTGGTCGCAGCCGGGGCAGCGGTAGCGCTTGCCGGGCGCGGCGGCACCGGCGACGAGCCGGACGTACCACTCCTCGTCCTGCCAGGTCTCGGTGCGCTGCACTCCGCCGTACCGGCCGCCGGGGTCGTCCTGGGACGCGGACTTCTCGCGGCCGCGGGAGCGGTTGTGGCGCGGGGACACGGGCACACCTCACGGGGCTAGGGGGGCGCGTACGGCTCTCATCAGCCTACGGGCCGCGGCGGGGTGCCCCGGGCCCGGTGGGCGGGAGCCCGGCCGAAAATCGCAAGAACTTCATGAACGGCCGTTGCCTCCGGCACGTGTCAGGCGTTGTTGCCGGTGCGGGGGGAGATACGCGTCGGCCGCGAGGAGGCAGAAGGCGATGCGCGTGGGTACGTTCGTTCTGGCCGCACAGTTCCCGGGCCAGGGGCAGGGAGAGGCGCTGCACCGGGCGGTGCGGACCGCCGAGGTCGCCGAGGAGGCGGGGCTCGACTCGGTCTGGCTGGCCGAGCACCACTTCGTACCGTACGGGGTCTGTCCCTCGGCCGTGACGCTGGCCGCCCTGCTCCTGGGCCGCACCCGGCGGCTGCGGGTGGGCACCGCGGTGAGCGTGCTGCCGACCGTCCACCCGGTCGCGCTGGGCGAGCAGGCGGCGCTGCTGCACCTCACCTCGGGCGGCAGGTTCACCCTCGGGGTGGGCCGGGGCGGGCCGTGGGTGGACCTGGAGGTGTTCGGGTCCGGCCTGGAGGCGTACGAGAAGGGCTTTCCCGAATCGCTCGACCTGCTGCTGCGCTGGCTCACCGAGCCGCGCGTGGGCGCCGGGGGCGAGAGGTTCGCCTTCCGCGAGGTGCCGGTGGTGCCCCGGCCCGGCGAGCTGATCGGCGGGGAGGCGGGCCCGGAGGTGGTGGTGGCGTGCACCTCGCCGAAGAGCGTGCGGCTGGCGGCGGAGCGCGGGCTGCCGATGCTCCTGGGGATGCACTGCGGCGACGAGGAGAAGGCCGAGGCGGTCGGGGCCTGGGCGCGCTGGGCCCGGGAGGCCGGGCGGGACCCGGACGAGATCGCGCGGACCGGCTCCCGGCACGTGTCGGCGGGGGTGGCCCAGCTCGCGGACCGGCGCGAGGACGCGGCCGAGGCGCTGGTGAAGGCGATGCCCGGCTGGCTGAGGCAGGGGCTCGACGCGCACGTGACGGTGGACGGCCGGCACCGGACCATGCGGGACCCCGTGGCGTACACGGAGCTGCTGTGCGGTCTGCATCCGGTGGGCACCCCCCGGCTCGCGGCGGACCGGCTCGCGGCGACGGCGGAACGTACGGGCATCACACGCTTCGCCCTGCTCGCGGAGGGCTCGGGCGATCTCGCGGCCACCGAGGAGAACGTCCGGCGCCTCGGTGCGGAGGTCCTGCCGCTCCTGGTCTGAGGGCGCACGGCCCGGCGGCTCCCGGCGAGGAGGTCCCCGGTCGGGCGGCTGCGGGGTCCGCTGCTTCCCCCGGGACCGTGCTGCCGCTCCGGCGTTCCTCCGTACCGGTGCGCGCCGACGCGCACCGGCCACGTTCTCCCACGACGGGGAGCGGCAGCACCGTGTCTCAGCAGTCGCGCAGTTCCGGCGACTGGTTCAGGAGCTGCCCCCGTACGGAGGTGAAACGGGCGAGCCGGTCGTCCACCGCCGGGTCCAGCGGGAAGACCGCCACCCGGTGGCAGTTCTGGAAGGCGAGACGCACCCCGAAGTGCCGCTGCAGGGCGCCACGAATGGCATCGCTCGCGAGGGCTCGCAGCAGCTGACCACGTGCCTGTTCGTTCGGCGGCGGCGTCTGGTTGTCGGCGAACTCTCCGCCGTCGACCTCCAGCTGGGCCACCAGAGAACTGATCATCTCCCACGCGTAGGGCAGGGAGGTCCGGACGCAGTCGACGAAGTCGGCTTCGTCGACCTCGCCTCGCTCGGCCTGTTCCAACAGGGCCGGTGAGACGTCGAGCGACATGGGTTCTCCTCTCGCGACCCCGCGGACGGGGTCTTGCGGGCAGGGGCGAAGGCCGGACCACGCCACGCAGGGTGCACGGACGACGACCTCCAGCTTCCACCGTAAGCGCGCAGTGCGGGCGGCACCAGAAGAGGGAGGACACAACCGGCTGATAACCGACGGGTGTTCGGCTCATCAAGATCGCTTCCCGGTGCCCGCGGCGTCCCCGGCCAGTGCCCGGGCAGCGCCCGTACCGTGCCCGGATCGCGCGGAGGAGCGCCCGTCTTGTAGCGTTGCCGACCATGCGTCTCGTCATCGCCCGTTGCTCCGTGGACTACGCGGGCCGGCTCACGGCCCACCTGCCCTCCGCACCCCGTCTGATCCTGGTCAAGGCAGACGGCAGCGTCTCCGTCCACGCGGACGACCGGGCGTACAAACCGCTCAACTGGATGTCCCCGCCGTGCGTCCTGAAGGAGGGCACCGGCGACGACGCGGGCGTCTGGACCGTGATCAACAAAGCGGGCGAGAAACTGATCATCACGATGGAGGAGATCCTCCACGACTCCTCGCACGAGCTGGGCGTGGACCCGGGGCTCATCAAGGACGGCGTGGAGGCCCACCTCCAGGAACTGCTCGCCGACCGCATCGAGACCCTGGGCCCCGGCCACACCCTGATCCGCCGCGAGTACCCGACCGCGATCGGTCCCGTGGACATCCTGTGCCGGGACGCGGACGGCGCGACGGTCGCGGTGGAGATCAAGCGGCGGGGCGAGATCGACGGCGTCGAGCAGCTGACCCGCTACCTGGAACTGCTCAACCGCGACCCGCACCTGGCACCGGTGCGGGGCGTCTTCGCGGCACAGGAGATCAAGCCGCAGGCGCGGGTCCTCGCGACGGACCGGGGCATCGGCTGCGTGGTCCTCGACTACGACGCGCTGCGCGGCATCGAGGACGACAAGCTGCGCCTGTTCTGAGGCGCGTCCCGGACGGGCCCCCGCGGCACGTTCCGGGCACGGTACGGAGGAAGGGGGCGGCCCCGGACGCGGTGAACGCGTCCGGGGCCGCCCCCTTCGCCGTGTGCCGGGCGGGCGTCAGACGGGCGGCTGCGGGGCGGTGGTGGTGCCGGGGCGGTCGCCGAGGGGGGCGGAGGCGGAGTTGCTGGGGCTGCCCTCTTCGGTGCCGGGCGGGGTGGTCGGCTCGGAGGTGGGCGTCGGGGCGGAGGTCGCCGGGGTCGTGGACGGGCTCGCCGGGGGCTGCGACGACGTCGAGGAGGACGGCTGCGGGGGCGTCCTCGTCGGCCGGCTCGGTCCGCCCGTCGTGGCGGAGGGCGACGAGGACGTCGTGGGCCGCGCCGTCCCGGTCGGGGAGCCGGTCGGCGACGGGCCGCCCGGGGAGTCCGAGGGCGAGGGCGTGCCGGTGCCGGCGCCGGGGCTCGTGGAGGAGGACGGCGAAGGGCCCCCGGAACCGGAGGGGTCCGGGGAGCCGGTGCCGGCGGGACCCTTCGTCCTTCCGGGCTCCCCGGTGCCGTCGTCCGCGGGCGTCTCCCCGGCGTCCGTGCCGTCGTCGTCGCCGTTGCCGCCCTCGGGCGCCGTGCTGTCGGAGGTGACGCGCTGGGGGGCCGGGTGCTCGCCGTCGCCGGAGGCGGCGCCGAGGGTCACGACGGTGCCGAGGACGACGAGGAGGAGCGCGCCCGCGCCGACGGCCGCGAGGTTGCGGCGGGCGCCGTCGAGGAGGCCGGCGGCAAGACCGGGGCGCCGGGGGCTCCCGGCGGGACCGGCGGGACCAGCGGGACCGGTGGGCTTGACGGGTGCCGGAACCGTGTCGGCGAAGCCGGGGAACACGGGGGGCACGGGTCGGTCCGGCGTCCGTACGGGCCCGCCCGGCAGCGGGGCCGTGACCGGCTCGGGCACCGGGCGGGCGGCCGGGATGCCGCGCGGCGGGGAGACGAACTCCTCGGGGCGGAGGGCGGCCGGGGCGGGATGGTCGCCGGAGAGGTCGGCGACGAGGGCGAGGGCCCGGCGGCCCGCGACGGTGCCGCGCTTGTCGGCGAGCGCCCCGCGCATGCCGATGGAGGCTTCCAGTTCGGCACGGGCCCGTTCCAGGTGGCCCGCGCAGATCGCGAGGACGCCGAGTTCGTGGTGGAAGTACGCCTCCTCGGCGACGTCCCCGGTGAGCCGGGCGGCCTGCTGCCCGGCGCGCAGGGTCCGCTCCCAGGCGCCCCAGTGGCGTCCGGCGGCGAAGGCGGGGGCGGCGGCGCGGGCGAGGAGGACGGCGGTGGCCCGGTGCTCGGTACCGGACTCGTCTCCGTTGTCGTTGCCGTTGCCGTTGCCGGAGACGAGGGCGGTCAGGGCGGCGATGACGGCGTCGGACTCGGCGGCGGCCCGCTCGGGGGTGACGGAGGGGTGGGCGGTCCACCAGGCGTAGTGACGGGCGACGGTGTGGGCGCGGTCGGCGGCCCCCTCCGCGTACCCGTGGGCGAGGAGCTGGGTGAGGACCCCGGCGGCGAGCCGGTGGCGGGGGCCGGCCGGGGAGAGCAGTCCGCAGGCCAGGAGTTCGCCGAGGGCCGTGTCGGCGTGGGTGTCGCCGGTCAGGGCGGGCAGGTGGGCCTGGTGCGGGATCTCGCCGCCGAGGGCGACGGCGAAGCGCAGGGCGGTCTGGGCGGAGCGGCTGAGCCGGGAGGCGAGGAGGGCGGCGGGGGCGGCGCCCTCGCCGAGGCTGGGCAGGGGTATCTCGCGCAGTTCGACGTCGGGGTCGGCGGTGCCGTCGAAGGCGGCGGCCGCGGCGGCCGCCGCCGCGTCGGGGTCGGTGGGCCCGAACGCCTCCTCCAGGGCGCCGAAGGCGTCGAACTCGGCGGGGGTGACGCGCAGCCGGTCGCGCTGGCGGAGCAGGGCCCCGGCCTGGACGAAGCGGAGCGGCAGGCCCTCGGACTCGAACCAGAGGTCGCCGGCCCAGTTGGCCTCCTCGTCGGTGAGGGTGCGGCCGACGGCGCTCTCCAGGAGCTTCAGGGCGGCGGCGCGGCCGAGGCCGGCGAGCAGGACCTCTTCGAGGAGGGTGCCGGGCGAGGGGGTGGGCGTCCCGGGTTCCGCGGCGAGGAGGAAGGCGCACTCGGGGGCGGCGGCGAGGAACTCGTCCAGGGCGGCGCCGCCGAACTCCAGGTCGTCCACGACGACCACGGCGCCGACGTCACGGAGCCCGTCGAGGAGTTCGGCGCGGTCGGGCCGCCTGCCCGGAGCGTGCCGTACGGCGGCGAAGAGCTCGTGGAGGAGGTCGGCGGGGGCGCGGTGACGGCCGGAGAGGCGGACGACGCCGTCGGGGGCGAGGTCCGCGCAGTCGGCGGCGACCGCGTCGAGGAGCGTGGTGCGGCCGGACCCGGGGACGCCGAGGAGCCGGGCGGAGCGGCCGCGTCCGAGGATCGCGGCGAGCCGTTCGCGCTCCTCCTCGCGTTCGAGGAGCGGCAGGGTGGGGGCCACCGGTCCGGGCGGGACGGGCGGGGCGGCGGCACGGGCGGCCTCGGCGCGCTCCTCGGGGGTGCGGGGGCGGGGGGCCTCGGGTTCCCGGCCGGGCGGGCAGGCTTCGATCTCGCTGCCGTCGACGGGGTTGACGGTGAGGAGGAGGCCGCCGGTGACGAGCCGGACGACACGGGCACGCGCGGGTGCGGGAGCGGGTGTGCCACGGCCCTGGCGGGCTTCCTCGCCCTCGGTGTCGTGACCGTACTCCTCCGACCCACGGTTGATCGGGTCCATGGTCCTAGCCCCCAAGAAGCGGTGTGCGGGGCCCGCCGGGTGGGTTTCCGTCGATGGGCGGGCCGACCGAACCCTAGACCGTGGCGGGACGGCCGGGAACAGGCGGGGTCCTCCCGAGACCAAGACGTCACGGTCTTGTGAGGATTGCGCGTGACGCCCGGTACGCGCGGTCGCTCCCGGGGCCGGGGAGCGGGACGGGTCCCGGCGGGGATCCGGGCCGCCGTCCGGTGCGACCCGACCGCGGGCGGACGGGCCTCGGACCCGGGGGCGGGTGCCGGGCCCGGGGGCGGGTGCCGGACCCAGGGGCGGGTGCCGGTCCCAGGGGCGGGCGGGCCTCAGACCCGGGGGCGGGCGGGCCTCAGACCCGGGGCAGGGACTCCAGGGCGAGGCCGCCCTCGATGGCGAGGATGCGGTGCAGCCTGGTGGCGACGAGGAGGCGCTGCATCTGGGGCGGCACCCCGCGCAGGACCAGACGCCGGCCGCACCGGCCGGCCCTCCGGTGGGCTCCCATGATCACGCCGAGTCCGGTGGCGTCCCAGGAGTCCAGGCCGGTCAGATCGAGCACCAGGTCGCCGACTCCGTCGTCGACGGCCGAGTGCAGGACCGTACGGGCGTCCGCCGCGCTGCGGACGTCGAGGCGGCCCCCGACGACCAGCTCGACATGATCGCCCCTGATGTGCATATGCGCTCCCCGAGAGTGCTCCGTCTTCGCAACAACTGACTGCCGCACCGGCAGAAGCGTTGCGCCTTGTCAGCGAACAGCCGTCGAAATTCACCCCGTGGAGTGAGGGCGGGGTGGGCGGCCGGGCTCAGTACGTGTAGAAGCCCTGCCCGCTCTTGCGGCCGATGTCACCCGCGTCCACCATTCGGCGCATCAGCTCCGGCGGGGCGAACTTCTCGTCCTGGGACTCGGTGTAGATGTTCTGGGCGGCGTTCACCAGGATGTCGATGCCGGTGAGGTCGGCGGTGGCGAGCGGGCCCATGGCGTGGCCGAAGCCGAGCTTGCAGGCGATGTCGATGTCCTCGGCGGTGGCGACGCCCGACTCCTGGAGCTTGGCGGCCTCGACGACGAGGGCGGCGATGAGCCGGGTGGTGACGAAGCCGGCCACGTCGCGGTTGACGACGATGCAGGTCTTGCCGACGGACTCGGCGAACGCGCGGGCGGCGGCGAGGGTGGCGTCGCTGGTCTTGTAGCCGCGCACCAGCTCGCAGAGCTGCATCATCGGGACCGGGGAGAAGAAGTGGGTGCCGACGACGGCCTCGGGGCGCTCCGTCACCGCGGCGATCTTGGTGATCGGGATCGCGGAGGTGTTGGAGGCGAGGACGGCGCCGTCCTTGGCGACCTTGTCGAGCGAGCGGAAGATCTCGTGCTTGACGTCGAGGTTCTCGAAGACGGCCTCCACGATCACGTCGGCGTCCGCGACGGCGTCGAGTTCGGTGGTGGCGGTGATCCGCCCGAGCGCGGCCCCGGCGTCGGCCGCGTCCAGCTTGCCCTTGGCGACGAAGCGGTCGTACGACGCCTTGATGCCGTCGGTGCCGCGGGTCAGGGCGGCGTCGGTGACGTCGCGCAGGACGACGTCCCAGCCCGCCTGTGCCGAAACCTGTGCGATGCCGGACCCCATGAGTCCGGCCCCGATGACGGCGAGCTTCCTGCCCACGATGTTCCACCCCTCCACGCCTGTTCACTTCTGGCTCTCCGGCGGAGATTAGCGGTCGGGGAGCGCCATGTGACCGCTAAGTAACGCGCGTCACGCCCTCTTTGACGGACGTCACACCCACGACGGGCGGCGGGTGCGTCCGTTCGGGTCCGTACGGGGCGTGCCGGGGTCCTCCCGCCCGGGGCGGGGCCCGCGCGGGACGGCGGCGGTGGCGCGCCCGGCGGAGGAGGGCCGGACAGGCCCTACGCTGGCGCCATGGTCAATCTGACGCGCATCTACACCCGTACCGGCGACAAGGGCACCACCGCCCTGGGCGACATGAGCCGGACCGCCAAGACGGATCTGCGGATCTCGGCCTACGCCGACGCCAACGAGGCCAACGCCGTCATCGGCACGGCGATCGCCCTGGGGCAGCTGGACGAGGAGGTCGTGAAGGTCCTCGTCCGCGTCCAGAACGACCTCTTCGACGTGGGCGCGGACCTCTCCACCCCGGTCGTGGAGGACCCGGAGTACCCGCCGCTGCGGGTGGAGCAGGCGTACGTCGACCGGCTGGAGGCGGACTGCGACCGCTTCCTGGAGGAGCTGGAGAAGCTGCGCTCCTTCATCCTGCCGGGCGGCACGCCCGGGGCGGCGCTGCTGCACCAGGCGTGCACGGTGGTCCGGCGGGCGGAGCGTTCGACGTGGGCGGCCCTGGAGGTGCACGGCGAGACGATGAACGCCCTGACCGCCACGTACCTGAACCGCCTGTCGGACCTGCTCTTCATCCTCGCCCGGACCGCGAACAAGGCGGTCGGGGACGTGCTCTGGGTGCCGGGAGGGGAGCGCTGAGCACGTCCTGAGGGGCCCCGGGCGCCCTACGGGGTCTTCCGCAGGGGGTTCTCGGGCCTCTCCTCCCGGCTCCCCTCCGGCGTCTCCTCCCGACTCCCCTCCGGCGCCTTCTCCCGGCTCCCCTCCGGTGCCTCCTCCGGCGGCGCCTTCTTCGGCCAGATCGCGTAGCTGAGCGCGATCAGGCCGTGGACGCCGGCCGCCCGCCAGGCGAAGGACATCCAGTCGCGCAGGCCGTCGGTGTTCCCCCGGTCCCCGACGTACAGGGCCGCCAGGAGCAGCAGGCCCGAGGCGACGGCGGCGGCGATCACCGAACCGAGCCAGACCGCCCCCTCGTGGCGGGCGCGCGCCATGCCGTACCTCGGCGGCCCCACCGGCGGCGGGGCGCCGCCGAGGCGGTGGGCGGCGTGGCCGTCGAGCCACTTCACGGTGCGGTGGCCGTGGCCGACGGTGTAGCCGATGTAGAGGGCGGCGAGGCCGTGGGTCCAGTCGGGGGAGGCGCCGTTCCCGAGGTCGATCGCGGTGACGACGAGGAGCAGGACCTCCAGGAGCGGTTCGCACAGCAGCAGCGCCAGGCCCGTCCTGGGCATCTTCAGCGGATAGCGGGCGGCGAGGCCGGCGGCCAGCAGGACCCAGAAGCCGACCTCGCAGACGACGACCAGCGTGACGATCACGGGGGTTCCCCTTTCCGTTCCCCTCCAGCCTCCCGTGGGGCCCGGTGCGGCACGTCGTCGCCGGTGAGGAATCGCGTCTACATCGTTCGGCGGAGGACGGATCGGCCGGGACGAGGAGGCCGGCGCGCGCGGGGGCGTGTTGGATGAACGCGTGACGCTCCCCCGCCCGGTGAGGCCCTCCCGTCCGGTGTTCCGCCTCCCCCGCCCGCACCGCGTCGACCTGCTGATCGCCGCCGCCGGCCTGGCCGGCGGCCTGGTCCTGTGGTCGTTCGGGCTGTTCGTGACGGGGGACCACGTCATCGGGCAGCGCTGGGCGACGCTGATCCCGCTGACCGTGATGGCCGCGACGGAGGCGCTGCGCCGCGCCGCCCCGCTGACCGCCCTGCTCGTCGGCGCCCTGGCGATCGCCGGGGACCAGCTCACCAACGGCAACCTCGCCACGGTGCTGATGTTCACGGACGTCGTCTACGCCTCGGTGGTGTACGGCACGTCCGCCCTGGCCCGGCGCGTCCCGTACGCCACCGGCCTCCTCACCGTCGCGGTCACGGTGGTGTTCCTCGTCCGGTGGCAGAACGCCGTCGCGCTGCTCGTGGGCGTGCTCACCGGCATGGTCTCCTTCCTGCCCGCCGTGACGGGCGCGATCGTGCGCAACCACCGGGACGCGGCGGAGGCGGCCCGGCTGCGCGCGGAACAGACGGCGCTCCTCGCCGAGATGGACCGGACGCAGGCGGTGGTGGCCGAGCGGGCCCGGATGGCGCGGGAGCTGCACGACGTGGTCGCGAACCACCTGTCGGCGATCGCGATCCACGCGACGGCCGCGCTCTCGCTGGACGATCCGGGGACGACCCGGCGGTCGCTCGCGGTCATCCGGGAGAACGGCGTGGCGGGCCTGGCGGAGATGCGGCGGCTGATCGGCATCCTGCGGGACAGCGGGGCGGACGCGGGGCCGGTCGCCGTGCCCCGCCTCGCCGGGCTCGACGCGCTGATCGCCCAGGCGCGGGCGAACGGCGGTCCGGGCGGGCTCGTCTTCGTCCTGGACGACGCCCGGGAGACGGTGGGCGGGCTGCCGGCGCCGGTGGAGCTGGCCGCGTACCGGATCGTGCAGGAATCCCTGACGAACGCGGTGAAGCACGCCGCCCCGGGCGAGGTGAGGGTCGTCCTCGGGAGCCCGGCGGGCGCACTCTCCGTCTCCGTCACCAGTCCGTACGGGGAGCGACCCGGCCCGACCGCGCCCGGCTCGGGCGCCGGTCTGGTGGGGATGCGGGAGCGGGCGGCGCTGCTCGGCGGGGTCTTCGAGGCGGGCCCGGTGACGGAGGGCGGAGGACGGAGACTGTGGCGGGTGCGGGCGGAGCTGCCCGTGGACGCGAGCGACGAGGAGCGGACGTGACGGTGCGGGTGGTGGTCGCCGAGGACCAGAGCGCGGTGCGGGCGGGTCTGGTGCTGATCCTCGGCAGCGCGCCGGACATCGAGGTGGTCGGGGAGGCGGCCGACGGGGAGCGGGCGGTGGAGCTGGCGCGCGAGCTGCGTCCGGACCTGGTCCTGATGGACGTGCAGATGCCCCGGATGGACGGGGTGACGGCGACCGGGATCGTGGTGGCGGAGGGGCTGGCGGACGTGCTCGTCCTGACCACCTTCGACCTCGACGCCCATGTCTTCGGGGCGCTGCGGGCGGGCGCGGCGGGCTTCCTCCTGAAGGACGCGGACGCCCGGGAGCTGATCGGGGCGGTACGGACGGTGGCGCGCGGCGAGGGGCTGATCGCCCCGGCGGTGACCCGGCGGCTCATCGCCGAGTTCGCCGCGTCCGGCCGGCCCTCCCCGTCGGAGCGGGGGACGGACCCCGCCGTCCTGGACGCGCTGACGCCCCGGGAGCGGGAGGTGCTCTCGGCGCTCGGCCGGGGGCTGTCGAACGCGGAGGTCGCGGTGCGGCTCGGCATGGCGGAGGCGACGGTGAAGACGCACGTCAGCAAGGTGCTGGGGAAGCTGGGGGTGCGGAGCCGGGCCCAGGCGGCGGTTCTGGCGCGGGAGTTGGGCGTGTGACGGGAGCGCCCCGACGTTGGTCCAGACCTCTTGACGATTGGTCCAGACCTTCCTACGCTCGCGGGGCGCGCGCATCTCCACGGACCACCCCCACCCCCCGTCCGCACCTTGAGGAGCACCGTTGAGCACTCAAGCACCGTCGCGCAGATCAGGATTCAGGCACCGGACCGCCGCCGGCCTGACCGCCCTGATCCTGCCGCTGGCCGCCATGGTCGGCCTCGCCTCCCCCGCCGAAGCGGCCACCTCGGTGACCGCCACCTACACCAAGACCCAGGACTGGGGCTCCGGCTTCGGAGCCAGCTGGACCATCAAGAACACCGGCACCACCACCATCAACTCCTGGACCGTCGAGTGGGACTACCCCGCCGGCACCTCCGTCACCTCCGCGTGGGACGCCACGGTGACCAGCTCCGGGAACCACTGGACCGCCAAGAACGTCGGCTGGAACGGCACCCTCGCCCCCGGCGCCTCCCTCTCCTTCGGCTACAACGGCGCCGGCTCCGGTGCCCCCGCCGGCTGCAAGATCAACGGGGCCGCCTGCGACGGCTCCACCCAGCCGGAGCCCGGCGACAAGGCGCCCTCCGCCCCCGGCACCCCGGTCGCCTCGAACGTCACCGACACCTCGGTGAAGCTCACCTGGACCGCGGCCACCGACGACAAGGGCGTCAAGAACTACGACGTGCTGCGCGACGGCGCGAAGGTCACCACCACCACGGGCCTGACCTACACGGACACCGGCCTCACCGCCGGCACCGACTACAGCTACACGGTCGTCGCCCGCGACACCATCGACCAGACCGGCCCGGCCGCCGGCCCGGTCGCCGTCCGCACCACCGGCGGCGGCGGGCCCAACCCGCCCCCGAAGGCCGTGAAGATGGGCTACTTCACCAACTGGGGCGTCTACGGGCGCAACTACCACGTGAAGAACATCGTGACCTCGGGCTCCGCGTCCAAGATCACCCACATCAACTACGCCTTCGGCAACGTCCAGGGCGGCAAGTGCACCATCGGCGACGCCTACGCCGACTACGACAAGGCGTACACCGCCGACCAGTCCGTCGACGGCGTCGCCGACACCTGGGACCAGCCGCTGCGCGGCAATTTCAACCAGCTCCGCAAGCTGAAGAAGGCGTACCCGAACATCAAGGTCCTGTGGTCCTTCGGCGGCTGGACCTGGTCCGGCGGCTTCGGCCAGGCCGTGCAGAACCCGGCCGCGTTCGCCCAGTCCTGCTACGACCTGGTCGAGGACCCGCGCTGGGCCGACGTCTTCGACGGCATCGACCTGGACTGGGAGTACCCCAACGCCTGCGGTCTGACCTGTGACACCAGCGGCCCGGCCTCCTTCAAGAACATGATGCAGGCCATGCGCGCCAAGTTCGGCCCGAACAACCTGGTCACCGCGGCCGTCACGGCCGACGCCTCCTCCGGCGGCAAGATCGACGCCGCGGACTACGGCGGCGCCGCGCCGTACTACGACTGGCTCAACGTGATGACGTACGACTTCTTCGGCGCCTGGGCGGCCAAGGGCCCGACGGCCCCGCACTCCCCGCTCACCGCCTACGACGGCATCCCGCAGGCGGGCTTCAACACCGCCGAGGCGATCGCCAAGTTCAAGGCGAAGGGCGTCCCGGCCAACAAGCTGCTCGTCGGCATCGGCTTCTACGGACGCGGCTGGACCGGCGTCACCCAGTCCGCCCCGGGCGGCACGGCGACGGGCGCGGCACCCGGCACGTACGAGGCGGGCATCGAGGACTACAAGGTCCTGAAGAACTCCTGCCCGGCCACCGGCACGATCGCCGGCACGGCGTACGCCCACTGCGGCACCAACTGGTGGAGCTACGACACCCCGGCCACGGTCACGTCCAAGATGGGCTGGGCGAAGAACCAGGGCCTGGGCGGCGCGTTCTTCTGGGAGTTCAGCGGTGACACCACCAACGGCGAGCTGGTCGGCGCGATCAACAGCGGCCTGAGCTAGCCCGTACGGCACGAAGGAGCGGGGGACGGCGCAGCACGCCGTCCCCCGCTCCCGTCGTGCGCGGAGACCGTCCTACGCGACGTTGACCCTCTGCCCGGGAGGCGCCGCCTCCAGCCAGGCCATGAAGCCCGTCCGGGCGTCCTCGCTCATCGCGAGCTCCAGGCGGACGCCCTCGTACATACAGGGCTGGATCACCGCGTCCGAGAGCAGCGCCAGCTCCTCCTCGCCCTCCGGCGTCCGGCGCTCCAGGGCCACGATGGAGGAGCGCTCCAGGACCCGGCGCGGCCGGGGCGCGTAGGAGAAGACGCGGAACCAGGCGATCTCGTCGCCGCTGTAGCGGGCGACGCCGTACACCCAGCCCTTGCCGGCCGGGTCCGGTTCGTCGGGGACGTTCCAGCGCAGGGAGCAGTCGAAGGTGCCCCCGGCCCGCTGGATCAGTCTCCGGCGCAACCCGAAGACGAAGAGCCCGATCACCACCAGTGCGACGACCAGGCCGCACACGAGCAGAGCGAGGAACATCTTCACCGACCTCCTCGCTGCGTCCCGTAGCCGGACCGGCCGGCAGAACCGAATACCACCTGCATCTGCATCGCCTCAGCCGCGGCACGGTCTGGAGAATTCCAGCCGTGCCGCGGCTGAGGGCACTACTTCCGCGCGGACCGTCAGCGGACCGCTACCGCGCGCAGCCGGACCTCGGCGCGCCGCTCGGCGGCGGCGTCGGAGTCCGTCTTGGCACGCTCGAGGGCGCGCTCGGCGCGCTGGGCGTCGATCTCGTCCGCCAGCTCGCAGACCTCCGCGAGCAGGGACAGCTTGTCGTCGGCGAAGGAGATGAATCCGCCGTGGACGGCGGCGACGACGGTCTCGCCCTCGCTCGTACGGATGGTCACCGGGCCCGACTCCAGCACACCGAGCAGCGGCTGGTGGCCGGGCATGACGCCGATGTCGCCGGAGGTGGTACGCGCGATGACCAGGGTGGCCTCGCCGGACCAGACACTCCGGTCCGCGGCGACCAGCTCGACGTGCAGCTCAGCGGCCAAGGGTGGCTCCTCGGGTCAGCACCCGGCGGTCGTGCCGGGTGTTGGGATCAATTCTAGGGGGCGTGGAGAGGGGGCGGGACGGGTCCCGCCCCCTCCGAGGCGAGCACGGGGCTCAGGAGACGCCGAGCTCCTTGGCGTTCTTCTTGAGGTCCTCGAGACCACCACACATGAAGAAGGCCTGCTCCGGGAAGTGGTCGTACTCACCGTCGCAGATCGCGTTGAACGCGGCGATCGACTCGTCGAGCGGAACGTCCGAACCGTCCACACCGGTGAACTGCTTCGCCGCGTGGGTGTTCTGGGACAGGAAGCGCTCGACACGCCGGGCACGGTGGACGACGAGCTTGTCCTCCTCGCTCAGCTCGTCGATACCGAGGATCGCGATGATGTCCTGGAGGTCCTTGTACTTCTGCAGGATTCCCTTGACGCGCGTGGCGGCGTCGTAGTGGTCCTGCGCGATGTAGCGCGGGTCCAGGATCCGGGACGTGGAGTCCAGCGGGTCCACGGCCGGGTAGATGCCCTTCTCGGAGATCGGACGGGAGAGAACCGTCGTCGCGTCGAGGTGGGCGAAGGTGGTCGCCGGCGCCGGGTCGGTGAGGTCGTCGGCGGGGACGTAGATCGCCTGCATCGAGGTGATCGAGTGACCACGGGTCGAGGTGATGCGCTCCTGGAGGAGACCCATCTCGTCGGCCAGGTTCGGCTGGTAGCCCACCGCGGAGGGCATGCGGCCGAGCAGGGTCGACACCTCGGAACCGGCCTGGGTGAAGCGGAAGATGTTGTCGATGAAGAACAGCACGTCCTGCTTCTGCACATCGCGGAAGTACTCCGCCATGGTCAGACCGGCGAGGGCCACGCGCAGACGGGTGCCCGGGGGCTCGTCCATCTGGCCGAAGACCAGCGCGGTCTTGTCGAGAACGCCGGCCTCCTCCATCTCCACCATGAGGTCGTTGCCCTCACGGGTGCGCTCGCCGACGCCCGCGAAGACCGACACGCCGTCGTGCAGCTTGGCCACACGGACGATCATCTCCTGGATCAGAACGGTCTTGCCGACACCGGCACCACCGAACAGACCGATCTTTCCACCCTTGACGTACGGGGTGAGGAGGTCGACGACCTTCAGGCCGGTCTCGAACATCTCGGTCTTGGACTCGAGCTGGTCGAAGGCCGGGGCCTTGCGGTGGATCGTCCAGCGCGGCGCGTCGGCCACGGTGGACTCGTCGGCGTTCAGCACCTGGCCGAGCGTGTTGAACACGCGGCCCTTGGTGGCGTCGCCGACCGGGACGGTGATGCCCGTGCCCGTGTCGGTCACCGGGGCCTGGCGGACCAGGCCGTCGGTGGGCTGCATGGAGATGGTGCGGACGACGCCGTCGCCGAGGTGCTGGGCGACCTCGAGGGTCAGCGTCTTGGTCGCGCCCGCCTCGGCCGGGTCCGGAACCTGGACGTGCAGCGCGTTGTAGATCTCCGGCATCGCGTCGACGGGGAACTCCACGTCGACGACCGGGCCGATGACCCGGGCGACGCGGCCCGTGGCGGCCGTCACGGCATTCTCAGTAGTCGTCGTCACTTACTTGTCACTCCCCGCGGTCGCGTCGGCCAGGGCTGCCGAGCCGCCGACGATCTCGCTGATTTCCTGGGTGATTTCGGCCTGGCGGGCCGCGTTGGCAAGTCGGGAGAGGTTGTTGATCAAGTCTCCCGCGTTGTCGGTCGCCGACTTCATCGCGCGGCGCGTGGCGGCGTGCTTGGAGGCGGCCGACTGGAGCAGCGCGTTGTAGATCCGGCTCTCGACGTACCGGGGCAGCAGGGCGTCGAGGACGTCCTCCGCCGACGGCTCGAAGTCGTACAGCGGGCGGAGCGTGTCCGGCTCGCCCGCCTCCTTCGCCACCTCGTCGAGGCTGAGGGGCAGCAGCCGGGCCTCGACCGCCGTCTGCGTCATCATCGAGACGAACTCGGTGTAGACGATGTGGAGTTCGTCCACGCCGCCCTCCGCCGTGTCCTTCTCGATCGCCTCGATCAGCGGAGCCGCGACCGTCTTGGCGTCGCCGTACGTCGGCTGGTCCGTGAACCCGGTCCACGTGCCGGCCAGCTTCCGCTCACGGAAGTTGTAGTGCGCGATGCCGCGACGGCCGACGACGTAGACGACGACCTCGCGGCCCTCGCCCTCCAGCTTCGCCGTCAGCTTCTCCGCCGCCTTGATGGCGTTGGAGTTGAAGGCACCGGCCAGACCGCGGTCGCTCGACAGGAGCAGGACCGCGGCACGGACCGGGTTCTCCGCCTCGGTGGTCAGCGGGTGCTTGTCATTGGCACCCGTGGCCACCGCGGTGACCGCGCGCGTCAGCTCGGTCGCGTACGGAGTCGACGCCTGCACCTTGCGCTGCGCCTTGACGACACGCGAGGCGGCGATCATCTCCATCGCCTTGGTGATCTTCTTCGTCGCGGTGACGGATTTGATGCGACGCTTGTAGACCCGGAGCTGCGCTCCCATGAGTCAGGTCCCTTCCGTCGTCACTTCGAGACGTTGACGGCGGCAGGAGCGTCCTCGCCCAGCAGCTTGCCGTCAGAGGTCTCGAACTGCTTCTTGAACTCCGCGATGGCGTCGCCCACGGCCTGCAGGGTGTCGTCCGACATCTTGCCGCCCTCACGGATGGAGGTCATGAGGCCCGAGTGGTTCTGGCGCAGGTACGCCAGGAGCTCGGCCTCGAAGCGGCGGATGTCCACGACCGGGACGTCGTCCATCTTGCCGGTGGTGCCGGCCCAGACGGAGACGACCTGGTTCTCGGTGGGCATCGGCTGGTACTGGGGCTGCTTGAGCAGCTCGACCATCCGCTGTCCACGCTCCAGCTGCGCCTTGGAGGCCGCGTCCAGGTCCGAACCGAAGGCGGCGAACGCCTCCAGCTCACGGAACTGGGCGAGGTCCACGCGGAGGCGGCCGGAGATCTGCTTCATCGCCTTGTGCTGGGCGGAGCCACCGACGCGGGAGACCGAGATGCCGACGTTCAGGGCCGGGCGCTGGCCGGCGTTGAACAGGTCGGACTCCAGGAAGCACTGGCCGTCGGTGATGGAGATGACGTTGGTCGGGATGAACGCCGACACGTCGTTCGCCTTGGTCTCGACGATCGGCAGACCGGTCATCGAACCGGCACCCAGCTCGTCCGAGAGCTTCGCGCAGCGCTCCAGGAGACGCGAGTGCAGGTAGAAGACGTCGCCCGGGTAGGCCTCACGGCCCGGCGGACGGCGCAGCAGCAGCGACACGGCGCGGTAGGCGTCGGCCTGCTTCGACAGGTCGTCGAAGACGATCAGGACGTGCTTGCCCTGGTACATCCAGTGCTGACCGATGGCGGAGCCGGTGTACGGCGCCAGGTACTTGAAGCCGGCCGGGTCGGACGCCGGGGCGGCGACGATCGTCGTGTACTCGAGCGCGCCGGCCTCTTCCAGGGCGCCGCGGACGGACGCGATGGTCGAGCCCTTCTGGCCGACGGCGACGTAGATGCAGCGGACCTGCTTGTTCACGTCGCCCGAGCGCCAGTTGTCGCGCTGGTTGATGATCGTGTCGATGCACAGCGCGGTCTTGCCGGTCTGGCGGTCACCGATGATCAGCTGGCGCTGACCACGGCCGACCGGCGTCATGGCGTCGACGGCCTTGTAGCCCGTCTCCATCGGCTCGTGCACGGACTTGCGGGCCATGACGCCCGGGGCCTGCAGCTCGAGGGCGCGGCGGCCCTCGGTCGCGATCTCGCCGAGACCGTCGATCGGGTTGCCGAGCGGGTCGACGACGCGACCCAGGTAACCCTCACCGACACCGACCGAGAGGACCTCGCCGGTGCGCTGCACCGACTGCCCCTCCTCGATGCCGTTGAACTCGCCGAGGACGATCGCACCGATCTCGCGCTCTTCGAGGTTCAGCGCGAGACCGAGGGTGCCGTCCTCGAACTTCAGCAGCTCGTTCGCCATGGCCGAGGGAAGACCCTCGACCTTCGCGATGCCGTCGCCGGCCAGGC
The DNA here is from genome assembly GCF_055591945.1 of Streptomyces sp. NPDC041191. Classification (NCBI taxonomy): domain Bacteria; kingdom Bacillati; phylum Actinomycetota; class Actinomycetes; order Kitasatosporales; family Streptomycetaceae; genus Streptomyces; species Streptomyces sp. NPDC041191. The sequence continues at coordinate 23,491 of NZ_JBVIZC010000007.1, read as the reverse complement.
TGACCGTGCCGACCTCCTCGCGCGAGGCCGCGTCCGGCTGGTACGACTGGACGAAGTTCTCCAGTGCGTCCCGGATCTCCTCCGGCCGGATCGTGAGCTCCGCCATCTGGGTTCCCTGCTCTCCTTGTTGGGCCCGAAGTTTCTTAAGGGGTCTGGGGGCCGACCCCCAGGAATCTTCTGCAATCTCTGCACGGCCCAACCGGGCCGCTGGTGATGCTGTGATGCTTTTCTGCTGTGGTGGCCGTCAGCCGGCCAGTCGACGGGTCGCCTCGTCGAGGCGCTCCGCGATGGTGCCGTTGATGACCTCGTCGCCGACCCGCACCGTGATCCCGCCGAGGACCGCGGGGTCCACGTCCAGGTTCAGGTGCATCGCGCGGCCGTACAGCTTGGCCAGTACGGCTCCCAGACGCTGCTTCTGCCCGTCCGACAGCGGCACCGCCGAGGTGACGACGGCGACCATCCGGTCCCGGCGCGCCGCGGCGAGCTTGGACAGGGACTCGAGTCCCGCTTCCAGGCTACGTCCCCGGGGCTGGGTCACCAGACGGACGACCAGGCGCTCGGTGGTCGCGTGGGCCTTGCCGCCGAGCAGGCTGCGGAGCAGCGCGCCCTTGGCGGAGGCCGTGGCGGCCTTGTCCGTCAGCGCCGAGCGCAGCTCGGTGCTGGAGGACACGATCCGGCCGAAGCGGAACAGCTCGTCCTCGACGTCGTCCAGCGTGCCCGCCTTCTGCGCCGCGGTGAGGTCGGCGGTGTTCGCCAGCTCCTCGGTCGCGTCGACCAGGTCGCGCGAACCGGACCAGCGGGAACGGACCATGCCCGAAACCAGGTCGACGGTCTCGCCGCCCACCTGACCGCGCAGGAGTCGCTGCGCGAGTTCGGCCTTGGCCTCACCCGGCTGGGCGGGGTCGGTCAGGACCCGGCGCAGCGACACCTCACGGTCGAACAGCGCGGTGACGGAGGCGAGCTCGTCCGCGAGCTTCGTCGCGTCGGCCGACGTGTTGTCGGTCAGCGCGTCGAGGGACTCGCGGGCGGCTGCCAGTGCTTCACGGCTCGCTCCGTTCATCGGACGGCCTCGGCCTTCTCCTCGAGCTGGTCGAGGAAGCGGTCGATCGTGCGGCTCTGGCGAGCGCTGTCCCGGAGGGACTCGCCGACCAGCTTGCCGGCCAGGTCCGTGGCGAGCTTGCCCACGTCCTGACGCAGCGAGGCGGCCGCGGCCTTGCGGTCGGCCTCGATCTGCGTGTGGCCGGCCGCGATGATCTCCTCGCGCTGGCGCTGGCCTTCCGCCTTCATCTCCTGGATGATCGCGGCGCCCTGCTCCGTCGCCTCCTGGCGAAGACGCGCGGCCTCGTGGCGGGCCTCGGCGAGCTGGGCCTTGTACTGCTCCAGCACACTCTGAGCCTCGATCTGGGCCGACTCGGCCTTCTCGATGCCACCCTCGATGGCCTCGCGGCGCTCTTCCAGAACCTTGTTGATGTTCGGGATGAGCTTCTTGGCGAGGAAGCCGAAGACGATGACGAAGGCGATCAGGCCGATGACGAGCTCGTCAAGATGCGGGATCAGAGGAGGCTGGGGCTCCTCCGCCGCCGCAAGAAGCAGAGCGTTCACATCAGTGCCTTCCGTAAAAAGAATCGGGCTGTCGGTCCGGGCTTACTGGTAGACGAAGCCCATGACGATGCCGATGAGGGCGAGCGCCTCACAGAAGGCGAAGCCCATGATCTGGTTGGTGCGGATCAGACCGGCGGCCTCGGGCTGGCGGGCGAGGGCCTGCGTGCCGTTGCCGAAGATGATGCCGACGCCGACGCCGGGGCCGATCGCGGCGAGGCCGTAACCGATCGAGGCGACGTTGCCGACGACGTTGGTCTTGGCGCTGCCACCTTCGGCGGCGAGGTTGATCATGTCGAGAGCAGCGGACATGCCGTTACTTCCTTCTCTTTCAATGACCCGATGGGGGTTGGCCACCGGACGACTGTTGGCTTGGGTGGGGAGCAGCCGGTACGGGCCGGGCTCAGTGGTGCTCGGAGAGCGCGCCCTGGACGTAGCTGCAGGCCAGGAGGACGAAGACGTACGCCTGGACGGCCTGGATGAAGAGCTCGAACGCGGTCATCACGAGGACCATCACGAACGAGGCGCCGGCGTAGACGAAGCCCAGGCCGTTCATGAGGTACCAGGTGGCCAGCGAGAACATCACGATGAGCAGGTGACCGGCGAACATGTTCGCGAACAGTCGGACCGCGTGCGTGAAGGGCCGGATGAGGAGGTTCGAGAAGAACTCGAGGACGACGACCATCGGGAGGATCGCGCCGAGGGACTTGTCGTAGCCGACGATGTTCTTCCAGCCGCCCACGAAGCCGTGCTTCTTGAAGGTGAGCGAGATCCACATGACGTACACGATCAGCGCGAGACCGGCCGGGAAGGCGATCAGCGAGGTGACCGGGAACTGGGCGAGCGGAATGATCGACCAGAGGTTCATGATCCAGACGAAGAAGAACAGCGACACCATGAAGGGGACGTACTTCTCGCCGTCCTTCTTGCCGATGATCTCGTAGACGATGCCGCGGCGCACGAAGTCGTAACCGGCCTCGCCGACCATCTGCATCTTGCCGGGGATCAGCTTGGGCTTGGCGAAGGCGGCCCAGAAGAACCCGACGACCACGATGGAGCCGAGAACGGCGAGCAGCATCGGCTTGGTGATCTCGATGCCGGCCACCGTGGCGATGGGCTCGTACATGAACGTGTGCAGGCCCGGCGCCGGGAAGCCACATCCACTGAAGATGTGACAATCCGGGTCGAAGGCAAGCGTTTGGTCAGCACTCACCGCGGGCTCCTTCAGCGTGGCGCATAGGTACGGCAACCTCGTTGTGTCGGCGCGGCACGCGGCCGCGGGTCGGCACTGGACTGGTCTTACGGATAAGGGGGCGGCGGTTCGGCGTCGAGCCTCGCGCTGGGACAGGCGTTTCGGTTGCCCGCGTCCGCAGTGCCGCAGTTGGCACCGGACGATAGCAGGAAGCCGGGCACGGCTTTATCCCGGCCCTACCCTTCACGACGAGGACCCCTTGTTTCCGGGGTCGATGTACGCGATCTTGGCCTTCATGTAGGCGCGGGCCTGTGCGGCGACCCACACGACGGTCGTCGCGAGGAGCGTGAAGGCGAAGGCCTTGAAGTGGAACAGCGTCGTGTTCTTGAGCAGGGCGAGGAAGACGAAGAGCACCAGCAGCTGGGCCGTGTAGAGCAGCAGCCCCATGGCCTGGAAGAGGTGCGGCAGCGACTTCGCCGTCCGCTGGAGGACCACCTGCCCGATCCCCATGAACAGCAGGACCACCAGGGTGCCGACGACTCCGCCGAGCGCGCCCTTGCCACCGGCGACCACCCCGCTGACGACCGTGGCGACGACGCCGACGGCTGCGGTGGGTACAACGGTGTGCAGGAGGATGCGTGCGTCGTTGGACGGCATGGCGGTGTCTCCGCTTGCTGGAGGGGGCGGTGGTGTCGTCGTGGACGAGCGTAATCCCGGTCCGAGGTGGGTCTCGGGGCCAACGGACCGTCGCACTACGGTCTTTCGGCACTGTCGCCGGGTCTCGTGAACCGTATCACAAACTATTTGAATAGGTCTTTACCCATACGGTGTGCCAACAGTCACACATGAGAGTTACACCGCGCGTGTGTGCGCGACACGGCGGCGGCTTGTCTGGTATTGACCGCCGTCGCGGCTTTCGTCAACTCGGCGTTCCGGCCTTCCGCCGGTCGGTGAAGCGCGCGCGGTTGCCGATGGCCGTGGAGCCGTGGAGGCCGGCGGGCACCGGAACCCGCTCCTCCCCGACCGCGTCCGGCTCCGGCCCGGCCTCCTCCACGGCGACGGGGGCCGGCGTGCGGCGCCGGTAGCGGGGCGGCACCACGGACTGCGCCCAGCGGGGCGCGCGCGGCGTGAACCGCGGCATCAGGAGCAGCACCAGGCCGATCGCGCTGAGCGCGACCACGCCGAGGACGATCCACATCGAGGTCGAGTGGACCGAGTACGCCAGCGTCCCGAAGGCGATCAGCGCCGACCAGAAGTACATGATCAGCACCGCGCGGCTGTGCGAGTGCCCGATCTCCAGGAGCCGGTGGTGCAGGTGTCCCCGGTCCGCCGCGAACGGCGACTGGCCCTTCCACGTACGGCGCACGATCGCCAGGAACAGGTCGGCCATCGGGATCGCGATGATCGTCAGCGGCAGCAGGAGCGGGATGAAGACGGGCAGGGCGGCGTGCGTGGCCTCACGGGTCGAGCCCTCGAAGATCTTCAGCACGTCGGGGTCGACCTGGCCGGTGATCGAGATGGCGGAGGCCGCCAGGATCAGGCCGATCAGCATCGAGCCCGAGTCGCCCATGAAGATCCGCGCCGGGTGCATGTTGTGCGGCAGGAAGCCCAGGCACATGCCCATGAGGATGGCGGTGAAGAGGGTCGCGGGGGCGGCCGCCTCGATCGTGTAGCCGTACCAGAGGCGGTAGGCGTACAGGAAGAAGGCCGTGGCGGCGATGCAGACCATGCCGGCGGCGAGGCCGTCGAGGCCGTCGACGAAGTTCACGGCGTTGATGGTGAGGACCACGAGGGCGACCGTGAGGAGCGTGCCCTGCCAGGGCGTCAGGGAGACGACGCCGACGCCCGGGATCGGCAGCCACAGGATCGTCAGGCCCTGCGCGACCATCACGCCGGCCGAGATCATCTGCGCGCCCAGCTTGATGAGCGCGTCCAGCTCGAACTTGTCGTCCAGGACGCCGATCAGCCAGATCAGGGCGGCGCCGGAGAGCAGGGCGCGGGGCTCGTTCGACAGGTCGAAGACGCTGCTCAGGTTCTGCAGGTGCGCGGCGACGAGCAGTCCGGCGCACAGCCCGAAGAACATGGCGATGCCACCGAGCCGCGGAGTCGGTTCTCGGTGCACGTCGCGGGCGCGGATCTCCGGCATCGCCCCGGTCGCGATGGCGAACTTCCGCACCGGGCCGGTGAGCAGGTAGGTCACCGCCGCCGTGACACAGAGCGTCAGCAGGTAATCACGCACGGGCTGCCCCACAGGAATCGCTGGCCATCTCAGCCCCACACCCTAGCCGTGCCGTCCATGTGCTGGGAGACACCCGGGTCGCCCGAACGGTTGCGCCCGGCCTCCGGTCAAGGGCGGTACGGGGGAAACCGGCCGGTCAGCGCACGTACCTCGGCCCGCACCCGGGCCGTTCCGGCCGGGTCGTCCCGGAGCGCCGCGGGGAACAGTCCCGCGATCCTCGCCATCTCGGGGGCGCCCATCCCCTGGGTGGTGACGGCGGCGGTGCCGAGCCGGACGCCCCGCCCCGCCCCGTGGGGCAGGGCGCAGGTGTCGAGCACGACGCCGGCGGCGGCGAGCCGGGCGCGGGCGGTGCGGCCGTCGACGCCGAGGGGGGCGGGGTCGGCGGTGACGAGGTGGGTGTCGGTGCCGCCGGTGGTGATCACGAAGCCCTCGGCGGCGAGCGCGGCGGCGAGGACGCGGGCGTTCTCCGTGACCCGGTGGGCGTACGCGGTGAACGCGGGGGCGGCGGCCTCGCCCAGGGCCACGGCCTTGGCCGCGATCGTGTGCATCTGGGCGCCGCCCTGCGAGAACGGGAACACGGCGCGGTCGATCCGGCCCGCCAGCTCCTCCCCGCACAGGATCATCCCGCCGCGCGGACCGCGCAGCACCTTGTGGGTGGTGGCGCAGACGACGTCGGCGTACGGGACGGGGCTGGGCGCCGCTCCCCCGGCGACCAGGCCGATGGTGTGGGCGGCGTCGGCGACGAGATAGGCGCCGGTCTCGTCGGCGATCTCGCGGAAGACCGCGTGGTCGAGGTGGCGGGGGTAGGAGATCGAGCCGCAGACGATCGCCTTGGGGCGGTGGTGGCGCGCGAGGGCGGCGACCTGCTCGTAGTCGACGAGACCGGTCTCGGCGTCGACGCCGTACGGGACGAAGTCGAACCAGCGGCCGGAGAAGTTGGCGGGCGAGCCGTGGGTGAGGTGCCCGCCGTGTTCGAGGCCCATGGCCAGGACCGTGTCCCCGGGCCTGAGAAGGGCCGCGTACGCCGCCAGGACGGCCGAGGAACCGGAGTGGGCCTGGACGTTCGCGTGGTCGGCTCCGAAGAGCGCGGTGGCCCGCCGCACGGCGATCCGCTCGACGGCGTCGGCGTAGGCGCAACCACCGTGGTACCGGGCGCCGGGGTAGCCCTCGGCGTACTTGTTCGCGAGGGACGAGCCGAGGGCGGCGAGGACGGCGGGCGAGGCGAAGTTCTCGGCCGCCGTCAGCTGGAGGTCCTCGGCCTGCCGGCGCTCCTCGCCGAGGAGGACGTCGGCGACCTCCGGGTCCTGTCGGCGCAGGACGTCGAGTGCCTCGTCGGGGGGCGCGGTGACCGGCATGGCTGGCTCCGGACGTGGAGGGATGTCAGCACCAATGTAGGCACCTCCCGCCGGACGCGCGCGCCGGGAACGGCGCCCGCTCCGGGGCTCCCGGGGGCCCCGCGCCGGGCGCCCGCCGGCGCCGCGCCGGGCTCCGCCCGCCGCACACGGGGCCGGGACCGGTCCGGGCGGCTCAGCGCCGCGCCGTGACCCCCGTCAGCGCCGTCACCACCGGGTCGAGCGCCTGGTTGATCTCGTCCCCGATCGAGCGGAAGAACGTGATCGGGGCGCCGTACGGGTCGTTGACCTCGTCCGCGTCCGGGGACGGGGCCAGGAGCCACCCGCGCAGGGCGGCGGCGGCGCGGACCAGGGCGCGGGCGCGTTCGACCATGCCCTCGCCGCGCGGGTCCGGGAGCGTGGCCGGGTCGATGGCGCGGACCAGGCGGGTGAACTCCTTCAGGGTGAAGGTGCGCAGGCCCGCCGAGTGGCCCATGGAGATGACCTGCGCCCGGTGGTCGCGGGTCGCGGTCAGGACGAGGTCCGCGCGGATGACGTGCTCGTCGAGCAGCTCGCGGCCCACGAACCCGCTGTGGTCCGCGCCGAAGTCGGCGAGGACCAGCTCCGCGTTGGCCTCCATCGGGGCGCCCTCGTGCCCCCAGGTGCCCGCGCTCTCCACGATCAGGCCGCCGCCGAGGGGATCGCCGAGGCGGTCGCTCAGGGCGTGGCGGGTCAGCCGCTCGGTGATCGGCGAGCGGCAGACGTTGCCGGTGCTGACGTGGAGGATGCGGAAGGTGTCGCTGTCGTCGTACCCCGCTATGCCACGCCCCTCAGGGGCCGTCAACTGGCCACCTCGAGGTCGGGTACGACCTTCCGCAGCTCCTCCGCGGAGAGCGCGCCCCGGCGCAGCAGCACCGGCACCGGGCCGGTCACGTCGACGATGGACGAGGGGACGATGCCGGGCGTGGGGCCGCCGTCGAGGTAGACGGAGACGGAGTCCCCGAGCATGTTCTGCGCCGCGTCGCAGTCCTCCGGCGAGGGGTGGCCGGTGAGGTTCGCCGAGGAGACGGCCATCGGGCCGACCTCGGTGAGCAGCTCGATCGCGACCGGGTGCAGCGGCATCCGGACGGCGACGGTGCCCCGGGTGTCGCCGAGGTCCCACTGGAGGGACGGCTGGTGCCGGGCGACCAGGGTGAGCGCGCCGGGCCAGAAGGCGTCGACCAGCTCCCACGCCTGCTCGGAGAAGTCGGTGACGAGGCCGTGGAGGGTGTTCGGGGAGCCGATGAGCACGGGCGTGGGCATGTTGCGGCCGCGTCCCTTGGCCGCGAGGAGGTCCGCCACGGCCTCGCTGCTGAAGGCGTCCGCCCCGATCCCGTACACGGTGTCGGTGGGCAGCACGACCAGTTCGCCCCGGCGGACGGCGGACGCGGCCTCGCGCAGGCCGGTCACGCGGTCGGTCGCCTCGTTGCAGTCGTATCGCCGTGCCATCAGTTCCCGGCCTCCTCGTACGCGTGGTTCGTCGCGGTCGTCGCGGTCGCGGACGCCGCGGTCGGGGCAGTCGTGGCCGTCACGGCGTCGCCTTGCGGGCGGTCGCGAAGCGCGGCCGGTTGTTCAGGTCGGGGTGGTCGGCGGCGTCGGTCCAGCCGGCCTCCTCGTTGAAGATCCAGGGCACCTGGCCGCCCTGGGTGTCCGCGTGCTCGATGACGACGAGGCCGCCGGGGCGGAGCAGACGGTGGGCGGTGCGTTCGATGCCCCGGATGGTGTCGAGGCCGTCCTCGCCGGAGAAGAGCGCCATGTCCGGGTCGTGGTCGCGGGCCTCGGGCGCCACGTACTCCCACTCGGTGAGCGGGATGTACGGCGGGTTGGAGATGACCAGGTCGACCTGGCCGTCCAGCTCCGGCAGGGCGGTCAGGGCGTCGCCCCGGTGGACGGTGACGCGGGAGCCCTCGGCGTTCTTCCGGGTCCAGACGAGGGCGTCCTCGGACAGCTCGACGGCGTGCACGCGGGAGCGCGGCACCTCCTGCGCCATGGCGAGGGCGATGGCCCCGGAGCCGGTGCACAGGTCGACGATGAGCGGCTCGACGACGTCCATGGCGCGCACGGCGTCTATGGCCCAGCCGACGACCGACTCGGTCTCCGGTCGCGGCACGAAGACGCCGGGCCCCACCTGGAGCTCCAGGTAGCGGAAGAACGCCCGTCCGGTGATGTGCTGGAGCGGTTCGCGGGCCTCACGGCGGGCGATCGTCTCCCAGTAGCGGGCGTCGAAGTCCGCGTCCTTGACCTGGTGCAGCTCCCCCCGCTTGACGCCGTGCACGAACGCGGCGAGCTCCTCCGCGTCGAAGCGCGGGGAGGGGACGCCGGCGTCGGCCAGCCGCCGGGTGGCCTGGGCCACCTCGGCGAGCAGCAGGCTGCGGGGGCCTGGGGATCGCCCCTCAGGAAGTGACTGCACGCTGGTCCTCCGTGGTGCGGGGTGGGGCTCGGGTCCTTACGCGGCGGCGAGCTTCGCCGCCGAGTCGGCGTCGACGCACGCCTGGATCACCGCGTCCAGTTCGCCGTCGAGCACCTGGTCCAGGTTGTACGCCTTGAAACCGACGCGGTGGTCCGAGATGCGGTTCTCCGGGTAGTTGTACGTCCGGATCTTCTCGGAGCGGTCGACCGTGCGGACCTGGCTGCGACGGGCATCGGCGGCCTCGGCCTCGGCCTTCTCCTGGGCGGCGGCGAGGAGCCGGGAGCGCAGGATGCGCATGGCCTGCTCCTTGTTCTGGAGCTGGCTCTTCTCGTTCTGGCAGGAGGCGACGATGCCGGTCGGCAGGTGGGTGATGCGGACGGCGGAGTCGGTGGTGTTGACCGACTGGCCGCCGGGGCCGGACGAGCGGTAGACGTCGATGCGCAGGTCGTTGGCGTGGACCTCGACCTCGACCTCCTCGGCCTCGGGCGTGACGAGGACGCCGGCGGCGGAGGTGTGGATGCGGCCCTGGGACTCGGTGGCGGGCACGCGCTGGACGCGGTGCACCCCGCCCTCGTACTTGAGCCGGGCCCAGACGCCCTGGCCGGGCTCGGTGGCGCCGTTGCCGCCCTTGGTCTTCACGGCGACCTGGACGTCCTTGTAGCCGCCCAGCTCGGACTCGGTGGCGTCGATGATCTCGGTCTTCCAGCCGACGCGCTCGGCGTACCGGAGGTACATGCGGAGCAGGTCGCCGGCGAAGAGCGCGGACTCGTCGCCGCCGGCGCCGGCCTTGATCTCCAGGATGACGTCCTTGTCGTCGCTGGGGTCGCGCGGGACGAGGAGCAGGCGGAGCCTGTCGGTCAGCTCCTCCCGGTCCTTCTCCAGCTGCTTGACCTCGGCGGCGAAGTCGGGGTCGTCGTGCGCCAGCTCGCGGGCGGTCTCGATGTCGTCACCGGTCTGCTTCCAGGAGCGGTAGGTGGCGACGATCGGGGTCAGCTCGGCGTAGCGCTTGTTGAGCTTGCGCGCGTTCGCCTGGTCCGCGTGGACCGAGGGGTCCGCCAGCTTCGTCTCGAGGTCGGCGTGCTCGCCGATCAGTTCCTCGACCGCCTCGAACATCGGGGGCTCCTGGTTTTCGTCGGATTGCTACGGGGACGCCAAAGCGCCGGTCCCGGCCACCCGCGCGGGGCGACCGTGGACCGGCGCAGGGGCTCGCTACTTGTTGGCGGAGCCGGCGGCCTTGCCGAAGCGGGCCTCGAAGCGGGCGACGCGGCCGCCGGTGTCGAGGATCTTCTGCTTGCCCGTGTAGAACGGGTGGCACTCGGAGCAGACCTCGGCACGGATGGTGCCGTCGGTGAGGGTGCTGCGGGTGGTGAACGACGCGCCACAGGTGCAGCTGACCTGGGTCTCGACGTACTCGGGGTGGATCTCGCGCTTCAAGGTGTCTCCTATGTTCCGGGAGGGCACCGGGTCGCTGCTGCGGGTTGCGGCATGCGTGAACCGGGGCCGACGTACCAGTCTGCCAGGACCGGCCGCATCTCCCAAAACCGGGGGCGGCCCGGAGGTATTCCCGGGCGCCTCCGCGGCTCCCGCGACCGCCCCGACGACTCCCCGGCGGGAACCGGCCCCCGGTGCCGTCCGGGCCGCCGGAGCCGCGCCCGCGGCCGTACGGGAACGGGCGGGGGCCGTCCGGGACCGCGGGGGTCCGGCACGGGGCCGCCGGGGCCGTACACCGTGCCGGGCCCGGCACCGGCCGGAGACGACGCCGGCCGGAGACGACGCCGCGCCCACCGTGCGGACACGGTGGGCGCGGCGGGCGGCGCGGACCACGGCGGAGTCACGGGCCGGGGCCCGGCCTCCGCCGTGCGACGCGGGTCCGGTGGACCGCGTCAGTCGTTGTTGTTCGCTCCGGGGGTGGTCTTCTGGATCTGGAGGAGGAACTCGCCGTTCGACTTCGTCTGCTTCATCTTGTCGAGGAGCAGTTCGATCGCCTGCTGCTGGTCGAGCGCGTGCAGCACGCGGCGCAGCTTCCAGGTGACGGCCAGCTCGTCGCTGCCGAGCAGGATCTCCTCCTTGCGCGTGCCCGAGGCGTCGACGTCGACGGCCGGGAAGATGCGCTTGTCGGCGAGCTTCCGGTCGAGCTTGAGCTCCATGTTGCCGGTGCCCTTGAACTCCTCGAAGATCACCTCGTCCATGCGCGAACCGGTGTCCACGAGCGCGGTGGCGAGGATGGTCAGCGAGCCGCCGTCCTCGATGTTGCGCGCGGCACCGAAGAAGCGCTTCGGCGGGTAGAGCGCGGTCGAGTCGACACCACCGGACAGGATGCGGCCGGAGGCCGGGGCGGCGAGGTTGTACGCGCGGCCCAGGCGGGTGATCGAGTCGAGCAGGACGACCACGTCGTGGCCCAGCTCCACGAGGCGCTTGGCGCGCTCGATGGCCAGCTCGGCGACGGTGGTGTGGTCCTCGGCCGGGCGGTCGAAGGTCGAGGAGATGACCTCGCCCTTGACCGACCGCTGCATGTCGGTGACCTCTTCCGGACGCTCGTCGACCAGGACGACCATCAGGTGGCACTCGGGGTTGTTGGTGGTGATCGCGTTGGCGATCGCCTGCATGATCATGGTCTTGCCGGTCTTCGGCGGGGCCACGATCAGACCGCGCTGGCCCTTGCCGATCGGCGACACGAGGTCGATGATCCGCGTGGTCAGCACGCCCGGGTCGGTCTCCAGGCGGAGCCGGTCCTGCGGGTAGAGCGGGGTCAGCTTGTTGAACTCCGGGCGGCCGCGGCCGGAGTCGGCGGCCATGCCGTTCGCGGAGTCCAGGCGGACCAGCGCGTTGAACTTCTCGCGGCGCTCGCCCTCCTTCGGCTGGCGCACGGCACCGGTGACGTGGTCACCCTTGCGCAGGCCGTTCTTGCGGACCTGGGCGAGGGAGACGTACACGTCGTTCGGGCCGGGCAGGTAGCCGGAGGTCCGGATGAACGCGTAGTTGTCGAGGATGTCGAGGATGCCCGCGACGGGGATCAGGACGTCGTCGTCGGCGACCTGCGGCTCGCCGGCCTGGAAGTCGTCGCGGCCACGGCGTCCGCGGCGGTCGCGGTAGCGGCCGCGACGGCCCCGGCGGCCGCCGGCCTCGTCGTCGTAGTCGTCCTGCGGGCCGCTCTGCTGGCCGCCCTGCTGGCCCTGACCGCCGCCCTGGCCCTGGCCCTGGCGCTCCTTGCGCTGGCCGCCCTGCTGGCCGCCGCCCTGCTGCTGGTCGTCGCCCTTGCGGTCGCGCTGGCGGTCCCGGCGGTCGCGGCGGTCGCCGCGCTCCCCCCGGTCGCCCCGCTCGCCGCGGTCACGGCGGCCGCGGCCCTCGGCGCCGTCCACGGCGGCCTCGGCCCTGGTGTCGGTCTGCGCGTCGGCCCTGGTCTCACGGGGCTCGGTGCGGGTGTCCGTACGGGTCTCGGTCCTGACCGCCCGGTCGGCCTCGGTCCCGCCCTCCGGCGAACCGGCGGGGGCGGTGGCGCGACGGCGGCGGCGCTCGCCGGCCGGCTGCTCGTCGGCGGCGCTCCCCTGCTCCGACGGAGTCTTGGGGGAGGGCTGGCCCGGGATCTCGATCTGCTGCTGGCCGGCGGTCTTCTCGGCCTTCTCCGCCTGGGGAGCGGCGGGGGCCTCGGCGACGGGCTCGGCGGCCGTCTCGCCCGTGCGGGCCTTGGAGGTGGCGCGGCGCTTCGGCTTGGCCTCGGCGGCGTCGGCGGTCTTGGCGGGGGCGGCGGAGCCTCCTCCGGCCTGCGCCTCCTTGATGACCTCGATCAGCTGGCTCTTGCGCATCCGCGCGGTGCCCCTGATGCCGAGGCCGGACGCGACCTGCTGCAGCTCGGCCAGGACCATGCCGTCGAGGCCGGTGCCGGAGCGGCGGCGCCGTGCGGTGCCGCCGGTGGCAGCACCTTCGGCGGGCGCGGCGTTGTCGACACTGCTGTCGGCAGTCACGCCCATCAGATCGGTGGTGTCGCTCACGAAGGGTCCTTCCCTGGAGCGGACGTCGGCCATCTGGCTCGGCGACCGGTTGTGCTGTCCGGCAGGGTCCTGATGTGTGGACCGAGTCCGGGGCGGTGGTCCCGCCGGGTGCGGCGGAAGAGAGGAAACGTGCTGTGGGTCCGGCCCGAGGCCCCCTGCTCGGCCCTCACGGAGGAAGAGCGAGGGGTGTCGTGCCGGTTCCGGAGCGTGCTCGAAACTGCTCAGGCGGGCTGCTCAGGCAGTTGGGGAGGCTCCCGGAAGAAAGGGTGGTCCCTGAGGGGACACTCCGCACCGCTCCACAAGGAGGTCGGGTGCAGACTTGAGGTTAACACTACCGGCTCCAACAAACATTCCCCCTCTCCCTCACCGGCAATCTCCTGTCGTCGGCGGTTTTCCGCACCCGGCCGGGGTGGCGTTCCACGCCCCGGTCCCCCCGTTCGTCCGGGGCGCCGCCCCGCGTCCCGGTCCCCTCACGGGGACGCCAGCGGCAGGACGCTCGCTCCGGACGCGTCGAGGCCGAGCCGGTTGGCGGCCCAGCCGTCGCCCGCGAGCAGGGCGACCTTGTCGGCCGTCCCGGGCTCGGCGAGGGCCATCACCGTGGGGCCCGCGCCGGAGATGACGGCGGGAACGCCGTCCTCCCGCAGCCGGTTGACGAGGGCGACGCTCTCGGGCATCGCGGGGGCCCGGTACTCCTGGTGCAGCCGGTCCTCGGTGGCCGCGAGCAGGAGTTCGGGACGGCGGGTCAGGGCCTCGACGAGGAGGGCGGCGCGGCCGGCGTTGGCGGCGGCGTCTACGTGCGGGACGGTGCGCGGGAGGAGGCCGCGCGCGGTCTCGGTCAGGACCGGCTTCCCGGGGACGAAAACCACCGGAACGATGGAGTCCGAGGGGTCCATCCTGATGGCGCGGGCGGCGCCGGACTCGGTCCAGGCGAGCGTGAAACCGCCCAGCAGGCAGGCCGCGACGTTGTCGGGGTGGCCCTCGATCTCGGTGGCCAGCTCCAGGAGGGCGGCCTCGTCGAGCCGGGCGTCGCCGCCTATGGTCACGGCGCGGGCGGCGACGATGCCGGCGCAGATGGCGGCGGAGGAGGAGCCGAGGCCCCGGCCGTGCGGGATGCGGTTGGCACAGACGACCTCCAGGCCGCGCGGCTGCCCGCCGAGCAGGTCGAAGGCCGTGCGCAGGGAGCGTACGAGCAGGTGGCTCTCGTCGCGCGGGAGCGTCCCGGCGCCCTCGCCCGCGATGTCCACGTGCAGCCCGGAGTCGGCGACCCGGACGACCACGTCGTCGTAGAGGCCGAGGGCCAGCCCGAAGGCGTCGAACCCCGGACCGAGGTTGGCACTGGTGGCGGGGACGCGCACCCGTACGGCGGCGGCGCGGAACGCTGGACCGGCCATCGCTCGTTGACTCTCCTTGATTGCGGCAACGGGTATGTCGGACAACGGGTATTTCGAGAGAAGTACACCGGGACCCGGGGACCGTTTCGGCCACGGGGGCGACAACGGCAACAACACCGCGCATATGCGTCGGGGCGGGTCGGTACAGCCTATCGAAGGAAGGTTCCGCGGCGACATAGGGCGCACAGGAGGCGCACGATGCGTGTCGCGCGCCAACCTGTGCGCCTATGTACGTTCCTGATCGGGTTTCGAGCGGTGCCGGTCCCCCGCACGGCGAGCGGGGACCTTCCGCGCGCGGGGCCCGGACGGGGGCCCCGCGAAGGGCGGGATCAGGCCAGGCCGAGGCGCTGGGCGGCGACCGCGGCGTCGACCGGGACGGTGACCGGCTGCGGCGCGCCGGCCACGGCCCAGTCGGGGTCCTTGAGGCCGTTGCCGGTGACGGTGCAGACGATCCGCTGGCCGGGGTCGACCTTGCCCTGCTCGGCGGCCTTCAGCAGACCGGCGACCGAGGCGGCCGAGGCGGGCTCGACGAAGACGCCCTCCTGCGCGGCCAACAGGCGGTAGGCGCGCAGGATCTCACGGTCCGTCACCTCGTCGATGAAGCCGCCCGACGCGTCGCGCGCGGCGATCGCGTACTCCCACGAGGCCGGGTTGCCGATGCGGATCGCGGTGGCGATCGTCGACGGGTCCTTGACGACCTCGCCACGCACGAGCGGGGCGGAACCCGACGCCTGGAAGCCCCACATGCGCGGCCGGCGGGAGGCCGTGCCGTCGGCGGCGTACTCCCCGTACCCCTTCCAGTACGCGGTGATGTTGCCCGCGTTGCCGACCGGCAGGACGTGGATGTCGGGGGCGTCGCCCAGCATGTCCACGACCTCGAACGCGGCGGTCTTCTGGCCCTCGATGCGGACCGGGTTGACCGAATTGACCAGCGCCACCGGGTAGTTGTCGGAGAGGGAGCGGGCCAGGGTGAGGCAGTCGTCGAAGTTGCCGTCGACCTGGAGGATCTTCGCGCCGTGCACGAGGGCCTGGCCCATCTTGCCGAGGGCGATCTTGCCCTGGGGCACGAGGACGGCGCAGACCATGCCGGCGCGCACCGCGTAGGCGGCGGCGGAGGCGGAGGTGTTGCCGGTGGAGGCGCAGATGACGGCCCGCGCGCCCTCCTCCTTGGCCCGCGTGATGGCCATGGTCATGCCCCGGTCCTTGAAGGAGCCGGTGGGGTTGGCGCCCTCGACCTTGAGGTGCACCTCGCAGCCCGTGCGCTCGGAGAGGACCTGAGCGGGAACGAGCGGCGTACCGCCCTCACGGAGCGTGACGACCGGCGTCGTGTCCGTGACCGGAAGGCGGTCCCGGTACTCCTCGATGATGCCGCGCCACTGGTGGGTGCCCTTGCTGGTCATGGGTCCTTACTCCCCTTCAACACGCATGATGCTGGCGACACCGCGCACGGTGTCGAGCTTGCGCAGTGCCTCGACGGTCCCGGAGAGGGCGGCGTCGGGCGCGCGGTGGGTGACGACGACGAGGGACGCCTCGCCGCCTCCGTCCTGACGGCCGTGCTGGCGCACCGTGTCGATGGACACGCCGTGCTCGGCGAAGACCGTCGCGACCTGGGCGAGGACGCCCGGCTTGTCGGCCACGTCGA
This sequence comes from Streptomyces sp. NPDC041191, assembly GCF_055591945.1. Lineage (NCBI taxonomy): Bacteria > Bacillati > Actinomycetota > Actinomycetes > Kitasatosporales > Streptomycetaceae > Streptomyces > Streptomyces sp. NPDC041191. The sequence goes on along the minus strand of NZ_JBVIZC010000007.1, from coordinate 7,659 downwards.
GGCTGATGTGGTACCGCGTGACGACCTCGCCCATGGGGCTGACGGGCAGCTGGGCGTACGCGGACTCGCCGGGGCCGTTGGCCCCGTTGAGCTTGTTGCGGCACACGGCGACGAGGTCGCCGAGCACGGCCGAGGCGGTGGGCGCGCCACCGGCGCCGGGGCCGTAGAACATGAGCCGCCCGGCGGCCTCCGCCTCCACGAAGACCGCGTTGTACGCCTCGCGGACGGAGGCCAGCGGGTGGCTGAGCGGGATCATCGCGGGGTGCACGCGCGCGGTGACGGAGTCCCCGTCGGCGGCCCGCTCGCAGATGGCGAGCAGTTTGATGGTGCAGCCCATCCGTTTGGCGGAGGCGAAGTCGGCGGCGGTGACCTCGGTCATGCCCTCGCGGTGGACGTCGTCCAGGCGCACCCGCGTGTGGAAGGCGATCCCGGCGAGGATGGCGGCCTTGGCGGCGGCGTCGAAGCCCTCGACGTCGGCGGTCGGGTCGGCCTCGGCGTACCCGAGGGCGGTGGCCTCGTCCAGCGCCTCGGAGTAGCCGGCGCCGGAGGTGTCCATCTTGTCGAGGATGAAGTTGGTCGTGCCGTTGACGATGCCCATCACGCGGTTGATCTTGTCGCCGGCGAGGGACTCGCGCAGCGGCCGGATCAGCGGGATGGCGCCGGCGACGGCGGCCTCGTAGTACAGGTCCTGCCCGTACTTCTGGGCGGTGGCGTGGAGGGTCGCGCCGTCCTGGGCGAGCAGCGCCTTGTTGGCGGAGACGACGGAGGCGCCGTGCTCGAAGGCGGTGGTGATGAGGGTGCGGGCCGGTTCGACCCCGCCGATGACCTCCACGACGACGTCGATGTCCTCGCGCGCGGCCAGGGCGGTGGCGTCGGTGGTGACCAGCTCCGGGGCGACGCCCTCGCGGACCTTGTCCCGACGGCGGACCGCCACGCCGACGAGCTCGACCGGGGCGCCGATGCGCGCGGCGAGGTCGTCGGCGTGCGTCGTCATGATGCGCGCCACCTCTGAGCCGACCACTCCACAGCCCAGCAGCGCCACCTTCAGCGGACGCGTACGCATCATCCGACCTCGTTTCTCGTACTGCTTCGTAGTTACTGCGTTCGTATCTCTACGGTCTCTACGGCCTCTGCGGCGAGGACCAGTCTCACTCACCGGACGGGGGTTTCCGCCCCTCGTCCGGATCGTGAGACATGAATTCCATCACCCGACTATTTCATCACCCGACGTCCAGGCGCAGGAGATCTTCCTCCGTCTCGCGGCGGACGATGACGCGCGCCTCGCCGTCGCGGACGGCGACGACGGGCGGGCGGAGCGCGTGGTTGTAGTTGCTGGCCATGGAGCGGCAGTACGCACCGGTGGCCGGCACGGCGAGGAGGTCGCCAGGCGCCAGGTCGGCGGGGAGGAAGGCGTCCCGCACGACGATGTCACCGCTCTCGCAGTGCTTGCCGACGACGCGGGAGAGCATCGGCTCGGCGTCGCTGGTCCGCGAGACGAGGCTGGCGCTGTATTCGGCGTCGTAGAGGGCGGTGCGGATGTTGTCCGACATGCCGCCGTCGACGCTCACGTACGTCCGCAGCCCTTCGAGCGGCTTGATCGTGCCGACCCGGTAGAGGGTGAAGGCCGTGGGACCGACGATGGCCCGTCCGGGCTCGACGGAGATCCGGGGCGTCCGGAGCCCGGCGGCCTCGCACTCCCGCCCCACGATCTCGTTCAACGCCTTGGCGATCTCGTGCGGCTCGCGCGGGTCGTCCTCGGAGGTGTACGCGATGCCGAGGCCGCCGCCGAGGTCGATCTCGGGCAGCTCGACGCCGTGCTCGTCGCGCACCTCGGCGAGGAGCCCCACGACACGGCGGGCGGACACCTCGAAACCGGCCATGTCGAAGATCTGGGAGCCGATGTGCGAGTGGATGCCGACGAGTTCGAGTCCGTCGAGCTCCAGCGCCCGCCGCACGGCCTCGGCGGCCTGTCCGCCGGCGAGCGCGATGCCGAACTTCTGGTCCTCGTGGGCGGTGGCGATGAACTCGTGCGTGTGGGCCTCCACGCCGACCGTGACCCGGATCTGCACGCGCTGCCGCCTGCCGAGGGACCGGGCGACGTGGGCGACGCGGACGATCTCCTGGAAGGAGTCGAGGACGATGCGCCCGACGCCGGCGCTCACCGCCTTCTCGATCTCCTGCTCGCTCTTGTTGTTGCCGTGGAAGGCGATGCGCTCGGCGGGCATGCCGGCCGAGAGCGCGGTGGCGAGTTCGCCGCCGGAGCAGACGTCGAGGTTCAGTCCCTCCTCCGCGAGCCACCGCACGACGGCCCGGGAGAGGAACGCCTTCCCGGCGTAGAACACGTCCGCGTCCCGGCCGAAGGCGTCGGCCCAGGCACGGCAGCGGGCGCGGAAGTCGGCCTCGTCGAGGAAGTAGGCGGGCGTGCCGAACTCCTCGGCGAGCGCGTCGACCCCGATCCCGCCGACGGTGACGATCCCGCGCTCGTCCCGCGTGACGGTCCTGGACCACACCTTCGGGTCGAGGACGTTGAGGTCGGCGGGCGGGGCGGAGTAGTGGCCCTCGGGAAGGACGTCGGCGTGGCGGGGCCCTGCGGGGTGGGCGGAACGGCTCATGTCTGTGTCTGCTCTCTCAGATCCGGTCGGGTGCGCTGATGCCGAGCACGGAGAGGCCGCCGGCGAGCACCGTCCCGGCGGCTTCGGCGAGCGCGAGCCGGGAGCGGTGGGCGGCCGAGGGTTTCTCGTCGCCGAGCGGCAGGACGGTGTGCTGGAACGCGAGCAGCGCGTCGGCGACGGCCTCCAGGTGCCGGGCGACCCGGTCGGGGGCGCGGTGGCGGGCGGCGGCGAGGAGGACGGCGGGGTGGTCACGGAGGAGGCCGAGGAGTACGGCCGCGCCGGCGGGGGCCCCGTGGGGCTCGTGCGCGTCGTGCGAGCTGTACGTGTCGTACGAGCCGTGTGCGTCGTGCGTGCCGTGTGCGTCGTACGTGCCGTGTGCGTCGTGCGTGCCGTACGAGGGGGAGAAGCCGAGCTGCTGTGCGTTGACGAGCAGTCTGCGGGTCCGGGAGTACGCGTAGCGCACCCGGAAGAGGGGATTGCGCTCGTGCTGGACGAGGAGGGGGGCGGGGTCGAGGGGCCGGTCGTGGGGGGCGGGGCGCAGGAAGGCCCACCGGAGTGCGTCGGCGTCTTCGCGGGAGGTGGCGGAGGCGGCGGGGGTCCCGGGACGCACGTGGACCCGTTCGCCGCCTTCCCCGGTCCCGGCGTCGGCTCCCTGGGTGCGCAGCAGCCGGACGAGGACGCCGGTCACGAGCACGGCGCGCGGCTCGGTCGCGCGGGCGAGGCGGACGGTGGTGCCGGCGAGGGCGTCGCCGTGCCCGTAGGAGGGGCCGGCGTCGTGGATCCCCCGTACGAGGTCGGCGTCGGCGTCTCCCCGCAGGGTGAAGTTCAGGAACCCGGGCCCGGTGATCTCGACGCGCCGGAGCTCCGGGACGTCCCGGAGCCGCTCCTCGATGATCCCGGCGACGTCGAGGGCGCTGCGCCCGGCGGGCCGGGCGAGGACGAGGGCGATGCTGCTGGCGTACTCCCCCGCGCCGCCGGGCCGGGCCCGCTCGACCTTCACCCGGGGAGGGACGTCGACCCGCAGGGCACCGTCGTCGACCGCGCGGCGCACGGCGCGCAACACGGTCAGGGAGAGGTCAGCGGGGGTCACGGGACCAGCCTAGGGGAGGAGGGGGGTACCGACGCGAACCGGTTTCGGCATGCGGGCAGGGGGTGCGGGGGGTTTGCCGGTCCCGGGGGTTGCCGGTCCTGGGGGTTTCGGTTCGGGAGGCTTCCGGACCGGGAGGTTCCCGAACCGGGAGGTTCCCGAACCGGGAGGTTCCCGAACCGGGAGGTTCCCGAACCGGGAGGTTCCCGGCCGGGGAGGTTCCCGGACCGGCAGGGGCGGGGCGACTGGTCGGCTGGTCGGCCGGGCGGGGGTGGCGATGTCGGTCGGCGAGCCGATCGGAAGGCGACGGACCGCTGAACCGACCGGGACGAGTGATCGACGGACCGGCTGGAGCGAATGATCGGCCGACTCCGGTCGGTTCCGGTTGCCTTCGGCCGGTTCCGGTCGGAAAGGGGCTCGGCCGGTCAGTCGAGGAGCCCGTCCTGGGGACCGAGGAAGCGATCCTGGGGCCCGAGGAGACCGTCACGGGGGCCGGGAAAGGCGTCGCGAGGGCCGGGAAGGCCGTCGCGGGGCCCGAGAAGACCATCGCGGGGCCCGGGAACGCCCTCCCGGGACCCGGGAGGACCGCCCCGGGGACCGAGGAGACCGTCCCCGGCCGCGTCCACCAGGGCGGAGGCCGGCCCACCGACCGCTGTGGCCGGCTCCTCTCCGCCGTCGGGCCCGGCCGCCCCCGAACGCTTCGACCGCTCGCAGAACAACAACTGCCTCACGACAGCGATGAGTTCGTTCGGCTCGAAGGGCTTGGGGAGGAAGGCGTCGACGCCGGAGGCGACGGCCTCGGCGACCTCGCGCTCGCCGCAGGCGCTGATGAGGGCGACCGGGAGATGCCGGGTCCGGGCATCGGCCCGCAACCGCTCGGCCGTCCTGATCCCGTCGAGACGAGGCATGACGACATCCAGGGTGACGACATCCGGACGGACCCGGTGCACGACATCCAGACACTCGGCACCATCGGCCGCGGTCACGACCTCGAACCCCTCGAGTTCGAGATTGACCCTGATCAGCTGCCGGATCACCTTGTTGTCGTCGACAACGAGCACCCGGCCGGACGCGCCTGACACACGAACGAGAGTAGGGCGCCCCCGACGACCGCGTCCGGGTTTTACCCACTTCCGCCCCGTGCGGGGGACCCCTCCCCCGGTGACACCCCCGGAAATACCTGTTCACGGGCACGCCCCGGGAGCTGGTAGTGTTCTACCCGTCGCCGCCGAACGCGGCGGACGCCCCCGTAGCTCAGGGGATAGAGCAACGGCCTCCGGAGCCGTGTGCGCAGGTTCGAATCCTGCCGGGGGCACTTCGCAGGAAGTGCCAGAGAAGCCCCTGACCCGCAGAAATGCGGGTCAGGGGCTTCTCTGTTGATGCCGGAACACACACAGGCCATACGGCCGTTGCACTTCTCGACTTCCCCTCACCGAAACACCCGTGACCTGCCCTTTTATCTCAATCCGCCCGTCAGGTGAGGCGCTCCGCCGTCCCGAAACCGGCCCATGCGGGACATCCGTGGGACGCTCACGGAAAAGGTGACGACCACTCAGCCGTACGCGTTCGGAAGCGCGTCGATGCGCCTGCTGGAAAGGACCTGGCGTCCATGCGGGCACTTCGCGTACCGGACCATGATCATCCGCCGCGGCTTTCCGAACGGCCCGGACCGATGAGGCACCGCGTCCGCCGGCCGGCGCCCCGACGTTCCCTCCGTCTCCGTCTCCAGCAGATCACCCCGCCGAGGCCGTGAAGCGATCACCACCCTCTCCCCATGCCTCCCCTCGGCACTCCTCGTGGCCGCTCTGTGAGCTTCCGCATCGCAACCACCCCCTCCCTCCAGATCAGCGCATCGCCCGTGGGGCAATGCCAGAGAGAGGAGATCGCATCTCCCGAGAAAGGCGGAGGATGAGAGGTAGGATCAGTAGCATGAGTGAGCCCACCGGCAAGTACTCGATCACCATGCCGCGCGACATCGCCGAAGCCGCCAAGGCCCGCGGTGGCCCCTCCGGCCTGTCCGCCTATGTGGCCGCGGCCGTCGCCCGCCAGATCGAACGCGACAACCTCAACGAACTCATCGCCGTCGCCGAGGCCGAGCACGGCCCCGTCACGGACGAAGAGGTCCAGTCTCTCCGCGACCGGCTCACCCAGGCACGACGCGAGCAGACGGGACGCGGAGCGAGCGCCGCGTGACCTTCTCCCCCGCGGTCCCCGGCGGCACCCTCGTCCTCGACAGCGAAGGGCTGGCCAAGGCCGTCCTGCGCGACCGCGCGGTCACCGCCTGGCTCGCCCTGGCCCGCGCCGACGACCTCCGTGTGATCACCTCGGCGGCCACCCTCGTCGAAGTGGTCCACCCCCGCATCAACCGCCCGGCCCTGGAGTGGACGCTCTCCCGCCTGGTCGTCGAACCGGTCACCGAGCCGATCGCTCGCCGTGCCGCCGCCCTCCTCGCCGACGCCGGCCTGCACGGCCACAAGTACGCCATCGACGCCATGCTCGCGGCCACCGCCCTGGCAGCACCCGGGCCCGTCACGATCCTGACCTCGGACCCGGAGGACCTCACGGTCCTGTGCGGCGGACACACCACGATCATCAACATCTGACTCCGCCCGCGGCATCCGCCTCCCGCTGCCGGAGCGGGCCGATCGCAGCACGAAACCCCATGAGAGGGGTGCGCCGGGCCCCTTCCCACAAGGAGCAGGCGGTCTCCGCCCGTGGTCACGTACCGGATGCGCAAGCGGGGCCGTCGGCCCGAAGCCTTTCTCGGGTCGGCGGAGGCCGAGACGCCGGGCGGGCGGTCCCGGGTTCACGGTGGGGCCGGAGGCGGAGGCGGGTGCCGTGCGGGACGCCCTCGTGGGCGTAGAGGCGGACGCAGCGCCCACCGGGCATGTCGTACGCGTTGGCCTCGGACCTGGTCGGCGCGAAGGCGAGCAGGCCCGCACCGAAGCGGGGGTGGCCCCGTACCCGGCCCCGGCCGGCATCGCCGTGGCCGGCACCCGAGGCCCGTCCGCCCGCTCATCCGCCTCGGGGTGATGCCCGGGGTCCCAGGTGGCGTCCGTCGTCCGTGCCGCCTCGCGCCCGACTCCGCGAACGGCGCGTACACCGACTCCGCGAACGGCGCGTTCACCACCTCCGCCGCCACCGCGGTCGCCGCATGCCGCCGCCCCGTGCCAGACGGTCGCCGCCCCCGCCACGAACCCGTGCGACGAGAGCCGCCCACAGCCCGCGAGAGGGGCGGTGCGAAGAGAGCGCCGCCCCTGCGCGGTCCACCCATCGGCCGCCCCCTGACCGGACTTCCGCCCGCGCACGGAACCGCCGCCCTCCACTCCGATGCCATGGGCATGCGTGCCGCCCGCCGCACGGGCGGGAGCACCCTCCCCGCCTTCGGGACCGGTACGTGAACGCGCGGAGAAGAGTGCCGCACATCACTCCACCGAACGGAACCATCCCATCACTTTGCGCAACCTTTGCGAGTTCTTTGTCGATTTATCCCTCTGTATCTTCGCGGATGCACCGCAAGACGGTGCGTCAGGAACTACGAGACCGAGGAATCATGACGATTCACATACCCGCTCCGGAGGAGCGGGGACGGCCCTGGACGGGAAGGAGCCTGCGGCACATCGCGGGCGGTCTCGCCCTCGCCCTGGCCGTCACCGTGCTCGACGGGACCGGTGCCGCCGCGGCCCGGTCGCCGGAGGCACCCGCGGCCGAGACGCGGCAGGAGACGGTGACGCAGGCAGCCGACATCGCGTCGGCGCGCGTGGCCGCGAAGCTGTCCGGCAAGAGGGTCGAAGCCCTGTCGGAGCGGACCGAGACGTCGACCACGTGGGTCAACAAGGACGGTTCCCTCACCACCGAACTGGCCGCCGGGCCGATACGTTTCCAGGATGCCGCCACGGGCGCCTGGCGCAATGTCGATGTCGCGCTGGCCGCCCAGCCGGACGGTTCGGTCGTGTCCAG